>MEVX01000019.1 GCA_001773135.1 candidate division WWE3 bacterium RIFOXYB1_FULL_43_24 | reverse complement strand
AGTTGTTGAGGTCGTGGTCCATGTGGAAAACGTGAGTCCGCTTCCGGGCAGAACAGTTTATGTTAGTGCCTGGCACGGGGATCAAAACCCACAGACCTGGTTTGCAACTGTCAGTAATGGTGTATATCAGGTATTTTTACCTATTATCACCCGCTAGACTGTTGTTAACGGTATCGAGAAGTTGGATTTATCCACTCTTGGTACCGTTTTTTTTGTCCGAGCGCCCGGTTAAAACACAGACGCCAATTGCCCAAACCCCACATAAAACCTATACTTAAAAGGTGCATCTTGGTGCTCCAAAATTACCAATATTTGATAAGACCCCTAAAAATCTACGTAAGATAGGTTTTTATCCCACACTACTTTTTCTAATAATTCTCATAATTTGTATCAAAAACTACACCCCGGGCACTTTTTTAACCGGATGGGACACCCTCCATCCTGAATTCAACCTGTCTTTATACTGGCAACGCATTGTAGGTGGTGTGTGGCAGGAACATCAAGGATTGGGGGCCGTGGCGTCGCAGTCTCACGCTTCGGAAATCCCGAGAATGGTTCTATACACCCTGATTAATCTTTTATTTGGGCTAAAGTTTGTCCGTTACGCATACGCGTTTCTGACACTTTTCCTCGGTTCTTTCGGTGTTTACTTTTTTCTCAGGGATGTTCTGCTACGAAGATTCGAACAACCGTCCAAATTACTCGGATCTTTTGTTGGAGCACTTTTTTATCTTTTAAATCTCGGGACGTTGCAGCATTATTATGTTCCTCTGGAGATGTTTTTGACTCATTTTGGACTTTTAGGCTGGTATATGTGGTCTTCTTCTTTGTTCTACCAAACGGGAAAACGCAAATATTTGGTAATCTTTTTCCTTTTCACCCTCTTTGGTTCCTCGCAGGCACATACGAGCACACTGTTTTATGCATTTTTCATATACTTCTTTGCTTATTTCCTACTTATATTGCTAACCGATCTTTCGCAAAAGCTATCTTGGCGTCCGGAGTATATAAAAAGGACGCTTATAATATTCCTCTCCACAATTGTAATTAACTTTTTCTGGCTGTTGCCGAATTTTTATTTTGCTTTGAGCCACGGCGGAGAAGTGAATATGTCCAAGATTCACGGGTTATTCTCTAACGAGGCTTTTTTGGCAAATAAAAAATACGGAGGTACACAGGATGTCACTATTTTAAGAAGTTTCTTGTTCAGCTGGGGAGAGCACACGGGAAATGCACGATACGGCGAGCTTCTGGGTGAGTGGGTTTTGCATCTCAACAGCCCCGGCGTCCTTATACTGGGTTACGGATTGTTTATTTTCTCCTGCATAGGAGTAATAGTTTCAGTTGTCAGGAGGGAAAAATTTGGTTATGGTGTGTTTGCGTTTTTCGGCATCGGCATATTTTTTCTTTTCAATGTTAATCCTCCATTTGGAGGTCTTTTCGTACTTATGCAGAACACCATCCCATTGTTTAAAGAGGCCTTTCGATTTCCTTTCACCAAGTTTTCAATAGGACTAATGTTTGCTTACAGCGTATTTTTTGGTTACGCGCTAAGCTGGTATGCAAGCCTTTTTCACAAAATAACACGGAGAATATTACTTCCGAAGTTTGTAAGGGGCTTTATTTTAGTTGTTGTAACAACTCTTCTAATTTGCTATATGTGGCCGGTTTTTTCCGGTAAACTCATTAGCCCTTCAATGCGGGTGGATATTCCCGAGAGATATTTCGAGATGTTTAAGTACTTTGACGGGCAGGATAGCTACGGAAGAGTAGCTGATTTTCCCGTTCACAGTTTTTGGGGCTGGGTTTATTACGATTGGAATCCCGCAACGCGTTTGGGTTACCAGGGAGCCGGGTTTTTGTGGTTCGGGATTAAGCAGCCTTTGATGAACCGTGAGTTTGACAGGTGGAACTTATTGAACGAACAGTACTATAGAGAAATGTCGTATGCGGCGTATTCGCGGGACCCCGAGCTTTTGGCGGATGTTTTGGCCAAGTATAAAATAAAATGGCTTCTTCTGGACGAATCGGTGATAACACCGGCAGCAGACAGCAAACAGCTGTTTTACCCCGAGCTTAAGAAATTGTTTGCCGAGACACAAGGAATCTCTCTTTCACGTGATTTCGGACAGGGACTTTCTGTTTACGAATATACACCGTCGCAACCACAAGCTAAGGTTGAAACCTTTGATACTTTTTATCCGGTCGGAGATGTGGTATATAAAGAACCTTTTGATACCGTTTATTCTTTCTATAAACCCTATATAAGCGCGGAAGAAGAGAGTTTTCCCTACATCGGTATAACTAACACAGACGAAACCGTGAAAGAGGAATACGTGCAGGATCAAGGAGAGTTTATTTTTCTAAACCCGAAGTTTATTAGTGGAAATGCCATACTTTCGGGTAAAGATGAGAGCGGGGAGAAATCGGCCCGCGTCCCTCTGACCGCGGTACTTGAGAGGTTGCCTGGAGACCAAGGTTTGGTTTTTTCCACTAAACAAATATCTTCGAGTGAAGAATTGATGAGGTCAGAGTTTGAAGGGATAAAAAGTGGGTCTGCGGTTGCCATTTTAGTCAACAACGACGCGCGGGGGATGTTTTTTAATCCCCTTGAATACGGAAAAAAAGAAATCAGTTTTTACTACAATATCGGTGCCCCAAATAGTATAAGCATTTTCACTTTGAAAGATGGGGACGTCCCTGTTATGGGGTACACCGGGGAGCTGGAACCCTGCAGCGACCTTCACGGTATGAGTTCGTATGAAATTAAAAGGTTGGAGGACGGATTTACTTTAACAGGTAGCGGATTAAAAGCTTGTTTAACACTTCCCCTAGTGTCGGTTTTGGAAAACGATATAGAGGCCGGTGCTTCAAACCCGTATGTTATAAAGGCCGATATTACACCCGATAGTCCGTATTCCATTTGTGTTTTTAGCAACAAGTCCGGATTGTGCGAGAACTATTACAGAGACGGTGTTCATATGTTCACTATCAAAGGAGACATTAGTGATTACTTTCTGAGATTCAATTCAAATGCTTTGGGAAGTAATGTCCCTGTGGCAACCACTTTTAGAAACGTCAAAATATATTCGGTAGAAAGCGTTATTACTTCGGAAGTAACTATCGATGAAAGTAATGTTCTCACCCCATTTGTGTCAGAACCTTATAAAGTAGACAAAAATATGTCCTTCGGTGGAAAAGCTGTTGATATGGATCATTACCACAGATACTGTAATTTGATACAAAATCAAGACGAAGTTCCCGATATTTCCGGAGTTCCGGGGGTTTTAACCTACTCCTCGGTGGAAAACGCGGTATGTGATTCCTTTCCGTTTCCGTATTTACCTCAGAGTACCGGATATCTTTTAGAGGTGAGAGCAAGCAATATTGCGGGGGCGCCTTTGCGCATGTGCCTGACAAACGAATTTTCCAAGAGATGTGATTTGTACGTAGAGCTACCAAAAAATCAGTCAATGACCAGCTATTACTACCTGATACCTCCAATGGGTGGGGAAATGGGTTATACAGTAAATTTTTCCAACCTCGTTTTCGGTACCGACTACACCGAGAATCAGCTGGAGTCGGTTCGTCTTTCACCGGTGCCTTATAATTACCTGCGTAGTTTCCACACTGAGGTATTGCCCGTGGCCGGTAAACAGTTAGTCGTTTTGAACGAAGCTTATGAGAAGGGGTGGGCTGCTTTTTGCGGTTTAAAACCCTGCAATGCAAAACATGTCACGGTTAATAATTGGGCAAACGGTTGGGTGTTTGAGGGAAAAAGTGACGCTTCGGGTATAAAATTTATCTTTTTACCCGAGCTTCTGGAATATCTGGGTTTGTTAATTTTAATTCCTACCGCAATTTTCATTTTTAAGTACAAAGAAAAAATTATTGATGACAAGGGGGACACCGATGAGTGAGATTTTAATCACGGGGGGAGGGGGGTACATCGGAAGTCATGCCGTTAAAAGGTTGCTACAGGAAAATTACAAAGTTCATGTCCTGGATAATTTTACAACCGGGCGCAGACAAGCTCTGGAGAATTTGAAGAAATACGGGGATATTTGCGTAATCGAGGTCGACTTGAGAGACGCAGAGAGGGTGAAAAAGGCTTTAACGGCGGAAAGTATGAAGAACATTTCTACTGTCTTACACTTTGCGGGGGTATTGTCTGTCAGCGAGTCTATGCGGGACCCCCAAAAGTATTTTTTGAACAACCTAATGGGATCCGTTAACCTTTTGGAGGCCATAAAAGAAACCGGAATAGAAAACATAATATTTTCCTCGACCTGCGCTACTTACGGTAATTCCCAATACCTGCCCATAGACGAGAAACACCCGCAGAATCCCACCAATCCTTACGGAGAATCAAAACTTATGGTGGAAAAGGCCATTAAATGGTATTCGGAGTTGTTCGGGCTACATTACGTAATTTTTCGTTACTTTAATGTTTTTGGCTCTGATCCTGATTGTGATGTAGGGTACAGCTCTTTGCCCTCTGTACACCTCGTACAGAGTGCTGTTAGGGGCGCTTTAGGCCTTTCACCTTTTATGGTAACTTGCGCCGATAATTTTAATACACGTGACGGTACCCCGGTGAGGGACTATGTAGATGTCGTGGATTTGGTGGACGCTCATTTTAAAGCTGTAATGTATCTTGAAAAGGGTGGGGCGAACGAAATTTTCAACCTTGGCACGGGTAAAGGTTACACAGTTTATGAAATAGTCGATCAGGTAGAAAAAACCGTAGGAAATAAGTTCGATCGCAACCCGGGAGAGATCCGCATGGGGGAGTATGCAGAGGTTTACGCCAATTTCGACAAGGCGGCCGCCTCTCTTGACTGGAACCCTTCCACGTCTCTTGAGACGGGCATTAATAACCTTGTAAGCTGGTTCAAAAAGTACCCGGACGGGCTTGAAAAGTGACCCCAAACAGCCCCCGCCAAGACAACCCCATAGTGTTGACAAAAGTGCCGGATTAGGTTAGAATATCGATATGATTGACCTGTGTGGCCAATCCAAGAGTACTTATTTTCCTGCCAAATCAACAAAAACTGCCATATTTAACTTAGCATGTAGTAAGGTGGGTATGGGTTTTGTTATTTGATATATATGAAAGAAAAAGGTTACAAGTTAATAGCTTTGGTAACTGTCGTAGCCGGCTTGTTCCTTTTGTCAAGTGACAAGGCCCTTGCTGACTGCGAGTCAACTTACGGCGGAGGCGAAACCTGCATAATAAACAAGAGGTTTAGCATAGAGAAGGAAGTCAGAATAGAAGGCGACGATGATTGGGAATCTAAAGTTACTGACGTCGAGGAAGACGATGTCGTAGAGTTTAGAATAAAGATCAAAAACCTTTCTGACGAGGATGCCGACATAGATTTCGACGATATGAAGATGAGTGACTCTCTACCCGATGAAATGGATAGAGTAGGTGGCTCAGGCTTAACTGAATACTGGGACGATTTTGAGCCCGGTGAGACCAAAACCTTTATCATAGAGGCTGAGATAGACTCAGACGAGTTTGATAGAGACGAAGCTTTTGACAAATGTATTGTTAACAAAGCTAAGGTCTATTGGGATGGTGAATTTGAGGGATCCGACACCGCTACTGTATGTTACGGTGAAGGTGAACCCACAGAATTACCTGAAACCGGAGCTGTATCGGTAACCGGTATAGCAGGAATCGGATCTTTGTTAGTCGGTGCTTTACTGAGAAAGAAAAGATAACCTTCTGCGGACATCCGTCCGTATGAAGGCCCCGTTTGCCCTTTGCCTTTGGGCAGGGGGCAGAATGGTTGGGTTTGGGTTACTTACTCGACCATTCTGTTCCTTGCCTAAAATTTCCTTCATAATCACATTATGGAATCACCTAACCGTGCGAAAAAGTTCATATTTTTCATAATACTCCTGGTTATATTAGGCGGTGCCGGTTATTACGCTTATACCCTGGGTATATTGCCCGATTTTTTTAGGAAAAAAGAATCCCCTGTAGAACAGTCCGTCCAGGAGCAGGTGTCTGTTTTTGAGCCTGTTGCCGAACCTATTTTAATGCCACCCACACACATTTTTATAACAGAAAGAAATATTAGCGCCGATATTATTGAAGTGGGGTTACAAACTGACGGTACACTAGACACGCCTAAGAAATGGAACGAAGCGGGGTGGTACAAAAAAGGAGCTAAACCTGGGGAAGACGGCAATGTAATAATCAACGCACATTTTGATGACAATTTCGGAAGACCCGCTGCTTTTTGGCAGTTGAAAAACGCTACGGTAGGTGATACAGTTCTTTTAGAAGACAGCCTGGGCAGACAGTACGCTTACCAGATTGTCGATTCTCTACTAGTTGACATCAATGACCCCGATAGGCTAAAGGTGTTGGAAGATACTGATGGCAAGTCAGAGCTGACATTGATTACATGTGGTGGAGTGTGGCTTCCAGGTAAATCGACATACGACAAAAGACTCGTCGTGAAGGCCGAACTTATCGATTCTCTGTGATTCAGATGAGGCTTAGAGTCGGGAGGTAGCAAGGGGCAGTGGCTATCTCCCGGCTTTAGGCAAGTGCCTTAAATAGATTGATGTATAAATTTCACTTTTAAACAATTAAATATGCCGAATAGAAAACCTGTAGATACAAGTAAAGATAGTAATTTGATTAATAATAGTGCTCAACTTTCTGACACTTCCGCTGTTAAGAAGAAAATAGCTCCTAAGACTGAAGATAAGGGGAGTGTTTCTCCTGTTGTTGAACAGGAGGTTGTAAAGGAAACTCCGGTAGTGGCAGCTCCTTTATACTCTTACCAGCACAAGCCCAATGTTTCCACGGAGGAAACCGGTTCTAACGGAGACTCGGTTGGCATAGAAGGTATGTTGGAGATACTGAACGATTACGGCGTCATAAGGCAGAAAGAAAGATCCGAATCGGATCTTCCCCGCGATGTTTATATTAGCCACTCACAAATAAAAAGATTCAATTTAAGAAAAGGCGACATGATAAAAGGTTATGCGCGGCCTCCCAAAGAAGGGGAGAGATACCTCTCATTGTTAAGAATAGAGTCGGTAGAAGGGATAGAGCCCGAAAGTGCCCGAAAAAGACCCCATTTCACCGAGCTAACACCTATTTTCCCGAAAGACTGGATGAAGCTCGAAACGACTAAAGATGTTATCGCTACAAGATTAATAGACTTGATAGCACCTATAGGCAAAGGACAAAGAGCTATGCTTGTTGCTCCTCCTAAGGCAGGTAAGACATTTTTGCTTATGGATATTGCGAACGGTATAACTACTAACCATCCTGAAACCATATTGATGGTAGCTCTCATAGGAGAACGCCCGGAAGAAGTTACGCACTTTAGCCGCAACGTTAAGGGTGAAGTATACGCAAGTAATTTTGATGAGAGGGCCGAAGAGCAGACAAGGGTTTCAGAGCTGTGCCTCGAAAGGGCGAAAAGATTGGCTGAAAGAGGAAAAGACGTTGTTATTTTGATGGACTCAATTACCAGGCTTGCCCGTGCATACAATATGGTAGCGCCTCCTTCAGGTAGAACCTTGACAGGCGGTTTTGATCCCGCAGCTTTGTATCCTGCAAAGCACTTTTTCGGTGCTGCAAGAAACTTCGAAGAAAAAGGTAGTCTGACTATTATTGCCACGGCTTTGGTCGAGACAGGTTCCAGAATGGACGATGTTATTTTCGAAGAGTTTAAGGGTACGGGCAACATGGAGTTGCGACTAGACAGAAGCTTGTCAGAAAGGCGTATCTTTCCGGCAATAGACATAAAATCAAGCGGTACAAGACACGAGGAGCAATTATTTGATGCCCCTACGTTGGAGAAGGTTTATAGACTGAGAAGAATGGTTGACCTTTTAGACGAAAGAGATGCCACAGATTTGGTCATAGACAGGCTCAAGAAGACAAAAACCAACAAGGATTTTCTTGATACCCTTCACACGGGAGCCTAGTTTCCGAAAGCCACCTAAAACGATGATTTGCCGTTATACTGGGGTATTGGTAAAATCGTTAGAGTGTCTGCCCGGAAGAACTAACCATGGTATTTACCATCAAACGCCCGGCGTCTAAACGTTTTTTTCAGCTCAGTTTTGAAGGATTTAGGCCTCAGGGACGAAACAAATTTGAACAGTTCGTGAATATATGGGCGGAGTTTTTCCGCTCTATTCTCGAGTATCTGTGGGACAAGTTTGTAGATCTACTATTTATAATCGGTACCGCACTTTTTTTTCTATTCCAACTTCCTTCCGTTGCAAAGTCCTTTATCGTCAAAAAGTTAATCTGGTCAAGGGGAAAACTCGGGAGACCGTTGGCTTTTATAACCGTAGTTACCGTATCTCTGGGGGTATTTATGATAGGCGAAGTGTTGAGCAGCTACGATTTTATTGCCAGTCCTCAGGTTAAAGCAGATTATCTAGCTACGTCCACCGATATAATACCTAAAAGAGAAATGGCCGTGACAACGCTCCCTGAAGAGAGAAGGAGAACAGAGGCTTTTGTATACAAAATTGAATCTGGGGATACGCTTTATAGCGTCGGGGAGAAATTCAAGATATCCGCGGACGCTTTGAAATATGTAAATAATCTTTCGGATAACTCAATTCTTAAGGTAGGGCAGGAAATAACAGTTCCTCCCGTAGCCGGTCTGATTCATACAGTTGAAAGAGGGGATACCCTCACCTCAATTGCCTTAAAATACGATGTTCCCTCGCAAGCCATAGCCGACTTTAACTATTTACTGGATACATCGACATTGGCTTTGGGTACGGAACTGGTTATTCCGGGTGGAAAAGTGCCTAAAGTTGTACCGGTATACACCGCATATTCAGGGGCTGCCTCTACAGGCAACGCTTCTACAGCTGCAGCCGATAAGGGTTTTTGCGTTTGGCCGACTACTGTTAGAATCGTTACCCAATACTACAGCTGGTATCACAATGGAATTGATGTTGCCTCGCCCCATAACATTTCTTCTCCTCCGTTATTGGCGTGTACTTCAGGAACTGTAATTAGAGCAGGTTGGGATCCGTTCGGGTTGGGGTTACATGTGAGAATTGACCATGGGAGCGGTTATGAGACAGTTTATGGCCATATGAGCCGTATTGATGTAAGCTATGGCCAGCAAGTTTCGCGAGGCGAAATTATAGGCTTAATGGGCAACACCGGGAGATCGACAGGTCCGCATGTTCACTTTACTGTTAAATACAATGGGATTGCCCAGGATCCATTTAATTTCGTTCGATAAAAATGATAGATCTGGTAAAAATAAAATTAAGAGCCGGTAATGGCGGAGACGGAAAAGTCTCTTTTTTCAGAGAAAAAGGTACTCCGAAAGGCGGGCCTGATGGGGGCGACGGGGGCGACGGAGGTAGCGTTTATTTTGTCGCAAACAGGAATATGGCTACTCTTAGGGATTTTAGAGCCAAAGAAATGTACGCGGGAGAGGATGGTGGCCACGGGGGGAAACTTAAGATGTACGGAGCTGACGGCGAAGATTACAGAATTTCGGTACCTCTGGGCACTTTAGTGTATGAATTAAAAGATGGCCGCGAAGTTTTAGTTGCCGATATGGATACTGACGGAAAGGAATTTCTTATCGCCCGCGGTGGTATCGGAGGCAGGGGTAATTTCAGGTTTCGGAGTTCTACCAACCAGACACCGGTTCAATACACGCCGGGAACTTTGGGTGAACAAAAAGAAATCAAGCTCGAGGTAAAACTCGTGGCAGATGTGGGACTAATAGGTTTACCTAACGCCGGAAAAAGTACGTTATTAAATAAATTGACACACGCTAACGTTAAAGTGGCAAACTATCCTTTCACAACCCTATCACCGAATTTAGGCGTAATGGAGCTGGAAAATGGTGAGAATATCATTATTTCCGATATTCCCGGATTGATAGAAGGTGCCTCTGAAGGCAGGGGGTTAGGGGACGAGTTTTTAAGGCACGTAGAACGCACCAGGGTGCTCGTACACCTCATAGATCCGCTGGAAGGCTATTCTGATGGGGGCGGTTTAGATTTGGCAGAAAACGCCCTTTCTAATTACAGAAAAATAAGAAAAGAGCTGGAAGTTTATGGAAAGGGGTTAATAGATAAGCCTGAATTAGTGATTATAAATAAAATAGATATTACTGAAGTAAAAGATATTCTAAAAAGTGTTACTGACTATTTTAAAAAAGAGAAAATTGATGTCATCGGGATATCAGCCGTGTCGGGGGAGGGGATAGAACAGCTGATTGGGAAAATTAAAAAGATACTTGAGGACAATCCGAAAAGACCGATGTTCAACGCGGAAAAACCGGTAAAACTGTTCACGATAGATAATCTTCCAAACAAAAGAATGGTTTTCGGCCGTGAAAATGTTAAAACTTTTACTCCCCGGGGCATCTGATATAATTCTTTAGCATTATTTATTACACTAGGGCCGTTAGCTTAGTTGGTAGAGCGCTTCCATGGCATGGAAGAGGTCAGGAGTTCGAATCTCCTACGGTCCACCAGGAAATTTCGGAAGTGCCGCAGGTGCTTGCGAAATTTTTTTATGTAAAGGAGAGATTCGAATGCCGCAACGAGCGAAGGCGAGTGAGGCGGGGTCGAGCGGATCGCCAGCAGGCGATAACGCGTGACCGAATCTCCTACGGTCCACCAGGAATTTTCGAAAAATACTAACAAAAAGAAACCCCCGCCGAGCGGGGGTTTCCTGTTCTCAAAGCTTAGCCGTTTACTGTCATTCTTGTTCAGGCAATGTTCCTAAGTCAAGATTTTGACCGTTTATCTGCTGTTCTTCACCGGCTTTGATCAAAGGTTCCTGTGGTGTCGGACCCTGATTTTGTGAAGCCGTAATCTGTTCTACCGTAGGCTTAACCTGTCCTGTTGCGCCCGCTGCTTTGATCTTCTCGTCAACTGCTGCAATCTCTTTATCCAGAAGTTTTGCGTCTTCCGAGTCAGCATCTACAAGCGTCTTTGTAATTTCGAATGCTTGTTTTGCACTCTGCAGATCGTTCAACTGGACCATAGACTGTGCAAAGTTGTAATAAGCGTTTGCGTAGTCAGGCTTCAGTGAGAAGGCTAGTCTGAACTGGTTAGCTGCGGATAGGTAATCCTTTTGTGCGTAATACATTCCTCCCAGGTCTAATCTTAGCCTCGGGTTAGTGGGGTCAAGCTGTATAGCAGTGTTGTATGCTGATACTGCCCACTCAGAAGCGTTATCCGCAACATTTAGAATGCTTCTATATATCAACGCTCTGGTTTCCCAGTTAGACGCGCTCAGGGGATTTATAGCCTCTGTTGTAACTCTGGTTGTGATAATAGCTTCGGAAATCAAACTTTGTATTGTCTGCTTTTCTGCATCCGTAAGGTTTTCTTTTCCGGCTAGGTTATTTGCCAAGGCGAGGTCGGTTTGTGCAAAGGAATTGTAGTATGAGTCTCTCGTAGGATTGGTTGTAATTGCCAATCTTTGATTCTCATAGACTTTTGCTCCGTCATTATTGAGTAAAGCGATGACGGCCCTTCTCATATAGAACTCTGCCATATAATTTTTACCCCAGAGATAGCCTCCATAGATGACTGCAAGAATAATGACCGTTCCAAAAATGTACTTGGAATACTCTTTATTTATCGCAGAGCTGTCACCCAATGAAGCGACCGCTTGGATATCTTTCGCACCCACTGAGCTGATTTGTGCGACTTTGCTGTGCTCATCAATGTATGTGTGAGCGGCTACCAATAATGCTACAAGCGTGACCAACATGAAAGTTGATGCTACGGTCGCATATGTGAATAAGAAGGAGGACAACAAGGCTACGAGCGAAAGGCTCAGAACCTCGGTAAGACCTTCCTGGCTATCGGTAAACTTGGTTTGGTTGGCAAGTCTCATCAATCTTGATACCAGGAATATAGTAGCCAGAAGTCCTAGTATTCCGACTGTAGCGATGATATTGAATATCTCGTTAAAGGGGATATCAAATCTTACGTTCCAGAATTCAGTAGCGTTTAGAGACATTGGTCTGAAACGGGTGAAGTTGGTCTGGAATGTCGAAGGACCCGTTGCGAGAAGCGGAAAGTTTTGGATAGTTGACGACGCAACGACCCAGCTTTCTCTTACAGGAAGACTTAATTCTTTGGGGAAATTAGGATTCACAATTACGTTTCGTGTTGCAGGAACCAGAAAAACGATAGCCATTGCTGCAGTTGTACCCAGAATGGCAAGGTAATAAACACCTTCTTTGAACACCTTCGAAAGATCGACATAAAATACCATTCCGACTATACCGACCACGAGCAATGCCCAGGCGGCGAGGGAGCTGGTTAGGGAAACGTATAAGATGCTAAGGATAGTTGCACCCACAAGCCCTATTTTTATCAGTACGTTCTTTTCATAGGCGATAAGTACAAGTGCCATTACTATGGATAGGGCTGCGAACAGTGCTGTTTGGGTAGTACCCCCGTAAAATGAAAAGTTTTGCAGCTTCATATAAGCAGTTGATGAAATGAAGATGTTGAAATAGCTGAGGACAGACACGAATGTGGCGATCCCGGTACCTATTAAGAAGGCATAGATGGCACTTTTAATGGCTTTGGGATCTCTGTAAAGGGGAGTAGCGATGTAATAGTAGATTACGAATACTATTAAAGAGAATAATCCCAGCCACCTTCCCTGGCTTCCGAAAATGCTTACGGGTTTATTCATTGAAAAGACTGTAGATAAAGCATATACGCCGGTGAATATCACCAGAGGAAAGTCTAAGATGGATTTCGCTAACTCTATCTTTTTACCCAGCATTAGTCTTATCGCCCAGAGTATTGTCAGCAGTATTGTGCTCAAGATTATCAACGTGAGCTTATTTAGTTCGAAGAACTCAGTTGTAATCGGAAGGAAGAAAATTGGTACAAGAAAAGGGAGTATGTAAACCGGGATGGCTTTAGATATTCCCTCGAGTATTAAGGTCAAATTATTATTTTGTTTCATACATAAAGTTTGGATGAAGAAAATAAGTCTGTCAAGGGCTTTTCTCGTAAAGGGAAAAGGCAGTTATTTGTTGCTGCTGTGCTATTTAGACACAAACCAGTTAAAAGAGGTGTCGTAGTAGAGTGGTGTGTCGAGTTTGAGTTCGAATCCCTCACCGGCCCTCACGTTTGTCACCCAATATGCAGTAGCCGGAGAAAAACTCTGTGTGAAAGTGATAATTACCTTAGCGTCAGCAGTCAGTACCCGGCTATCTACAAAGACAGAAGAGTGTCCTTTAGGGACAATGGCTGATCCGGAAGATAGTATTTCCACACTTTCGTTGTTGGTGCCCTGCGCCGAAAAAGCTTCAATAAGGCTTGATTTTCTGTTTCCCATATTAATAAGGCCGAACTCGTTGGCGGAAATTATAAGCAATAATATTAGAGTGGAGTAGGAAATTAGCTGTGTTCTTACCTCTTTGGATTTTATTACATTCAACAAGTTTGTGTACTTATTCTTAGTTTCAACCTGCTTTGCGATTTCATCGTTTCCGGCTCCTTCGGTTTTAAGTTTTTCAATAGTAACAAGCCGGTCCAAAACCCAGTCGGGGTAGTGTCCTCTTATATTACCGTCGCTATCCTTTTGTCTTGTCATATGAGGAAGCCACCCGATTTTAGTGTAGTATCTGAGTCTGTTGTAAGGATCGCCCTTACCGAAATCCACGCCCACCTCTTGCGCCTTTTTTATAAGTTCTTCGGTGCTTAACATTTTTTCCATAAACGCATTATAGCAAATAGTATTTTCTAACTTGGCTAGAATAGCGAGTGTTGTGTTTTATAGTGTCCGTATCATATTTGTTTTCATGAACAACGCGGTTTTTACCCATCAGGTGGGTTTTCCCAAGTGTGCGGGCTCTGTCAAAGGACTCCCGAAAGAGTTACATATCCGCGGAATTTTACCGGAAAATTTGGATAAATTGGGTATTGGAATCGTCGGAAGCAGGAGAATTTCCCCTTACGGCATAAGGGTTTTGCGGGAGCTGTTTTATTTTTTAAAAGACACCGGACTTGCTGTTATCTCGGGCTTTACTGTAGGTACCGATAGCTACGCCCATGAGTTTGCTCTTAGCGCGGGGTGCACTACTGTAGCTGTAATGCCCTGCGGTTGTGACATAATTCACCCGTCTTCAAATAAGGAACTATACAAAAGGATATTAGGAGGCGGGGGCGCTGTGGTATCGGAGTTTGAAGATGGTTTTATGCCCCAAAAATGGACCTACCCAAAAAGAAACAGGATAATAGCGGCTTTATCTAAGGTAGTACTTGTTGTGGAGGCTTCTTCGAAAAGTGGCTCAATGATCACAGCCGACTTCGCTAAAAAATACGGTAGAAAACTTTTCAGCGTTCCGGGAGACATCTATACCGAGAGGTCGTCGGGAACAAATAAGTTGCTTTCCGGGGGTGCGGAGGTCTACCTTTCACCGACCCGGATACTGGATGAAATGGGCGTCACTTCAACACAAAAAGCATCTGGCTCGGTACGGGACAGCGGAAGCACTGCAGGGGAGACGGACCTCCTTTATATATTAAAGGAGAAAGGTATGAATTTTAACGAATTGGGTATTAAAACAGGAATTTCCACAGGCAGGTTGAACGAAATCCTTATGAAGATGCTTCTAAAAAATCTGATTTTTGAAAAAAACGGAGTTTACTATGTATTGTAGGGTAAGAACTTTTGCAATTAAGGGCTCTACAGTGACCGAACTTGGTGTTGAGATAACAATTTCCTCTCGGGGAATACCGAGGGTTGAGGTTACAGGAGTAAAAGGTGGGGAGTGCACAAAAAGTATAAAAAAGATTCGGACGGCGTTTAATAATTCCGGATTACAGTTCCCGAACAAAAAAATTAACATAAATATACTTCCAGCGGGGTTAATTTCCGACCTTACAGATATAGAGTTTCCGGCATCAATGGGTATTTTATTTGCTCATTATGGGGTAGCTCCGGGTACTTCGGACCTATTTTATGGTAGCTTAAATTCGGGCGGTTTTCTTGTTCCTGCGACCAAAACTATATTTTTGGACGACGTGTGGGCATCGGGAAGAATGGGGAGGTTGTTTATATCCGACGGGTCGCTTTATTTTAATGAAAACATTAATGGTCTAAAAGTATACAAATTGTGTTCTCTATCACAAGCGGCAGACTTTTTTGTAAATGGGGAGGTTGTGTCGCCAGCGGCAAGTCAGACTTTGGCATATAACTATGCTTGGGCAAGATCGGGAGCGGGTGATTGTTTTTGTGGTGTGCTAGGAAACACTCAGACAAAAAGGGCATTAACAATAAGTATCTCCGGACACCACAATATTTTGATGCTCGGACCTTCGGGGACAGGCAAGTCCTTGTTGGCAGAGAAGAGCGCCGCAATGTTTCCCGACGGCACTCAAAAAGATGCAGTAGAAATAATTAAGGCGGGTATTTTATGCGGAATGCCGACAGAAAACATTGTAACTACGCCATTTCGAAGACCGCATATTTCCGTTAAAGAGGGGGATTTGATAGGAAGTCCCAGAATGCCCGGAGAAGCGACTTTGGCTCACAAGGGAATACTTTTCCTGGACGAAATGCACCTTTTTCCTTCCAAAGTATTGAATTCGCTGAAGACAGTTATTGACCGGAAAAAGGTTGAGTTTAATTGCGAAGGTGCCCCCGTTTCTTACCCGGCCGACTTTTTACTAATAGGGGCAGCCAACAATTGTATGTGCGGGTTACTGGGAGCAGAGGACAGGCAATGCAAATGTAATGGAAAGGACTTAAACACCTACCATACAAGGATGAACCCGTCTTTTCTTGAAAGATTTGATATTTTGACCCATGTTTCCGGCTCTCCCGTAGAGGCGGTTCACTCAGGAGGGGAGTGTTCTCATAAATGTCACACCGCGGAGCAGATAAAAAAGGCGGTTTCTATCCAAAGGAGCAGACTCGTTCCATTGGGAATTAGCTATAACTCCGGAATTCCTCACGAAAGCATTAATAGAATCTGTAATCTTAGTAAGGACGGCTCGTCACTTCTGGAGATGGCTGTTTCAAAATATGGCTTGTCCACAAGGGCAGTTCACAGGATACTGACAGTATCCCGGACTATTTCCGATCTCGAGGACACCCCGGAAATTTCGGCAGCCCACCTAGCGGAAGCCGTCCAATATAGGGTAAAGAATGACAAACCTTGAATTATTTTAAATCATGTTGTATATTCCAGGCACCATGATGTTAGAAAAAGTTTCGAAGGCCTTGGCAGACAAGAACCGCCTAAAGATTATCCAGTATTTAAGTACGGGTCAGAGGAATGTTTCTGAGGTTGCGGATAAGCTTAATGTAGAGGAAAATCTGGCATCTCACCACCTTAGGGTTTTAGCTTCGTTAGGTTTTTTAAAGAATGATAAAAAAGGCAGAGAAGTGTATTACAGGATAAACGAGACTAGGTTTATCGCTTTGCTCAAGGATTTAAACAGAAGCCGCGTTTTTAAAGAGATTCTACTCAAAGCTTTGGAAGATTAGTTTGTTTATTTTTCCATTTTTACCGAGTTTCAAGTTGTTAATTTGAAGTGCGTTAATTATGCGGTAATAAATATAAACATACGGGTTTAAGTTGCTAAGAAAACATCAGTTTGCGTCAATTATGCGGTAAATAAAGAAGAAGAATTCTAAACAGGGTAGATTTATGCTTGTTTATTCTTCGGAAGTTCGGACTTACGATAAGGCGTGTTACCAAACCGCGCAGCGATTATTTTAAGCGTAGCTTTAGCCTTTGTAGCAGGGTATTTTATATCTCAGCTATACCCGGTTTTTTATTCCGATAAATCTTCTGTTGCTCCCATCGAAACTACTTGTGACGGTACCGTGGATATTAGTGTGGAAATTTCGGGAGCTGTTTCAAACCCCGGTGTTTATAACCTCAAAGAGGGTAGCAGGATAATAGATGCCCTGAAAATTGCGGGCGATTTTACATCAGATTACGATTATTACTGGGTTAGTAAGAATATTAATCTGTCCCAGATTTTGAAAGACGAACAAAAAATTTTCATACCATTCGAGGCGCTCGGTTATAGCGTTAATCCGGGCAGTGGCTACCAGGAGATTTTCCCGTCATTGCAGCCTTCCTTCGTAACCGAAAGCTCCGGAAGTTCTGCGGCAGCTACGGGTTCTCAGGGAGCAGGCACAGTAAACGTCAACACCGCCACTTTTGATGAACTAGATGCCCTTCCGGGTATTGGAGCCACTTACGCCGGAAAGATCGTTGCAAATAGACCCTATTCCGGAGTAGAGGAGTTCAAAGAAAAGTCGGGGCTTACAAATTCGGTTTACGAAAAAATAAAAGATTTAATAACTTATTAATTTTTGTGCGGTGACAGGAGAAGATGAGATTACTAAAACAGAACGCAGGGTTTTTACTCCTGGCATTAGTTGCGGTAATAAGGGTGTTGTATTTTTGTGATACCCGGGGAGGTATTTTTTCCTGCGTGCAAAGTCCTGAAAAAGGTCCGTTTGAGTTTTTCGAACCTGTTAAGCAACATTTATCGGAAAGGGCAAGAAAGTTTCTCCCAAGTCCTCACAGCGAGTTGGTTTTGGGGATGACGATAGGTTTGGACGATCTTTCGAAATCGCCCCGTTTCAAAGATGCCTTAAAACGCACCGGAACAATCCATGTGGTTGTGGTTTCGGGATTTAATATGAGTCTTGTGGCGGGCTACGCTCTGAAGATCTTCGGCAGTCCTTACAAAGTTAAGAATCTGCTTCTTTCAATAATTACAACTTTCGTTTACGCCGCTTTCACGGGTTTCGAGCCGCCTGTTTTAAGAGCCTGGGTAATGACTTCTTTTATGCTTGTCGGAAAGTTTTCGGGCCGTTTGTTGAATACACTGCGTCTGCTGGTTGTATCGTATTTTGTCGTAATCCTAATAAATCCGGGCAACTTTTTTAGTGCCAGCACATATTTAAGTTTCCTGGCTACTTTCGGGCTTATTGTTTTCGCCGATCCGGTCGAGAATTTTCTGCTAAAGGTTGTTAAAAACAAATGGTCGGTGATGGGGGATTTTTCGGCGAGTTTTTCCGCGCAGGTAATGGTTTGGCCGTTAATATCGGGAATATTCGGGCAGGTTAGTCTTATTAGTTTGTTGGTCAACGCCCTTGTTTTATGGACAGTTCCGATCACCACGGTGCTGGGTATTCCCGCGTTACTTGTACCCCTAAAACCTGTTTGGATGATACTTTTTCCTTTTTGTGACTTCTTCATCCGGATAGTGAATTTCTTTTCAAAATTCGAACTTGCGAGTGTGGCATGGAAGATGCCCATGCCGGTTCTTGTTTGTTACTACGCGGTGTTTTTGATACTAACGATTTTTGTTGTCAGATCAAAGGATAGATGCAAATGAAAAGCCCCTTAATTTCCCAAATAATTTTCGTCATTGCCTACATCGTTGTTTTTCAACTGGTGATAGGCAGGCGGTTAGTTACCGAGTCCGGCCTGTCCATACACGTTATAGATGTGGGGCAGGGGGATGGTATTTATCTCGAGATGAACGGAAATCCGGTGGCGTTAATTGACGGAGGAAATGATTACACCGTGGACAAATATATTCTGGAAAAGACAGGCTTGAGTTGTAATTTTCCGTTAGTAGTTTTAAGCCACGATCACGGAGACCATTTTGTGGGATTCAAACGGATTTTAGAAAGGTGTAAATTTGGCATACTCAGATATAACGACGTTGTTCTCGATGGACGGGCCGTGCCACAAAATGTAAAAAATAATCAGGAAAATAAAGTTAAAAAAACTTTTGACGGTGAACAATTTGTAATACACGGAGTGTTTATAAAACTTATCGTGCCTTACGGTTATATTCACGGAATGCCGAAAAATCTTAACGATGCTTCCGTTGCTTTATTTGCAAAGTATAAGGATTTCGAGGCGTTATTTTTGGGAGACCTTGAAACAGGGGCGCAGGAGAGACATAGACCTTAGAAAGCTAAAAAGGCTTATAACCGGGAGGCTGGATGTATTGAAAATAGCGCACCACGGCGCTATAAACGGCTATAGTAGGGAGCTGGTAAGTGAGCTTAAACCCAGAATATGCGTGATTTCCGTTGGAGAATTCAATACTTTCGGGCATCCTTCTCCATCGGTTATTGAAGAACTTGAAAAGGCCGGATGCGGGGTAATACGTACCGATAAAGCCGGTAGTGTTGTTATAAAGTCCCGCTGAGTGATATTATGCTTTTGTCTATGGAAAATAGAAAATCCGAAATCAAAAAAATTACTGAGGAGCTAATTTCCAACGCTACCCATAAACTCTATGGGTTAGAAACTCTGAACATAGAAGTAGATGTCCCTGAAAACGAAAGTTTCGGAGACTACTCCACTAACATTTCATTCGGAATTGCCAAAACTTTAGATAGAATCCCATTTCAGGTAGCCGTCGAACTCGCTCAGGAAGTTTTATCGGAAAATCCAAAAATAGAATTCGAGGGAGATACGTATTCTATTTTCGAAAAAATCGAACCCCATGCGCCGGGATTTATAAATTTCACGTTGAGTGACAAATTTCTATTCCACAACACACTCGATATAAATCTTGTAGACAACTCCTATGGGTCGGCTAATTTTGGTAAGGGTAAAAAGATTATTGTTGAGTACTCCC
Source organism: candidate division WWE3 bacterium RIFOXYB1_FULL_43_24 (assembly GCA_001773135.1). Classification (GTDB taxonomy): domain Bacteria; phylum Patescibacteriota; class WWE3; order UBA101185; family UBA10185; genus UBA8498. Next base: position 18,495 of record MEVX01000019.1, on the reverse strand, counting down.
AACCGAACACCAACAAGCCTCTACACATAGGGCACGCCAGAAATAATTTTATTGGTTCTTCTCTTTCTAAGATTTTGTCTTATTGCGGCTACGAAGTCATAAAAACCAATTACGTCGGCGACATCGGAATCCACATCTGCAAGAGCATGTTGATGTATATGAAACACGGTGGTACTGCTCTGCCGGACAAGAAAAGTGACCATTACGTGGGCGACTTTTACACTATGTATGAGCTGGAACACGAGAAAAACCCTGAAATTGAGAAGGAAGCTCAGGAGCTGCTCAGACGCTGGGAGGCAGGAGATAAAGAAGTAAAGGCGGTTTGGGAAAAGATGAATTCCTGGGTGTACGAGGGCTGGAAAAAGACCTACTCAGACCAGAAGGTAGAGTTTGACGTTTGGGAATACGAGAGCGAAAAGATTGACGTCGGAAAAGAAATCGCATTGTTGGCTTTGGAAAAAGGCCTTGCCGAGAAAGATGGAACCGGGGCTATTATAGCGAGACTCGAAAAATACGGACTCCCCGATAAAGTTTTACTAAGAAGCGACGGTACGTCGGTCTACTCCACCAAAGAACTTCAGCTTGCAAAAGAAAGTTACGACAAATATAAATTTGACAAAAGATTGTACGTGGTTGATGTAAGACAAGCCGACTATTTCAAACAACTTTTTAAAATAATCGAACTTTTGGGTTTCGACTGGTCGGAAAAATTAGTTCACATCGCTTATGGTATGGTTTCCCTTCCGCAGGGAAAGATGTCTTCGCGCGCCGGTCTGGTGGTTAACTCCGATGATGTACTGGAAGATCTGGTGTCTCTCGAAGAAGAGGAAATCCGCAATAGCATAAAAATGCCAAAAATAGTGCGGGAGACGGCAGAACGGGTAGCCTTAGCGGCCTTTAAGTACGGAATGCTCAAAGTTGATCCTAAACAGGATGTTGTATTTAACTACGAACAAGTAACCAAATTTGAAGGAAACACAGGTCCGTACTTGCTTTATACTTACGCAAGAGCAGGGTCAGTACTTGAAAAAGCGGGATTTGAGATAGGTGGCAGGAAGTTCAAATACGATACTATCCCTAAGGAATTTTCACTACATGTAAAAGAAAGGGCGTTGGCATCAGTTTTGGTTCATTTTCCGGAGTATGTAGCAAAATCTGCTGAAGATTATTCTCCTAACCAGATTGCAAACTATGCTTTTGAAGTCGCGCAAAAGTTCAACTCTTTTTACGGGGAACTTCCGATTTTGGATGCTCCCTCCGAAAGTGCGAAGAAATTCCGTCTCTTTTTGTCCCACGCAACGATGGTTGTGTTGAAGCAGGCTCTCGATCTATTGGGCATCGAAGTAGTAGAAAAGATGTAAAAGCTTTATACTACTATCAATGTTAGGGCGTAAGACAAAAAGTAAAAGTTCCGGCACAAATCCTTTTCTCAGATTTATAAGAGGCGTGTTTTCTGTTGTGGTTCTAACCGCACTGGTCCTGGGTATCACTCTGGGGGCAAAAGAACTGTATGCCGTAGATTCTGCCCGTTTTGGAAAAATATCCTCTTCTTTATTAGCCAAAATGCATATTAACGTGGATGAGGAGCAAATCGGGGAAGTCGCAGGTAAGTTTGCTGAGCGTATTTCCCAGACAAACTTAGGCTCCGGAGTATCTTCTAGCAGACTTGACAGTGAGGTCGACAAGAATGTTTATGCTGGTAAGGACGCTGTTGCTGAGATCGCTATAATATCCGATATTCACGACGATGCGGAAAATCTAACTGTTGCTTTGGAAAAGATACAGGAGCGCGGAATAGAAGACGTTTTCATCCTGGGAGATATAACAGGTTACGGCGATGTGCCCTCTCTAACAAAAATTAAGGGTATTTTAGAAGGGTCGGGTGTTGAATATTTTGCGCTGCCCGGCGATCATGATATGGCACAGTCATCGGATACGGATAATTTTACGTCTGTGTTTGGAAATGAATATGGCGAGACCGATATCGCGGGCTACAATTTTGTTTATTTTAACAACGCCGCCAATTACACGATAATTGAGCCGGGTGCAATTTCCTGGATAGAAACTCAGCTGCCTGACGCAGATTTTTTTCTAGTGTCCCAGCCCCTACACACTGAAGAATTGGCGCCCCCCTTTAACAGGATTTTTATGGGTAGCACAAATGGTGAGGTCACAGATCTTACTCTCGCTGACAAGCAGGACGCGGTGAAAAGCCAGGGCGAGATGCTTTTATCTTTGGTCAGAGATACTGTGGGGGTGAAAGCATTGATTGCTGGGGATCACCACAAATCTTCTTCTTTAGTAGACCCGAAAAGACCGAGTTTGATGCACTACACGGTGGGAGCTATAACCTCAAGTCTCAACGAGTATCCGCAAAAGGCACTCCAATCATCGAGATTCAGCGTCTTGTCTATATATCAGGACGGCAGCTACGAGGTTTCGGATATTGTTCTAGACTAAACAAATCCCCGGTGTTATAAAGTAATTTATGAAAGAAAAAACCCTAGTACTACTTAAACCCGATGCAGTTGCGCGTGGAATCACAGGCGAAATAATTGACCGTCTCGAACAGACAGGATTAAAGATTGTGGGTGCCAAACTTTTACGAGTTGATAAGCTATTCGGTTCAAAGCACTACAACCATAACGATGAATGGAAAGAGATGGTCGGAAAAAGGAACGTTGCCGATTGTGAAAAATTCGGATTAGACGCAAAAGACGTATTTGGCACAGAAGATGTTAAAAGAATCGGTGAGATGGTTGATGAGAGAAACGCTGATTTTTTAGCTTCAGGTCCGGTGTTTGCAATAGTGTTTGAAGGCCCTAACGCAGTCGCTAAGGTCAGGAATATGGTCGGCTCTACTTTCCCCGACACAGCGCCTCCCGGGACGATCAGAGGGGATTATGGGTTGGATTCTGCATTCTCAGGAATGATAAGGAAGAGAACCACGTACAACGTTATACACGCTTCAGGATCAGTCGATGAGGCTGTACAGGAGATAGGACTTTGGTTCAAGCCTGAAGAGCTAATTGACTACAAAAGAGTGCACGAAGACCTTTATAGTTACTGATTTTGGGTCACTTGCTGTTAATTTCCGTGCTCTAGTGGATTAATATATAATTGCGGCTGTAGTATGTACGTGGAGGGGTCGCATAGTGGCCTAGTGCGGTGGTCTTGAAAACCACTATTCCCGCAAGGGAATCGAGAGTTCGAATCTCTCCCCCTCCGCCAGGAATTTGCGACGGACTAAGTATTTCGACGGAACGTATACCTACCCCCACCTTCCTGTATATAATTTAAATATGAAACTGTGGGTTTTCCTCAAAACCAGCAAAGAGGCTAGGTTGATATTGTCCATGTTAGCCCTGGCTTTGGTTTTCTACATACTCGGTGGTGCAGTTGGGGACAAGACTAATGCCTGCAAAAGTGCCGGTGGCATATGGTTAAAGAAATACCACGAATGCGAAAATATAAACCTGATACAGTGTGTAGGCATAAGTGGTTTGTATAACTTTTGTGCCAGTCCCTGCAGGCACTATGCAGAAGAGAACATTCTGGACGTATGCGAATTCAAATGCACTAAGGTATGCGAGTTTATCCGCCTGTCCAAATGATGCGGCGGAAGATTCTGAGTAAAGCCAAAAGATATGTCCCAAAAATTCTTTTGTTCTCTTATCTAGGCCTATTCCTGCTCAGTAAAATTAATCTTGTAATTGTCGATCTCGGCCGCCACCTCACGAACGGTAAGATTTTCCTGGAGCAGGGGACAGTTTTAGGAACTAATCTGTACTCTTATACACACCCGGATTTTCCCGTTGTTACGCATCATTGGGGAGTCGGCGTTATTTATTACATTGTGCATACTTTAGCCGGATTTAACGGTCTTACCGTACTCGGCGTGCTGTTGGCCTCCTTAACTACCTTTTTTTTATATAAAAACTCTCAAAATCGGGGTAGTTTTCTAATTTTTGCCGCAGTCGCGCTTCTGCTATTTCCATTGTTTGCTTCAAGAAAGGAAGTGCGCCCCGAAAGTTTTAGCTATCTACTCGTAGCAGTTTATGTATATATTTTCGAATCGTTTAAGTCGGGGCGGTTAAGCCTTAAGTTTATGTATCCGCTCCTATTTCTGCTGCAGGTGTTTTGGGTAAACATCCATATCTTTTTCGTGTTTGGATTATTGATCACGTTTATTTACGTATTACATAGAGTAGCGGTCGAAAAATCTATCAATCTAAGATATAAAATGCTAGCCTTGCTCTTCTTGATTGTTACAGCAAGCCTAATCAACCCGTTTTTTATTGAAGGTCTTCTTACCCCGTTTAACATTTTTAAAAACTACGGATATATGATTGCCGAAAACCAATCTGCATTTTTTATGCAAAGACTTACCCCTAAATTTGAGTATTTTTACTTTGAGGTGATTGTGGCATTTTTTATCGGCTGCTTATCTTTTCTTTTTTACAAGAAGAAGTTTGGAGAAAATCTTCCTCTGACGCTGGTTTCGCTGATGTTTACATTTCTGGCATTAAGATATGTCAGGGCGTTTCCTCTTTTTGTAGTCGGCTCCACCCCTTTATTCGTTACTGCTTTGGGATACATTAAAGACAAAGTGTTGGTTTACGTTGCTCTCACATCCTTGTTGTTGCTCAGTTTTATACCGGGTAGCTTTTTTTCTCCTTTCCAAAGAGGTTTTGGTATGGGGCTGGGCAAAGATTCTCTCGGATCAGCCGAGTTCTTTTTAAATAATGGCTTGAAAGGCCCGGTATTCAACAACTACGATATCGGAAGTTACCTGATTTACGGTCTATATCCCCGAGAAAAAGTATTTGTCGACAATAGGCCGGAAGCCTACCCTGAGTATTTTTTCAAACAAATCTATGTACCCATGCAGGAGAGTGAAGAAAAGTGGAAAGAGGTTGAGGAGCAATACAAATTTAACGTTATTTTCTTTTACAGAAGGGATTTTACACCTTGGGCACAACCCTTCCTTATCACAAGACTCGATGATCCTGAGTGGGTGCCGGTTTATGTAGATGATTTTGCGCTTATCTTAGTAAGAAACGGTGCCCCTAACGAAGATTTAATTAAGAGGTACAGGCTGCCTCCTGAGATGTTTATTGTCACAAAGTAGGGGGTTTGTGTGTTAAAATCTTATTGCTTTGCTCCCGTAGTTCAACGGATAGAACGTGTTCCTCCTAAGAATAAGATGCAGGTTCAATTCCCGCCGGGGGCACCAGAAAAGCGAGCGCTACCAACGGTAGCGGTTGCTTTTCTGCCCAATCGAGTGGAATTGAATGGCGCAGGCACGACGGTGCCGAGCCGGGGTCGAGCGGATCGTCAGCAGACGAGAACGCGTGACCAATTCCCGCCGGGGGCACCAGAAAAGTGTTTTGCGTGTTTGTAGGGTGGTTTTTTCGGTGTGTAAAAGCCGGCTCACCTTGAATATAAGGCTGCGCTTTTTTTTACACGCCCTCCTCGCATTAGCTCGTCGGGGTGTAGCTCAGTTGGCTAGAGTGCACGGTTCGGGACCGTGAGGCCGGCGGTTCGAGTCCGCCCACCCCGACCAGGAAAAATCTCTGATTAAAAATAGTCATAAAAAAAGAGACCTGGGATAAATCCCTGGCCTCTTTTAGCGCATGTTGGGTTGCCCCAACATGCTCCAGATATTATACCAAAATTTTTTGAAACGTCAATACTGTTTTTTTGTTTTCGTAATAATATTTCCCAAAAACCGTTTTATTTGAAAGACAGTAATTCGGGTTTGAAAATGAGAGTGAGACCGATCAACAAAACAAGGATGCCCCCTACCAAATGAGAGTATTTTGCATACTTATTCTTTATCCCGAAGGCCTGCAACGTTACCATAGCAACAACAAACACGATAATATCGTCGAGCATAAATATCAGTATGTAGAACAGCAGGTATAGGTAATACTGCCAGACCGGGAGGTTATTCATACTCAAAACCTTGGTATAAACTGCCGGAAGTCCCGCAGAACACAAAAGCTCTATTAAATTGACTGACACTGCAAGCACTACCATCCCCAACAACGCGATAGAAAGATGCTTGTTCAGTACGACTTTCTTAATCCGCTCAATAAAACCACGTCGTTTCTCGTTTTCCGTAACAACGCAACCACCTCTGTTCTTGTAAAAGTCATATAGGTAATAGATGCCGAGTCCAAAAGCAAAAATGCCTACAATATATCTGATTATTAGAGCGTATCCCATAATCATAAAAAAGTTGAGCCAGGCGGCTAAAAATAGGAAGTAGACAACGCCTGAGATGACAATAAATGTACCCCCGAGAAGCCACATCTTTTTTCTGTCTTTCATACCAAGTAACAAACTAATAAGAAACAGTAGTGCCCACATGGCGCAGGGGTTAAAGCCGTCCATCAGAGCTATAACAAATGTAAACATAGGGAGGGGCAGAGATTGAACGTCAAATTTAACCGGGCTTTTTTTCTCTGTAGGCTTTTCTTTTGCAGGACTTTCAGGTGTAAGGTAGGTTCTTACCGTATTCAGTTTCTGGTTTTCGGCTAATACTTGTTTTACCATGTCCTCCGGAGGATTTTGCAGGGCCTCTTCAACTTTTTTCTCTATCTGGATTCCGGTCGTTTTTGCGCCACCAAATCCGATAATACTTTCTTTCCCTATGACTAAAAAAGGCACCCCGCCGGCTTCCACACCGAGCTTTTCTCCCACCTTTTGCATAAGTTGTAAATTTTGATGGTTTCCGGAAACCTCGTAGGAATTTATCACCAGTCCGGGATACTTGGGTGCAATTTCCCTTAAAAAGGCCTTTTCTTCGGTGCAGTGGGAGCAGGAGTTGCTTTGGAATAGATATATATCCAGTACCGGACCCTCAGCGTTTGCAGACGATAACAACGTTGAGAGTGCAAAAAAAAGTAATAACGCGAAAACTGGTAAGATGCTCCTGCGCATAGACTACTTATCCTTATTCTGTTCGATAATTTTCAATAGGTCTTTTTCCTCTACTTCTCCGCTAATTCTTGTTATTTCTTCGTCTTTGGAATCCAGAAAAATAAACGTGGGTAAAAGTCCTGCTTCGAGCCCGAACTTTTTAACAATATCGGGGTTGTCGTCGTACTCAAAGTACTCGGTTTCTAGCCGGGGGTTTTCACTTTCGATTTTTTTCCAGATGGGCTTCATAACCAGACATCCGGAGCACCAGATTGCTCCTATTTTTAATACTTTCATTAGGTTATTGTACAATGATAGGAAGGATATGTTAATCCCAAAAAACCATAAATTTACTAAGCTTTCAAATGTATTAATTGCCCTCGGAGCCCTATTTCTAATCGTTTCATTTGGACCGTTAATAAAGGACGAAATATGGTTCTATGTAAAGGAATTGAGAAATCAGGAATATAAGATTAACTCCGAAGGAGGAGAGCAGGCCAGTGTCTTTGCAAAGTTTTTGTCCGCAGACCCCATAGATATAGTGCCTGTAGACACGGACTTTTCCATCGTTATTGAAAGGATAGGCGTGAACGCGCCTATAATAGCCGATGTATCTGTAATGGACGAGAAGGCTTACAGGGAGGCGTTGAAGCACGGAATTGCGCATGCGTCCGTGTCCCAATATCCTTCCAAGAGCCCCGGTAACGTTTATCTTTTTGCGCACGCTTCCCTGAATTTCTTTGATCTCGGAGGGTACGCTTCGGTGTTTAACTTATTGAGAAAGCTGAATTATGGAGATAAAGTTCACGTGTTTTTCAAAGGGGATGATTACATTTACGAGGTAATGAATAAAGAGGCAATGAAGGGTTGGAACACCCAGCCATTATCGAGACCTGTGCTTGAGCCTGTGCTCACCTTACAGACATGCGATCCCCCCGGAACGACAATAAATAGATATGTGGTAACGGCTGTGCTGAAAGATGTTGTTTACAAATAGGATGTTTTCAAACTCTGAGATTATCTAATTCCTACCGTGTAAAGATCTGTCTGTTCCCCTGATTTAAAAGAGGTCAGTATAATTATTTTATCTCCTGTGGGGGCTGCAAATACCGAGTTAAACATAAGCGTGTTGTTATAGATCTCAACTTTGTTTGTACCGTCAATCCTCACCAGGGATATTATTCCTCTTTGGTCCTGTTCGATGTTGCCCTCGACAAGAATTAGATGGAAGCTATCTGAGTACCATGACACTTTAGGCTGGGCATCGGCTAAGTTTGTTGTGAACGCAGTATTTTCAATTTTTTCGCCTATAGGAATCGGGCGCTCAAAGTTATATGTTCTATATTCCAGGGTATCGCCGGCTTGAACAGTGTACAGGAATTTCTTGTCATCTGGTGACCAGTGAGCTCTTGTTGATAGGGCAAGCTGTTTGATATTTTCCGGCACATCCAGTTTTTCCACCAATACTGTTCTTTTTTCCAGCAATAGTTCCTGCCAATCCTGTCTTATTTTGTCAGGCGTTAGGGCGGTTGAAGCGGTATTTGAAGCCAGGTCGACTAAGTAGTATGTGTTGTTCGATGCCTGGAGCAGTAATTGGGTTTCGTCGGGCGCCCATTCTATACTCTTACCTTGTGAATATTTTACGAATTTTGTATCCTGCACTGCCATTACGGAGGTATTCCTGAAAAGACCTATCCCTGCTCCGTTTAATGAAGTGACCCATACCCCGGGTTTCTCACCGTCTTCAGAAAAGTAGGCTATTTTATTCAGGGAAGGGGAGATGCTTGGGTATTTTGCTCCTGTATTGGTTAATGGTTCTAGCCTCGGACTTTGTGAGACGAGTACGGCCGTGATGTCTGTTACCAATTCCTCGTATATTTCGATTTCTTTATTCCAGGGTACAAATCCTTTCTTTTCGATTTTGATCTTGTGTTTACCGGGGGCTATTCCGGATAAGGTGTCGTTTGTAGCCGTTCTTAATTTTCCGTCCAGGTAGACACTGGCTCCGTCAGGGACAGATTTAGCACTTACCATTCCCGTCTTTGCGATATCTATGGTAGAGTCCTTTCCTTTGTCCAGCCTGTAGCCGGAGGTATAAAGGTAAAGAACAGAGGTAACTCCCATTATTACAGCTATGGTTAGTATTTTCTCTAAAATGCTTATCCTTTTCTTCTTTTCGGCACTCATGGTACCTATTTTATCAGAAAACGGGGATAAAGTTTTGTTTTTCAGAGGGGAGCATTTTGGGGCTAAAATGCCACTAAGCTTAGGTCCCGTGGAGATGTATAATTGCTTCCATATGAAGTACGGTAGAAAAGTGAACATATTGGGAGTAAATGTAGACATGGATTGCGACGTCGCGTGTGTCATCGAAAAAATAGAGGCAGATTTCCTTCGGGAAGGCTCTCATTATATTTGTACTACGAATCCGGAATTTATTATGGTAGCTCAAAATGACCCCGAGTTTAAAGATATGATAAACAATGCCGATCTTTCGTTACCCGATGGAGCCGGAATAGTGATGGCGGACTATTATCTTAAAAAAATGTCTGAACTCAAAAGTAGAGCAGCGGGGTCAAGATTTTTTGCTGGGTTGGGAATAGGGTTCCAAACGGCAATAGGAACATTTACTAAATCTGCGATTTTTGCTCCCAAAGTAACGGGTGTCCGTTTAAGCGAAGAGATATTTAAAATATCCGCAGAAAAAAAATACACTGTATTTCTACTGGGAGGTATGCCCAGGGATTGGACGGGGAAACTTTCTGATACGGCTACGGAAGATCTTGCTGAGAGAACTGCTGAAAAAATGCGAAAGGATTACCCTGGAGTTAATATAATCGGAGCATCGTCCGCTTTTACATACAAAAAGGACGATGACGAAACTACACTTCGGTATATCAAAGACTGCATGAGTAAGACAGGAGTTGAAGTTTTGGATTTTATTCTGGTCGCCTATGGGCAGAAGAAACAAGAAGCGTGGCTTCAGCGAAATTTGAGCAAGATTTCCTGCCGAGTGGGAGTTGGGGTAGGAGGAACTTTCGACTATTTGTCAGGTGTTAGTAAGAAACCGAGTGACAATATTATTCAGCATAACTTGGAGTGGTTGTTCCGCCTGTGTACTCAACCGTGGCGTTTTTCCCGTATTGTCAGGGCATTTCCTTTGTTCCCAATCAAGGTTTTTTTTGGTTCTCTGAAGTAAATTTTCTTTTGATAAATACAAATAATAATCACTATTGCTGCAACTTTCATCTGTTGACACTATGTGAAACAAGTGTTTACATTTAATTATGATAAATCTTGAAGATAAACTTTATACGTCTACCGAAGTGGCTGATATTTTAGGAGTAAGTCTCCGTTCCGTTTACAGATACATCGAGGAAGATAAATTGCAAGCAGAAGTAAAGACTGCGACCGGCCGTCATAGATTTACTAAGAAAAACATCTTAGACTTCTTATACCCCGGAGGTTCTGAAGAAAAAGCAGGACAAACCGTGCCTAAAGAAACAGTTAATACAGATGTTAAAGAAACAAAGAAAAAAGAAAAAGAGCAGGATACTCCTGCGGTGGTTGAAGAGACCCCTGCTGAAGTTGAACCTGTAGCAGAAGTAGAGGTTGAGGTCGAAGAAGAGGTTAAGGTTAAGGAACCTGAACCTAAAGAAGAAGTTAAAGAAAAAGAAGCTCCTGTTGAGGAAGAGCCGATTGATTGGCTTGCCAAATTCAGGGAAGCAGCAAAAAAGTTCGATGAGGAAAACGCCAAAAGGGTGGAAGCCTCGGCTAAGGCACCCGTGGCGGAAGAGAAGGAAACATTTGCCAGCATAACAGAGCAGGAACCCGCGTCTCCTAAGAGTCAGCTGTTCTTTTATAGAAGCAGACTTGGTGGACTAAAGGATATTGCTCAGAACATAGACAAGTCTTCGAGAAATTCCGGACTGGACTACGCATTTACAATGAACGCCGGGCTTTCGTTGTTCAAGGCAATAAAGCCGTTCTCTTTGCTTCACGTATACATAAAATCTAAAGACAAAGATTTCTTTGAAAGAATCCTTATGTTGACTCCTTCTGATGAGAACAACGCGCAGCTCTGCATCATGACCAACGATGAAAAGGATTTGTACTCTTCGAGCGAGGAACTACACGGATTGTTCGTTGCTGACAAGAGCAGGTTGCTGGCCGATATCAGAAAACACGGTGATGGCGAACTTATAGAGGAAGCTGAATCGATTCTTTAAAAGGCATAGCAGTAAGGTAAGAAAACTAAATTACGCGCACTCGGAACGGGCTGTTGCCCAAAGACGGGTGCGCGTGTATTATTCAGCAATATGATTGCTAAGAAGTCTCCGAAAGTTCACAAGATCTTACTAGTTGCTACGGAAGCTCAGCCCTATGTTTCTGTCGGAGGGGCAGGCTCGGTTATAGGACATTTGTCCACTGCACTGACGGGGCTTGGGTACGAGGTTGCGGTATTTATTCCCAAATTTGGTCTAATAGATGAGCAGAAATACCCGATGAAGATGGTTGTGGAAGGATTGGCGGTTCCTACCGACGACCCCACAAACCCTGAACTGGTGTGTAACGTGAAATACTATGAAGATAGCTCGGGAGTGAAGGTTTATTTTTTGGAAAATCAGGAATATTTTGAAAAAAGGGCTAATGTTTACGGGTATTCTGACGATCCTACGCGTTTCTTAATACTATCCCGGGGAGCGTTGGAGTTCGTGAGGCAGGGAGTGTTTGTTCCTGATGTCATACATTGCAACGATTGGCATGCTGCCTCAATCCCGTTTTATTTAAAAACCGTCTACAAGAACGACCCTGTTCTAAAAAACATCTCTTCTTTACTGACTATTCATAATTTGGCATACCAAGGTACTTTCGATCACAGGCATGTGTCGGAAATGAATTACGACGATGGCAAGTCTGTCATAGGTTCGATATTTTCGGATAGAGCTAACACCTTGAATTACATGAGAAGAGGGATTATTTTTGCCGACGCCGTTAACACTGTTTCTAAAACTTACTCGAAAGAAATTCTTACACCCGAATTCGGGGAGGGATTGGATAAGTTGCTTTCTGAACTTAAAGGTAAGCTGTTCGGGATTGTTAATGGTGTCGACTACGAAGAATTTGATCCGGCAACGGACAAGCTGATTACCAGAAATTTTGACATCGGGAGTATTGAACTTAGGGCAGAGAATAAGAAAGCTCTTCAAAAAGAGTTCGATCTTCCCACCTCCCCCGATAAAATGATCTTCGCCTTTGTCGGACGGCTCGATTTCATGAAAGGTGTCGATTTATTGACAACAGTTATGCACCATGTCTTGAAAGAATATGACGTACAGTTTGTGGAGATTGGCGCTGGCGACTGGTCCTTGACAGAACGTTTGAATAACCTTAAAACTGAATTCCCGACACAGGTTGGCATACATCCTTACCCTAATTTTACCCTACCCAGGCTGGTGTTCGGAGGCGCGGATTGTGTGCTGTACCCCTCACGTTTTGAACCGTGCGGAATCGTACAAATTGAAGCTATGAGGTACGGAGCCATTCCAATTGTCAGAAATGTGGGTGGATTGGCAGACACTGTCGATAATTTTGACACAATGAAACAAACTGGCACTGGATTTTTATTTAATGAATTTAATGAGTTTTCTTTATTCGGCAAGATAATTAGAGCGATAGAACTGCATAAAAACACTGAATTATGGCGTAAACTCCAGTCAAACGCCATGAAAGTGGATTATAGCTGGGAGTTTAGTGCCAAAGAATATTCAAAACTGTATGAAACAACGAAAAATTTCCACGAAAAACCTCACGTTTCGTTCTCCGCTTTGGAAGGTTTGACAAACCTATAAGTTTTTGATAGGATTTCCGCATTAATGGGTGCGACCCGAGGGGGACATTAAAGTTTCTTATGCTGTGGGCAGGAGTATAAGAAGCCGTCCCTCCCGGATCGTACCCTTTAATTTTTCCGGGCTCTAAGCTCACTCTTGTATTGTTTAGATGTTCCGAAAAAGAAATCTTTGACAAACACCGCGGTTTTATCTCATAATACGCGGGTGAAGATAGCCCTGCTTTTACACTTATACCAACCACCTACACAGGACGAAGCGGTATTCCGCAAGATATTTTCCCAATGCTACCAACCTCTTATCAAACTAATCAGGACAAAAAAGAACCTCTCTATTACATTAAATATTCCTCTGAGTTTGTTGGAACAGGCAGACAGGTATGGGTATGGAAGCTGGATATCAGAAATAAAAGATCTTTACGTCTCTGAAAGAGTGGAACTTACAGGCAGCGCAGCATACCACCCTTTGCTGACCAAGCTGTCTGAAGAGTCGGCAGAAAAACAAATTGTGCTAAACGAATATGCCTTAGGTTACTACTTTGGGAATAGAACAGGTTTTGAGGGAGAGGCTGCAGTTATGACAAAAAATATTAGAGGATTTTTTGCCCCGGAATGCGCTGTTAATAGGGACATAGTGGCATTGGTAAACAATTTGGGTTATGGTTGGATACTTGTCGACCAGACAGCAATTCCTAATCTGTCATATGAGGGTTATGAGCCTGTCTATAACACACTCAAAGGTATGGATATTAAAATTGTATCCAGGAATAAAAGATTAAGCGATATGCTCTCTTTCCATAGGGGTTCTTCCGTGAATCAGCTAGTCGATACTTTTTTACAAGCGGGTGGGGATGCTCAGGTAATTGCCTTGGACGGGGAAACCTTCGGTCACCACAACCCTTCCGGAATCGATGTACTGGATGACATTATAAACACAGTTACTGAAAGGGGCGGTAGTTTTAGTACTGTTTGTCAGCTGTTGACTGAAATAAAAGGGAAAGAAATAGAGGACATCGTGGAATCCACCTGGGGAGCAAGCTACGAAGACATGTCCGAGGGTAACGCGTACCCCTACTGGTCAGGAAACGAAATTCAGAAAAATCTTGGACTCTTAGAAAATATTTTGGACGAAAACCAGGCCAGAATTCCGGGTAACGATGAAAATCACGATTCAACCGCCCAACCCCTTTGGTTTTATACCGATATGACAGACACTTCCGACGAAACAAAAGAATACCTCCAGAGACTGTTTTGGATAATGAAATTTGAGCACAGCGACAAATATTGGTGGTCCTCGAAGAAAGCGATACTTGGAAATCCTATGCTATTCCACAGGGGGATGGTTGAGAAATCTCTGCAATACGCTAGAGATGCTGCTCACAGTATGCCGGACGGCAAGGTGAAAGAAAAAACACTTTCGTTGGCAAACAATATTTCATCTATGCTAGAATCGTAAGATGAAGTGGTTAAGTTTTCTTCATTTTTATCAACCCGCTGATCAGCAAAAAGACATTCTGGAAGCAGTTGTTTCCCAATCTTACTTTCCTGTTTTCAGAACCATAGCCGCGTCTAAATTCGGCAGTCAGTCGATCAATATTTCAGGTTCTTTATTAGAATTGTTGGATAACAACGGGTACCACGAGTTGCTAGGTTTGATAAAAAAGCTGCTGGAGGAGGGCAAGGTAGAACTTACCGGCTCGTGCAAATACCACGCATTTATACCTTTAATTCCGGAAAACGAGGTTTACAGACAAATAGTGAAGAATGAGGAAACACTTCAGTTCTACTTTGGAAATTCTTTTAAAAAAGCGGGGTTTTTCCCTCCCGAAATGGCGTACTCGGTAGTTCTGCCCGGGATGCTTGAAGAACTGGGGTATAAATGGCTCGTACTGGACGAAATTGCTTATAACAAAAATACCGTTCTTCCGGCGGAGGATAGTTTGTACCGTATAAAAGATAGCAATTTGGCAGTATTTTTCAGAAACAGGCGCTTAAGCAATTTGATTATGAGCGCCGTTGTGAGGAGCAAGGATACTTTGGACCCGGCTATTAAAGATATGTTATCGAACAAATACGTAGTTACAGGAATGGATGGAGAAACTTTCGGACACCACAGACCGGGATTGGAAAGTTTGCTTGGCGAGATAATTAATTCCCGGGAGCCGTACACTACCGTGTCAATATCTGAATTTTTGACTAATTACTCCAAAGAACTGCCCGTTGAAATAGTGACACCGCGTGAATCTACATGGGCAAGCAGCCCCGAAGATATCGAGAGGGGTGCTCAATTTTTGTCATGGCTTGACACATCTAACCCCATACATGGGTACCAATGGGATTTTTTCAAATTTGCTCTTAATTTGTTTTATAAAATTCCTGAGAGCTCCGAAAACTACGATGTATTAAAAAATAAAATGGATATCGCTATGTCCAGCGATCATTTTTGGTGGGCGTCTGCCAAACCCTGGTGGAGTCTTGAGATGATAGAGCAGGGTGCGTTTAGGTTTTTGGATTTGGTAAAAAATATTCCCGATGTTTCAGAAAATGATATAAGTACTGCCCAGAAATATTACCAGTTGATAGTGTCTACTGCATTTGAGTGGCAACGCACCGGCAAGGTAAGACAGATGGCAAAAGACCAAAACGAAGCCACACGGATCCCGTTTAAAGAAAGGACATATGACAAAGGAGGGCACCAAAGAGGTGTGTGGGAAGGATTCACTCACATGATTCGGGAAGAGGAGGCCAAAGCAATTAAGAACAGGGAGTACGAGAAGGCGGTGCTCTGGAGAGACGCCCTTTTTAAACTCGAAAACAAGCACGATATATACGACACTATAAACGCGATAGACTTGCTGAGGCTGGAGATAGGAAATGAAGAAGTTGAAAAAACCCTGGACAAATATACGGAAAAATACCATAAGATTCGTGGCGGACAGCCTGAGCAAAGAGGCTAGTTGTTCAAACATTTATTTCTGTTAACATTACCCTTATGAAAGTGCTTCTTGTTGCCTCAGAAGTAGCCCCGGTCATAAAGATCGGCGGGTTGGGAGATGTTATTGGTGCCCTTCCCAAAGCCTTGGAAAAAATATCTGTGAACGTAGATGTTATCGTTCCTTTTTTTCCCTCGGTGAACACCGAAGGTTTAGAGCTGTATAAAACCTTTGATCTACATGTTCCGTTTGCAAATGAGAGTAACATCGTGGAGGTTTTTAAAACTAAACTTCCGGGTTCTAATGTCGACCTCTATCTCTTGAAAAACGCCAAATATTTTGTAGGTGGTTCTAATTTTTTCGCTAACAATATAACTGAAACTCAAATGTTCGCTTTTTTTAACAAGGCAGTAGTTGAGTACGTCAAATCTTCTTTCAATACCTATGACATAGTCCACTGCAATGACTGGCACACCGGTTTGGTGACGGCAATGTTGAAGGATGAGTTAGGCAGCGAACGCCCCCGCACTCTTTTTACAATACACAACCTAAATTATCAGGGTATCGGAGGTCCGGCATTACTAAGAGATACCGGCATAGTGCCCGGCGAACACCCTTTAATAGACTGGGATCTTGCGGACGGGGATTTAAATATGATGCAGCAGGGAATTACCTCGAGTGATTTTATAAATACGGTTTCCCCATCCTATGCAAAAGAAATTTTGACAAAAGAATTCGGCAGCGGTTTTGAGGATATCCTGAAATCCAGGGAAGGACGCCTGAGCGGTATTTTAAACGGCATAGATTACGCAGCGCATCCCCGCAGTTACGATATAAATTCTGTGGAGGAGGGTAAAAAAGAAGCCAAAAAGGTTTTATTAGACAGGTTAAAAATCGACAAAAAATATAAAAACTCACCTGTGTTTTCATTTGTCGGCAGAATAGATGGTTTCCAAAAAGGTCTTGATATTATTTTTGAAGCCTTGCCGGACCTTTTAAAAGACGATGCGGTATTTTTACTTCTCGGGACCGGTGATAAAACATGGGAGCAAAAATTAATTGATCTTTCAAATGATAAGACAATCAATGACAAATTCTCCTGCAACATTATGTTCGATTTGGAACTGGCTAACCTGATGTACGCGGGTAGCGACTTTTTAGTTGTACCGTCAAGATACGAACCCTGCGGATTGATCCAAATGATTGCTATGTGGTACGGAACTTTGCCTGTTGTTCACGACGTAGGGGGGCTAAAAGATTCTGTTAAAAACGGGGAAAATGGCTTCGTTTTTAACAGGTACTCGTCCGGGGCATTACTAACTTCCCTAAAAGAAGCACTTTCTGTTTACGGAACCGAGCGAATGCAAGAAATGATTCAAAATTCCATGCAAAAGGATTTCGGCTGGGAGCAAAGTGCGGTAGAATATAAAAAGTTGTATGAAAGAATTTTAAGCTAAACTGCCCATGCCCAAATTTATTTTTGACGAACTTACAGGTACCCCAACCATATTAGCCACAAACAGGGCTAAGAGAGCCGATCAAACGGGGGCAACAGGCAAAAAATCCGAAGCTTCTAAAGATGCCAAACCTCAGGTATGTTTTTTTTGTAGAGGTAATGAATCCCTTACTCCCGAAGCGGTTTACCAGGATGCTGACGACTGGAACGTTAGGGTATTTCCAAACAAGTTTCCTTTGGCTGAGTCACATGAGATCGTAGTTCATAGCCCTGACCACGAAAAGGATATCCCTGATTTCGACCACGAACAAAACGTTAAAATTGTGAGAGCGTTCTTAAACCGCACAAACTATTACACTACTCAGGGCAAAGAAGTTATGGTTTTTAACAACCGCGGTGGTAAAGCGGGAGCGTCCATTTTGCACCCCCATTCCCAAATCGTTGCATTGCCAGGCTTCCCGGGAATCATCGAAATGGAGAAAAATAAGGCACTTAGATATATGAATGAGAAGAACAGTTGTTATTGGTGTGACGCTGTAAAAGACGGATTAATGGAAACTAATCTTGTATACGAATCAAAGCACTTTGCGCTGCTCGTTCCTGAAGCAAGTAGGTGGAGTTACGAAATGATTCTGATACCCAAGAACCACAGACCCAATTTTGAATATATGGACGAAGTTGAGATTAACGACTTCGCCCGGATTATGAAAGCAGCTCTTTACGCGTACGACGTACTTTTCGGCAGACCGGACAGAAATTTTTGGATTCACAACCAAAGGTATGAACCGTACCACTGGCATGTGGGTTTTATAGCGCATATTAAAGTGATGGGGGGTCTGGAACTTGGCGCGGGAATTTGGGTCAGTGACAAGGCTACTCCCTCAGATGCCGCAAAAACGTTGTCAGTTCATGTCAAAGAATGTTACGAGAAAGAGACTTTGAGCTTAGCTTAACTGATCTGTCCGGTATTTGAGCCAACAAAAAACGCCCCCGTAGAGGCGTTTTTCATTTTTCGTAGTAAGAGAATGTTACTTCAATTCCACTTTTGTACCCAAATGAGAGTTATTTTAACTCAACTTTAGCTCCTGCTTCTTCGAGCTTTTTCTTTGCATCCTCGGCTGCTTCTTTCTTGGCTCCTTCTATAATCGCTTTAGGAGCTGATTCTACAAGACTTTTAGCTTCTACAAGACCGAGCGCGGGGTTGATCTCTCTAACCGATTTGATAACTGAGATCTTGTTCGCACCGGCGTCTGTTAAAACTACGTCGAACTCTGTTTTCTCTTCTACAGGTTCGGCTGGCTCGCCACCGTTACCGGCTGCGGGCATCATTG
>MEVX01000018.1 GCA_001773135.1 candidate division WWE3 bacterium RIFOXYB1_FULL_43_24 | reverse complement strand
CGCGGAAAAGACTATGACCGTCGGTTTAAACCGAGGTTTTCTCCACATACAAGGGATTATTGTACCACATTCAGCCAACCCGTCAAATACTATAGGATTATTCTAAGTAAGGGGATTAAAGAGTTCTATACTGGTCGAAAACTTCAGAAAAATGGATAACGTCACGGCACCAGGAGCCATCCGAGGGTGGTGTGTATACTTTCATGATTTCGCAGGGATCTTCTATCCCCAGGGAGTAGAATTTATCACTAAAGTACTTGGATACGGTCTCAATTCCGCGTGCGAAATTGTCAAAGGAGTGGACATTATCCCCGTATACTCCCCAACCCCAGGCATTGTAGCTTTCCTGACCGTCTATAGTCGGTGTGTTTTTACCGCAGCTTGACTCTTTAAACGCTACTGAGGCTACGAGCCACCAGGGGATACCGTATTTGTCGGCCTCCTCTATAAACTTGCTTCCCAGACCTTCCATGGGACACTTATAAATGTTAAAAACGCCATCGATCTTCTCTGCCCTTGAGTCTTTGGTGTGAACATTGGATTCAGCGTAATCGTAAGTAAGGGGCTTGGAGGAATAAATGTTATAGCGGTCATCCTCTGCGAAGGCGATTTTTCGGGGCACGACAGAGGCGTGAACAGTAACGCCCGTGACTATTATTAGAGCCGCTGCAAATCCCATAGCTGCATATTTTTGGATAGGAAGCTTTGAGATAAGTCTGTCGACTTTAGTGTTTATTGTTTGAAACAGGTCATTTTTTATGGTATTCG
Source organism: candidate division WWE3 bacterium RIFOXYB1_FULL_43_24 (assembly GCA_001773135.1). Classification (GTDB taxonomy): domain Bacteria; phylum Patescibacteriota; class WWE3; order UBA101185; family UBA10185; genus UBA8498. Next base: position 21,603 of record MEVX01000018.1, on the reverse strand, counting down.
TGCGTTCCAGGAAAATTGTGTTATCTCCCATCAAAGAGCTTATTGAATCAAGACCTCTTTCTTTGGAAAAAGAAGCATCAACAGTCGGAATGTTTAGAGGCCGTAGAGTTTTTCCTTGTTTAGTAAAAAATTTGGGATAGTCACTCATATTCTTCTTAGAAAGGATAGCACAATAAGTTTGGCGTGTGCAAATGATATTTCTATCGTTGCTAGGATAGTATCGACTTGAAATAATCGATTGTTCGCTTTAAACCTTCTTCTAATTCTACTGTTGGTCCCCATTTTAATTTTTCTTTTGCCAAAGTTATATCCGGTTTTCTCTTCATTGGATCATCTATTGGTAACGGTTTGTGTATAATTTCCGATCTCGAACCTGTTAGTTCAATAACTTTTTCTGCAAGCTCAAGCATTGTAAATTCTCCGGGATTTCCGATGTTAACGGGACCGGTAAAGTCGTCGGTGTTCATCATTCTATACATTCCTTCTATTAGATCGGATACGTAACAAAAAGATCTTGTCTGGTTTCCGTCACCGTAAATTTGAATGGGTTCGTTTCTCAAGGCCTGCAAAATAAAATTCGATACTACCCTGCCGTCGTTTTGTGCCATGCGCGGTCCGTACGTATTGAATATCCTAATGACTTTAATTTCAAGATTGTGTTGTCTGTGGTAATCGAAAAATAGTGTTTCGGCCACTCTCTTACCCTCGTCGTAACAGGCTCTGGGTCCGATAGTGTTCACGTTTCCTCTGTAAGACTCTTTTTGGGGGTGCTCAAGCGGGTCTCCATAAATTTCCGAAGTTGAGGCCTGTAAAATTCTCGCTTTGTGAGTTTTGGCAAGACCAAGCATATTGATTACCCCGATAGTGTTAGCCTTAATAGTTCTGACGGGATTGAGTTGATAATGAATTGGTGAAGCCGGACACGCGAGATTGTAAATCTGATCTATTATTGTGTCCCCTATGTATAACGGATCAATAATATCGTGGTTTATAAATCTGAAGTTGGGGTTTTCTATAAGATGCTCAATATTTTTTTTGTCTCCGGTAAAAAGATTATCGACACAAATAACCTTTTCGCCTTTATTTATAAGGTAATCGCAAAGGTGACTTCCTAAAAATCCAGCACCGCCTGTTACTAATACTGTTTTCATAGAGTTTATGATATCACGTCAAGCTTATAGTGGAGAGAGTTTTGTATTGTGTTTCGTCTTTGGTACGAACAGTTTCGAATAAAGTCAGCTCTGTAGGGATAAATTGCCAATGTGTTTTTACTTCCGGTATGTTGAGCTCGGCCGCAACGTGTTTAGCTAAAGTTATGTGCATTAAATATTCCCTTTCATCTTTAGCAAAATTAAAAACGTTACGCAGGTTTTCTATTACGGGTGCTATGATTTCAGGATTTTGTCCAACTGCCCATAACATATTTTTGGGTTTGAAAAATTTAACGGATGTAAATGTAAGGGGCGCCGAAGGTTGTTTTATTCGGAGCGAGTTAAAGGTTTCCAGATCTTTTTCGTAGTTTGTGGGTTTCCATGGAGGGATTAGGGTAACGTGCAGATTTTCTATCGGTATCCAATGAACAGGAAGAAAAGCTAATTGTTCCTGCATAGCGCGGACATCTTTTGTAATGAAATCGTCGGGTTTTATTGCAATAAATATTCGACGTGGCATTGAGTTAAGTATATTACTTCTCTGGTTGGGGCGACAGGACTTTAATGTGTAATTTCGTAGTTTCTAAAAAACTCTTGACAAAAATTGTTCCACTATGTAACATTGTTACCTAGTATGAAAGATACCAATAAAATAAAGCATGAAAACGGAAAGAAAATAAGATGCCCGGAAAAGGACAACACCGTGAATAAAAAATTCGGGTATCCGGAACGAGGGTGGATTCAGTTGCTCATACTGAGGCATACCTATGAAAAACCCCTTTATGGATATGACCTGATGAAGATATTAGAAAATACTTCCAGAACGACATCCAAGGTTAAGAGTGGTTCAATGTACACCGCGCTTAGAAGAATGGAAGAGCAGGGTTTGTTAAAGTCTAAGTGGGCCACAAGTGATTTGGGTCCTGAGAGAAGAATGTATTTTCCGACTAAAAAAGGTACAGAATATTTGAAAAATTGGCTTCACGTCATAAGTGATAGAATTGGTGTTGTTGACGAGTTGATTAATTTTTATAAGGACAGGTTTCATGAATAAAATAAAAGCCTCGTTTTTTTTGGGATACAAAGGAATTATAAAGGGTAACATGGGCACTACTCTGCTCACGATTGCCGTGATGACACTGGCGTTTATTAATCTTCTCTTTCTATCTTCCATCCTATTAGGTCTTGTTAACACTATGAACAGACAGGGCATAAATAATTTATATGGAAACGTAGTAATTGAGCCCGAAGACAAAAAATCGCTAATTGTTAATTCCAGGAAAGTTACCGAACTAGTGGAAAGTGTTCCGGGGGTAATAGCCAGTTCCAGGCATTATAAGGCAGGCGGGCTTTTTACTTTTGATAAACTCAAAAATGGACAGGAAGTAAATACCGGTCGTTACACAATAATCTCCATAGATCCCAGTACCGAAAAAGAAGTTACGGATATAAGCAAAGCAATAATAGCCGGTGAATATTTAGATGACAAAGATAGGGATCAGATCCTTATCGGAAAAGATATATCGGGGGGTTATGAGGGGTCTTTTGAAAAAGAATCTTTAGGAGGTGTTGTTCCGGGAGATGAAGTTAGTGTTTTGTACGAAAACGGAATAGAAAGAAAATATACGGTCAAAGGGATTTTTAATTCAAAGTTTGTCCAGTCTGACAAAACTGCGTTTTTAACAAATAGAGAGATGGAGTCTATTCTGGGTGTTTCTAACGGCGCGCACGAAATAATAATAAAAGTTGATGAGAGTCAGCCCGAGAGTAGTTATATCGAAAAATTTAAAGAAATGGGATTGAAAGAAAGTATTTATCCCTGGAATGACTACATGGGGATAACCTCAAGCTTTACTCAAAGTTTCACTTTAATAAGAACACTACTTTCAGCTATCGCTCTGTTAGTCGCTGGTATAACAATCTATATTGTTGTTTATATAAACATACTAAATAAAAGAAGACAGATAGGTATATTACAGGCCATCGGGATCGATAAAGCCATTATTGTAAGATCTTATGTAATGCAGGCCCTGTTTTATGCGGTATCGGGAATCGCACTAGGACTGATAGTTATGCGGGGAATACTGGTGCCTTACTTTATCGGCCACCCTCTAAAATTTCCGGTCGGAGATGTCCGTCTGGAAGTGGCGGCCAACGAGATACTTCTAAGTATTGTAGTCCTCATGTTGGCAGGATTCATTTCAGGCTACGCGCCTGCCAGAAAACAAACAAACAAAACCATTTTGGAGGCAATTTGGGGGTAATAACTATGTCAACTATATTAAAAGTAGAAAATGTAAAAAGAACGTTTGGAACAAAAGTTTTGACGCATGCTCTTAAGGAGGTCTCATTCGAGATAAAAAAAGGTGAGTTTGTGTTAATCATGGGTAAGAGTGGTTCCGGAAAATCAACACTTCTTCACCAGATGGGTTTACTGGACACACCTACTTCAGGAGAAATTTATATAGGTGATAAAAATGTAAGGGAGCTTAATGAAAAACAAAAAACAGTATTCAGATTGACAAAGCTTGGGTACATATTCCAGGAATACGCTATTTTGCCCGAGCTTACCGCTATAGAGAATGTATACTTACCTATGATGGTCAATACAGAGTCCGGTAACACGCCCAAAAGGGAGAAAGCAAAACAGATGCTTGAGATGGTCGATCTGGGTCACAGACTCAATCACTATTCTAACGAACTGTCAGGTGGCGAACAACAAAGAGTTGCTATCGCGCGTGCGCTCATCAATTCTCCGCAGATACTTTTTGCGGATGAGCCTTGCGCGAATTTAGACACACTTTCTACCAAGACCGTCTTAGAGCTTTTAAAAAATCTAAACGAAAATGTGGGTCAAACTATTGTTATGGTCAGTCATGACCCCGATGATCAGAAGTATGCCGATCACATAATATCGCTAGAAGATGGTTTAATTGTGAGTGACAAATATAAAGTTAAAGGAGAACTAAAATGAAAGAAAAAATTAATATAAAAAACGCTTTAATTGTAATAGGGTTGCTTAGTGTCGGTGCAGTAATTTTCTTTACTAAGGTGAAGAAAAGCGGTGAGGAGAACTACTATACAGTTGAAAAAAAAGATGTAAATCTGGTAATCGAATCCAGAGGGTACGTCGAGTCAAAAGAAAATGCCCAGCTGTATTTCAAGTTCGTGGATAAAATAACCGAAGTTTATGTTGACGAGGGCGACTGGGTCAGAAAGGGAGATCCTCTAGTAGCTCTATCAAGTAGTTCTACTAATTTAGATATCAAATACGCTAAAGATAGCCGTGACATGGCGCTTCTAGACAAGGATCTTTTTGTGGAAAACTACCAGAACGATGTTGACGATGTTGGTGGAAGCGACGAATACGAAATTCAGTTAAAAACTTATCAGGAGAAAGCAAGTAGGGCTGAAGCTCTGTACCAAAAAGCGTTGTTGAACACCTCAGATACCGTTCTCAGAGCGCCATTTGACGGAAATGTTAGTAAAGTTATGGTAGAAAAAGGTGAACTGTCTTCTCTCACCAGACCCGCGATAGAAATTCAGAATATAGATAATCTAGGTGTTTACGCCAACGTGTCGGAGGTAGATGTTGAGTATGTTAATGTAGACGACAAGGTAGAAATAGTATTCGACGCTTTTTCCGATAAGGTTTACACCGGGAAAGTAACAAAGATTAATCCTGCCGCCCAGATTATACAAGGTATCGCATATTACAGAATAACTGTCGTGCCTGACACCGTACCCGAAACTCTTAAGGTAGGAATGAACGCAGATATAGATATTCACGCTGAATCAAAAAAGGATGTTGTAGCCTTGCCCCTATACATTATTGATGATTTACAGGCAGAATCAGGCAAAGTAACCGTGATGACAGATGGGGGCACCAAGGATGTTGATGTAAAACTGGGGTTGAGGAGTTACACGGAAGCTGAAATAGTGGAAGGTGTTCTCGAGGGCGATAAGATTATTTATTTGCAGTAAATAAGTATCTTGTCCAACGCGATATTTGTATATCGCCAATCAAACCTAAAGGTCTGCTTGCCAGTTTTTATGGTCGAGCAGTACGGTCATGGAATATTATACTCTCTGGGCTAGAAATGAGACAAATGAGACAGTACTTTGGACTATGTATACTTTATAGCAGACAGAAACTCTGTTATATGTTTCTTAAGCAACCCAACCCCATAGTCTTCACCTACATCTATATGTGAAGTTGTCCAATTGCAGAATTCATAAATTGATTTTATTTTATCTAAATCACTGTCAAATATTGTTTTGTTAGTCTTAACTCCCTCAATAGCTTTGGTAAAATCACTATCTGCATCCCAGTGTAGAAGGGTGTTCTTTATATACCTCTCAATTTCATATCTCAAGCATTGACCATATTCGACCACTTTCAACTCAATATCTAGGCTCTGCGGAGGAATACTGGCTAGGTGTGTCTCAAAATTTTTAAGTTTGTCTAGAAATTTATTAGACTTACTCTTACAAATAAAACTACCGCCAAAAGCATCCTCGTTTCTAATTAAGTTGTATTCATAGCCTTTATCATTCTTTTCATTAAAGCGTTTTCTTAGAAATTTAAAAAAAGTTCTGTGGTGCGTGAATACAAAAGTTTGGGCAAAATCAATTTTTTTCTCAGCAATAAAGTCTACAAGACAACTTAGATTATTGTTATCTAAACTTGTAATAGGATCATCAAATGCAAGTATTTTCAGATCCTTATTATCCTGAATATCTAAAAATGCAAAGAAAAAACAGAGGGATAATACTTGAATTTCTCCTTCAGACAGACCATCCTCGAAATCTCTTTCATCACCATTAGCGTCTAAAACTTTAAAGGCAAAGGGATATTCGACTTTATTTCCTGTTGGTTCCGTTTTTAATTCTAATTTGAAATTAAAATTGAACTCCTTAAAATAATCTTCGATTTTAGTTAAGAGTCGGGAAAAAGCTTCTGTTGAACAATACTTCTCATAATTATTCAAGGCAATTTCATGTTTCCTTCTCAGTTTAGCAAAGGTGTTTTTTAATTTCTTAAGATTTTTCTCCTTTTGTTCTTTAGTTTTTTGCTCCTTTATTTTATTAAGATTTAAGAAATCAATTTCGTCTGTTACTTCTTCAATCAATTTATTATTTGAATTAATCCTTGTTTGAAGTTTTTTGTCAGTGTTTTCTAATTGAAATTTATTTATAATTTTATTTTTTTCTTCAATATAGTTATTAAGATTATTAAAAAACCCTTTTATTGCTTCCAATTCGGTGTTTACCTTATTGTATAACTCATTAACATTTTCTTTGGAAGGCATGCCTAGCTTCTCAATTTTTGTATTGAGTTTATCTATATTGTTGGTTTTTGGTTTGTTTATTTTCTTTTCATCTTCAGTAGAATAGATATTTGGTATTTTGTATTTTTGTTCCAAACTCTTTAATTCGAGGAACAAAGATTGCAGATCAACGTTATTCAGGGAATCACTTATATGTTTTATTTCATCCCGTAGTTTGTTTTTCTCGATCTCAAAGGTTTTTAATTGAGTTTTATAAGTGCTATCGTATATCTTTTCGTATATATCAATAATATTTCTAATTTGGTTCTCTTCACTTTTAGATTGACAAAAAGGACACTGATTTTTATGCTTTATTCTTATCTCAAACCCCTTTTCAAAAAATGACTTATGTTCGCTTATTTTCTCTACAAGCGATTGTTCAGCATTAATCTTTGTTTGTTGCTTTAAATCGAAGTCAAAAAGGGATTGATATCTGTTGTAGTCAGATATTTTTATTGACATCCCAAATGTATTTAAAGTTTTTAAATCTTTCTGTAAATCCGCCGACTTTTGTTGTAAATGTTGATCTAACTCGAGATCTTTTTCCAATATCTTCCTTTTCTTTATAAGCTCTTTTTTTCTTTGATCGATTTCTTTTGCATTTTTACTTTTGTATCTACTATATAATCCTTTTTCTTTATCTGTAAGTGCAAAAGATAGAGCTTTCTCATTCTCAGACTCATAATCCTTAACTTTCTGATCTTGAGAATCTTTTGCTTCTTTATGCTTGTCCCTTATATTTCTTAAACCTATTGCTTTGCTATCGAATTCAATAATCATTTTGCCAGATTCTTGTTCTTGCCCATATTGAGTAGTATCCCTTTTATGCCCTAGATGAACATTTTTATCTACAAATTCACGATCAAAGAAAAGTATTGAACCCTTAGTTACCTTGCTATCCCAACCAGCGGTTTCTGTGTATTTCTTGGTTCCAGATTCAAATACCAAACATGCTTCTTTTGGGATGTATTTAATGAAACTTTTGTTATCCGATATATCTTTTAATAGGTTTACAATTGAGCTTTTTCCACTGCCATTTTCACCAAAGACTAAATTGAATTCATCATGGAATACTTCATTATTCATGAATAGCTGCCATGAAAAGTCATTAAAGGCTTTATATTTTTTAAGTGTTTTTATCTTTTTTAGTCTCATAACAAAAAACCCATACTAATAGTATGGGCAGGGCTTACTGTATTCATATTATCAGAAACTTATTTCACCTGCTATTGCCGTCCATAAGTTTAATGAGATCATCTTCAGTTTCATAACATCTCAAGCTACCGTTTAAGTACCCAACTCGATATCTAACCCCAGCACTCATTAGTCTCCAGTTTGTATTTTCAAGAGTCTTATCAATAACCTTTTTCAACTGTTTTTTGCTGTCATATTCCAATCTATCTGCTTTTTCATCTTGAACATTAGAATCCCAGATAAATGAAATGCAGGAACTGGCTGATCGTGAGAGGTTAAATATTGTAGAAGTCAAGAAAGAGTCACATAGTGCAAAGATTTCAGGAACTAGGCCATTATTTTTGGAGATACTAAAGGAGATCAATCTTGAGAGGTACAATGCAATTTTAAGCTGGTCACCTGACAGGCTTTCCCGAAATGCCGGAGACCTTGGAAGCTTAGTAGATCTTATGGATCGAAAAAAACTCGTACACATCAAAACCTACTCACAATCTTTTACTGACAATCCTAACGAGAAATTCTTATTGATGATTTTGTGTAGTCAGGCAAAACTTGAGAATGACAACCGTTCTCTTCATGTTCAAAGAGGAATCAGAAACAAATGCGAACAGGGTTGGAGACCCTGCCCCGCTCCACTTGGCTATATAAATTATAGCCATGAGGGTACAAAAAAGGTGATGCTAGATAAAGAGGTAGCACCCTATATAAAAGAATTATTCGAGTTAGTTGCACACGCAAATTATAGCGGTAGAGATTTGAGGGAACACTTGAAGGAGGATAAAAACTTAAGAGACCTAACGAATAAAAAAATACCACTAAGCATGATTTACTCAACTTTGAAAAACCCTTTCTACTACGGGGAATTCGAGTATCCAAGGGGTAGTGGCAAATGGTATAAAGGAAAACATCCTTCGATAGTTGAAAAGTGGTTATTCGATGTAGTTCAGAGAAAACTTATAACCTGCAAAAAGTCAAAACGGGGTTCCACCTTCTTTATTTTTAAACATACGTTTAAATGTGCGTACTGCGGAGCAAATTTTGTAGGCGAGCAAAAAGAAAAGAGTCTAAAGAGTGGCAAAAGGAGAATTTACACTTATTACCGATGCTCTCGTCAGATTGACCCTAACTGCCAGGAGCCCTATGTAAATGAAAATGAGCTAATCGGAGAACTGATTAACTATGTGGGACTTATAGAAAACAAAAAAGATTCGAACTTACATCTGAATAGCAAGATTAGGGGAAGAATGGAGAAATATACAAAACTACGTGAATCTTTATTAGCTAGCAAGGAAGTTTATATCTCAGATAAAGTTACATTTACGGAATATTTCAAATATATAATTTATAATGGAGCGAACGAGGAAAAGCAGGAAGCAATAGAAACATTAAAATTGCCATTATTTATTCATAACAAAACAGTTTATACACATCCTTTAGGATAAAAACTACATCAACCCTTATATTAAGGGCAACTTTCTTGAAAATATAACTAGTTCGAAATTAGAGTTTAGCTTTAACCTTTGGAACTCTTTGGATCTCGACTACCTGGATAAGTTCGTTCTTCTTGGAACCTACCGTTCATTTTCTGGATTTTCACAGAACCACCGTCTTTACCGACTGCTTTTTCCAATACTCCACCTGCTGTGGCGGTTTCTTTACTGTCATAGCTTCGTATTTTACGGTTGGTTTTGTCGTTTGTTAAATCCCAGCCTCTGCTCTTTTCGTTAAAATCAAGCGTATATTTTGGCAACTTTGGCATTGTTTTATTCTTTCTATGCCCAATTTTCGTGCTCTTGGTTTGGGGCATCAAACAGCAAGGGCGCAACTACAAAAAATCCTGCACGTATCGGGCAGGATTTATGGATTAGATATAGCACTCTAGGTATTAGAGTGTCAAGTAAAAATCGTTACGATTTAGGAATATCAAGCCAAACCAACATAAAATGCGGTTCGGAAGTTGAAAAAGCGATAAGGGTTTTATCAAACGGTTAAAGGTAATATCAAGCATCGTGGTCTATACGATGCCCATTTTGGTCGGGGTGACAGGACTCGAACCTGCGGCCTCACGGTCCCAAACCGCGCACTCTAGCCAACTGAGCTACACCCCGACGAGCTACTGCGAGGAGGGCGTGTATAAGGAAGCGCAGCCTTGTATTCAAGGCGAGCAAGCTTTTACACCCTGGCGAAACAATAAAAGCACATATCCGCGAGAATCTTACCTTATCCCCTACCCTCTCACAACTCCGGCATTAATTCTGCCATAATAGCCTGAAAAGGGCGGGATTCATAAACCAGACGTTTGTTGTTTATTAAATCTATCACGTGGACTTTTACAGAATATTCGCAGGTTTCCTGCAACGAGCACGCGGCTGAAACCTCATCTTTTTTGTCTATGGTCCGAGAAAACTCGGAAATAACAAAAACGTCGTTGTCTAAAAAATATGCCCGGTCAAAGTAACAGTTCGCATGCGCCGAGCAATCCAGAATTCGCGCGTCTATAATTTTATCTTCTTTTAATCCATAAAAATGAGCCTCGTTTGGCGCATAACCGTCCCTGTATTCCGGGCGGTAGTCAATTAATTCTCTTTCGCTGGGAGAAAAAACAACTTTTTTTACCTCGCGCAGACTTTCAATTGTGCTTTCATATTTTTCTCTCATCCCCTCTTCTTCTATCGAGTAAACTTTCATCCATTTTGTGTTGTAAATTTCGTTTTCTTCTTTGAGCGTAAATTCGTCCGCTTCAATTATCATATCTTTGTTTTTGAGGTTTGTTATCCAGCGCTGAAAACCTATGCTTTGCTCTACCTTGTCGGGGAGTTTGGAATGGTCGATGTTTTTCTGTTCCTTGACGTTGAGCCAGACACCTGCAGCGACTGCCATAAATATGGCTACTGCAACCACGTAGTTTATTGTTTTACCCATGCCTGAATTATAACTGTTTGTATCTTTAGACGACAGCTTTACTTCGCCCTCCCGCGGTACCTTAATCTCTTCACCTGTAGTATCTACTATCGTTGAAGGCGCGGTTTCGGCATTTCTAGAGTCTGCATATAAGTCTATCGAGTCCCTTTTTTTAGCTTCTTCGACACTTGAAGCAGGCTTTTCTCCGGACGGATTAGCCGATGTACTAATAACAGGCCCGACTTCTTTTGGAATTTTTTGTAAGTCTTTACCCCCATTATTTAAAACATTTATTATTTCCTGAGTTGATTTTTTATTCATATCTGAGTGCAACTATCGGGTCCTTTTTGCCTGCCTTAATTGCGGGATAAGTTCCGAAACCAATCCCTACAAGAAACGAAAATCCTAGCGAAACAAGCGCTGCCCACATCGGTATTTCAGCAGGTATCCAAGTCCTTGCAACTAGTGTTGCCGACAATGCGGCCATTAACCCTATGAAACCACCGGTGACGCTAATAAATACTGATTCGGACAAGAATTGAAGGGCGATATCTCTACTTGTTGCGCCCAGCGCTTTGATTAAACCTATTTCGCGGGTTCTTTCAGTTACGGAAACTAACATTATATTCATAATTCCTATACCCCCCACCAACAACGAAATGGCTGCGATTGCCGCAAGACCACTTTCAATTATTTTTAAAATCCCGTTTATTCTCTCAAGGAGATCTTCCTGAGTAGAAACAGAAAAATCTTCGTCTTTTAGCTCTTTTAGCAGCGAATGTCTGATTTCATCTTTTATTACATTTACATCCTGTTCTTTAGCTACTTTTATGACGATAGAGCCGACGTTTTTCATATTAAATTCTGATTCCACCGTGGAGTACGGGATGTATATAAAATTATCGTAATTAGGGCTTTTTTCTTCTAAAACACCGAGGATTAAATAGGACGACCCATCAATTTGTATTTTTTCGTTAACCGGATTTCGTGAGTTAAAGAGTTCTTCTCGAACTTCAGATCCTATAATTGCTACCCGCGCTTTCGCATCTATTTCAGCTCGTGTATAAAATCTCCCACTATCTACCTTTAAATTAAATAGATTAAGGACGCTTTCATTTATTCCCCCAACTGCCGCATAAAATGATTTTGTTTTATAAACAGCTTTTTTCGAGAGTTCGTACCACGGAGTAATGGACTCGATTTTATTTCCCAAGTCTGTTTGAATTCTTTCCACGTGGCGGTATTTAAGTTTATTTCCGGTAAAATTTCTGGACGGATCACCGGTAAAATCTATTTTTCCCGGCATAATAAAAATAAGATTTGATCCTAGCGCGTCGAACTCATTTTTAACATAATTTTGGAATCCGCGCACTATAGAAACTAGCGTAGCCACGGCAAAAACGCCTATTATCACCCCGAGCATTGTGAGAAAACTTCTGACTTTGTTTTTTTGAAGAGACAGAAAAGCTGTTTTTGCAGTTTGAGTTATTGTCACGGTATATAGTTTATCATTTTACGGTTGGAGATTGAAAAAGCTAAAATTTAGCCGGCGATGCGTAAAATCTATCACTATTGTTGCGCTCATATAGTTCGTAAAATTAAGTTACAGAAGTTCAAACGTTCTTAACATTTCTTCGTAGACACCCATATATATATTTTTGGCGGCCTCATCGACAAACCTATATCTTAACGAGTACCTGACTCCGTCATAATTAAATTCTGTCATCACGGCGTTTACTCCCTCATAGCCATATTCATATCTGATAGCATTTTGTTCTGCGACAATCACCTCTCTTTTGTTTGGAATTTTTGAAGTGATAGGATTGGTAGCCAGATCGTCGTTAATGGTATAGCCGTTCGCTTTTTTCGTGAAAACAGCTAGTTCGGCACCTGCCTCCAAAATAGGATAACCTTCGGAAATCTTATAATCAGGGCTTGTGACACTGGTGCCGTTTATTACTTTTGCCGCCGTCCAACCACCGGGGTACGAAAAGTTATATCCGTCGCCCATTGCCGAAGCTGTTTCCTCAGAACCCGACTCAACTTCGGTTGTTTGTAAGACCTTCAGTGTTTTTATTATTTTTTCAGCAGCCGTTTTGTTTTCTACAGTACCCTCAGAAACAGTGATTCTAAGTACTCTGCCGTTAAAAAGTAAAGAGTATGAGTAGTTCGCCCGTTGTCCTTTTTGCTTTGCTTCAAACCCTTTTAAAGTACCCGCAGAGAATCCTTTTACGTATTCATAATTTTCGGTGTCATTTTTCATCAGAGCAAGATCTTCGTATGTGGTTTCAGGAAGATTCGGTTGATATAAACCGTAAATTTGAAAATATTTTGCAGGAGGACCGTCCTCGTAATTTTGAATGTAAAAATTGTAAGACTCTAATTTTCCTGTCGTGGCATTGAAATTAGGAGATTTTATAACGTGAAGATTTTCAGGTATGCGTAGAGAAATCCGAAGTTCCTCGAAAATATATTCTTTTTCTACAGCGATGTCCTCGGTATTCTGCTCAGAATTTACTGTAGGTACGGCATCTTTTGATGTTGAAAATTTGAGGTAAAGGTAAATAGGCGCCAGAATCAGTAAAATGACCCCAACGACGATCAGTAATGTTCTCTTCATAGGGTGAGTATATAAAATGGGTGACAGTTTGGCTAATATTTTTAAGCTTGTGTCTCTTCGGACTTAAGCTGCCAAACTTCTTCTTGAGTTAACATGCGGGATTTTCCGACTCTCAAACTGCCCAACTCTACAGGGCCGATGGATATTCGGTTCAGCATTTTTACGTTAAGTCCCACATCCTTACACATTTCCCGGATTTGCCTCTTCATTCCCTGAAAAAGAGTAATTCTGAATGAATCGTAACCTATACGCTCGGTTTCAGTAGGTAAGGTTTTTTTATTATAGACGGACACTCCTTTAGCTAATTTTTTCAAGTGGTCGTCAGTAACAGGTTCTTCGGTTGTAACTTCGTACACTTTCGGCAAATGATACCTGGGGTGAGTGAGTTTGAGTGTTAAGTCCCCGTCGTTGGTTAATATTATTAATCCTGTGCTATTCTGATCCAACCTTCCGATAGGAAACAGTCTCTGCTCTGATTTGACCAGATTAACAACATTTCTACGTCCAAATTCATCCTTGGCTGTTGAAATCACTCCGGCTGGTTTATTAACTGCGTAGTATTCGTATCTGTTTTCGGGCAATAGTTGTTCGCCTTTATATGTAACGGTGTCCCTTTCCGGGTCGACAACATCACCGATTTTTGCAGGACGGCCGTTTATACGTACTCCCCCGCTGGCGAGTATTTCGTCACTTTTTCGGCGGGAGGCTAGTCCGCACAGCGCGAGGTATTTGTTGATTCTGACTTGCATGTGTGTATTGTACCAGTTGCCGTGTTAATACACTCTCCGGGGGAAAGAGTCTTCCCAAACTGACAGGCCTTCTCCTGCTCTTATAAAAATGAAAGAAATTCACTCCCCCACCTGTAATACATATGTATAAAGTTAATTTCAGGGAGGTGATATATCATGAACAAAAAAATAATAATGTTAGGTGCAGCAGGATTGGTTTTAGGTGGGTTCTTGTTAAGCTCGGAAAAAGCACTCGCCTATAGAGGCGATCCGTCAGTACAGGGTCCTAATTACTCCGAGGAAAGACATGCCGCAATGACTCAAGCCTTCGAAAATAATGATTACAATGCATGGAAAGAATTGATGCAGGGTAAGGGCAGAGTCACGCAAGTGATAAATGAGCAGAATTTCGCCCGTTTTTCAGAAGCTCACAGGCTTGCATTGGAGGGAAGGACTGACGAAGCACAAGTGATAAGGGAAGAACTAGGTTTAGGTCTTCAGAACGGATCCGGACAGGGAATGGGTGGAGGTTACGGTAGAAATATGAACCGTTAAAATTAGCAGCAGACTATGCGCCCCCGGGAACTAACACCGGGGCGTAATGTAAAATGATAGGGATACTATGGATGATTATAAAAATAAAACTGACGAAGAGATCGTAGAGCTTATTAGTAAAGGTAACAAGGATTTATATGCCGAGATTATACGAAGGTACCAAACAAGACTTATGAGATACGCGCAATATTTAGTTGACGATTACGCCAAAGCAAGTGACGCAGTTCAGGAAAGTTTTATTAAGGCCTATATTAATTTAAACGGATTTAATACGAAAAAAAAGTTTTCAAGCTGGATTTACCGGATAGTTCATAACGAAGTCATAAATATAATTGACAAGCACAAGAAAAGTATCGTGTTTGATGAGAGCATTGACTTTGATAGTGGTATAAACGTGGAAGACTCTTATATGAAAGAGGAACTTGCAGCTCATACCCACGAGTGTCTGGATAGTATGGACTTAAAATACCGTGAGCCTTTATCGCTTTACTACTTAGAAGATAAGTCATACGAAGAAATCGGAGATATTTTAAGATTGCCGATAGGTACCGTAGCAACAAGAATTAACAGAGCTAAAGCTATAATGAGGAAAATATGTCAAACAAAAACGAGATAAATTTGGAAAATAAAATAATGGGTAGAGTTATTTCGGGTGAAGTAAAAATGAAACCCAGACTGTATTTTATATTGGGATCGATAATGTCGTTTGTAGGATTAGTTGGTCTTATAACCGGCTCAGTATTTTTTACAAACTTAACTTTATTTTTAATACGAAAGCAGGGTCCGGGGACAGGACGTCTCCTACTAATGCTTGATTCTTTCCCTTTGTGGGTTCCTTTTCTAGCTGTATTACTTGTTATTTTGGGAAGCATGGTGCTTAAGAAATACGATTTTTCTTATAAGCGGAATTTTCCGGTTTTAGTACTCACCTTACTTATAGCCGTGTTGCTGTCGGCAAAGATTATAGACTCTTTAGGTTTAAATGAAATCTGGTCCAGAAGAGGCCCGATGAAAAGATTTTATACAAGTGATCAGCAGGAGGTGTTGGGTAAGCAAGGCCCACGCTATAATCGTTACTAGGAATTTGGGATGTGGGTATAAAACTTTAGTGGACCATCTGTCAGGATGCGCGAACTGCTCTAGTCAACATTGACTGTAATAAGTAGTTGTTGAGTAATATCCAAATTCTAGTTAGAAGATTATGCTATTATAGCGGTATGATAGTAAATACTATAGAAATACCAGAACATTTTTTCCTCTATTGCGCCCTACTTTTTAATAATAATGAATCTGTACGATACTCAAGAAACACAGAAAGTTTAAAAGCTGAGGTGGGAAGAATCTTAAAACGAAACAAGGTTGAACATACCTCTATGTCGGATCACAGATACCAATACTTGTTAAGTGTTTTAAACTCCAATCATTATGCACCAACAGAAGAAACGAAGAAATCACATGACGAAATATTAAAGTATGTGAATGACATATCTAAACTACCGGAAATGGAGAAGTTATGGGAAAAGGAGCGCAAAGAACTGTCTGAAAGTCTCAAAAGTTACAATAAGACAATAGAAGTTGTTAAAAACCTTTTTAAAACTTTCTTTGATTTTGAACCTAGAATAAACACTTTCTATGTAACAAGGAACTGGGATAAATCAGGCATGTGCATTCCTACAAAGGAAGCTTTTTATATTATTGCAAGTTGGAACTCGTCAGAACCCAATGTCAGAAATATAATACACGAGATAACACATGCTTACATTGATGAAGTAGAGCTGCCAATTACCATTAATATTAAAACAATTATAAATGGTCTTTCTGATGAGGTTTTTAGCAACTACAAAAAAGCTCATACAGTAGTCTATGAGTCTCTGACAAGGGCTCTAGTTGTCTATTTAAGCAGAAAGGGTAGAGATATTGAAGACCAAGATTTCTCAGAGGATGATATAGCTCTCCAGCTACCTGAAAAATATCTATTGAAATTAGAAACTGATTCACCAAAAATAATTTCAAAGGACTATCTTTCTAATCTAACGATATAGATTTTCCATTATAAAAAAGTAAAGGGCTAAATATCTGAGATGAATCTCAAAAACTTAACCCTTTTTGAACCTGATCCGCGAATTTTAACCTTGGCGACCACAATCGGTAGCGCAGTCATTATCACAACCGCAATCCCGACTACAATCGTATGAACAATCGTTATCGCAGTTGCAATCGCGAGAACAATCGTTATCACAACCACAATCATTCCGGCAGTCGTTGGTGCAGTCGCTTTTACAGTCGAACGAACAATCCTGGCGGCAATAGTCAGTTCGGCAGTCATCTTCGGTTCGACAGGCAACCGCCGCTTGACCCACAGCACCCCACGACGCTACATTACCAACAAATAAACTTGTCGCAGTAGCAGTAGTCATTGCGTCCTCCTTTCATAGATTTTTGTCGAGCTCAGTAATTATCGCTGATTTAAGCAGTTCTTGTATGATTATACAAGATTGCTCACGATGCTCATGGTAGGCATACCTAGCAATCGGACAATGCCCTTGGCAGTTCCATCTGGCAAAGCAGCTTACACACGGATTTTCCGGAAGATTCCCTTGAGCCACAATCTTATTCACAGCCTCCGGATCGACATCAAAACCACCTGATTGACCGTTGTGTCTGGCATAGAAAAACAGCTCTGCGCCGTCATCTGTAGGTTTTGTAACTCTTGAGCAAGCTGAAACCAGTCCGTGAGGCGACACACAGAACATTGTGCTTCTATTAGCCCCGCAGAAGTGCTTCTTTTCATGCCCAAAGGTATCGAACGAGCAAGTCACTTCCATTCCTACTTTTTTGCCAACTTCCTTAGCTTTCAGGTAGTTTTCCATGTATGCTTGCGGGTCGGTGGTTAGTTCGTTGTCTGCAGCACGCCCACAAAGCGACATAGGTTCAAAATGAATCAAGCCTCCTTTAGGAAATACTTCCTTAGCCAGATATTCCACGAAATCAGCCATTCGGTTAACGCCAAAATCAGTTACTGTTGCACGAATCGAAGGTTTGATACCGACTTCCATTAGGTTTTGGATACCTCGGGTTACACGAACAAAGGTTCCTTTGCCTCGAGAATCAGGTCGTTGGTAATCCTGCACTTCTTCCAATCCATCAAAGGACACTGTTACATTGGAAAAGTGCTCCCCCATCCATACAGCAACAGGTGTGGTGATGAGTGTTGCATTGGTTACCATTCCGAGATAAGGTTTAAGGTCGCACACATGAGCCTGTTCTTGGATATACACGGCGCATTTTTGTAAGAACTTTAGCTCTACTGTTGCCTCGCCCCCTCCGTGAAATGTGATACCAAATTTCTTTTCACCGTTTTGCACAGCCTCCAGGATTACCCTATCGATTGCATCCTTTGCTACTTCCCAGGTCATGGTTGTGTAATCCATGCCGGTTTTAGCGTAGCAATAGATACATCTAAGGTTGCACTTGTTCGTTAATGACATTGTGATCTTGGCCTTTCCTTTGCCTGCACTGCTCTGATCAGGTGCCCACCCTTTAGGTAATTCAAGAAGTTTGTTACTTGCCAAAAACCCCATTAGCTCATCTTTTTGAGGGGAATCTGTCACATCTTCCTGTCTACCGTCGAGGATTGGTACCAACAAGTTCCCCGCTTGTGGCGAGACTCTCACAGCAATTTTGTGCAAAGGAGCGTAAAGAATAAGCGTTGCCGCCGCATCTTCGGGGATAAGAAACACCCAGTTCTTGGGTCTCAAAGTACTCATCCTATTATCTCCTTTCATTGATTATTGGGATTATTGCCGTAGTTATAACATGAAGTAACATTTATCTCAAATTTGTATGAACGTATTATTACTAACGAATATTAATGGATAAACAATTAAAACCATGTTAGTTAAAAAAACGATGATTTTACATTGTAACCATGGTAGATCGATTCCCTCTGGCGTTTTGGTGGGCAAGAAGGGAGTCGAACCCTTATCCACCAAAGTGGACGACATTTTAAGTGCTACGTGTATACCATTCCAACACTTGCCTGTAGCAATTCTTAACAAATTTACGGTCACCCATACGTATCTATTACTTTTATAGAATTATGTGAGAAAATGTAACGATGACGTCTCCTGAGATAGAAAAAATGGCTAATATGGAAAACGAGTACTGGTGGCATATAGGCAAAAGACACCTAGTAAAAGCATTAATTAAGAGACATTTCGAGGACAAAAACGATTTAAACATTCTGGATGTCGGATGTGGTACGGGCGCACTAGCAAAATTTCTAACTGACTTTGGCTCGGTCACCGGCTTTGATATGTCCGCTGAAGCAATTGAGTTTTGTAAAAGTAAAGGGCTTAACAATGTTTTTGTTCAAGATGTGTCAACACTCGAAGAAGCGAAACATTCTAAGAAGTTTAACCTCATAGTTGCTTTGGATTTTTTGGAACACGTGCAAGACGATATACTTGTGATGCAAAAAATCCGGGAAATGCTTTCGGAAGACGGGCTACTTTTTGTAAACGTACCCGCTCATAAATTTCTGTGGAGTGAGCACGACGAGGCTCTTGAGCACAAACGTCGTTATCACCGTCTTGAACTAACTAAAAAACTTAACGACGCAGGTTTTAATATTGTCTCCAACTCTTACTTTGTAACAGTTATTTCGCCGCTAATAATTTTGTATAGAGCTTGGGGAAATATTTTTGGTAAATCAGCGTATCCTAAAACTTCTTACGTTCTGCTACCTAAGAAACTTAACGATTTTTTTGTAACTCTGCTGAAAATTGAAACCTGGGTATTATTGAAAACATTCATACCGTTCGGGGTTACCTTAAATGTAGTTGCTCGGAAGAACAAAAGCTAGCCCGCTATTGCAACGAAATTTCTTTGATAATAAAAGTAGGATAGCCGCTATTTACAGGCCATACGGGGACGTTTATTGGTGTTGGAAAAACATTTCTAGTTGCTTCCTTATTTATCAGGTAGTGGGACTTACCTGCAGGTATAGTTACTTTTTCGTTAATCTTCTCCACTACCCCACCCGGAAATTCTAACGACACCTCTATAGTTTTAGTCAGCGCCATATCGGATGTATTTTCAAATTCAACACGTCCGCTTTTTATACAGTAGAAAGCTGATGTTTGGTCATACAGACAATTTCCAGATATATAGTAGAAGACATCCGTCGGTGTGTAGGGAATAGTATTAAACTCAGAATATAACCGCAGATCGTAGTAGTTAAATTCTTTTTTTGAGTCTTGTAGGGGTCTTTGTGCAAGTTCTCTTTCAATGTGCGCTAGTGTTGCTGCATCTAATTCTTCCACATTAATCAGAAGGCCCGTGAATCCTTCTTCAATTATTTCTTTCAAAAAAAGTTTGGGTTCCAGTTGATTAACTTTGTGTTGCCAATAATTTGCTGCTCTCCACTTTTCTGCTCCGGTGCCCCATTTTATTCCGTCTGTTAGGAGCGCAATGCGCACCATTTTTTTGTCAACGCCTTCAGGGTACTGGCCAAGCGGCAGTGTGTATATTTTAGCGTTATCCCCCGTTATTTTCTCGACATTGTCGACATACTTTACTAACGACCGGTATTCTTCCGGATTCTTCATAAAATTTTGCATTACACCAAGAGAAATTTGGTCATATAGTGCGATGGGAAGAATTAACCAGGCTGCCAGAGCAGAAATTTTATGTGACTTTATACGTTCCAGTATTAGCCCGACGGCTACAAGGGAAACAAAGGCGATAAAAACACTTACCCTGTTCATAGATCTAAAGGTCGGGTTTATATATGTGGAAACAATTACTGCGAAACCGCCTACTGTTCCAAATAACACCGAACCTAAATTTAATAGACCTAGTAAGTCCAATTTTGCACTTGTCCCTTTATCCGATTTAAACAAGTTAGGTTTAAAAGCAGTCCAAAACAACAGAAAAATAAACCCCAGCGCAGCTGTCACGCCCAACGCGGCATATTGGTTTTCGTTTGTTATTGCTGACCCATAACTCATGTAACGCTTTTGTATCTTATTAAGAATGTTTAAGTTGTGATCTTCAAAAGGAAGAACGAGCTGAGCAATTTTTAATCCGTATTCTTCAGTGTCACGTGCCAGCCTAACTGTAGCGTTTAAATTTGGTCCGTACTTTTGTGCATATACTAAAGCCGGTAGATAGTTTAAGAAAAAGAAAAATAAGATAACGATGGGTAGTTTTGCCAGGTTAAGTAGGAGTTTTTTGTTCCATCCCTTAGATATAGCAAGCAAGCCACCCAAAATAATGAAAAATAATGAAAGAAAAGTGTAATAAGCACCACTAGACGCAATCAAAAGTGCGAATAAAACAATTGTCGGCCACTTCAATTCAATTTTTGATGCTGATAGATAGGCTGCATAGACAGCGAGAGGAACAACATAATACCCCGCAAGAAATAAGTGGTTCACCCCTCTTAAAAAGTGGTACGGTAAGAACGCGTAAACAAGCGACAAAGGTATCGCTACTTGTGTTGTTAACCCCAGGCGTTTCATAACAAACACAGAAAAAATCGTGATTAGAGGAAAGGACAGGATAAAAAATGTGTTTATGCCCTCGTACCAGTTGAGCCCTAACATTATTAATAACTTAATAATTAGGAGATGCGCAGTTTCTGTAAGCGGAAAATCATACAGAGTCTGACCGGTAGGGGCACCGAGATTTGGATTAAATATCCACCATCCTGTTGTTTCAATATTTTTGGCGAAATTATAATGAACGATAGCGTCACCTGTGTAGTTTAGCGGTAACGATGGGTCAATTTTAAATATACGAAAGACAAGCAATACTAATATTAGGCTAAGTGACGCGGCGAAAAAATACGTCTTAGCTTTACTCATAGTTTTAACTATAGTGTTTTTTTAGTAAAAGAAAAGATTTGGTTGTTATTGCGGGGCGTGGAATCACTGAATTCTGTCCATTTTTTCTGGTGGGCGAGAAGGGAGTCGGTCACCGGTTCGCAACTGCTGTTGCGCCCGTCGACCCCGGCTCGGCACCGTCGTGCCTGCGCCATTCGACTCTTCTACCCTATCAAAAAAAATGTCCGCAAATCCTGCGGACTTTCGGCCATTTTTCTGGTGGGCGAGAAGGGAGTC
>MEVX01000017.1 GCA_001773135.1 candidate division WWE3 bacterium RIFOXYB1_FULL_43_24 | reverse complement strand
AACCGTGTGTTTGTCCGGATTTTTTAATTAGTTGCAAAACTTTCTTTGGGTATTTCATTAAACTCCGGTCTTTTTCTTTGACTGACAGGTTAAATTTACCGAATTCGTGTTTATATTTTCCCTGCAAAGCTCCTACTCCTCTAAGATGGTAGTCAAAAGCTGCTCTGATGTTTTTCCAGACAAACTGCACACGTCCTTCTTTTTCCAGTCTTCTGACGCTGAATTTTATTTTTGGGTCTTTTAACAAAGCGTATTTGTACCCGGCCTTGAACATTCTTCCCACTAAATCAAAATCTTCGGCCAGTTTAACTTCTTCCTGAAAACCGCCCACAGCATCAAAAGAGGATTTCTTGGCGTAAATGAACGTTCCCACAGCCGCAGGAAATCTGTCTTTCATTGTTTCCAGATATAGCTGGTTAAACGCCCAGTAAAGAAACTCATCGATTAATTTGTCGGAAATGGGCACATTCCACGAAGAAAGGATGTCTACGGTCTTTTTTTCGATGTAGTAGTCAATCTTCGAAATAAAATCCAGCTCCGGAGCAACGTCGGCATCAAAAAATATTAAGTGGGGAGCTTTGGCCATTTTTGCACCGTAGTTGCGCTGAAAAGAAACACCTCTCTTCGGGGATTCGACGAATGTAAGAGCCAATTTATCTTTAAAGGAATCAGCAACTTCCTTTGTTTTATCCTCGCTAACAGCGTCAACAACAATTACCTCAAAGTCTTTAAACGCCTGATCCACCAAGGATTGGAGGAGTACTCCTATGTATTTTTCCTCATTTAATGTAGGTATAACTACGCTATATTTCATATAGATGCGGGCAGGTGCAGTACCTTATAAAACTCCAACCATTCTTCCGGGCTTAAATTTTGCGGCCTCAGTTTAGGATCTATTCCGCCCCGGGCCAATTCTTCCTTTGAAAAAGGTTTATTAAGCATCTTTCTCGGGTGAGAAAATGCCCTGTGCAGAAACCCCTCGTACCTTTCGATTATACCGCGGTCCATTTCAATACTTGTTCTTGTCAGTTTTATGACGGCTCCGTCCACTTTAGGTGCGGGGGTAAATTCGGTTTTTGGAACATTAAATAAAAGTTCGGCGTCGTAGAAAGTTTGGATAAAAGTTGATATGTATGAAGCATCGGGAACCTTACTACAAACCTTTTCGGCAACCTCTTTTTGGATAAGGAAAACCGCGCGTTCAGGCATAACATTCATTTTTATCACCGAGTGCAAAATAGGAGAAGTTATGTAATAAGGCAAAGAGCCGAATACTTTTACTTTTCTTTCTGAAGTAAAAGTCGGGAGCCATTTTAAAATATCAGCGTGAACTATCTCTATCACCGGCTCACCCACATACATTCCAAAAAGTTTTCTAGCAAAACGTTCGTCGACCTCAACCGAATAAACCTTCACGTCGCGGTCGGAGACACGGTGTAAAAGGGATTCGGTTAAAACCCCGTGCCCGGGTCCGATTTCAATAATGTCCTCACCATCCTTTATATCCAAAGCACTGACCATCGGCTCCACAACTGAAGCTTTTGACAGAAAATTTTGACCTAAAGATTTTACCGACTCGTACATTATTCTATTATACCTGTAACTACAAACACTTGCCCCAAAAAAGTCTACCAATTGAAATTATTCCGGTCGTAGTCTAAATCATCGAGAAATTCATCCACAGAGCCGGGAAGGCGGGGTAGTTTTCCTTTTTCCATAGTTATCCCCCGGTATTCAAGTATCTCCCCCGGGAGTTCCCCTAAAAATCTGCTGGGAATGTTTACCTGAATGCTCCCGAAATATAAGCGGCTTGAAACACAGGTCATAAAAACCTTTTCTTTTGCTCTTGTGATTGCGACATAACATAGACGTCTTTCCTCCTCCAGAGCGTCCTGCTCTAAAAGAGACTGGGTGTGCGGAAACAAACCCTCCTCCATTCCAACAATAAAAATCACAGGAAACTCCAAACCTTTCGAAGCATGCACGGTCATCAGCGTTACAACGGGGATATTTTCATCGCGCGGACGATCAGAACTTTCTATTAAAGCAACGTTTTCCAGAAATTCGTTTAGGTCAACAAACTGGGCAGCAACTGACTTTAATTCGTTAATGTTTTCAATTCTCTGAAAATTTTCCTCGGTCCCATCGTTGAGCCATTCAATATATTTTGTGTCGGCAAGAATCTTTTCCATAAGTTCCAAAGTCGACAAAGTTTTTGCCGAGGCAATCCATTCCCTAACAGGAAGGTGGGATTTTTCTTCTACTGCCGCGATGTCCCATTTTAACTTTTTCAACTGTTCTTCGGATTTTTGCCCTATTCCGCGGGGAGGAACATTTATTATTCTTGACCAGGACACCTTATCTTTCGGATTATGAACGACTTTAAGATACGAGATAACGTCTTTGATCTCTTTTCTCCCGTAGAACCGCACACCGCCAATGATACGGTAGGGAATATTGTTTCTAATGAAATGTTCCTCAATGTTTCTCGATTGAGCGTTCGTCCTGTAAAGAACGGCAATATCTGCGTAACCTTTTCCACTCATTAAAGCCTCTGATATTTCATCTACTAAAAAGGACGCCTCATCTTTTTCCGAAGCCCCGCGGTAAACTATCAAACGGTCTCCCTGCGAATTGTCGGTCCACAAATCAAGAGGAATGTGTGTAGAGTTATTTTTTATTAAATTTTTTGCTGCTTCGAGAATATTTTTTGTCGACCTGTAATTTTTTCCGAGATTGTAAATTTTTGCTTTCGGGTAATCGTTTTGGAAATTGAGAATATTTCTGAAATCCGCGCCTCTAAAACTGTAGATAGCCTGCGACATATCCCCCACAACGAAAAGGTTTTCGTGGCTGTTAGCCAATGCCTTTGTTAAAGCATACTGAACTTTGTTTGTATCCTGATACTCGTCCACCAAAATAAACTTAAAAAGTTCCTGGTATTTTTTCAGAATGTGGGGGGACACCTCAAATAAATGAACTGTTTCCAAAAGTAAATCGTCAAAATCCAAGGCATTGCTTTGGCGCAAGCGGTGTTGGTACTCAGGAAATATTTTAGCAACTGTTTTTTGAAAGTAACCCTGGGCATACCCCGCGTACATTTCGGGTGAAACCATCTCGGACTTTGCACCGGAAATATACTCCAATACCGCGCGAGGATGAAACCTTTTTGTGTCCATTCCGAAATCCTTTTCTATATCACGAATTACCGCTGCCTGATCGTCGGTATCATAAATAACATAAGACACGGGGATACCTATATCGCGGCCGTCTTTTCTTAAAATTTTGGCGCAAATACTGTGAAAGGTACCGCTCCAGGGGAGGCTGTTCTCAGAACCGAGAATGTTTTTTACCCTCGATTTAATTTCATCTGCCGCTTTGTTTGTGAAAGTAACACATAAAATATTAGCTTCGGGCACTTTTTTCTCTTCTATGAGAAAAGCTACCCTGTGGGTCAAAACACGGGTTTTTCCGCTACCGGGCCCCGCGACCACGAGAGCGGGTCCAAGATAATGGGAAACTGCGGCAATCTGGTCTGCATTAAGGTCTTTTAGAAAAATGCTGGTAGTATCCGACACGTAAATAACATATCACAGCTGACTTTTTTGTCGATACTCGCGGGTGTCAGGAGATGCAAAAACTATAAATCTTAGCCGATACTGGTTACAATAAAAATACATGCTCAAACAATCTCTTCCTTACGTAGCGCTAGCAATAGTACTAGCGACAGGTGTTTATCTCGCAAGCATTACTCTTAGAAAAGATGTGCCCCTTACACCGGGAGCAAAATATTACACAGTAAAATTTGGTGAGGATGTCACACTGAGAACCGAAGTGGCTGAAACAAAGGAAGAACTACAAAACGGGTTGATGAATAGAGAGAAGCTGCCTAAAAATACAGGGATGTTGTTCATTTTCGGAATGGATTATAAGTATGCTTTCTGGATGAAAAACACACTAATTCCCCTGGACATTATATGGATTAACGAAAAAATGGAAGTCGTTGATATTGCGAGAGAAGTACCTCCCTGCGTTACAGAGAAGTGCCCCTCATACATACCGCAATACCCTGCAAGGTATGTGGTAGAGACGCCGGCTAAATGGTCTGTGTGGAAAAAAATATACCCCAGCATGAAGGTCAAAATATATCGAGAAGATGGTGCTCAACTATAATTCCATACCGGGAAAAACCGTAGTCCAGCATTATTATCATATCTCCCTTGCGGTCTATGCTGTTTAGTACGATTCCGACAAGTTTTTTGCCCGAATTTTCGGCGTATGTGGAAAGACACAACCCGGCTTCTTCGGTGTACCCCGTTTTTACTCCAATAACGCCGGGATACGTCGTGAGCAAGTTGGTCTGGTTCTCAAGATATAAATATTTATGCAGTCCTGAATAGGGAAGCTCCTTTTCTACCGTAGCAACAATTTCTCTGAACTCTTTATGTCTCATTGCATACTCGGTAAGCACTACTAAATCTGCGGCTGTCGTATAGGAACGATCATCAAGTCCGCTGGGGTCAAAAAATCCGGTATTTTTTAAACCTAACTCTTGTGCTTTTCTATTCATCCATCGGATAAATTCGTCGGAAGAACCGGCAACATTTTCGGCAAGCGTGTACGCAGCGTCATTTCCGGAATTTAATAAAAGACCGTACAACAATTCCTCTATTGTGTAAGCTTCTCCCTCTGATACTCCCATCTCGTTCTCACCGACCGCATCAGCCTCTGCTGTGACCGTGGCATAATCTGAAAGGGATTTATGCTCGAGGGTAATAACAGCCGTCATTATCTTGACCAGACTTGCCAGGGGCATCTTATTATCGGCTTCCTTTGCATATAAAATCTTTCCGTTATCCGCGTCCACAATAATACCTGCGCTACCGGCAATAAGTTCGGGGGGAAAGTCGCTCTCTTCTTTAATAAGCGCTAGAGGTTCTTTACGGATCTCGGTAGGTTTCAATGTCTCAAGATATTCGTCTTTTACTACTTCAACTTTTATCTCCTCAGCCACCCCTCTTCTCAAAAAAACAAATGCAATTGCCGTGGATAGAAATAAAACAGGAATAAACACCCACAGCCTCGAACCCCCCGTTGTCATTTTTTTTGAATTCTGTGAAATTTTCTGTTTGTAACTATACATATTGAAGACCAAAAATTATGTTATCATAGATGTCGTCCGTAGGATTAAATTTTATTAAGGACAACTATTTTATGTTACAACTACTGGATTTTTATGCAGACTGGTGCGGCCCTTGTAAAATAATGGCTCCCGTGCTGGAAGAGGTCGAAAAAGACTTTAGCAAAAAACTTGAGGTGAAAAGGATTGACGTCGAAGCTGAGGGTGCGATGGCACAAGAGTTCGGAATTTTCAGCATCCCCACTTTCGTAATTATGAAAGAGGGAAAAGAAGTATCCCGAAAAGAAGGAGCAATGCCCAAGGAAATGCTGAGAAGCTGGATTAATTCGCATCTATAGATATAATTACCCTATGACTGCCCGTCTAGCAATTAATGGTTTCGGAAGAATAGGTAGAGCCTCCCTGAAAATCGCTTTGGAAAAAGACGGAGTTGAAGTTGTGGCAATTAATGACCTGACCAATCCACGCGTTTTAGCCCATTTATTAAAATATGATTCAGCTTACGGTGTTTACGATAAAGACATCTGGGTTGAAGAAGACGGGAAAGTTATACGGCTTGAAGAAAACGCCGGAGAAAAAGATTTTTTCTCTATTACAGGTAAAGAAAATTATCTTGTCGTGGAAGGTAAGAAAAGCAAGGTATTTTCTGAAAAAGATCCGACAAAACTGCCGTGGGGAGACCTTAAAGTTGATACAGTTCTCGAGTGCACCGGAAGATTTACCGAGAACGACGCAGCTAAAGCTCACCTGACCGCAGGCGCTAAAAAAGTAATTATCTCCGCACCCACAAAAGGAGGAGAAGCCCAAACTTTTTTAATGGGTGTAAACGATTCCCAATATTTAGGACAAAATATAATTTCTAACGCTTCGTGCACAACCAACTGTATTTCTCCTGTTATTTCCGTTATGCATTCTAAATTTAAGGTGTTGAAAGCCGTAATGAGCACCGTGCACGCCATTACAGCAAACCAAAGTGTTGTGGACGGCCCCCCTTCAGGAAACAAACCTGACATGAGAAGGTCGCGGGCTGCGGGGTACAACATTTCACCTACAAGCACCGGAGCGGCAAAAGCCACAACCCTGGTTATACCTGACCTTGAAGGAAAGTTCGACGGAATTTCACTAAGAGTTCCGATCATCACAGGTTCTGTTTCTGACATAACAATGTTGGTAGAAAAAAAGACAACAAAAGAAGAGGTAAATAAAGCGTTCCTCGAAGCAAAAAATAATCCTTTCTACAAAGGTGTTTTGGATGCTACTTACACCCCTCTTGTTTCGTCCGATATTATAAAAAGCAACTATTCAGCCATCGTTGATTTGGAAATGACCCGTGTAGTAGACGGCGACCTTATTAAAATTTTAGCTTGGTACGATAACGAATGGGGCTATAGCAACAGGCTTGTCGAGATGGCTCTTTTGACTATTTCCTAAAGATATCCTCATATAAATGATAAAATGGTTCCAATGAAATCAGTGTTGGAAGCTACTATAACTGCCGGACAAAGAGTCCTTGTTAGATGCGACCTTGATGTCCCTGTTGCTCACAAGGAAGTACAGGAAAAATACAGGCTGGAAGCTTCTTTGGAGACTTTGAACTATATCATTTCCCGCGGTGGTTTCCCCGTTATTATGGGACACATAGGAAACCCGAGCGGTAAAGCCGACGAACGTCTTTCAACAAAAAACCTGTCGTTCTTTTTCGACAACGCCTTGGGTAAAGGAAAATACGAACTTTTGGAAAATCTGCGTTTCAACCACGGTGAAGAAGAAAACAATCTCCAGTACGCCAAACAGCTGGCTGCCAACGGCACTATATATGTAAACGAAAGCTTCGCAACTTCGCACAGAAAACACGCTTCGATTGTAGGTGTTCCCGAATGGATTCCTGCATACGCAGGAATACGTTTTCAAAAAGAAATTGAAACCCTTGATCTCTTACTGGGAGATGTAAAAAGACTTTTCGTAATAGTTATTGGTGGGGCCAAACTGGAAAGTAAACTTCCCGTTGTTAAAAAATTCCTAAAAAGAGCTGACTTCGTTCTGTTGGGGGGCAAGCTAGGAATGGAGTGGAATGAAGAACTTCCGTTTAACCTTGTAATCCCTAAAGACTATGCTCCGGAGAATAAAGATATCGGTAAACAAACGATAGCCGATTACACGGAGATTATCAGCAGAGCGGGAACTATCTTATGGGCGGGTCCTATGGGAGCCTACGAACAGCCTGAATATTCCTTGGGTACGGCACAGATAGCTTCGGCGATTGCTAAAAAAACGCAAGAAGGTGCTTTTACAGTAATCGGAGGCGGAGATACAATAACAGCCGTAAACAGCTACTCCCTGCTTGATAAATTTAGTTTTGTCTCTACCGGAGGCGGCGCAATGCTTCAATACCTTGCCGAAAAAACCTTACCCGGAATAGAGGCACTGAATAAGAGAAAATAATGCCAAAAATACTTAAAGTAAGTTTTCCTGAAAAGTGCGTGGGGTGCGAGATGTGCACCCTAGAAGCCCAGCGTCAGCTTAGAAAAATAGGGCTCGACGGGGCATTAATACGGGTGTTTAGAAACACCAACTCAAAGCTTGGGAATATGGAATACGCGCTTGAAATAGACCCGAGAATTAGCAGTCTTAACGTGGATAAAATCCAAAAAATATGCCCGAAAGGTGTTTTTGAAGTTGAGGAACCCGATTAAATGGAAACTAGACCTCGAAAAATATTATCAATAGACATTACCAAAAAGGAGTCCGAGGTCAAAAGTTTCGAAGACCTCAACAGCTACATCGGGGGTGCCGGCCTCGGTTTCAAACTAATGGAGATGTATTACGACAAAAATCCTTTAATCTTCGCCGTCGGACCTTTAAACGGACTTTTTCCGTTCGCGTCAAAAACAGCGCTAGTAATTAATAATGACGGCGTCATCGAAGATATTTATCTCGGAGGAAATCTGTCGTTGAGAATAAGATACGCAGGACTGGACGCCATAGTTGTATACGGAACTTCTCAGGAAAAAACTATTTTAGATATCACAAACACCGGTGTAAGTTTTAAAGATTCTACAGAAGATCCTGAAACGCTGGGGCTTCCGGGAAAGAGAAGCGTAATAAAAGTTGATGGCTCAAAAATATTACTTGGCGGGTACTTTACAACTCCCGAACACTATCTTGAAAAAGAATTTACTGACAAAAACATATCCGGAATTGTAGTGACCGGAACCGAGCTTATAAATATAAAAGATTTTGATAAATATGAGGACTTATATAAAAAAATTTTGGGCAGAAAGGATGAGTTAAGTGTTTTGGAAGGTACCTATCCCTCATGCTCAAACTGCCCCATGGGGTGCGGAAAGTCAAAGACCGGGGAAATGGGCGGTAACGTTCTCCTACACAGTCTTGTAGCCTGCCAATATGCGGATAGAATATATACTGATGTCGGCGTGGTCTTTTCCTGCCTCAACGTCCTGGGATACAATTATACTCACGAGGACATCGAGTCTTTGCCAAAACTAATTGAACAAACTCTAAGGAGGATTTCGTGAAATATATAGTGGCCAACTGGAAAATGAACATGAACATGCAGGACGTAATAAGCTGGGCAGCAGGTTTTGATACGGAAGTGTTAAACGGAAAAGTTACCGTGATTGTTGCTCCATCTTTTCTGCACATTTTTCCCGTTGCGGAACTAATGAAAAAAATAGGCGTAGAGGTTTCTGCCCAAGACGTCTCAATTGAAGAAAAGGGCGCCCACACAGGAGAAACAGGAGCTTTTCAGTTAAAAGAAATGTGTAAGTACGCTATTGTCGGGCACAGCGAAAGAAAAGAAACAGCCGAGGTAGTGGCTAAAAAAATCGACGCGTGCCTGTCCGAAGGTCTGACCCCAATCGTGTGTTTTGTGGAACCCGAGAAGATAGAACTGTATAAACGCCCGGGGATTATTTACGCGTGGGAAGATCCGGCAAATATTTCGAAAAACGGTGTGTATAAAGAGAAAAGTACGAAGGAGATAAAGGAGGGGGTCAAAAAAATCAGAGCTATCCTGAAAAACAACGAGCCCTTGTTATATGGCGGGTCAGTTAATGGACAAAATGTACCCGATCTGGTTAATATAGAAAAATTGGACGGTGTTTTAGTAGGCAACGCCAGTCTTGACCCGAAACACTTTTCCGGAATTGTAGCAGCTTATTAAAAAGCACTCTATGAAGTACATGGATATGTGCAGAAAAACTAACGGAACCGTTAGTACAATAAAAAACGAACGCGGGGGGCTGCAGACAAAAACCCTCAAGTTTATCGCAGCTGCGGGACTAGTTCTCACGGTAGCCGTGGCTTTTGCATTCAAAGATAAAATACTGGCTGCTTTTAACCCTATTTCTGTTGTTGCTACGATTACAGGAACAAATCTCAAAGAAACAGACGGAAGAACAAATGTTCTCATACTGGGATCAGACAGAAGAGTAACCGGAGCAGAATCTGGAAGACCTACTCTTACTGACACGATACTCGTGGCGTCAATAGGAAAAGTCGACAAAGATGTTGTGCTTATCTCATTACCGAGAGATCTCTGGGTAAAAGACCCGAACGGGTACTCGAGTAAAATAAACGCGGTATACGCTCTCTCAAAAGAAGGCGAGGGGGCCAATAACCTTAGAGCGGTTTTGCAGGACGTTTTAGGAATTCCAATTCACTATCACGTCATGGTCTCTTTCGATCTTTTCCAAGAAATAATAGACATACTCGGGGGAGTCGAGGTTACGGTGGACACGGCATTCACCGACTATGCTTACCCTATCGAAAACATGGAAAATAACAGGTGCGGAAGAACCGAAGAAGAAATTAAAAAGATGGAAGAAGAGGGTAAATCTGATCTTGAGATTTACTTTTGCAGATATGAAGAAATCGTATTTAATCAGGGGACTCAAACTATGGACGGCGAAACAGCTTTGAAGTTTGTAAGGTCTCGTCACGGCAACAATAACGAGGGTACAGATTTCGCGAGATCCAGAAGACAGCAAAAAATTATCACGGCAATTAAAAATAAATCGCTATCTATTCAAACACTTGTTAACCCAACAAAACTTAAAAACCTGTACGACGCTTACGCACAAAATACCGATACCGACATAGATTTCGGAGCGGTTAATTCATTCTACTTGTTGTCACAACAGATAAATTTCGATCGTGTAGTTTCGGTAGTGCTGGACGATAGTAGCTCCGCGGAAGAGGGGGGCCTATTGTATCACCCTGTCGACAGCACTCTGTACAACGGTGCTTATGTGCTCATCCCCCAAACCGGGGATTACGTTCAAATACACGCTTTTGTCCAGAGATATCTTTTCGGAGGAAAGTAATGATATACATAGTGCATGGAGAAAATCTCTCCAAATCCAGGGCGCTAATCCTCAACCAACAGAAGAAACTGATGGTCAGATACAAACAGGAGTTCTCGATACAGGACACAACCCCAACCGACCTTACCAGTAAAATAAGAAGTATAGATATTTTCGGGGAACCTCAATTTTTTGTTGTAAACATATCCGGAGCGGGGCGAACTAATCTGGAAGAGTACATCAACGTGATAGCTCAAACACCTTCGCATACCACCCTTGTAATACTCTCCGAAAAAAAACTCACAGCATCCAACATTTTTATAAAGAACGCCGGATTAATGAAGGCGCAGGTACTTGAAAACAAAAATTTGGATACAGGAACTACGTTTGATTTTGTAGATGCCGTAATGAGAAAGGATAGAATCAACTCCTACAAACTTATGCATAGAGAGCTAGACAAAGATAAGGATCCGTTTGAACTCTTCGCACTCCTCATGTATGGATTGCGTTCACTGGCTCAAGTAAAATTCGAAAGTCCGTCGGCTTCGGTAATGAGTCCGTACGTCCGCTCCAAACAAAAAAACCTGGTTGGAAAATATACAGAGGATGGAGTAAAAGATATGTTCAAAGAATTCTACAGACTGGACCTAAAATCCAAAGTAGGAGAGGTAAATCCCGAGGTTATGCTAACTTTGGCTGTTGAAAAAGTGTTAAACTCTAAATAATGCCGATTCAGACCGGACCCAGAAAATATATCAAAGACCACTCGAACGATCCTATTTACAAGACGGTAAACTACAATTTTTATTTCAAATCCAAAATACTATCGGGACTTTTAATGTCTTTGGGATTTCTTGTATTAGGAACGCAAGTGGTGCTCCCTCTGGTTTTCTTCAAGACTCAGGACGAAATTTCTAAACCCATGAGAAGTAGCGTTCTCGGGTTAGCTACAGGATTCAGCGATTTTGAGTTTGTGGAGCTGGAAGAAAAAAATACCGCGGAAGAAGAAAAAAAGGTTGAAGTACCAAAATTCTTCACGCTTTCAATACCAAAGCTCGGAATAAATAACGCCATTGTCGAAACTAACTCCCCAAATCTTAGCCCCGAAAACTCTCTGGGGCACTATAACGGATCTGCACTTCCAGGAAGCAGGGGAAATGCCTTTATATACGGTCATTCCGTCCTACCTTGGTTTTATAACCCTAGAAATTATAGAACCATATTTTCAACTCTAGGTAGTCTACGAACAGGAGATGAGATTGATATCAAATATATGGGAGAAAACCTAAAATATGTTATAGAGTCAAAAGAGCTTCTTACGCCGGAGAGAGTAGATCCTCTGGCGGGGTTTAAACCTGCTTATCTCAACGAATCCACAGTAACGCTCATGACATGCTGGCCGGCAGGAACAAAAACAAACAGACTGTTGGTAAAAGCTGTTTTGACGGAAGATTAATCTTAATTATCCTTGAGTATTTTTTTCTCGAAACCACTGAGTGCGGCTCTTCTTGGGTTACTGGAGATGTAATACATCCCGGTTAGGAAAAAAACTAACGACACCAAAAGCCCGGCGGTAATGCCGACTACACCTGTCTCCGGAACAGTACTTCCGCTGGTTGTTGTCTGAGAAACTGACGGAGAAGAAGTTGTCCCCGCTAATACATCCGCGCTACCAAGGGCAGGAGTATCTACAGGGTTATCAACAATATCTCCAAATACCGAGGACGTAGAAGCTCCCTCAACCTGCGCGGACTGTTCTGTTTCGGCATTCAGCGCTAGGGCTTGGTAACCCTCTTGTTCATTTGTTATCGGAGTCGTAGAAGCTTGATAAGGCGCTGCCGAAGTATCCCCGCTATTATTTGTTACTAAGTAATAAACAACGCTAAATACAATAAGGGATATAGAAAGTGTCAGTATAAAGGTTTTAAATCCGTTTTTCGCGCTATCGCTGTTCATAGGCAGGTTTCAAACTATGTAGAAACTCTATGTCAATAGTAACATCTAACGGACGGGACATGTCAAGTATATTCTGAGTAATATATTTATCCCTATTCACGGCCTGATTTCCAAGAATTAACCAAAGAAACGTGGCAAGTGTGAAAAATAATGAAGTAATAAATAGTCTTTTCATAGTTTTACAGGTTAAATATCCTTAACTCGAGGGTCGTTTGAGTACCGTTAGTGTGTACCTCGTGTTTCACAGAATCAACAACAGTAACACGTTGCATTCCCTCCACCTCGGATACTAGAGCAGAGAGGTCTCCCGGTCCCTCCAAAACAACTACGATAGATACTTCCCCTCCCACGCTCTCGGTTGCAGGCATAAAATCAGTCACACTAAATCCGGCGGTCGCTGCCTGCTGCATAAATGAGACCATGTAGCTGTGTGTGTTTAATTCCTTAGGTATTGTGGCCTCCAGCAAGGAATTATATTTTTCCGCTGAAGAAATATCGTCAGACAACTTGCTTAAACTCTGCAACTTCACATTCAACTCATAATTCAACCCCCTCATCTCTTTGTACAGAGCTACTTTTTCAGTCATAGAGGAAATCAACGGTCTTATAGCAAAAAACCCGAACAGCACTATGCACACAAAGACCCACATACCGTACAATCTCGACAGGAAAAATTCGTTTGAAAAAAACAACTTGGTGGAATTGGAAAATTCTTTTTTCATCTATATACTCCCCCCAGTCTGACGAGATAGGTGTTCTCCGAGGATGAGAAGACGGCTTCTTTTATGGTTACTTCCGATATCTCGCCGTCCCGTAACCAACTAAGAAACATTCCTGTTACTTGAGCCGGCGAACTGCCTTTTACTGCTATATCGAATGTTCTGGAATTGAATGCGACCGTGCTTAGAGCGAGTCCCTGGGGAATTCTTGACATAACAAAGGATATCCTGGTAGTCAGGGGTCTTCTCGCGTTAACAGTTTTTTTACTGTAATTGATCTTGTCCGCAATTTGCAAAGCTTTTTCCTCTACACCAGGGTATCCGTTTATTTTAAATTCTAAATTTTTCTGTTCGTTGAGGAGACCATTTAGAAAAAAATTCGCTACCAAGTGCGCCACTAACAAACCGATAAGTATTAAACTTAAAAAGATAACAATTGATGAAGATATTTTTACGTTAATACCCGCGTCAAACGCCTCTTCACGTAAAGACTCGGGGTTAAAAAAAAGAGTGTCGTCAGAAACTTGAGGTTCGGCTTTAAGATTTTTTCCTGGTTTTTCCGGGCGCTTGAGAAAGGGCAGATACTTTTCTAGCATATCTAGATTTTAACCTATTTGCCTTGTTTTTATGAATGACTTTTTCCTTCGAGGCTTTATCCAGCACTTTCTGAAGAACCTGCATTTGATCTTTTACCACTTCGGCGCCATTAGAAGAAACCAACGAAGACTTCATGCTTTTGATAGAAGCCTTATATTTGTCCTTCCAAAAAATATTGTGTTTTCTTTTTTTTGCGGAGCCCCTCAGAGCTTTTTTCGCTGATTTAGTATTTGGCATAAGCGCTACGTATGATAACATACTTACGTACTAATTCAACGTTTTTTGCCCAACCGAAAGCATGCCTCTGGATATTAACAAAACACAACTTAATGGGGTTCTGTTCAAAACACAAAACACTATATTATCCGCCGCCTTTATCATAGCAGCCTCTAACGGGCTGAACGCGATTCTGGGGTTTTTAAAAGGTAGGCTTTTAGCTCACTACTTCGGGGTTTCAAACGAGCTGGCTGTTTTCTACACCGCCGACAGAATCCCCAATATGGTGTATTCCGTACTCGTGGTGGGAGCTGTATCGACCGTTTTTATACCCCTTTTTGCCGGAGGGTTGAAAAAAAACAAAGAAGAAGCCAACAAGACAGCGTCTTCTATGATTACTGTGACTCTGGGGTTTTTCCTACTCCTAACCGTCGCCGTGATGCTTTTCGCAAAACCTCTTTTCAACATAGTGTCTCTCGGAAAATTCACTCCTGAAGAAGCTTCCCTCGGAGTTACCTTAATGAGAATAATGATGCTGTCACAGATATTGCTTGTCCTGGGGAGTCTTGCAACGAGTGTTTTGCAAACATTTAAGTACTTTTTGGTAGCAGCGCTAGCCCCCTTAGCCTACAGCACGGGCATGGTCCTGGGAATAGTCCTGCTTTCCGAAAAATATGGGATCTACGCCCCGGCTTTCGGTGTAGCCGCTGGCGCCTTTTTTCATTTTGCACTTCAACTTCCCGCTTTACTTAAAACAGAGTTCAGATTCGTTCCAGGAATCAGCTTCTCAGATAAAGGGTTGCGTCATATGGCCCGACTCGTCCCCCCGAGGATTATAAGCGTGCTCCTGGCCAATTTAATTCAGGTTATAAATAACAGCTTAGCAATACTAGTTTCAACATCGTCTGTTATTTACCTTAAATTCGCTCTTCAACTACAATCCTTCCCCGTAAGCCTGTTTGGAATATCCTTAGGTGCGGCAAGTTTGCCGACGTTGGCAACCCAAAGCGAAAAAGAAAATCTGGGAAAATTTAAAGAAACGTTCACAACCTCCCTTATGCAAATGCTATATCTTGTGTTACCTCTAAGCATGATTCTTTTAGTCTTAAGGGGGCCTGTTGTGCGTATCGTTTACGGGGTTTCAAATTTTCCATGGGAAGCAACTTTAAAAACTTCTTATACGCTGGCTTTTTTCAGTATTTCTATATTCGCCCAAAGTACAAATTACCTATTAACCCGGGCTTTTTATGCGCTTAAAGACACCAAAACTCCGGTCATAGTGAGCCTTTTTACAACAGCCCTGAATGTTCTGCTTTCGTTGTATTTCGTAACCTGGTTAAAATTCGGGGTTTGGTCAGTAGCCCTTTCATTTTCAATTACCTCTTTAATAGACATGTGTCTACTTTTTTATCTTCTGCACAAACAAATCGGAGGTTTTGAAATTGAAAAAATTCTTGTTCCTTTTACAAAAATTTCCTACGCGACCTTATTTATGGGACTGGCTTTGTACGTTCCTGTAAAACTATTGGATAAGTACATCTTTGACACCACAAGAACAATTAACCTACTTGGCCTCGTAGCCGTTGCGGGGCTATTTAGCACCGCTACCTACATTTTTATCACCACCCATATGCGGGTAAAAGAGGTCGATTTGTTTTACAAACTAATAAAAAGACTTACACCTATAAAGAAGGGTGTCCCCTACCTTCCGGAAGAAGACAAGGTTGTTTGATGCAGCCAATAAGGTAAAATCTCCCCATGGAACAGAAACACATCCGTAACTTTTGCATAATAGCCCATATCGACCATGGAAAGTCGACCCTGGCTGACCGTTTTCTGGAAATAACAGGAACTGTGGATAAAAGACATCTTCAGGAACAAACGCTCGACAGCATGGAATTAGAGAAGGAAAAGGGTATAACGATCAAATTAAAGGCTGTCAGAATGGCTTACAAAGGCTACCAGATGAACCTCATTGATACCCCCGGCCACGTTGATTTTTCCTACGAAGTATCCAGGTCATTAGCTGCCTGTGAGGGCGCTATTCTTGTTGTGGACGCTACGCAAGGCATTCAGGCACAAACCGTTTCAAACGTATACAAAGCTTTGGAATCAAACCTCGTGATAATTCCTGTGATAAACAAAATCGATTTGTCAGCCGCGGATATTGAAAGAACAGAAAACGATCTTGTAGGAACTTTCGGGTTCAAAAGAGAGAGTATATTTAAAGTCTCGGCAAAGACCGGGGAGGGCATCGCAACTCTGTTGGAGGAAGTTATTAATAAGGTACCTGCGCCGTCCGGAGATAAAAACGCCGCCCCACGGGGACTGATATTCGACTCCTTTTACGATGAATATCTGGGAGTTATCGCAATGGTAAAAGTAACCGACGGAGAGTTCCGCGAATTTAGCGGAGGGGTAGGTAATAAAATACATTTTCTCGCTACGGGAGTTTCCACAAAACCTGAAGAAATAGGGTATTTCAAACCCGAAAGAATAAGGGAAGGAGACCTTTCCACCGGGGAAGTCGGATATATAGCCACGGGACTTAAAGACATAACCACGGTAAATGTGGGGGATACGGTATCTTTGGAAGGAAGGAAAACGGTGCCGCTGCCCGGGTACAAAGAAGTTAAACCTTTCGTTTTCGTATCCATATACCCAATTGAAAATGATAAGTTTCCGCAGCTCAGAGAAGCTCTCCAAAAGCTTTCTCTTTCCGACTCAGCCCTCATGTTCGAACCCGAGACGAACTCGGCTCTCGGTTTCGGCTTCAGGTGCGGATTTTTAGGTCTTTTACATGCCGACATCATCCAGGAAAGGCTGGAAAGAGAGTATGACTTAAGACTTATTTCAACAACCCCCTCTGTCGAGTACCATGTGGAGCTTACGAATGGTACTACCATCGAAGTGAGATCGCCTTCCGAAATGCCGGACAGATCGAGAATTCTCCGTATTTTAGAACCGCGCATAAACCTGACAATAATTTCTCCATCTGAATACGTGGGAGAAGTAATAAAACTTTGCGAAGAAAGACGCGGGGAAAACACAAAAATGGAATATCCCAGCGAAAAAACAGTCTATTTCAGTTATGTACTTCCGCTGTCCGAGCTTGTGTACAACTTTTTCGATGATTTAAAAAGAGTCTCGTCCGGGTTCGCTTCTCTCGACTATGAATTCAGGGACTACGCTCCCGTTGACGCAGTAAAAATGGACATATTAGTTCACAATTCCATCGTCGACCCCCTTTCCCACATTGTTCTTAGGAGTAAAGCCCATGATGTGGGTAAAAGTCTTTTAAAGAAACTTAAAGAAATAATACCCAAACAACAGTTTACGGTGTCTTTACAGGCTGCTCTCGGAGGAAAAATAATCGCCCGGGAGGATATCCCGGCTTTTAGAAAAAACGTATTGGCAAAGATGAGCGGGGGACACCGGGAAAGAAAAGATAAACTTCTGGATATTCAGAAAAAAGGTAAGGAAAGAATGAAAAGAATAGGAAAGGTTGAAATACCGCAGGAAGCGTTTAGGCAGATTTTACAAACAAAGTAATTTTCCCGCTACGAAAACTCACCAAAGGTATTGACACCTTTAGCACTCGTGATATATTACTGATAATATGTTGAGTGATAGACAGCTCCAGCTCATACACGCAGTAATAGACGAATATATTAAAAACGCCGAGCCGGTAGGGTCGGTAGAGATAGTGGCAAAATATAATTTGAGATGTTCCCCCGCAACAATAAGAAATGAAATGGCGAAGCTCATCGATATGGGGTTTCTGGAAATGATGCACACATCTTCCGGGCGTGTTCCCACAAAAATGGCGTACCGCCTTTATTTAGACCAGATGATGGAGGAAAGGGAACTCCCTGTACTTCAGGAAGTTGCGTTAAAACAGCGTCTCTGGACCAACAGGTTTGAATTTGAAAAACTTTTACGCGAATCCGTTCTTGCCCTTTCAGAAATGAGCAGATCCCTAGCATTCGCAACAACCGAAGACGGTTTCGTGAGCTATGCCGGTGCCGCTAATATATTGGATCACAAAGAATTCTGGGACATAGACGTGGCGAAACAAGCGTTTTCTTTATTGGATGAGTACCACCTTCTTGAAAGAGTTTTAGATAACGCTTCGGCGCAGGGGGGTATAAAGACTCTAATTGAAGAGGAAATCGGGATTGAAAAATTAAACAGGTGCGCTATGGTTTTCACAGAATATTCAGCAGGGAAAAGATCAGGGAAAATCGGAGTCATAGGTCCCTCCAGGATCAGCTACCCCGAGATTATACCTTCCGTTAAGTATACTAAAAGGTTAATCGAAGAGCTCGGCGGTTCCTGGTAAACCCAAAATACACAAACAAATATGAAAGAAGATAAATCACAAAAAGATAAGATAGAAACCCTTGAGAAAAAAATCGAAGAGTTGGAGGATTGCTGGAAAAGAGCTCTTGCGGATTATAAAAATCTCGAAAAAAGAGTGGAGGAAGATAAAGAAAGTTGGAAGTTTTTCGCAAATGAAAGATTAATACGTAGAATACTTCCTGTGCTGGACAACCTTGAACGTCTCAAAAAGCACCTGGATGATAAAGGGGTGACTTTAATAATAAAAGACTTGTCATCCGGTCTAAAGGAGTTCGGTGTGGAGGAAATTAATTCGGAGCACACAGAATTTGACCCGATGCAAATGGAGGCCCTCGAAATAGTTCAGGGTGAAAAAAATAAAGTGGTAGAAACAGTTTCAAAAGGATACTTACTTAACAATAAATTAATAAGGCCGGCTGTAGTTAAAGTCGGCAACGGCCAAAAGGAGGCTTAAATGTCAAAAATAATAGGAATTGATTTAGGTACAACAAACAGCGTAGTAGCAATTATGGAAGCGGGAAGCCCCAAGGTTATACATAACTCCGAGGGCGCAAACACCACTCCTTCCGTAGTGGTTCCGGATCAAAATCTTGTCGGAGTCCCTGCAAAACGACAACAGATAGTAAACCCGAAAAACACTGTTTTCAGTATTAAACGGTTGATGGGTAGAAAATTTTCAGATCCTGAAGTTCAACAACTGAAAAAAGTCCTTCCTTACGACATCGCAGAAACCCCGGGGGGCTTAGCGGGCGTAGAGGTTGAAGGAAAAGTCTACACACCTCAGGAAATTTCCGCGAAAATTCTTGCGAAATTAAAAGCCGAAGCTGAAAAGTTTACCGGAACAACAATTACCGACGCAGTCATAACAGTTCCCGCATACTTTAATGACTCACAAAGAACCGCAACTAAAGAAGCGGGACAGATAGCGGGGTTGACTGTGAAAAGAATAATTAACGAACCCACAGCAGCAGCGCTTGCATATGGATTAGATAAAAATAAAACTGAAAAAATCGTGGTTTTCGATTTAGGAGGAGGAACTTTCGATGTATCTGTCCTTGATATCTCCGAAGGAGTTTTCGAAGTTAAATCAACAAACGGAGACACACACCTGGGAGGCGATGACTTCGACCAGAAAATAATTGCGTGGCTGCTGGAAGAATTCAAGAAACAAACCGGAATGGATCTTTCCTCAGACAGACAAGCAATGCAAAGACTAAAAGACGCTGCGGAAAAAGCAAAGATTGAACTTTCTTCGACTACCACAACAGAAATTAGTGTTCCTTTTATCACAGCGGATCAAACCGGACCCAAGCACCTTACTACCACACTTACCCGCACCCACCTGGAACAATTGGTAGAAGATTTGCTGAACAGAACAATCAAACCTATGGAATTGGCTTTAAAGGACGCCGGGATTTCGGTATCGCAAATAAACGAAGTGGTAATGGTCGGCGGTATGACAAGAATGCCGAAAGTTAACGAGATTGTTAAAAACTTCTTCGGCAAAGAACCTCACAAAGGTATAAATCCTGATGAAGTGGTTGCTATAGGGGCTGCTATACAGGGAGGAGTCCTGGGAGGGGACGTGAAAGATGTAGTTTTGCTCGACGTGACTCCTTTAACTTTGGGTATAGAAACTTTGGGTGGCGTCTCAACTCCTTTAATCAAAAGAAACACCACAATACCTACAAAAGCATCCGAAACATTTTCGACGGCTGCAGATAATCAGCCCGGTGTGGAAATCAACGTACTACAAGGCGAAAGAGATATGGCCGCAGATAACAAATCTCTCGGAAGATTTATGCTGGACGGAATTCCTCCGGCACCCCGCGGGTTACCCCAGATAGAAGTGACCTTCGACATTGACGCCAATGGGATTTTGCATGTTACCGCAAAAGACAAGGCAACAGGAAAAGAGCAGAGAATCTCCATACAAGGCGGAACAGGATTAAACAAAGACGAAATAGACCGCATGGTTAAAGAAGCTGAAACCCATTCCGAAGAAGACAAAAAACGAAAAGACCTGGCGGAAAGCAGAAATATTGCCGACGGGCTAACGTACACAGCAGAAAAATCTTTAAAGGACGCCGAAGGAAAAATTCCTGAAGAAATGAAAAAGGAAATTAACGACAAAATCACCGAGATAAGGAGCGTGCTACAAACAGCTAGCGCGGAAGAACTGAAAAGCAAAACTGAGGAACTTTCCACTTCGTTGCAAAAAATCGGACAACATTTGTACGGTCAGGAACAGCAGGGCCAGCCAAATCCCGAAACAGGGGAACAGGGGCCTCAGTCCGGGCCTACGGACGAACAAGACCCGAATAGCGACGGACCTGTCGAAGGCGAGGTTGTTGAATAAACAAGACTGTTAATATAATATTAGTTCATACACGAACTGCCTAAGCTGTCGTAATCCTTGCAGTAGCTGCGGCATAAGTACTAACTATGAATGCCGTTCAAATAACCACTATAATCGCGCTGATAGTTTTAATAATAGATGCAACCGCAATCACAGTATTCCTTGTGTTGTTTCTAAAAGACCTGAGAACTACAGCGCAGGACGCCGACAAAACGCTTAAGGACGTTAGGCACATCACAAGTGCTGTGGGAGGACCTGTTGCTGTTGCAGCAGGACTTCTTGAAAACGTAGCCCGGGGAACTAAAGCATTTAAAATCATCAGTAGTATTTTTAATAAAAAGGAGGAGGAATAATATGTGTGATAATAACGAACATGACGCTCCAAAATCTTTCGTAAAAGGGGCTTTTTGGGGAACTCTTATAGGGGCGGTTCTTGGCGTGTTATTTGCCCCGGAATCAGGTGAGAAAACCAGGAAAAAGATAAAAGAAAAGTCTGAAGAGATGGTGGATAAAGGGCTGACAGCTGCAGAGCAAGTGGTGGACAAGGTAGAAGAAGTAAAAGGACAAGTAGAGCCTTACAAGGAAAAAGCCGAAGAACTTCTGCATAGCACAGAGGCGCGGGCCAAAGAAGAAACAGATAATATTAAAAAGCGCTTTTTCAAGAAAAGTAAGTAACTCCGTCCACAAGGGCAATAATTGTTAATATCCCCGTTTGTTAGTGTTAGAATATTTCTAATGCCATTATCAATTACATCTATAGGAAATTTTGAACAACTCTCTCCTGAAATACAGGAAGCCGGAACTGAAGTAGCTCCTCAAGCCCCTCCCCAGCCGGAAAAAACAGATGAGGTAGCCCCGGCACCGGAAGTACCGGAAACGGCTCCGCCTGCAGTCGTAAACATCAGCACTGACGAAAATCTTCCCGACACACCGGTAACCCCGAGGGACTCAATCACATCTTTAGCAAACGAAGAAGAAAACCACTTTAGACAAGAGGTTCAAGAAGAGAAACTGCCCCATGGATCAACTTAAAAACGTAGATAGCCTCAATACCACAGTCGAAAACACTGCCCGCACAGCTGAGTTTATTGCACCTATTCTCATAGTCTTTTTTGTAGCTCTATACATTTTTGTCCTATGGAAGAAAAAACAGAATGAAAAAATCTCACAGTATAAACTAACCTTCTTACAGGTAAAGTTACCTCCCGACAACGAAACTGAGGTTAAGGCAGCCGAGCACATGTTTTCTAATTTGATGGGATTTCAAAAAAGTTTCCTTCAATCTATTTTCTCGGAGCCTTTTAGGATTTCTTTCGAGATAGTTTCCAAAGCCGACGGAATTGCATTCTACGTTGTCGCCCCCAATGAAATTGCAACCGTGGTAGAAAAACAAATTAACGGGGCGTATCCAACTGCCGAGATAGATATAATAAACCCGCACGAAATTTGGGATAGGGGTTCCTATACACAAGCCGTTGAATTAAAGCTTCGAGGACCCTCATACTACCCTCTTAAAATTTACGAAGACTTAAAAAACGATTCTCTCAGCTCAATTACGTCTGCCATGAGTAAACTCAGCGAAGACGAAGTAATTGCCGTGCAGTATGTAATTCAACCCGCAGGAGATAACTGGAGACTGTCCGGAAGGAGATTTTGTGCGAGCGTTAGACAGAAAGCTTCAGACCCTGAAAAAAAGGTCAACATAGATACCTCGTTTCTTGAGGGGATAGAGAAAAAAACAGCACTCCCCGGTTTTTACACAAAGATAAGAATAGTCTCCGTAGCGAAAGACAAATTCACCGCACAAAGCAATATCCAAAACATGCTCAGCGCTTTCGAACAGTTCACAAATACGAACTATAACAAGCTTGTGAAGAAAACAATGTTATCGGCTAAAACTCTGATCAAAAATTTCATCTACAG
The DNA here is from genome assembly GCA_001773135.1 of candidate division WWE3 bacterium RIFOXYB1_FULL_43_24. Lineage (GTDB taxonomy): Bacteria > Patescibacteriota > WWE3 > UBA101185 > UBA10185 > UBA8498. Next base: position 6,625 of record MEVX01000017.1, on the reverse strand, counting down.
AAAAATAAATGTTAGAGACGTCTACATTCCTATTGCCGGGATACAGCTTTACTCCGATACATCCGTTATGAACATCGAAGAGCTCGCCACTGTGTTTCACTTTCCAAATAAAAATATCGAGACGCCCAACATTGTTTGGTTAACTGCACGTAAATCTTCTGCCCCGACAAACATACCTACAACCGGCCTTTATCTTGGAAAAAGCAACTTCAGAGGAGTTGAAAAGCAAATATTTATGAGCCAGGAAGATAGAGCAAGGCACTTCTATATCATAGGGCAAACCGGTACCGGTAAATCACAATTTTTGATGTCTCTCGCTTTACAGGATATACAAAAAGGGGAGGGTGTTGCCATCATCGATCCACACGGAACGGACGTTGAGGAGCTACTTAAAAAAATTCCCGCTTCAAGAAAGGATGATGTTATCCTTTTCGACGCTTCCGACACAGAAAGACCCATGGGCATAAATATGCTGGAAGCCAGGTCTGAAGAAGAAAAACATCTAATTATTAATTCCTTCATCGCGTTACTTTACAAGCTCTACGACCCGAACCATCAGGGAATAATGGGACCGGTTTTAGAAAGAACCGTAAGAAATGTCATGTTAACGGCTATGTCCGATCCGGAAAGTACGATGATTGATGTGATGAGACTTTTGACCGATCCGGGTTACAGCAAGATGTTTATCGAAAAACTTACCGACCCCCTCGTTAAAAGATATTGGGTAGACGAGGTAGCCAGCGTGCCCCAGGGAAAAAGAGGGGAAAATATGCAGTATTTTACCGCCAAGTTTGATCGCTTTGTTACGGACAGCACGATGCGTCATATTTTGGGACAGAAAAAATCTGCGTTCAACTTTGACGATGTAATGGCGCAGAAAAAAGTGTTATTGGTAGACTTGGCAAAAGGAAAAATAGGAGAGGAAAATTCTAATTTTATCGGATTATTGCTGGTGCCCAGGATATTATCCGCAGCACTACGAAGACACTCCTTGTTAACAAAAGGTGTTGAATATCCTGATTTTTACCTCTACGTCGATGAGTTCCAAAATTTTGCTACCCCTGATTTTGCTACCATTCTTTCTGAAGCGAGAAAATATAAACTTAATCTTACAGTCGCTCACCAATTCATTTCTCAGTTAGACGACCAGATAAAAGAAGCGGTGTTCGGAAATGTCGGAACGATATGTTCTTTCAGGGTAGGCGCGGATGATTCGGAGTTTCTCGAAAATCAGTTTGCCCCAAAGTTTAATAAAAACGACCTTATAAACCTTCCCATCGGAAACTGCTACACCAGGATGCTGGTAAAGGGGCAACCCACCCCTCCTTTCTCCCTTGCGGTAGATTGGGATAAAATAACTTCGACTCCAAAAGACGAGGCACTGGCAAGAACTATAAAAGAAACGTGCCGTTTGAAGTATGGCGTTCCTGCTGAAGAAGTTGAGGAGTATATAAAACTGCGCGCCGGTTTCGAAGAAAAGAAAGTGCCGGAAGAGACCGATTTACCTAAAATTCCCCCTCTCGGAAGAATTCCTTTTTAACCCTGTTGTTGTATAATCATTGTAATGATTACGCTGCCGTTCCTTCAGAAAAGTCCAAAACGCCCCAGCAAATTTATAACACTTTCCATAAGTTCCGAAGATGTAAAATGCGCTGTTTTTTACGACGACCCGACGGAATCAAAGTTAAAAATACTGGGAGCAGGGAGACAAGGTTTATCAAAAGATAGCTCGAGAGCAGGGATAATTGTCGAAGAAGAAAACGTAGAAAATGCCGCCGGAGAAGCTATAAAAAGAGCGCTGGAGAATACTGAAGATGACGTGTCTCACCTGATTATCGCGGCCGGCAACGCAACGGTACTTGGTATCACAACAACGATAAGATACAGACGAAAAGAACCCGGTACTCTCATAAACGACAAGGAAGTAGCGCGTTTATACGAACGCATTTCGGAAGCTGCTTACATCGAAGCCCAAAATGAATATCGCAGTTCTACAGGAAACGCTGACGAACCTCTTGAGATTATTACTACCTCCAATGTTTCTCTCAAAATCGACGGACATTCCGTAAAAGATCTGGAGGGAAACGCCGGGCTAACAATCGAAGCAGGTGTCTACCATGCTTTTTGTCCCGAATATCACGTAAAGGCCCTCCAGTCTCTGGCAAAAAAACTCGGACTAAATATTCTGGCAATTGGATCGGGTATGTATTGTGCAGCTCAATGGGTCAAAAAGATAACACCCGAAGTAACTGACTATATTCTGGTAGATGTTGCCGAAGACACAACGAATGTTTCAGTGGTGTTCGGGAGAGGTATTGTAGCCACCAAGTTTTTAAGTCTGGGGTACAAACATTTTGTGGAACAAATAGCTGAGCGCATGGGGGTCACAATGGAAGAAGCGGGAAAACTGCTCAAATCCTACCTCAACAGCGCGCTATCTGACCCGGAAATGGAAGTGGTCGGAGGTTGCATCAGAGAAGCAATAAAGATATGGGTCATGGGAATTGAGATATTGTTTGGAGAGTTCACCGGTGTAAAGACATTTCCCTCAAAGATATTTTTGCAGGGGGCGGGAGCAGAAGTCCCCGAAGTTGTAGAAGCATTAAAAAAAGATTCCTGGGCCAAAAATATTCCTTTCAGAGAAACCAGAGAAGTTCAGCTCATGGAAATGGATGGGCTCCCTGTTGTCGACGCAACCGGAAGTGTAAAAGGCAAGGACTGGTTTAGCAACGCCGCGCTATCTATAATCTATAAGGAAATTTTTGATAATTAATTTAGGGAACTTAAATGACTAAACTCGAACTAGAAGTACACGACGACGCGCTTTCAACCATTAATAAAATAAAACACCTGAATGATTCCGGGATTGAATTAATTATCCCCGAAGGTTCTATTCTGTTCGACAACATAATCAGCCTTAAACTTATCTCCCGGGCAGCAGAAAAAAACCAAAAAATAATCCAGTTCACCACAAACGATGAAACAGGAGCTTCCCTTGTCAATATGTTGGAAGAACCTTCCGGTCAATCCGGACAGGACTACCAGCCAAGAGAGGTGGAACAGGCCACTCTGTACGTCCCGAAAAAAAGCCACTTTGGATTTAAAAAACCCGCGATCCCGCATATTAAGTTTCCGAAATTCAAAAGTGGAGCGGCGCTGCCTGTAATAATTCTCGCTATTCTCTTCGGAACAGTTTTTATACTATCTAAGAAGCCTGTTGCTTACGCGAAAGTTGTGCTTAACTCTCTGCCTCTTACCAGAAGCACCGCCATTAAAGTAAAAAGCGGGGGTACCTCGGACGCCGTCAAAATGGAACTAAAAGGGCAAACTCTGGACACCAACGTCGAAATCACCGACGAGGTGCCGACGACGGGAGAAAAGCTTGTCGGTAAAAAAGCGGACGGGGAAGCCATCATCTATAACAAAACGGTAGAAGAGATAAAACTTGAAAAAGGTTCTAAATTAAATTATGACGAAAAAGATCTTGTGTATGTCCTCAGCGACGATGTTACCGTCCCGGCGCGCGTGGATGATTTAGTAGATCCTTCTATAATAAAACCGGGGGAAGCCACCGTAAAAATTACGGCAGCGGATATAGGAAGTGACTACAACATAGATGCCAACGAAAGCCTTGAGGTGGATGATTACAAATCAAGTGAGATGGCTGCAAAAACAAAAGATGACCTGTCGGGAGGAGAAAGTAAGAAAGTAAAAGTAGTAGCCGAAGCCGACAAGACAGCTCTTCAAACGAAAGTGACTGAGGCTGCAAAAGAGAAGGCGGAGTCGGATTTGAAATTTAAGTTAGGAAAAACGCAACGGCTAATCGAGGGCTCCGTGACCGCACAGATAACAAAAGAGGCGTACTCCGCTGAGGTGGGGGATGAGGCAGAAAAGCTTACCCTTACGGCATACGCAAGCGCTTCGGGACTTACCTATATGGAGTCGGACCTCAATTCACTCCTTGATCAGATAGTTCAAAACCTGGTTCCTCAGGGACACGTACTTTCAGAAAAACAACGGGAAATCAGCGCGCTCCCTCTGGGAAACTCCAGCTCCAGCATACTAAACTCAACCGAAGCAGATATGCAAATAACTCTCAAAACGTTCACCGTAACAGCGGTCGACAAAGAAGAATTGAAGAAGGCTCTGGCAGGAAAATCATTAGCGGAAGCAGAGAAAGTTCTTGGAAGTGTGGGAAGCCTGAGTACATACTCTATTGAAATCAAACCCGTGATCCCTTTCTTTAAGAACGTTCCAAAAGACCTGAATAGAATTAACCTGGAAATAGAAAATGAGTAAAAGTAAAGCAACGACATCGGACAAAAGCTACCTTGGGATAGACTACGGTGCCACTAACATAGGGGTCGCTTTGGGAAAAAACGGTTTTGTTACTCCTCTCAAAATAATCAACGGTAAAAGTCAGAATACTGCGATAAGCCAATTAATAAGAGTGGCGCTGGAAAACAAAGCAGAGGCATTTATAATGGGGTTGCCACTAACACCGGACGGTAAGGAAACAGCCCAGTCGCTAAAAAATAGAAAATTTGCCAAACTGTTAAAAATTCTGTCAAAGAAACCGGTAATTTTTATAAACGAAGAAGACTCCACACAGGAAGCTCTTCAAAGCATGGATATCCAGAAAAGTACTAGAAAAAGAAAAGTTTTTTCTGATGATATTGCCGCGGCGATAATACTTAGACGTTTTTTTCAGGAACCTAAGAAAGAAGCCTGACCTCTTTTGAGCCACATCCGGAACACTCGAAATTCTCACCGGGAACCAAACACGACGGACAGATAAATAAACCCTCCTTCTCCACCAGATCTTCCTGACGGCAGGTATTGCATAAAAACATTACCTGTTCCTGAGGTATCTTTCCGCACTTAGGACACTCAAATTTCAGTCCCGTTTCTTCCTTTTTATTGACACCGCCCATAATATTACACTAACAAAAATCCCGGCAATTGTCACCACGACGCGCATAGTCTAGAATTCATACATGAACGTTTTGCAAATACTGCTTGTCGTATATTTGTTTATAGGAGTAATCTACGCAGGGTACGTCCTTACCCAAAGATCTTTCAGTATTTTTATGCTCCCTATAAACATAATTGGCGGCCCTATTTTGGCAATACACTACCTGATTAAATATTATCTAAAAAAGGACCGCGGACCGGCAAATATCAGGCATAAAGACATACTAAAAGGTAAGAAAGCGGCTTTTTTCGATCTCGATGGTACTGTGTGGGATTCTGATTTACTTTGGATAGAAGCCCTGGAGAAAGTTGCCCGGGAAAACGGCTTCGGAGAGATTGATGTAAGAAGTACCTATCTTCCCGGAACGGAACTGATAAAAACGTGGAAAGTCCTGCAAGCCTATAACGAGTTTAAACTTCCTGCTAAAAAAGACCACCGCGTACTAGCTACAGAAACTGAAACAAAAATTTTAAACCACATTAACAACTCTGAGCATGTAGATCTTATAGAAGGTTTCCTTAGTTTCGCCATTTTTTTAAAAGAAGATAAGGGACTTAAACTCGCGCTTGTAACAAACTCCGGCAAAGAAATAGCCGAAGCTTTGGTTCAAAAAACAATGGTTGCTTACCTGTTTGATCTAATCCTGACAGGAAGTGATGTAGCAAAAAAGAAGCCCTCTCCAAGAATTTTTTTGAAAGCTGCCGGAAAACTTCGGGCTTCCCCAAAAAACGTACTCGTATTTGAAGACTCACTATCGGGGTCTAAGGCGGCTGAAAAAGCAGGGATGGATCAGATAATAATTTGGCGTACCGACATCCCGCAAGTCGAATACCATGGGAATATCTACGGGTTTTATCCTGATTTTGAAGATCTAGATAAGATTATCAGCACAACTCACCGTGAAAGAGCCTTGGAAGGGGTGACGCTCCTGCATAAAATACAAGGGAATACGGAACCTGCTGAAAACGAACAACCTAGTCAAGAAATGTAAAAACGATTTTATCCAGCTTTACAAAAAACATGGGACTTTTAAGTGACTTGATAAACTTCCATAAATTGCGCGATTCCCCTGACACTACTAGCTCGCTATGGTCAGAAGAGTAGTGCTCGACCCCGTGCAAACTTAACCCAAAGGTATTAATCTTTGTACGAAGAAACAACTGAGTCCATATCTTCTCGTGTTTGCCCAGGATATTCATTTGTAATTTTCTATTCTTTGTTTTAGTCATATCTTTTTTGGCGTAACCTGATATTATACCATAAAAATACGGGGTGTAAAATAGAAAGCATCCGGGTAAAAAACAACAAAGATTAGACGGAATTCAAAAAGGTAGCAAGACACCGAACAAAAAACTTCCACCAAGCAATACAAGTTGCTTTATCATTGTGGATAACTTTTGTTATAGTTGGAAAATCCCGCCCGAAAAAGTAATTTAGTAAGCTACTATGATGAACCTTGAAGAAAAACCAATAGAGTTCTGGAAAGCTATCCTCGGAGAAGTGGAGCTCAAACTTTCTCCTATGGTATTTAAATCCCTGGTCTCACGAACCACAGCAGAAATTGATGAAAGGGGAGAATTATTGGTTTTATGTGAGGACGATTTTGTAAAAAATAACGTTGAAAAAAGATACAACGGCGTAATCGAAGAA
>MEVX01000016.1 GCA_001773135.1 candidate division WWE3 bacterium RIFOXYB1_FULL_43_24 | reverse complement strand
TATACAATAAAGCAAAAACAAAACAGAAATTTGTTTTGCTAAGCTCCGTATCGATATATTTAATATTTACGTTAGTAAGAATGATTTTCCTGCATCCTTATGAGTACATTTATTACAACGAACTCATAGGAGGGCTTAGGGGAGCAAACAAAAATTTTGAGTTAGATTATTGGGGGGCTGCTTATAAAGAATCAGCACAGAGAGTGCTAAAAAACGTTCAAGGAACGGGAGTTAACAACCTCAAGGTCTACGCTTGCGATAATCAGATCTCTGTAGTTTATTACTCTCAGTTCCGGTATGAACTTGTCGGAAGATCGCGCGATGCCGACGTGATAATCTGTGATACATTCAATGAACAATTGAGGAAACAAACGGATGACGCTGCCTACCAAAATACTTTCCCAATAGTCTATGAAATAAAGCGCGAGAACACACCTATACACGTAATACGTGTATCACAGAGACTGTACGGACAATTTAACTATTAATTCCCGTCTATCTATTCAGTCGTCACAGGATTCTCTGTTTGAGTATCGGGATTAGACTCAATCGGCTCTGTATTCCCATCATCCAACCCGGGTTCCGAAGTTCCCGTACCTTCCGTAGTATCGTCTGTCGGAGGCGTTTCACCAATTCCCTCTAGTCCACCGACCGGAGGAGTATCTCCGATACCTTCAGTCTCATCAGAAGCTTCATCTTCTATAGGAGTAGGTACGTAGCCTGTAATAAGCCTCGAAACCCAGCCCAACAAACTAAACTGACTTTCTTTCTCCTGTATTAGGGCGACCAATCTGTCTCTTTCCTGTGTCAGTAAGGCTATGTTCGCTTGTACGGCCGTATCTCCGCCTTCAACCGTCACTTTTTCCGCGGTCCGGGTTAGCTTTCTTATTGCGTTGGTATTGTGCGCAACCGTGCTCCTCAGCTGACCTAAATTCTTATAATCGGTACCGAAAAGAAAAGTTTTCCACTTAGGTGCACTATCTATCTCTTCCAGGGTCTCTGCGGTATCTTCCGCAGTATCTTCCTGCTCTTCCGCTATAAAGATAAGCTCTCCGCTTACTATTTCATTACCCTCGATCTCTTCTACCTCGGCTACGTTTTTAAGATCTTTTGCGACTTTTTCTACTGTTTTTTTATGTACTTCCGGGGTCGTACGCTCCGATAAACCGGTGTTTTTTGAGGCTTTGCTGTTTCCGGTAGTCTTCTCGGTCTTCTTTCCTTGTACCTGAGGCATGCTGCTTGTATCAACAACCTTATTGGTCACTAAATAAGAACCACCGGCTACAATTGCGAAAAGCGCTATTAAAATTGGTAGATGGAGAGAATAAAGCGTGTAAGACTTCTTTTTAAAATTATTAGGCATACATTGATTGTACAGGTAAAAAGGTTGCTAATTCAAGGGGTAAAAAAGGGAAAGCAGCCCGTAATTAGAACGGGCTGCTTTGTGTGAACAGGTAAATTGGACAAACGTTTTACCTGAGGCCTCCTTCCAAACTTACAACTAACCGCTTTAGTTCTATAACGTTATTCATTCATATAGAACCTAAACTGAGCTAACTTCAATCCGTTGTTGTCGTAGCCCCAGTAATAATCCTGGAGTGCGGGATCGAACAAAGGATATCTTTCTTCAACTCCGTCACCATCAATGTCAGCATATACATACAGGAGTTGTGAAGTTACGTTAGTAAAAGAGCTTTTGCCCTTTTCTCTAACTAACACAACGTTTGATGTTGAGCAATACTCAACACCATCCAGGTATGCACACGGAGTTGTGGTGGATTTACCACCCGGTTTACCTAAAGCTCTAGCCCAAACGGTGTAAGTAGTTACACCATCATTATCGGGATCCGGATTAGGCAAACTGAATGTAGCTCCATTACCATCGGTACCGTTCGCATCTAAAACTGCGAAGCTGGTTCCGGGTAAAAGGTTAATCTTAATTTTTCCTACCAACGGAACGAAAATTCTATGTCCGCTGTTGGAATCCATAAGTGCGGTTTTGTCTTTAGATACTCCTATAATGTTTAAGTTATAGTGAGCACCGCTGGGAGCCCCATTACCTGTAACTGCAGCTGCTTTGGTTTTTACTGTGAACAGTAACCCAACAGCCACCAATACTACGGCCATGTATATTATGGCTTTCTTCATGTTACTCACCCCCTTCTTACACTTTTAAGTTGCTACATCTCGCAGCAAGTAGTTGGTAAGGTAGGGAAGGCTCTGATTTGAGCCCTATTTGGCAGGATTCCTCGAAACAGTAGATATTACACTATGAGTCTTAAATAGTCAAACTGCCTCTGGGGTATTGCACCTAACGTAATTTCATGTATTATATTGATAAGTATCTATTTATATATATTTTATTAAATACTTATTTAAATAGACAAGGAATTTTTATGGAACCGGAAGCCACAAAAAAACAAAGTCTCCCATATTTGGCCCTTTTAATAATTTTAGTAGTCGTGGGTATATATTTCTTTTTGAATAAACCCGTGACCGAAACCTCTACGGTAACAAATACCGTTGCAACAAATATAGATGACGGGGGAGAAGAATCCGAACCTACCACTACAGAAGAGGAAACAATGCCTAACGAAGTAAAAATAACCATTGAGGGCAGTTCGTACAAATTTTCGCCCAACACCATCTCCGCAAAAATCGGCGATAAAGTAATAGTAGAGTTCAAAAATATAGAGGGCTTTCACGATTTTAAAATCGACGAATTCAATGCCGCCACAAAAGTAATTAAAACCGGCGAGACCGATACGGTAGAGTTTATAGTAGACAAGGCCGGAACTTTTGAGTTCTACTGCTCGGTAGGAGAACATAGAAATATGGGGATGGTCGGGGCACTTACTGTTACAGAATAAAATCGGGCAGCCGGCGTAAGAACATAACCCGGACTGCATTCCTAATACTTGGTTAAGAATATACCTTATACTATACATGTGCGAAAGATAAGAAAATTTGAATTTAAGAGGTTTTTATATCTGCTTTCGTATATCCTACTTGTTTCAGTAGTAGGATTCGGGATAAGCAAAAGCATTAACAAACTCCCCGAAGTTTTATCTGCATTTAGCACTCAACCCAAAACCGTCCAAAAGCAGGTAATCCTAACTAAAGTTGTGGATGGCGACACTGTGAAAGTACTAATAGACGGGAGCGAGCAAACAATCCGGTTAATAGGCATTAATGCCCCCGAAATGTCAGACTGCAGAGGAGCATGGGGTGGGGAGGAGCTAAATAAACTTCTTGAAAATCAAACGATACTTCTGGAAGACGACCCAACTCAGGGCGACAAAGATAAATACAACAGACTTTTACGTTATATTCACACAGAAACCGGACAAAATATCAACGGAAAAATGGTAGAGATCGGAGCTGCGAAAGAATATACGTATGACAAAGATTATAAGTATAAAGACTTGTTCGTAACCGCACAAAATCTTGCCAAACAAGATAGTTTGGGTGTTTGGGGAGTCCCGTGCGACGAATAATCTTTTACACTACATTAAAGATATAAAGCGAATTAGTGTTTCCCGGATCTTTCCATCTTTTTCCGTGAACTACAACAATATTTTCACCTTTGGTTAGAATTCCTCTTTTCTGTAAATCATGGGCGATCTCGGTAACATCCACGAGACCGTGTTCGGGAAACTCAATTCTTTTGGGCAAAACACCGTACGATAATCCTAATTTTTTCAGCGTGCCATCATTCTGGGTCAATGCAATTATCGGTATTTCAGGACGGAAGGAAGAAAAAATACGTGCCGTTTTCCCTGTTTCGGTAGCAACCAGTATTTTTGAAATAGAACGACCGTTGTCCGATCTAATAATATCTACGGCAGCCTTTACAATACTAAAAGTGCGGTCCTCTGAAAATTCCGGGCCATCCGGAACCCTGAATGCCTTCTCGTTGAAACTCACTATCTTGTGCATAAATTTAACGGACTCGACGGGATACTTACCGACCGCCGTTTCTCCTGATAACATAACAGCGTCCGCGCCGTCACGAACCGCGTTAGAAATATCCGAAACCTCCGCACGGGTAGGGAGGTGGTTTGTTGTCATAGACTCGAGCATTTGAGTGGCAACTATTACCGGTTTTGCATGGGCACGGCACACCTCAATAATCTTCTTCTGGTAGTAAGTAATTTTTTCCAGCGATACTTCCACCCCAAGGTCACCGCGCGCGACCATAATTCCGTCACTTTTTTCAACGATAAGTTCAATATCATCAATGCCGCCCTGGGTTTCAATTTTGGAAATAATTCCTGCGTTAGAATTGTTTTCAACTAAAAATTTAGAAAGATTTTCGACATCGCCGTGATCTCTGACAAAAGACAGAGCAAAAAAATCCGGTGATAATTTAACAAACTCTTTTATTCTTTCTTTTTCTTCTTCGCTAAGTGTCGGAACCAATAATTTCTTTTTTATAAATGAAACGCCTTTTCCTGATTTTAATAGTCCGGAAGTAACAACTTTTAACTCGCTTTTTCCGGTAACTGTAAACTCAATCTTCCCATCGTCCACGATTAATACATCTCCTGCCTCCAGCTGACTATAAACATTCTCAGGACTTAATAAAACGTCAGCGTTTAATTTTAGTAGATCCCCCTTTCTAAGCGCTACCTCTTTTGAACCCGGGATTACTAAAATACATTCCGGACCTTGAAGGTCAACTATCACACCGGTACTAAGTCCCAGCTTTTGACTTATATCACGTACCTTTTTGATATGTTCCAAATGCCACGCGGTGTCGGCATGCTTAAGGTTAAAACGGAATAAATTAACACCCGCTGTAATTAGCTCTTTGATATCTTTCTCGGCACTACTGGAAGGCCCGAGCGTAGCGATAATTTTTGTAAATTTTCCTGAGTGCATCCGGGCAGTTTAGTCGACAACTTTGTTAAGAAAAGAGTTTATTATCGAAACCACGATGCTGAATAAAATCGCGGTCCATATGCTTGTTATCTGAAAACCCGGAACAATAGCGGCGGTGAAAAGGACAATAAAAGCACTTATTATAAAAGTAAAAAGACCGAAAGTAATGAGGTTGATCGGCAGGGTCAGAAGAATAAGTATGGGTTTTACAAAAAGGTTCAGGGTGCCCAAAACGATCGCAACAATAATAGCTGTAACTAAATCTTCTACCACTACGCCGGGAATAATACGGGAGGCAACGAATATAGCTAACGTTGCTATAACAAGTTTAAGCAGGAGTTTCATATCTATAATTATACCTATTTGTCAGATTAAGTACATATTCTTCCTTAGGCTGCGCCCCAAATGTATACTATAAACATGGAGTTTCCTAAAGATTTTATATGGGGCACCGCAACTTCAGCCCATCAAACCGAAGGCAACAATACAAACTGCGATTGGTGGAAGTGGGAAGTGGAAAAAGACGGAAAAAGAGATTTACCTTTGGAACCGTCAGGCCAAGCATGCGATTCCTATAATAGGTACATCGAAGATTTCGAACTTTGTAAACAAATGAATAATAACGCCGTACGGTTGAGTATTGAATGGGCCAGGATAGAGCCCAGACGAGGCACATTCGACACTAAAGCTTTGGATCATTACAGAAAGGTGCTGAAATCTGCCCAGGAAAAAGGACTTAAGACGTTCGTGACATTTCACCATTTTACAAATCCCACGTGGCTTGCTGAAATGGGGGGCTGGCTAAATTTTAAGACACCTAAATTATTTTCGATATTTGCTAAAAAAAGTGCCGAATATCTCGGAGAGTACTGCGATACGATTACAACTATAAACGAACCCCAGGTTTACGCAGCAATGTCCTACCTATCCGGAACATGGCCCCCGAACAAAAAATCGTTACTCTTGTGCTTAATCGTGCAAATAAACATGATTAGGGGCCACAATATGGCTTACAAAAAAATAAAAAGCGTCACCGATAAACCGGTCGGGGTGGTCAAAAATATTTCGTGGTATGAATACTCAAACTATACTGTTTTGGACAAGCTGGCGGCTAAAATTTTATATTTTTTAAACAGTGATTTCTTTTTAAAACCTGTTTCTAAATATCTGGATTTTATAGGGCTTAATTATTATTTCACAAACAGAATAGTTAAACTTAAAATAAAAAATCCCGATATCCCGGTCAACGATCTTGGATGGTGGATAAACTACGACGGTTTATACAAAGTACTTGTAAGCCTTAAAAAATACGACCTACCGATATTTATAACAGAAAATGGTCTGGCGGACAGTAACGATTCACAAAGAACTGAATTTATTAAAAAAATGCTTACACAAGTTCACGCAGCTCTTTCCCGTGGAATAAAAGTCAAAGGATATTTTCATTGGTCTCTGCTGGATAATTACGAGTGGCATCACGGTTTTTGGCCCAGATTCGGGCTAGTCGAAGTAGACCGCACCGACACCCTAAAACGTACTCCCAGAAAATCCTTTTATGATTACGCCGAAATATGTAAGAATGGGATAGTAAAATAAAGGTATGTTCCGTAGACACACTGCCCTCCAAAAACAGGCATCAAAGGCTTGGGAATACATTAGAAAACTTTTCGGATTGCAGCTGACCCGAATCGTTTTAATAGCTCTAATAATTATAATCGCGCTGCCTTTCGTAATTTTCTATTTTCTTAAACCTGACACAAATATAGACAATAGATATGGCGTAACTTTCTCCAGTAAATATGCGTATCAGATAGGACTTGATTGGAAAGATGCTTACATAAAAATATTAGACGATCTTGGCGCGCGGAATCTAAGATTAATAGCTTATTGGGACGAAATAGAGGTTACACCCGAAACTTACAATTACCGGGATATAAAATGGCAGCTTGAACAGGCAGACAAAAGAAACGCCAATGTAATTTTAGCGATTGGGAGAAAAGTTCCTAGATACCCGGAATGTTTTGAACCGAGCTGGTGGAAAGGAATGAGCAGCGAAGATGAAAGAGATAAGGAACTTTACGAGTATGTCATTAGAACCGTCATGGAGTTGCAAAGCTATAACTCCATAAAAATGTGGCAGGTCGAAAATGAACCTTTCTTTCCGTTCGGCGAATGCATCCCTATTAAAAAATCTACCGTAGAGTATGAAATACAACTAGTTCGGGCCCTCGATGAAAGACCGATATTAGTCCAAGACAGCGGGGAAGGCGGTTTCTGGTTTCCCAGTTACCAGATGGCCGATTATCTCGGTATATCAATGTATAGAAAGATTTGGTACGACTTTTGGGGAACCCTTACGAAAAGTGCTTTTTATTTTCAATATCCCCTGTCCCACTGGTCATACGCGGTGCGCGCTCATATGACAGGTGTTCCTGTAGAAAGAATCATCGTTACGGAACTGCAGGCCGAACCCTGGGGTCCCCGAATAAATTCGAGGCTAACCAGTGATGAAAAAGATCAAACAATGTCAATCACTGATTTTTTATCAACAATTACCTACGCCCAAAAAAGCGGCTTTCGTGATTTGTACTTTTGGGGAGCAGAGTGGTGGCTCTGGGAAAAAGAAAAAAACAATACACCTACTTATTGGGATATCGCAAAAGCCCTTTTTAATCATAAATGATTGTTACTGATTTGAGTAAAATTTCACTTTAAAGCCAATATTTGTTTTGTAAGTGTAAATCCTCCGTATACACCTGCATCATCTAGCGTCAACGATCTTACAACAGGAACGGGAGCTTTTAGAAACTCGGAAAATAGGTCATATTCTAGTGCCATACTGCCCCCGATAATAAAGACATCGCATTTCCAGGTTACATATAGGGTGTTCAGACCGAGATTTACATATTCTGCATATTTTGCCCAAACATCTTTATCAGAACAATTTTGCGGTTTTATGTTAAACAATGCTTCGAACGAATGTCCCGAGGTGTATGCCTCCATGCAACCGGCATGATTGCAGGAAGGAGCTGCGCGCCCTCCCGGTATTATTATTGTGTGCCCAGGCTCTCCGCTCTCATATCCAAAATCCCCATCATCTTTTTTGACTACAAGAGCCCCTCCGGTGCCTGTGCCAAATGTAAGATAACCGACACGTTTAAAGTCTTTACCGGCGCCTAAAACAGCCTCTCCTATGGCTCCTAAAGCAGCATCGTTCTCTACAAACGCGTTCCCCAGGTATTTCTGGTCCAACAATGTGGTAAAAGGCTTACCGCCAATTTCTTTGTAATTCGGAACTTTGACAAAATTCCCCGCCTGCCGGTCTACAACACCGGGAACTCCGAAACAAATAAAATCAAGGTTCTTTCCAGAAGTAAGTTCATCGATTCCTGAGGAAATTATCTGTTTTTGAGTTATAGGATTTTTGTTTGTATAAAACCTTTTTACTTTCACAAGGGTAGTTAGGTTTTCGGACGAAGCTATTCTGGTTTTGGTTGCCCCCATGTCTACAGATATATACATTTATTTATACCAGTCCTGAGGATCAATTTTATCCGTAATCTGTCCTTGCCCGACACTGACTTTTACAGGCTCGTGACTGGAACACGACACGTCCATCCCGCATTCAACAAATTCTGAGTAGTACGCTTTATAAGTCTGGCCTGTCTGATCGGGTTGATTGGGCACATGAGCATAAACATAGTATTCACCTGCCGGTACCGTAATCCGGTATCCCACACCATTTGTGTATATACTGTCCTTTATATGTTCATCACTACAGTAAGTATCGGGGGTGACAACACTGACCGCGCACACTTCCATTGTCTCGGGAATAAATTCGCTCGGGTATCCTAGTGAGCCTGTAATAACCCCTTCCCCGACCTCCGTTACCGTTTCCTCCTCTACAACATTAACTTGGGTCTGCTCTTCGGGCACAGGTTTTAATTTTATATCCTTTAAAATGAAAATGACAATGCTTAAAAAGACCGCTATTACAATAAATACCGTAAAAATACCGGCCAGAGGAAATTTATTGGAAGACGTGCTTTCCATACATTTATTATACTAGCAAAGCTACCTTAGACCAAAAAAGGTCGACTCCGTTCGAACGCGCTTCAAAGTCCTTGTTGGCAATCTCACTAGAATAATTTCTAATTAAACATTCAAACACCCTGTTTTTTATACACCACCATATAAAATTGGCCGCGCGCTGAGATCCGAAAGGAAGTAAAAAACACCTTATTGAGTTACATTCGAGCATCAGGTTTTTTTTGAGAGCGCCACTCAAAGATTTCCCCGCATCAGAATAACTCCATAAGCGCTCCGTTAATTTTTGGTCAAACATAAGTTTGTGTCTTCTTAGAAAATCCAGGTTATCTCTTTCTTGCCTTCCCACCGGATTTGAGAATAAAAGTATTGAACCGCCCTGCATATCAAAATCGTAAAGAGCTTTAAATGATTGTTCACTGGGTTTCGTAACCTCAAAAGAAATTATATTTTCTTCGTAAATTTTTTCGTAGACATCAACTATCTCACGATCCTGTTTTGACGTGTGAAGCTGTACATTGGGAAACGACTTCACGTCCTGTAAAAACTGCCGGGTAAATGGGGCTTCTTTACAAACAACGTGAAATCTAAAATTGGAATTTTTAGACTGCAGCTGGGGTATGATGTGATGAAGAAAATCCATCCCTACGGCAGCGCCGGGAACAGGCAGACAAAAATCTACCGTCTCCCCGCTGTCAGGTGATACTTGTTTTAACCTGTTTTGATAGTTTGTGCTGCTTAATTTTTTACTTAACAACGGGTTCACCGGATAGGGTAGAACCTCGATTTTTACATTTTCAAAATTACTATTTAATGCGTACTCTTTTAATTCCAACATTGTTTTTCTGCTGGGTACAAAAATTACATCTGCACCGGGCACACACCAAATATATTGCGGGGTATCATCGGTAACCTGTACCACCAATACTATTTTTGCCCCGGTTTTCTCTTCAATTTCTTTTTTTACTGCCGCAATCTTGTGAGCCAACCCAAAATGTGTAGCGACGATCACAACCCTTTTTGGTACATCGATCTGTTGTTCAAATATTTCTTCGATCTTTTTTTTCATTTCCTCAGAACCGGCTCTCAAATATCTCCTATAAAAAAACGTAAAGATTTTCTGAGGACGCCCGCGTTGGAACCATTCCATCAAACGTCTTGTTACAACATGGATACTTATAAATTTATGAATCGCCTCTATTCCTTTATCCGAAGAGCCTAAAAGAACAGTTTTTACTCCTTTTGGAAGGCCTGCTGAAAGGGAATTAGTAACACGCAAGTGCCCCAACCCTGCAGGGGCATAAGTAAAAACCACCAAAGTTCCCGGATCCGATAGTAGATGTCTTGGACTCACATATAAAGTTTATTAGATTTCGGCTACATTTTGTATACTTATTTTATGAAGACGTTTTGGTACGCCCGAAAAGCCCGGGTACAGCCTAACTTGTAATGTGTAAACCGGCTTACTACACTTGTGCTTCACATTCTGCTAATATTGTCGGCGTACACAAATAATAGTTTGGGCGGTGTGCCGTACCAAAGTACAGTTTAAGATTTACTTTAGACGTAGTAATTTTAGAATGCCTTTTTGCTGCTCTAAATAAAAAAAGGTCGTGGAGGTTCGTGGCGAGTCTTTGGAAATAATTTTCCGGGCAACCGCAGCTATTTAACTATGAAAAATAAAGCCTTATATATAGCAATTCTTTTACCCGTACTTATTTTAGTCGGATTGGCAGTTTTCGGGTCAAAGTTACCGAAAGGGCCGGTAAAGCAAGAAGAAAAGAAAACAAACCTTTTGCAAAAACTCGACACTCCTGAATCAAGTGAATCGGAAAATGATTATTATCAAATTAATCCTACGGGAAACATTCAAAAGGAGCCTTTTAAGATGAGTCTAAATCTAAATAAAAAGTATTCGGCGGTGATGGCAACTACCGAAGGCGTAATAAAAATTGATCTGTACGCAGACAAAACCCCTGTAACAGTTAATAATTTTGTGTCGCTGTCCAAAGCGAATTTCTATAACGATGTAATTTTTCACAGGGTCGTGAAAGGTTTTATGATCCAAGGCGGAGATCCTGACGGCACAGGAGCCGGAGGACCGGGCTACAAGTTTGATGACGAACCGTTCGATGGGGAATATACAAGAGGTACGATTGCAATGGCAAACGCCGGGCCTAACACCAACGGTAGCCAGTTTTTTATTATGCACCAGGATTACCCGATGTTACCTAAAGATTACGTAATATTCGGCAAAGTCAGCGAAGGGTTGGAAGTAGTAGATAAGATAGCTGAGGCGGAAATTACAGTTAATTCAAGCGGAGAAGCTTCAAAACCTGTAAAACCTGTTAAGATATTAGGTATACAGATAATTGAGTCGGATTAAAGTACAAATATTTAAATATTTAGAGGAGGTGATATTGTGGACGAAAATCAAGTAGTTGAACCGGTGTCTGATCAAGTAAATCCTGATCCGCAGCCGGAAAATACAGCGCCTGTTAGCACCCCAACAGACAATTCAAGAATAATGGCTATAGTGGCTTATTTTATATTCTTCCTTCCTCTTCTTACTGAATACAAAGATAACGACTTTGTGAAGTTTCACGTCAAACAATCGATTCTGATTTTGATACTGGGAGTTGGAATATCAGTGATATCATATATACCCGTCATTGGGTGGTTTATCGGAATGCTTGCTTGGATGGCACTCATGATCCTCTGGGTTTTGGGTATTCTTAACGCAGCTGCCGAAAAGAAAGAACCTTTACCGGTTATCGGAAAGTATGCAGAACAGTACTTAAAGTTCTAAATGCTGGTATAAGGCACCTTGTGTGAAACCGATGCTCGCGTAGTAACCCCTGGTTCCTACCGAAGAAATTACTGAAAGCCTCTTAAAACCTGCCCCGCTGGAGATGTTGGAGGCTTTCTTTATTAGTTCTTTGCCCAAACCTACGTGCTGAGCCTTCCCTTCCTCTCCGTGACCCACTACGACACTCCCGCCGTATATATGTATCTCTCTGATTATGGCCGAATCAGCAATTTCTGTTACTTTCGCCCGTCTCTCGGGCAAAGAAAGCCTGAGAAAACCGGCGATTTTATCGTCTTCCGTGACATACTCTAAAAAATATTCCTTTGTGCCGGCGGTCGAATACACGGTCTCTTTGTACACAAGATCCTCTCTGTTTATTTTCTTGTCTTTGATTTCCCTGGAACGTATCTCTTCAAGCTCTGTTTTATCTTTTTCTAACTCTGCTTCGGCTATCTGTCTAAAATTGGTTTTTTTGTTACCGGCTACTATATCGATACCGGAAATATCACGCACAACACGGGTAACACGACAGTAACGGGGGACTGCAGGTAATATTTTTTTAAAAACATGTAAAAGTTCCCTTTCAGTATAAGGCCTCCACTCTCCTGTTTCGTGGAGTTTCATAAGCTCTGTTCCTTCTACTAAAGAACAGGGGTAGATTTTTAATTCGTCCGGTCTGAACCTTTTGTCAGTGAACAATTTTGAAAAATCCTTTATATCAGATTCGGGATCCGAGCCGTATAAATTTGGCATCCAATGGGCGTGTATTTTGAACCCCGCCTCTCTTAATAAAGAGAAGGCTTCCGCAGTTTTTGCCGCAGTGTGGCCTCTTTTATTCATTTTTAGCACTCTCTCGTTTAAACTCTGTATACCGATCTGCACCTTCGTAGCACCGAGCCTTCTTATTCTAACGACTTCGTCTTTTGATATTTCATCGGGGCGTGTCTCGATTACCAACCCGGTGCATTTGCACAGAGCTCCAACATTTTTAGCGTGGGACGCAAACAGTTCTTCCCATGTTGAATCCTCACTCGAGCGTTTTTTATCGTTTCTTGAAAGTCCGACGATAGAGTTGTAAGTTCCGGTAGTGTTAACAAGCTTTTTTTCATCGTACGGAAGATCTGTTTTTGGCACTAGATATGATACATTGTGCTCAGGTTTAAAATCATTCATGGCGTCGAAACATCTTTTTATGAACCAAAGCTGATAAGCTTCCGGGTACGAGGTCCATGTTCCCCCCAAAACAATAAGCTCGATCTTACTTACGGGATGCCCCGTTTTTTCATAAGCTACAAGCCTGTTGTATGTTTGGTAATAAGGGTCAAATTTATTATCATGGGCTCTCTGCGCCCCGGGCTCACTCGATAAGTAACTTTTGGGCATTCTTATGTCTCCCGGGCAAAAAATACATTTTCCGGGGCATGGGTAAGGCTTGGTCAGTACTGTAATTGGTGTAACACCCGACATTGTCCTTATTTTTTTAGTTTTGATGTTATCCAAAAACTGCTTTTCCGTTTTGGCTGTCAGAACAAGCTTTCCGGAGTCTTTCAAGTTCCGGTATACTTCCAGCAACGTAGTTTTAGAATACGTATCATCCAATCCCTTTGAATTACTGAATAAAATCTTCAACACTTCCTTTTCGTCCGCGGCTTTGGCAATATCGCGTATCATTGGTATCATCTTAGAGCTGTCGACAATTTGTTTTTTCATCTATGAATCAGTCTCAAATTAACGAGATTTTAAAACTAAACGAAGCTTTCTATAAAAAGGCCTCGGTTTCGTTCTCGAATACCCGTCAGAATTACTGGAAAGGATGGGGTAGGGCGGTTGATGTTTTATCCTTCAACGGTCATTCTACCATTAACGTGCTGGATGCCGGGTGCGGCAACGGAAGGTTCCTCGGATTTTTGAAAGAGCGCCTCCCAAAATTGAAAATAAAGTATACAGGTGTTGATATTAGCGAAGAATTACTGACGGAAGCGCGGACGAAATATCCGGATGGTGATTTTATTAAAGACGGCCTGTTGGAAAAACTACCTGAAGGTCAATTTGATCTTGTTGTGTGCTTTGGAGTAACTCACCACATTCCCGGCACTGAGCTTAGAACAAAATTTTTTACCGAACTTTCCGCTACTGTTGCAAACTATGGCTACCTCATAATAACTTTCTGGAATTTTGACACCTCGAAAGCCGTGAAAAAACTTGAAGAAAAGGGTGATTACTTGCTGAGCTGGGACAACAAAACAGAGCTGCAAAGATTTTGCCACTTTTACGACGCGGAGGAGAAGAAAGATTTTGTTGGTTTGATAAGCAAAAACGGCCTTACTCTAATCGACACTTTTTGCGGGGACGGAAAAAATGCCGACTCTAACGATTACTTCATTTTCCGTAAAAATTGATACAATAAATTCATGAAAGATTGTATATTCTGCAAAATCGCAACACATGAAATTCCTTCAGAAATAATTTACGAAAACGAGTCGCACGTTGCTTTTTTAGATATAAACCCAACGACCGAGGGAATGACCGTTGTCGTCCCCAAAAAACATTTTGATAGTGATTTTTACTCAAACGATGCTGAAATTATTTGTGCGATAATGTCCGCAGCCAGAAACACCGCGCAATTACTGAAGGAAAAATTGGGGTGCGAAAGGGTTTTGACTTCAATAGAGGGAATGGAAATCAACCACTTACATGTAAAACTTTATCCTTATTATGAAAATAGATCTGTCGAGGATACATTTAGAAAAAACGAAGGCTCGCTGCCCACTAAAGAAGAGTTAAGAGAGTTGGCGGATAAAATTAGATCATGACCAAACACGAGCTTATAAGTAAGTTAAAATCTTCCGGCGTATTGAAATCTTTTTCAATTGAGCAGGCTCTTCTCGAAATCGATAGATCGGACTTTGTATTACCGGAAGACCGGGGAGACCCCTACGCCGATGCCGCCCTTTCAATAGGTTATGGACAGACTATCTCACAACCTTTCACTGTTGTGTTTATGCTGGAAATGTTGGATATAGCGCAAGGGAACAAAATTCTTGATATAGGCACCGGTTCGGGATGGCAGGCGGCACTTTTGGCTTTCATGTCGGGAGCAAATGGGCACGTACATACCGTAGAAATAATTCCGCAGTTAAGCGCTTACGCGAAAGAAAACGTGAACAAATATCCTTTAATAACAGACAACCTTACTTTTCATGAAGGTAATGCAAGAATAGGCTTGCCCGAGGTTTCTAGAGACATCGGTGGTTTTGATAAAATTATTGCAGCAGCCGAAGTCAGAGAAGTACCGGAAGCATGGAAAGAGCAATTGAAGGTCGGGGGGATTTTAGTTTTTCCAAAAGACAACGGAATCTACAGAATGATAAGAAATACAGAGACGGATTTCGACACATTATTTTTTCCGGGATTCGCGTTCGTACCTTTTGTGGAAGATTAGTCTTCGCGTATCATTCTTGCTTCAAAAACCGGCTTCTTTTTTAAATCGCCCCAGAAATAAAAATATGATGCTAAGAGTACTATTCCGACACCCAAGCTTATCGCGACAACCTGGTTATATCCTGTCTCAGGCACTCCGTTACTATTTTGAGGCGAAGAATCTGCCGACACTGTGTTGGGAATCACTTGGCCTAAATGTAAAACAAAAACGATTTTTTCGGTACCCTGGGAAATTTCTATGTTGTAGTCTTTGCTCTCACCTGCCAGAGTATAAGACCAAGTACCGGATTCAACATTAACGTTATTTACTGCATCACCCACTTTTACCGCTACTTGAGAACCTTCAGCAGCAGTACCTGACAAAACTGCGCTGGTTTGGGTGTACCACCACTCCGGATAGTTTTTACCTGCAGTATCCAGCGATCCGATTTTTGTTAGCGAAAGCGTGGCGGAAAAAACGTTAGAAAAAAATGAGAAAAAAACAAATAACGAGGTGGTGAGCAGGATACTTTTTAGTCTCCAGGTGATTTGCATGCTTATTTTTAAGACTATTAGTTTTATCTGTGAGTGTCAAGGTATTTACCAAACTAAACAATTATTTTTATCAATCTAGTTCTCGCAGGCATAAACAGCTACGGGTTTATACAAACGGTTACCAAAATAATTTTCGATCCTGCAATGCGGAATCTCGGGAAAATATTTACGGTCAAAATCCAAACTATAAACTACGTAATCTGCATCTTCTAAAAGCGGGGTTAAGTTACCTTTATAGTAGGGTTTAAATGACTCCATGTTGTTAGGAACTTGCGTATAGAGATTGCGTCCTTTTTTATTCATATAAAATGCGGCATTCGAAAAATATTCTCCTGAATTATCGTAAAATCCTGCGTTTAACACGAATTTATGAGTAAAAATGGGGTTTATATATGCGGAGTAAACAGGATAATAGGTGATGGTAGCCCACAAGAAAAAAACTGATTGCCCGACCAGCAACAGCGCTAATATAGAGTTTTTTGCTTTCGATAAAGTATACGCGACTATAAGGATTAAAGTAGGAAAAAATGCTATAGAATACCTGTCTATTTTTTGGTCCGCAACAGTCAAAAAAACGATAAGAATTAAAAAATAAGTAACCAAAGCTAATATATATTTGTTCTTTTCTCTATAAACTCTTAACAAAGAGTAAATGCCTGCAAATAATAGAAGGGGAGAAGTTTTGAACATAAATATTACGGGATAGAAAAATATTTTTTGGTTTAACGTAAGTACATCCCCTCTTACATCTTCGAACACAGCGTTGGTTGCAGCCAAATACATGCTTGAAAATACATATGCAGGCTTTACCCAAAGAGCGGGAAAAAAAACAAAAAATGTCGCTATTGCCGCCATTGCATACAACAACAGAAATTTAAATTTAATATTTTCTTTAAAAAAACCACGAACGAGATACAAAACAGAAAATAATACCGTAATAAAAACCGTCATTTTCGTCAATAACCCTAAGCCCACGAAAAAACCTGATAAAACCAAATAACGTAATTTCTTCTCAACGGAGAAGGCAAGTAGAAATAACACGGAGGTCATCGAAAAAAAGGCTTCCATCGAAGATAAGTGGAACCACCTGTCTATACCGACAAAGTAAGGCTCCACACTTATTAAAAAACCGTAGATAAAGGCAACTTTTGGATCAAATAATTTTCTAATAAGGAATAGCTGTAAAACAAAGCAAAAAGCCAATACTAGAACCACAACCAACTTAGATAAACTATGAAGCAGGGGATAAAAATCGGCATTTTCCAAGGTATCCGGTTTCTCCCCTGTAGATTGTTGATATTTGTAAAGAAGCACTTCTGACAAGACACCGGACCACATGGCAGTAACTCCGGGGTGGTACCTCTGAAAAGTATTCCCAAACTCTTTAGTCTTCAAAGCCGATAAAAAATTATCCGATCTCCGGTGCCATCTTAGAGCGTCCGAGTTTGATATGTCTCTGCCAAGGTCAGATATCCTTGGTAACAAAAAGGCTAACGACATGGCTAGAACAACGACCCAAAATTTATTTTTTACGAAAATCATAAAATTTAAACTAATCAATCTTCTGATACAAATAGATATAAGGCCTCACCCACAAACTCCCCGGAAACTCTATCTTTTTAACTTCTTCTGTTATATACAAATCGCGGTACGACTTGTTAATATCCGGGCTGTCGTATGTAAAGTCAAACACATAGTTTCGTCTCTCATTTAAATATTTTAGTTTCCACGCGTTAGTTCCCTGTATCCTCCTGGGTTCTTTATCGTAAGTCACGGTCAGTTCCTCAGATTTATTCCATATATACTTGTTTACCAAAATAAAATCCATCGATAGCTGGTAGTTATAAAAGATAAGAAAGGCTAGAAAAGGTATTACTAAAGCCTTGTGGACGAGCTTAAAACCGTTTATTCCTAAAATAAGAAAAATTAAAACCGGAATTAAAATCACCAGGTATCTATCGTAGTAAGTTTCCGTAACAGTCATAACTCCCATATAAATAACAACGAATACACCCCACAGGCCGTTTATTTTTTTAAACTTCATAAGCGCGTACGCCACGAATGCACTTAAAACAATCTTAGCCACAGAATCCCAGTAACGGTAAAGATCGAACATATATTTAAAATGGTACTTTGTTCCTAACACTCCCCGAGGATAAAATCCTTTACGTTCCAGCGTATTTTCAAAGTAAGGAAATTCTCCCCAGGATACTTTCGATGGCTGAAAATAACGATTTAATAGTATAAAAGCACCCACCGCCATGCCCAAAAATAGCACCCATTTAAGTTTTTTACTCTCTCTAAACACCGGCACCAGTAAGGGAAGGAGAAGGGCAGACGCGAGCACGAAAGACCCGTATATCAACGAATACACGTACGGGGTGTCTTTAAGATGGTGAAACTGAAGACTTTTTTCCATCATTTCGGCGGTTGCCGGAAATATCAAAACGTAGTACACCCCAAGACCGGCCAAAACACCCAGGTTTAACAAAATATTTTTCTTATCTCTTTTGAACAACGAGTAGATAAGACCTGATAGAGGCAACACCAAAGCAACCTGTCTTATATTCAACGCAAGAAAGATAAAAAGAATGTACAGCAAAATATTTTTCCTGCCTCCGGTCTTTACGGTTTCAAGGTAGAACAGGATGGCCAAGAGCATAAAAAAGAGAGAGTAATTTTCCGTCATAAATCCCCACACGGAGTAAATAAAAAGAGGATTAAAAAACATTATTAAGGACACCAGCACTGACTCAAACTGTCCCAAATTAAAATGTCTTAATAAAATTACGTAGAAAACTGAAAAACATAGAACGGAAATGATGAGAGTCAGCACGGGCAGGCTTTCCAGACCGAAAATCCACGCAAATAATGTGCCTAATATACCTTGAGTATAAAATGTGGGAGCTGACAGCGGATCAAGCGTAAAATTCAGTTTCATAAAATTCTCTACCATTCCGTAGTAAACCCAATCGTCGTTCTGCATAAAATCTATTTTTATTGAGAGGGGAAGCAAAAGAATAAACAGAAACAAAGAAACGGCCGCCCCGGCGAAATACCTACTTTTTATGATTTTACTCAACAATCCGTTTTTTTGTTGCATCTTTATTTACCTTGTATATTCTAACAACCCAGTCGCCATTATTCATTAACCTAGTTTCCTCGGTTTTTTTAGAGAACTGGGGAAAGGTTGAAGCTTTTACAAAGTTTACCGGACGTTTAATGACTATTATGTAAAAACCCTTTGTTATGCGGTATTTAGCGTCCATATACCACTCGCTGATGGTTTTGTCTTCGTTAGTTATATAACCGTAATCTTCTCCTGTTTCGGCGTTCCTTGAGTTGACATAAGCATTTATCTCATCCCAGTGCCTGTAATGCGGAAAACCGAAAAGGGGCAATTTCTGCTCTCTGGTATATTTGGGAGTTACTAGGCCAGGTAGGATTTTCACATAGTTATTATTCGGATACTTAGTTCTTAGCTCCTCAAAGTACACTTTTTGCTCCCAGGGATACTCTTTGGTGTGATCCACGAAAATAAAGTACGACTGATAACCAAGAAAAGCAATTGGAGGAAGTAGAAGTATTGCGGGAAGAACCTTAGTCCATTTCGGGAAGAGGTTTATTAATACTGATATTCCCAATCCTGCCAAAACAATGGCCGGAAGCACAAAGTTATATATATGCGTTCCCGGCTTCCTCACGAAAAATATAAAAACTAAGAAGGAAAAAGTGAACCATAAAATATACGGAAGGGCTTTTTTAAAACGCAAAATACCAAAAAGTGCAGCAATGGAAACAAACTCCAAAGTATAAAACGGGTTGTATAAACGGATAAGTTCTACGTACATTCCCAGGTTACGAATACCCATGTCGACTCTTCTACCGAAATATTCCTGATTATCTGAAAGCCCGGTAAATGCAAACAAATATGGAATTAAAAAAGGCAGTAACAACAAACAACCTAATACAAAATTTAATAACAAAATTCTAATCTTATAATACTTTGTGTGCGCCTTGTTAAATATAAATCTAATAAAAATATACGAAACAACCGGAATTATAAAAACTGTGTCCCAGTGCGACAGCACGGACAGACAGAAAAAGAACGTGCCTAAAAGGGTGCTTCGTATTAATTTCTTTTCTTTATATAAAAGGTCTGTGTAAAAATATATCGATAAAAAATTAAACAGGAGGTTTAGGTTCTGATACTGAGCAATCCTTCCAAATCCCACTATAAAACCATTTACGAGGTAGAGTAGTGAAGAGATAAATGCAGCCAAACCGTCTCCGGAAAGTTTTTTAACCATAAGGTAAAACATTGCGACTGAAAAAACCGAGATCACCGCGAACGGAAACCTCTGAGCGTACTCATTTCTAAAATCTTTAGTAATAAGGTGGGGAATTTCTGAAACTAAAAACTGCACAGGGCCTTTTCGGCGCGTTATAAAAAAATTCTGTAGGCTTTGCCCCTTAATAGGCTCGATAAAAGCTTTTCGCTCGTCACCGATATAATCAGAATAGCCAAGATCGACAAATCTAAACGGGGCTGCAAGAAAACACAAAAACAAAATTACAAAAAGGGTGCGCAAATTTTTCGACAATTTTATGGGTGCCAGATGTGAAAACCATCCTTCCAGTAAAACAAATATATATAATAAAAAGACCAGTAGAATAAAAGCGAGAAATAGTAGGGTAGCAGTTTCCTTCCTAAAACACCGTAAAGAGCGATTGCATATATCGGCATTAGCCACAGCATGTACGTGCGGTTCAGGACGGGTGTAAAAAAATAAAAAAGTAGTAAGCACCCGGCAGCTAACAGATACTTTTCTTTAACTTTAAAGATTAAAAATGCTGCTGCCGTAAGTAACCAAGCTGAAAACATAGAAGCATAAACATAAAATTTGATGGGTATTATTCTTACGAACTCAACTTTTCCGTAGTAACTTATAAACCATAAAAAAGGACGCCCCTGGACAATCCTCTCCCCATGTACAAACACAGCGCCATTAAGGTAGGTTGTAAAATCATACCAGGACCCTAGAAAAGGAACGCTCAGGAATACTCCTACCAACGCAGAGGAAGCCACAAGCTTCAAAGGTTTCTGAGCTTTCAGGAGAAAAAGAGGTAAAAAAATCAACGAATAAGGCTTCGCTGCCACAGCCAAAGCCAAAAACACTCCCGCAAGAACATCGTCCCTGTCCAAATAATATAGAGCCAATAAAGACAAAAACACAGGTAGGGGATCTGTATAAACATAATTGTTCTTCATAAAAAAATACGGATTCCAAAACCAAAAAATAAGTGCTCCCAATAGTGCAAGATAGTTTTTACGATAAAAAAACTTAACCAGTAGCAAACCAACACCCACGTCGGCCAATAATATGGGAATTTTACTTAAAACGTAAAAAGAAACACCACTAAGTTTGGAAATAATATAGAAAAAAGAATTCAAATACATCAGAAGTGGAAGATAAGCATACCCGTGATTACCCGGGTCATCGACACTTTCATAGGTCTTAACTGTGTATTTGTATGGATTGCTACCTGACAAAAGATCTTCGACAGACCTTTCGTAAGCATAAATATCCTTCCCCGTACCTCCGAAAAAGTCAAGACGCAACAAACATGCTGCCAAAAATATAACCACGACCACAGCTATTTTAATATCCCTAAGCATCTTGTTATTCATTTACGGTCACTCTATAAATCCTCATTGTGTTTTCCCCGTAAACTTCTATCCGTTTAACCGTTTTTTTGTTCTTTATCGATGGAAAAGTATAATCGTTAACAAAAGACAGCGGTCTTTTTACACCAATTGCGTAATACTCGTTCTCTCTTCCGTATCTTAGAGGAAGGTAAAAACCACCTATGCTGGATTCCTCGTTGGTAATATAAGGCAGGTCTGAGCCGTTCCTTGCGTTCTCGCCGGTCAAAAACTCGGCCGCTTCTTCCCAACCTCTGTAAATAGGAAAGCCGATTATGTTGTTAGGTAGGCTTCGCTGTGAGTAGGGCCTGGTCTTGTAACCCAGGATATCCTCCTGCGACCAGGGATAATCCACCGAAGGGTCTGCGAATAAAAGATACCCCTGGTATCCAAAAAAGGAGAAAAGGACTATCAACAGAACAACAACCGTCTTAGATAACAAACCTTTAAATAGCTGGTAAAAATACTGTGCGCCGAAAGCTGCCAATATTACAAGAGGGTAGAAAATATTATAAATATGCGTACCCGGCTTTACAACAAAAAATATAAAGGTCGCCAGAGAGAGTAGAAACCAGTAAAAATAAGAGTACGCACGTTTAGACCCGACGAGTCCGGCAAAAGCCAATGTTCCCAAAGCGTACAAGTACATAAAAGGGTTATACAACTCAATTTTTGAAATATATTCTTTAAGGTTATACATAATATTCTCGAGAGAGACTTCAGCACGGCCTACCCGGGTTTTAAAATAACTTATATTCTCCGGTTCCGACAAAGCGACGCTTGAATAATTTATAAAGAATGGCATAAATATTACCAATACAGGTAATGATAATGCGCCGATGATAGATCTTTTTTGCCTTCCTCTAAGGGGAGCGAATAAAACATACTTGCAAATTAAAAACAATGCGGGAGGGATAACAAAAATAGCATCCCAGTGGGACATCGCAGACAGGGTTAAAAATAGAGAACCTAAAATAGAGTTCCTTATCCTATGCTCTTCATTCTTTAATAACGAGAGAAAATACAAACCCGCCGAAGAAAAAAGCAGGTTCAAGCTTTGATACTGAACAACCCTTCCAAAAGCTATCAACATTCCGTTTAAACCCAGGAATAACGTCGCAACCACAGCCACAAACTGCCCTTCCATATTTTTGATAAATTTATAGAAAAATAGCAGTCCCAACACGGATGCGAAGAAAAATGGAACTCTATAAGTAAATTCGTCAAACACACTGATGTTGAAAATATTCACTACCCATACTGCCAAAAACTGCATCGGGCCTTTTCTCTGTGCAAGTAAAAAGTCTTTGCTTATTTCCCCATTTTTAATGGGTGTCATTACCGTGGTTTCGTCAGGAATGTACTCGGAATACCCTAGATTGATGAGACGCAATAGCACAAACAAAGTAAACACAGCTATAAGCATCGCGGTGTTGGCGTATTTAAAAACTACAGCTAAATTTTTCTCAAACATCTCACTAAATTTTAACAAAAAAGTGAACTTATGATATTATATAGATATCCGTAAATATATTTGAAAGGGGCGGTTTATGATAAAAGAACTTCCAAAATTAAATTATGCTTTTGACGATCTGGAACCTTATATAGATGCGCAGACAGTGGAAGTCCATTATACGAAGCACCATCAAACATATTTGGACAAGCTAACTGTGGCTATAACGGGCACCTCTCTCGAAAATCTAGAGCTGGAAGATATATT
Source organism: candidate division WWE3 bacterium RIFOXYB1_FULL_43_24 (assembly GCA_001773135.1). Classification (GTDB taxonomy): domain Bacteria; phylum Patescibacteriota; class WWE3; order UBA101185; family UBA10185; genus UBA8498. The sequence goes on along the minus strand of MEVX01000016.1, from coordinate 4,679 downwards.
AAAATCACCCAACTCTATAGAAGAAAACATAAGAACAGCAGTATTAAACAACGGTGGGGGAGTTTATAACCATAACCTATTCTGGAGCGTGGTAGGTCCTGCAGAAGGAAAAACCCCGGAAGGAGAGTTACTAGAGAAAATAAACGAGGGATTCGGTTCTTTTGACACCTTTAAGGAACAATTTACTCAAAGTGCTTTATCGCTTTTCGGAAGCGGCTGGACGTGGTTGGTACAGGAAAAAGACGGAAAATTGAAGATAATTAACACTCAAAACCAGGCGACTCCCTTGGCAGAAGGCTACAAACCATTGCTGGCTCTGGACGTGTGGGAACACGCTTACTACCTTAAATACCAAAACAGACGCGCAGACTACATCACGAACTGGTGGAACGTGGTTAACTGGGATAACGTCAGCAAAAAACTAGCCTAAAAATCAGTTTAGTAGCTTGTAAATCTGTGAGACCTTTGTGCCGTCAGTATAAAATTCGGTTTCGAGGTTATATTTTTCTCCGTTAGCTGATAAAAAGTCCTCTTTAGGGTTGTCTATCTCCTGGCTGTCTAGAATATGAACATAATACCGGGGTAAAAAGTTCGGGCCCGGGCGTGTGTACGCAAATCCCCTCAAATAAAAATCGGCGTATGAATCATTATCGTTTGTATAAACGCCGTTTACGTCCTTCTTTTTATCGAAGTAGACTTTAATCTGATCCCAGCCACGGTTGTAGGGGAACCCGTACAAAAAAAGCTGGTACTTTTTTTCTATTTTGTTCAGGTTCAACCCCAATACGTTTGATTGCTTCCACGGGTACCCTGTATTTAAAGAAGGAACAAAAGTATAAAAGGAAATTCCGATATACAGGGGCAATAGAACGGAGGCAATATACCGGGTGTACTTTCCGGAAATCGAAATTATGTAGCCGCTTAAAATTAACAGCGGGACAAGATAGTTTTGAATGTGTGTGCCCGGATTTTTAATAAATACTTCGTAAAAACCGAGTGTCGCAACAAACCAAATCTGCACCATGTAAATCTTTCGGTTACCCTTCGCAAAAAACGATATAAGCCCGGGCAATGTCAAAATGAAAAAAAGGCTAAAAGGGTTATAAACAGCCACCGTATATGCCGAATTATTAGGCAAATACCCGCTTCCCGACACACGTCTCGAAACGTAATTTACAGTGTTGGAAGCTAAGTAGCCCTTCAGTATGTAAGGAAGGTAAAACGGCAAAAGTAGAAGCAACGCCGGAAAGAAAAAATATTTTATAAAAGTTATAAGATCCCCTTTACTCTGCGTATAAAAAAGAACCGCAGGAATTAGAAAAAAAACTCCGTCGTAGTGACTGTAAACAGATAAAACCCAAAATAGGGCAGCAATCGGAAGATAAATTCTTTTTCTATTTTCTATAGATAAAAGAACAAATAAAATAGATAAAAATCCGAACAGCATTAAGAAGGATTGATATTGAGCAGTACGCCCGAACGCCACACTAAATCCCGAGAAAGCATAAATAGTCGTAGAGTAGTATGCAGGATTTTTACCGAAAAGTTTTTTAACAACAAAGTAAAAGACTATAACCGATATAACCGAAGCGAAAGCAAATGGCAATCGTATCCATGCTTCGTCATAACCTCCGGAAATTTTTTCCATAACCCAGACCACGATAAATTGTACCGGACCTTTCCTTTGATCCAGTAAAAACTTTGAGGCTGTAATTGTCTTGTCCAGATAAAGTGTTTTTATTTCATCGCCGTAGTAATGGGAATAACCTAAACCGGGCACACGTACAAGAAAACTTAATAACAGCAGTACAATGAGAAAGATTTTTTCGAAACCGAGCTTTTTATATAAATGCCCGGGCCTAGTAAGCATCGGGTTTAACCTGAGCACCGTGGTCAGCAAGAAGCCTGACGGCGTCAAGGGCGGCCATACAACCTATTCCGGAAGCGGTTATTGCCTGTCTATAATGGTGATCTGCCACGTCACCCGCGGCTAAGACGCCTTCTTTAGATGTCTTTGTGTTTGAATTCACGACTATGTAACCCTTCGCGTCCAGCTCAATAAATCCCTTCAAAAATGAAGTATTGGGGTCATGTCCGATTGCGACAAATAAACCTTTCACGTCTTCCATAACTTTTTCCTCGCCGGTTTTATTGTTTAAAACACGGAGTCCTTCAACATTATTTTCTCCGAGTACCTCTTTAACTTCGGTGTTAAAAAGAAATTCTATTTTTGGATTGTCAGCCGCGCGTTTTAACATTATTTTACTCGCTCTTGCGTGCTCTTCGTCTCCTCTGACGAGGATGTAAACCTTGGATGCAAATTTGGTTAAAAACGTACTTTCTTCCATCGCTGCGTCTCCGGCGCCCACAACCGCAACAACTTTATCTTTAAAGAAAAACCCATCGCATGTTGCGCAGGCAGACACGCCTTTACCTTTTAATCTATTCTCGCTATCGAGGCCGAGCCATTTTGCAGAAGCACCGGTGGCAACGACTATAGTCTTGGCCGAAATTTTTTCCCCGGAATCCAGAGTAAGTTCAAATCCTTCTTCGAACGTTCCCTGAATAGAAGAAACGTTGTCGTCCTTAAATAAGGTTCCGAATCTTTCGGCCTGTTTTCGCATATTAGCAATAAGTTCGGGCCCCATAATCCCTTCCGGGAATCCGGGGAAATTTTCAACGTCAGAGGTTAGAACTAATTGTCCACCTGCAGGATTGCCTGCAATGACAAGTGTTTTTAACAATGCTCGCGAAGCATAGATTGCCGCGGTTAGTCCCGAAGGTCCGCCTCCTATTATTATTAAATCGTAAGTTGACTCTTGCATTTATTTATTATACATCGTATATATATTTCGTCTGAGATAGTATAAAGTTTACACAAACTATATATGCCCAAAAATAAAAAAAATCCAATAAAGAAAGCAGAAGAAGCAGTAATTTTAGACGAAGACTCCGAAACACCCGAAGCAGCACCTGTGGCAGAACTGGATCCCGAAGTACTTTCAGTTCTCGAAAACAAGAAGAAAAAGAAGGTACTTACAGCATCGGATGTTGATTACGTACCGGAACTCGAAAGAGACGTTGATTTTTCCGATACTTTCTAGGATTATGTAAGTAATGTCAATATTACTTTTGAAGCTCAGGGGAAACCCGACGTTAAACCGTACCATCTGGCCCCCCGAACTTTACATTTATGACGATCTCCTGACCTACCGTAAACGAAAGTGGTTTGTGGTACGCGAAGTTACCATATCGTATAACCAAATTGCTCAGGCAACCCTCCATCATTCCCTCCTGCTTGCACACCTGGAAATTGTAACTACCGGCACCGACGACCTAATAGTAAAGTTTATGGGGAAAAAGACGGGTGTTAAAGCCAAAAGAATACTGGACCAAAAGCTTTACCATGCTCACTCTAAACTTCACCAGGAGGGTGAGGTCGACCACTCCAAAATGAATGTCTACGAAAAGGGGTTAAACAGATACAGAGAATTATTAAACCGCGGGAAGATAAGTAAAAAAGAGTACGAAAAGAAGAAAAAGGACTTGCTGAGGAGGGTAGAGTAGTTCTTCGAAAGAACTCAGGCACTTGGAAAATCACATCTATAATGTAAAATGACTAGGAGATTTGCGGCGGTAGTTCAGTGGTAGAATGTCTCCCTTCCAAGGAGAAGGTCGCCGGTTCGAACCCGGTCCGCCGCTCCAATTAAGTTTTTCACTAAATACTATATAAATTGACTATTCTAACGTCCTTGCTACAATGGCCGGAATCAACCTTTTCACAATTAGAGAGGGGTTTCAAAAGGAGGGACGTAAACGTGTATGAGTACAAGAGTTATACCCAATGGATGCGGGAAGATGTAAAAGGTCCGAAAAAAACGGTTCTTGTGGCATCCGTGCTAATTTCGTTTTTCAGTGTGGTTAGCGGGAGTGTGCTCCTCATTATTCTTCTTTTCGCGTATCATGAAAAAAATGTGGGAACACCGCTCACTATCCTAGAATTGGCTACCATTATAAGCTGGGTTGTGGCAATTTTGTCCTATACCGTTCACGATGTCACGAATACCATCCTATCGAAGGAGTATAACAATTACGTATTCGAGAAGTTAGATGACGAAAGCATGCTGTTCAGATAATTTTTAAGGCGTCTTTGACTGGGAAACCATTCACGGACGCTTTTTTACGGTGCTAAACGGTAGGCTGTGTCGGTTGCGTTTCTATAGCCTGACTTTCTTTCTTCTTCTTAGCCCCTATCAAAGCCAAATTCCTGATATAGATAAACGCGTTTAAGACCGAAGCTGTTGTGAAAACTATATCTTTTCTGTGAATAGAGTAGACCAAGATCATAATCGTTCCGACCAGGCTGAGGTACCAAAATGCGACCGGGATAACACTTTCCTTTTTCTTTTCAGAAACGTACCACTGAACTGCAAACCTTAGGAAAAATACAAACTGCGCAGCAAAGCCAAAAATTACCCACGGATTTAAAAGGCTTAAAATTTGTTGAATCATATCAATAATGTATCACTTTGTGGTTGTTGTAGCGAGTTTTTTTTGGTTGAAGCAGTTTAGGATAATTGTTGAGTTTTGGCTTGTTTGATAGTATAAATACAATGTTGCTATGCCCTCGTAGCTCAAAGGATAGAGCAATTCCCTTCTAAGGAAGAGGTTGGGGGTTC
>MEVX01000015.1:64178-98365 GCA_001773135.1 candidate division WWE3 bacterium RIFOXYB1_FULL_43_24 | reverse complement strand
TATCAGCCTGCTCGGCGAGGCACGAAGATGGGGCGTAGATAGATGGTTCGCAACCCGCAAGGGCGAACAGAATCTGGCTTATTCGCTTCCCGTACTTGAAGTTAAACACAGCCGGAGGTTAACAAAACTTAATCCGACCGACCCAAAACCCTCTTAAGAATTATCGAAATAATCATAGTTGTAGGCACCGCAACAATTGCCCCGACCACTCCGAAAAATTCCGAACCGATTAATAATGCCAATAGAATAATCAAAGGACTAAATCCCGATACTTTCTGCATAATCTTCGGAACGAGAAAATTATTTTCCAGCTGTTGGATGATTATAAATAAAGCAATAACACCCACACCTTTTATAGGTGTATCGGAGAAACCAATAATAGCCGCTACTGTAGCAGAGATGACCGGCCCTATCATCGGAACTATTTCCAATAAACCGGCGACCATTGCCAGAGCTAAAGGATATCTAATGTCAAGTAACAGTAATCCGATAAAACTTGCCACACCTACAATCAACATTAAAAGAAGCTGGCCTTTTAACCACTGACCAACATTTCTTTCTACTTCCAAAAAAGTATCTTCGACCTCGTCTTCCAAACGTTCCGGGAAAAGTGTAAAAAAACGTTTCTTAAGATTTTTCCAATCCAGGGACATGTAAATCGCGATTACGAATATGCTGAATATCGTAGTTGCGTTTGAAAAAACCGAAATAGTCACCGACAAAAGTTCGGATGAAACGTTGGCAGCCTCGGGTAAAAAGTCTTTAAGCTGGAGGCTAAAATCATCACCGAGATTAAGTTCCTGAGCAATCTGTGAAATTCCAACAATCATTTTCTGGAATTGCGCTATAACAGGAGGCAACCCTACTGTTCCTATCACGATCATTACCAGCAACAACAGCCCGTACGAAACCAGAACGGCGACACCACGTTTCAAGGGTTTGTTAAAAACCGTGAGCCTCATGAAATAATTTATCACCGACTCCATAACGATAACTAACAAAGTGGCGATAGCGAAGATGCCTATGACAGAACCCAATCTATAAATTACGTAACCTGCAAGGATGACCGCAAAAGTTAATAAAATAGTTTTAAAAGAAATGACGACCTGTTTATCCATTTTTTAATTTCTCCTTAATGAAACTATACACGTTTTCCCTATGGGAATCGACTGAAACATCAAACCATTTAATATCCGCGTTACGCTTGAACCACGTTTGCTGACGTCTGATGTAAGCGTGAATATCAAACTTTATCCTCTGCGCAGCTTCTGCTTCCGCAATTTCCTTATTTATAAAGGACACCGCAGTTTTATACACAAGTCCGCGGAGAGGTGGGAAAGAACCAAAGTTCATGGACAACAAGTTTTCTGTTTCAGAAATCACTTGATTATTTTTCCATATTTCTTCAACCCATCTGTCAGCTTTGGAATACAAAAATTCGCGGGAGCCTGAAAGTCCGACATAAATAAATTCGGCGTCGGGGTGGGGTAGGGGAGTCAGATTTTTTTTCTGCCCCTTTTCTTTTTCTATAGCGCGGATTAATCTCACCGGATTATTTTTATCTATTTTTTGGAAGGCCTCTAGATTTAACGACGTGAGGAGAGACTGCAACTCCGGAAGGGACTTTTTTTCGAGTTCCGAACGAAGCTCAAAATCAGGTTCAATATTGTTATTTAATACTAATTTCCCGGTTACGGTGTCTACGTAGTACCCGGTGCCGCCTACAAGAAATACATTCTTGCCGCCGGAAAAAATCTCTTCGGTCTTCTCCAGTGCATACTTTGCGAAATCGTAGCTTGAAAAATACTGGTCAGGGGCTACGAGGTCGTATCCCCAAACCTTAATTCCTTCCAACTCCCAAAATCCTTCGCCTTTTTTTATACCCGCAGAACTACCAAGAGGAAGTTTGCCTGTCCCGACATCCATGTACTTATAAATCTGTCTGGAGTCCGCTGAGATTATTTCCCCACCCAGCTTTTTGCATAATTCAACGGATAGAGAAGTTTTGCCGGTTGATGTTGGACCCACTATTACGAAAACTTTCATAGACGTTCTTTCTTCTTCGAATCCTTCCATGCCTTGGTAAGAAAATCGTGTCGATACTTTTTTTCAATGGAAGGAACATCGTCAGCAAGTGTCGTTTCCGAAACGGTTCCTTTACGCGAAGAGTACATAGCTATGAAAGCTACTGAAAAATTTGATTTTTTAACCAGTTCGACGGTGTCCATAAATTGTTCGCGGGTTTCACCGGGAAAACCAACAATCAGATCAGTTCCGATTTCAATATTTTTTTTCACCTTATTTAATTTATTTATTAGGGCGGTGAAATCCTCGATAGTGTGCCGGCGGTTCATCCCGTGAAGAACGTCGTTATTTCCAGACTGTACCGCTATGTGGATATAATTGTCGATTTTGGGCAAAGACACCGCATCAACAAGGTCGTTTGTAAAATCAAAGGGATTCGATGACAAAAAACTTATTTTCTTAATTTCAGGGATATCATGAATTTCCCTTAATAGCGCGGCAAAAGGCAGTTTCTGGTTGCTCCCTGTTCTAATTTGAAACTTTTCTTTAACCGATAACCCCCAGGAATTTACATTCTGGGCACATAAAGTTATTTCCGTTACACCTTTTTTAACCAAACGCCCGATATCCTTGAGAATATCCTCTTTGCTGCGGGATACTTCCCTTCCCCGCGCGTAGGGAACTACACAAAATGCACAAAAGTTGTCACAGCCCTGCGAAATGTTAATAAAAGCGTGCGTGGCTGTGTCCTGCGCGCCTTCTATTACTTTATTTCCGGCCGCCCACTCGCTTAATAATCCTTCTTTTTTAAGTAGTAAAGGCAGTTCGTGTATTTGAGAAGGATTCATGTACAAATCCGCCCAGGGAGTTTTCTTTTTCAGTGTGGCGAAATCGTATCTCTGTCTTTCTCCCGTAACACTCCCCACGATACATCCGGCCAGGATGATAAATGGCTTGTGGCCGGCGAGGTCTTTTATTTCCTTTACCACCTTACCTATGCCGTAAACCTTGTCTTCGCTTTTCTGGCGGACAGAACAGGAGTTTACGATTAAAAGGTCGGCGTCCTTCATAACAAATTGCAGAGTTTCTTTTTCGGTCTTAAATTCGGGAACTTGGAGAAGTTCATAACCTAGCACTTCCAACATTCCGGACATTGTGCCTGAATCGGCCGTATTAGAGTAACATCCGAATGTTTTTATGTAATATGTTTTGGGCTTCACTTAACGTACGCCTTCTCCGTTTTTAACTTTTCTTTTGGGTTTTAGAAGGGCCGGTTTTTCTTCGTCGGACAACCCCAGAGCAAGAATCATTCCTTCCGACATCAGACCCATCATTTTTCGGGGAGGAAGATTTAGGATAAAGGTTGTTTGTAGCCCCACAAAGCTTTCAGGCTTGTACCATTTTAGTAACCCTGTCAGGATCTGTTTTTGGCCGATTTCCGTGCCAAAGTCTACCTGGAGTTTGATGAGTTTTTCGGACCCTTCTACTCTTTCGGCCGACAGGACGGTTCCCGCGCGTATATCAAGTTTTGAGAAGTCTTCGTATGTTATCTCGGGTTTTATCTGGTCCATTGGTAGACTATACAAAAAATCGGTCTATTTATCCAATAGAATACCTTCTTGATATAACGCCAACGACCAAGTATAATCCCTTTCGAGGTAATTATTATGCCTAAAACAAAACGAACATGGCAGCCAAAAAAAGTTAAAAGAGTCCGCAAACACGGCTTTAGAAACAGAACTTCTACCAAAAACGGTAACAACGTCCTGAAAAGAAGAAGACTTAGAGGTCGAAAAAGGCTTGCGGTAGCTTATAACGGCAAGTAATCCTAAATGTTGAGAAAAGAAAACCGTCTCTCTACACCCTTTGAATTCAAGATAACCAAGAAATATGGTCAAAAAATCGAGGGCGAGAACTTCATCTTATACATCCTAAAACCCGAAAACTACACAGGACAACCGAAAATAGGTTTTGTTGTCTCTACCAGATTCAGTAAGAATGCTACCGACAGAAACAGGATAAAAAGGCTTTTCCGCGAAACTGTAAGGAAAAACCTGGCTTTGATACCCGCGGACCGCTGGGTTTCCATATATCCCAAGCACTCTTCGGCAGGAAAAACATATGAAGAAATTGATACTGATTTTAATAAAAATATACAAAAAAACGCTTAGTCCCGGCAATTTTGGTATAAGTACCTGCAGATTCACACCCAGCTGTGCCGATTACACCTACGAAGCCGTGGAAAAGTACGGCGCCTTAAAAGGTACTATCCTGGGAGCAAAAAGGCTGGTAAGATGTAATCCGTTTTCCAAAGGAGGTTACGATCCTGTAAAATAAACGATTATGGCGGAAATCTGGCAAAATATAATTTTAAATCCGATATTTAACATATTAATTATTATCTACTCTTTTGTGGGAAATCTTGGTGTAGCAATAATTCTTTTCACCCTGATAATAAAGGCCATTATGATACCTGTGACCCTTCCTTCTATTAAGATGAGCCAGAAACAGCGTGATATACAACCGGAAATTCAGAAAATAAAAGAAAAATATAAACACGATAAGAAAAAGATGGCGGCGATGCAAATGGAACTTATGAAAAAGCACGGGATCAACCCGGCGTCGGGGTGTCTGACCACAATAGTGACACTGGTTTTCATGATAGCTGTTTACAGATCAGTTATAACAATGACCGATGGAACAAGCATAAACGACTTAAACAAAAATATATATTTTCAGCAATTTCAATTTAGTCAGGATGAGACGATAAACACCAAATTCCTTTACCTCGACCTATCAAAACCCGATCCATTATTTATTATCACCATACTAGCAGTAGTCTTCCAGTTTTTAGCAACTAAAATGATGATGCCTTTCTCCAAAATAAACGATAAGCTCGTTAAGAAAACTCCGGATAAAACCGACGACATGCTGCAGTCCATGCAAAAACAAAACCTATATGTCATGCCGCTCATGTTTTTTGTTTTCGGTCTGACCTTGCCCTCAGGTGTTATGATATACATAGTTGTTTCGACCCTATTTCAAATTGCCCAGACGTACTTCACCAGTGGGTGGGGCGGCCTGGAGCCCTGGGTTAAGAAATTATCGTTAGCTAAAGGAGCAAAAAAATGAACATTGTGGAAGTAATAAAAAACACTTTAGATAATATATTCGGGTTTATGAAAATAAATCCTAATTACGAAATTAACGGTAAGGACGACGGTATTTTTGAAGTAAAAATACAGGGCAATAACCTGAATTTTTTAATAGGGCACCAGGGCCAATCATTGGATGCTCTACAAAGCATTTTGCACCTGACTGTTTTAAGACAAACAGGAGAACAAGTTACGGTATTGATAGATATAAACGGATACAAAGATCAGCGCGCGGAAAAGATCCAGAACATGGCTAAAAGCTACATCGATAGGGTCCGATTTTTTCAAAAAGACGTCGAGCTTCCTCCTATGGATCCATGGGAAAGAAGACAGATCCACATGTTTGTTGCCGAATACGACGATGTCATCTCAGAAAGCTCCGGAGAAGGACGTGACCGAAGAGTTACATTAAAGCCCAAAAAATGAGGTCAGTTTTTATTAAAAAATAAAATGAAATTCTCTTGCCTACAGGAAAATTTAAATAAAGGCCTTCAGATAATAACCAGGGCTGTCCCTGCTAAAGGTTCTCTTCCCATTCTATCTAATGTATTGATTTCTACCGAAAACGGACGTATTAAACTGGCCGCCACCAATCTTGAAACAGCAATCACTACCTATGTCAACGCCTCTATTGATAAAGAGGGCGCCATCACGGTTCCTGCAAAAATTTTAAAGGAGCTGGTTGCCAATCTTCACCCCTCAACTATTGAAATAAAAATGGATAACGATATTCTTCACTTGAAATCCGACAATACAAAATCCAAGTTAAACGGAACCGATGCTAAAGATTATCCTGAGCTTCCCGGTGTTTCAAAAAACGAAACTTCTTTAGAGCTTGACCCAACGATTTTCGCCCAGGCAGTGTCTATGGTCACGTTCGCTTCCTCTATGGACGAGAGTAGGCCCATTTTCACAGGTGTGTACGTTACATACGACAAAGGTGTAATGAATTTTGCGGCCACCGATGGTTTCAGACTTTCCGAAAAATCAATCTCCATAGACAAATCGGACGCGAAACAATTTACTGCGCTTATTCCGGCGAAAACACTGGCAGAAGTAAGTAAAGTATTCGCATCATCTGCATCGCCTCTGAAAATGATACTTAGTGAGAATGAAAATCTTGCGCTCTTCTCTTCCGAAGACACAACTATAGCAACAAGAATTATCGACGGACAATACCCGGATTATAAAAAAATAATACCCACGGTCGCCCCCGTAAAAGCAGTTTTTAACGCAGGTGAATTTTTAGAAGCTGTTAGATTAACTACGGTATTTGTAAAAGAGGGAACTAACAACACTATTAAGTTACGCGTAGACCCGGAAGGATTAATAAAAATTTCTTCTTTGAACAACGAGACCGGAACTCATGAGAGTGAGATTCCTGCTGAAACAGAGGGGGAAATGTTGGAGATAGCTTTTAGTTCAAAGTATCTTCTCGATTTTTTGAATAACGTAAAAGGCGAGAAGATAAACATGGAAGCAAGTTCAAATAGTACCGCGTGTATTTTCAAAACCGACGTTACCGAAGATTTTTTGCATATAATAATGCCGATTCAGTTGTAAGACGGGTTTCCACACAATTTTTATTCGATTTCAGTAATAAGTTTTATGATTAAAAAAGAGCCGCCTTGGGGATTTGTGAAAATTGCTTGTTCACATTCCCCAGAGGCGGTTTTAGTTTAGTACGACAAACCGGAGTTAATCGGACAGATGCTGATATGGTTATCGTCTGTCTTGTCCACCAGATATTTCCCGTCATTTTCCCAGGCCTTTTCTGTTGCTTTGAATATATCCTCGGCAAACAGGTAGCGTTCTGGATCGGAACCAAAAATGACCTTCCAATCAGGACTGTATTCACGATAATTACAGACCTTTATCTCCCAACCCATAGCCTGCATAACAAAGTACGCAGTTTTCTGTGTCGCATATTCCCGGTTGTACACTAGCTGAGATGTCGTTAATACAGAGTAAATAAGAACGGCCAGATTGAAAGCCAGAATAGCACGTGAAAACCATTTCTTATTCATTTTTCCTCCGAAATCTGGATATTAGAATGAAGGTATTACTACCTAATTTGGGCAGTTGTTCTTGAATTTTCGATGGGGCAGTTATAGCCCAAAACTACAAAATAGTCAGACTATAGGGTATGGACTATAGTTCGACTGGGGGAGTAGGACCCGACTGTGGCGGGGTGTTTCCGAGATTTATCGTTCCCTGATCTTTTGATAAGGACTCCACAGATCTCAATATATCTTCCGAGGAGGGCTCTTTTGGCGGTACAGATTGTTCTACCCTGTTTTCCTCGGGCTTATTTTCACCCTGGTTTTGTATTGAAGTCTCAGTGTCCGTAATAGTAGAAGTATCTTGTCCGGCGGGTTGCCCAACCTGCTCGTAAGGTTTCTGAATGGGAGGTACCGGCGGTGTCGTGCTCGGACTATTAGAACCCGGTGCCTTTATCAAACCCTGCTCCCTCAGCTTCAGGAGTTCCTCCGGATTTGTAGTAATAAGTTTATGTTCCGCCTCAGAAGCCATAACTTTTATTGCAACGTGGTTGGCACCGGCAAAAAACAAACCTTCTCCAACTGCAGCCGCAAGTAACAATCTCTTCTCGCCTTCCGACAAATAAAATGTTTCCGCAACTTTATCAATACCGGCGGGGTGTTGTTTCAAAAGAATTTGAATAGATGAGTTTGTAACAATTGCTTTTCCGTATTCCGAAGATAAAAAGTCGTCGACATCCTGAGAAATTGTCGTGAGTCCCAAATAATATTTTCTGGCTCTTTTCGCAATACTGTAGATAAATCTTGCGCTATCTTCGTTTTGTAATAAATACCAAGCCTCCTCCACTATCAGGATTCTTTTCTTGAGATCGCGTCTTATTCTCGTCCAGACGAAATCAAGAATTAGATAAAAGGCAATTGGTCTTAGAGCCTCTTCAAGATTTTTAGTAGAAAATACTGTCATTTTACTATCAAGATTTATGTTTGACTGGGAATCGAAAATACCCGTCATTGACCCTTTAATAAATCTTTCAAGTCTTTCGGCCATCCCCTTAGCTTCGGGTTCGGAAGCTCCCATCAAGACTTTATAGAGATCTTCCATAACAGGGGGTTCAATACCCGACTGAGTATCGGGGTCGGTCGTAATACCTTTTATCCTGTAAGTTTCTATTAAAGCCCTGTCCAGAATGGCTTCTTCCGAAGCGGTTAGTCCGCCGAGCATTAGTTTAAGTAGCGTGATTAGACCGATTAGTTTTTGACCAAGTTCATTTTCGCCTTCAACTGCAACTCCTGAAAGGTCAAACGGATTTATTTTGTGAGAGGAGTTTGCCGAGAAATCGATGTAATTTCCGCCGACGGCTTCGCACAGTGTTCTGTATTCCTCTTCAGGATCGATGATCATAACTTCAGAACCGAACACAAGTAATCTCAACGCTTCCAGCTTTACGAAATAAGATTTACCTGAACCTGATTTAGCAAAGACAACCGAGTTGGCATTTTCAAGTGAGAAACGGTCGAAGATTACCAACGAACCGTTGTGCCTGTTGATACCGTACATGATTCCTTCTTCCATAGTTAAATCCGAAGAAGTGAAAGGGAAAGTGGTGGCAAGGCTGGTTGTATCCATATTCCTCGTAATCAACAACTTGTCTAATCCGGTTGGAATTGACGATTGGAAAGCATCTTCCATTTGGAGTGAAGCAACTTTTGAAATAAGGAGCAGGGCGCCTAAAGTACTTTCCAGTTTTGAAGTTATCGATTCAAGTTCCTCGGGCGTTTCGGCCGATATGGTGATGTAGAAAGAAAATTGAAAATATTTCTCCACGCCCTTAACAAGCTGTTCCTGAAGAGTCTTTGCATCTTCAAGTGCCGCCGAAACAACAGGGTCGATTATCTTACCCTTCTCTACATTGGTCATTGTAGTAGCTTCGAGTTCTGTAATCTTCCTTCTCAGATCGTCCAAAATAACCTTGGACTTAACGGGGTAATAAAACATCGAAACATCCAACGTGTGCTCGAAGTTGATTATCGGAGACAGCCAGTTCGCTCCGACAAATCTCGGGTATCCTGAAACGAATATGGTTCTGAAATACATATTACCTATGCGTAGGTAAGTAAAATCTACCTCGATTGCAGAGGGTGCAATGATATCTCTAACATTTAACATTCCTTCGGCTAATACCTGTGCCGGAGTTTTTTCTCCTTGTTTACCCTGTTGCTGTTTCTTGGGTTGTGGTTTATTTGCACCTATTGTAAAAAGATTTAATCCCATATTATTCCTCTATGATGGCGGGGTTTACTATCGCCGTCGTGTAATCATCTATTCCTGTTCTTATACGTTGCCCATGGATAGTCGTGGGGTTGTAGATATCAAAGTATAGCTCCACCAAATCCTGGGTTGTCAGCTGTTTGGTTTTTATTCCCAGCCTGTTAAATTCCTTAATCACGTGATCTATTTTCGGCGCAAGTTCAATTCTTCCATCATTGAGTACTTTATCCACGTTAAATGACGCTCTCTTGTTGTGCTGTCCCGTTAACTTCATTACCCAATCAAAAGGTCCCGATCCCGGCTGGGACAGTTCGGCTACGCTAGTGGGTATGACGACGTAAAACCTTTTATCCAAAACATCATTCTTTTTAATAACTTCCTGAACGAATTTTCTGTAGGCTTGGGCCTGAAATTTGAGTAACGGATCGCTCAAACGGGTTTCAACTCTGTAAACTTTTTCAATATATTTAGTAATATCCAGCCTTCTCGACCTTATAACAACCTGAATTGGAAAAGTTATAGAATTCAACAACATTGAAAAAGCAGCAATTATGGCGTCCTGTTCAATTTCAGATAACAAATCAAAATTTACTGCTGTTGTTTGTAAAACAGCGCAAACAGCACCATTTTTTAAAAGGACAAGATTGTCTTTTACGTCGTAAATATCCAAATGATCTTGAGTTGTAGGTGTCGTTTGAGCAGCCATATTATTTACCGGATATCACAAATGGAGGCACTACCTCACCTTTTAATTCTACAGAAATTTTCTCAAAGGACAATTTAATTTCATCCGAAGGTTTTACCTCTATTGAGTATTTGCCATTACCAAGAGCAGACAATAATTCGAACCTTCCCAAACTATCAGTTTTCAAAGCACGTACAGGTTCTTCCCGTTCATTTTTAACTATCAAAAGAACATCGGTCAGGACCTTACCTTCGGCGTTTTTGACCACTCCGTGTAAAGTATTCGGAGTAACACTGCCCAGAGGATAACTGTCTATGTTCAACCGCGAAGGTCCTGAAGTATCCCCGGAAGGTGGGGATTTTAAACTCTGGATGCCGCGGCTAAGTACCTTATAATTTTCTTCGACTGTCTGTTGCTTGGTTTCCAAATCTTTCAATAATCTGGATTGGGTTTCGGAAGCTGTACCGGGGGTATGCGTGGTCTGTATATTCTTTTTGAGTCTTGTTATTTCGTCCGTGAGTTCACCGCTTTGGGTTTTAAGCTTCTCTACTACATCCTTTGCCTCATCGTGAACCTCCTGAGCCTCCTGCTCTTTCTTTTGGACCACGGGAACGGGTATAACGCGGGGTTTGGAAAGCTTGATCCCTTCCTCTTCCTTAATCTTTTTCAACAAAGATTGAAGTTTTAAAGCCTTGTCATTTATGCTTTCTTCTACTGATATTTCCTCTGAAGTACGAAGAACCCTTTCACCCCTGATGGGTAGAATTAGTTCGCCTTGGGACGGGAGCAGGTTTATAAACCTGCGCCCCGAGTGCATGTCGGGGGTCATTGGGCTTAAAGATACCGAGCCCGACGAGGCACCTTGAGGTGCGGGTGCCGGTATACTTCCTGAAGTTTTTTTAGCTATCGCTTCCTCCCGAGCTTTTTGTGCTTCTTTTGCTCTGAAGATATGAAAGAGACCTGCATCTTTGCGCTTTTGAATCACGCCCTGATCCTTACTTTCCAATTTTTCAACCGGGACAGCACCAACCTGGGGGGTTTCTACCAAAATTCCTTCTTCTTTGGGTGGTTCTAAACCAACAGCTGTGGACACGGGGGCTCCCGCAACCGGAGCGACTGCGGGCTGAACTCCCACCGGTTGGGCACCATACGAAGAACGGGAAAAGGCCGTTGCTCCAGTACTGCTTTTTTTCTTATAGGCCGGAAACGCATCTTTTACTTTTTTAGCGTACTCTTTTTCCGGAATATCGAGCGGATCCACTTCCTCCGGACTGGTTTGATATTTTAGGTATTCCTCCAGCTTTCTTCTGCTGGACGTCGGTGCTAGTGTAATAAGCTCCTGCTTTAAAGTAGCAAGGTCATCGTACATAAACGCGGACGGAATAGTGGGTTCTTTTTTCCAGACACGCTGCGTCGGCATATTCATGGCTCTGAAAAAATTCACTATCCACTCGTCCATACCTCTTTCCTGAACGGGGATAAATGCAAAACCTATTCCCATAAAGGCTATAAAAAATACAAGTGGCCAACGAAAAATACCGATAAAAAAAACATATGATAGATAAGCCAGTATTCCGGCAATGAAGACATAGGCAAACTGCCTCATTGTGAGATCGCCGATAAGTTTGAAATCCACGCTCATGACATTCTGAGGAACAGCGTGTTGTTTATTTGACTGGGGCATGTCTGCTAGTGCCATTTGTGTTTATTATATCAGCGAAGCTCTATAAAGTAATTTATATCCCTACTCAAACCTGATGTGTTCATAATCATATTATTCAAAATATCTAATTCTTTGCTTGCTTTTATTATTTCGGTACCGAACGGAGGAAGAAACGTAAAGCTAAAAGGATCGGCATCGGTTCCGGGTTGTTTCTGAACATATAAGTTATAAGAGAGCTTATCTTTTGATACATTAAGGCTCTCGGGTAAATCGTACTTTATGACCAAGGAAACAGCTTCTTTAGGATTGACCACAAGATCATAACTAAAAACATCGTAACCGTTCGGGTGATTTATACCTATCTCTTTAAAAACATCAACAGTTTTCCCCGCGGCATCAACAAATTCCGCTCCCGTAAGTTTGGCTCCTTTTTGGACAAGAACTCTTACATGGTTTTTATAAGGACCCCCGGGCCATGCCATAGATTCTCCCGTATGAGTGTAAGTCAATTTTAATTTAGCTCTTAAAACCCCGTCCCGCGTCATGGAACTTATTTCATAATCTGTATTATTTCTTACAAAATAATTTGCTTTTGTACCACCTAAGTTTGAATTGACTACATAAAGATAATCGCCTTCAACAGATACCACCTGCCCGTTCCAATTCTTCTCTTTTAATACTTCGCTCAACTCCCCGGCTGGAAGATTTATCAACAAATGTTTTTCACTCAAAGATTTTTCCGTTTCGGAAAGTAAATTAGGTAATTTATCTTTTGGCAGAGAAAACATTTTCTCTAAAAGCTTGCTCCCGAGAATAGTTAAGAAAGATCTTTTTTGATCGGAACCGCTGACATAGTTAAAGTCGCTGTGATACTGTGTCCTTTCATAAAGATTTTCTGCATTAATCTCCTCGTTGTAAGCAGCCAGGAACACAGGACCGGTTGCTCTCAGTATTCCTTCGACAAATTTAAGATCAACAGCTATGTACCCGTCAACATGCTGACCGTCTATCTTATAAAACAGATCGTTAAAAACTCCCGCCGCTGTGGGAAAATCCGGCTCCCAGTTTGAATTCCTCAGATATAGTCTATCTTCAGCCAAATATTTCGAAATTATCTCAGGCGGAGTTGTCTTTATATCTCTTAGTAAAATCTGCCCATCAGGATTATAAATATCATCTATCTTCAAATCCTTCAGCTTACCCTTATTAAAAGTTAAGAGACCATACGAACCTATAAAACCACCCGTCGGTCTTATCTCATTCGAATTTTGAAACCAAACTATATACGTGGTCTCTTTATCAACACCCAGAACAGTTGCAGCTTCCCCAATTATTTTTGTAGTCAGATCCAAATTTTGTTGCAAAGTATTTATATACTTTCCGTAGTCTGAAATATAACTTCTGTATTTTTCCGGAATATGTTTTTGTTCTACCCCGTTAAAATCAGCCTGGGCTATGTAAAGAAGTTTTTGAGCCGAATCTATTTCAAGCTTTGCGGTATCTACAGTTTCGCGCGTCAAAACATTTTCAGTATCGGGACGTAGAACTTCCCACATACCCTCCAACGGCTCAGCTGATTTGGAAAGATGTTCTATTGAATCCGAAAAATTTTGCAGGGATGAAAACATACGGAAGTAACTTATGTACTCTTCTGATTTTCCTGAGAATGAAAAAATCCATTTAAGATTCGACAGGTTTTTTCTTGCTGCTTCGAATTTTTTGGAGGCTAGAATAGTATTTTTCGATAAGCTATTTACATCAAACGAAGAACCTGCAACAGCAACTTTTTGTAGCGCGGATGCGCCCGAACGGGCATTCGAGTAAAGACTTAAGGCTGGATTAACCAAAAATACAAGTATAGCTGATATGAATATTGCAGTAGCTGTGAAAAATTTAGGGTTACCCAAAAAGTTGGGTAATTTTTTTGTGGACGGGGTTTGTTTTGTAACAAGCTCCTTCTTTTTGCCAGAACTAAATAAAGATTTTAAATTCAGAACCTTGTGAGATTTTACAGGCTTTGTCGGGTACATTTTTGTGTATAAATCGGAACTATTGGGGGGATATATAGAACTTACACTCGCCGGCTCAGAAGATACTACTGCGGTTGTCTGGGTTCCCTTTGATATCGCCTTTTCCTCAACATACTTGGTCGGCTTAAAAGTATTCTGATTAACCGAATATCCGAACCATTTTAGAGTATCGATAACACCCGACTTTAAACTTATACGCGGTTTCCATGACAAATCCTTCAAATTAAATGTCTCGGGAACGGGACCACGGAAAGGCAGAGAAGGCCCTGATTGTTTAAAGCTGATCTGAAGATTCCCGTCAGCAACACTTCTAAGTAGATATGCCAGCTCAAGCTGCGTAATTGCTGATTCCGGTACCAGCGAATAAATATTCCCTTTTGTTTCCTGGTTAAACATCGATCTCAAAATGCCGCTAACTGCATCCGAAACGTAAAGGTAATATTCCTTCTCTACACCATCGTTTTGAACTTCAATATCCTTATTCTCAATCAACGTTCTTATGTACAGCCCCATCACGCCGCTTGAATCAAAACTCATCCGCGGCCCGTATACCTCGGGGAGTCTTACTATGCGAACGTCGAGATCATATTTTTTGAAGTATTCCCAAACTACTGCTTCCGCAAATCTTTTGGCTTCTATTAAGCTGAATTTATTTTCCTCAGGTTTGGAAAGTCCGAAATATTTTGCCAGCTCGTCCTGAGACATCCTTCCCTGATAAACGTCGATTGTGGAAATAAGAACGAACTTGGCCTCCGAACGACGGACCAAATCCAAAAGTGTTTTCGTCCCCAAAGAATTTGTGAGTAATGAATCCAGCGTCGGGTTGTCTTTACTGTACATGTAGTCCTCAAGACCAGCCATATGAAAAACATAGTCAACGCTTTCGATTTCCGGAGGAAGACCCTCATTTATATCCACATTAAAAAGAGCAAAATTAGGGTTAGATAATAGATGTTTTACGTGAATTTCTTTTCCGGTGTTAAAATTGTCAACTACCAGAACTTTCGCTCCGTTAGCTAGCAACGCCTCAACAAGGTGAGATCCTATAAATCCTGCGCCACCACTCACTAAAATCGTTGGGGCGAGCGAATTTTTTTTAATGGACTGACTTTTGACCATTAGGGCAGTTTCTTAACAAATTCTGGTTATAAGTATAACCAAAAGTGGGCAACCGGCACAATGATTTGTTAATCTAAATTGGCAAATTGTTGCTACAATTCATGTAGTGAATTTATTGCTATAATTCAGACATGAATTTGGGCCTCTAATTCAGACATGAATTTGGGCCTCTAATTCAGACAGCACTTATGGAGTTAAAAGAAATACTTAAAATTTTGAATAAAAAACGTAGAGAAATAGGGCTGTTTATATTTTGCGGGGGACTCTTGGGCTTAGCTGCATCTTTTTTACCGGGAAAGTATAACACCGAAGCTTCCTATTTTGTGGGCAGAACAGCGGACCGTCCAAGTACCGAATTCTTCACTTACGAAGGCTACTACGCGCAACAGACCGCCCAATCATATACAAATACGGCGGTAGGTCTTTTAGAAAGCCAGGATTTAAAAAGGGCTGTGTTAGAAGAACTAAGAATTCCCGTAACGGACACCAGCATTAGAAAGCTTTCAAGAAGCTACAGAGTATCGAAAAACGGACCGCAGGTGATTACTATCAGAGTGTCCGACTACGATTACAATAAATCGTTAAATACCTTTACGGTAATTTCTTCGAAATTCCTCGACACCAGTAAAAAAGTCAACGCAGGTTCGGATGAAAACATATCAGTATCGTCTCTTTCGAACAACCCCACTGTCAAACAAGAACAGAGACCCTTTATAAATTACGTGGCCGGCGGTTTGTTACTCGGCTTAGTTTCCGTTCTTCTCAAAATAACATTTAAGGAATATCTAAAATGAAATACCAGATGAATACCGACGGAGGGGCACGGGGAAATCCGGGACCTTCAGCAATAGGAGTAGTTATCAGAAACGAGAAAAAAGAAAAAATATTTGAATTGGGAACGTACATCGGAAAAGCTACGAACAATCAAGCAGAATACGCAGCCCTGATAGAAGGGCTAAAAGCAGCGTTAGAAAGAAAGATATCACACCTAGACTGCCGTCTGGACAGCGAATTAATAGTGAAACAACTGAAGGGAGAATATAGAGTAAAAAATATCGATCTTAAAACACTCTGGCTAACAGCCAGAGAACTGGCATCAAGATTCAAAGAAATAGAGTTCAGTCACGTTCTGAGGGAAAATAATCAAGACGCAGATCTTTTGGTAAATAAAGCCCTAGATGCCTACCAGGACTCCCCCAAAGGCTTTTAAAATGAGAAAAAGCAGCAAAAAAGAAACGGCAAAAGCAATAAAACGCACCCTTGCCTACCGTTCGATATTCCAATACCCAATAAGTTTTTATCAGCTCTCAAACTTTCTGATCTCTACAAAACCTGCAGATGGAAAGAAACTTAGAGAAGCTCTAAACAGCTTAGTAAAAGAAGGTTGGGCCCGGAAAAGATATGGCAAGTATGAAATTTGTGGCGAAAAATATACCAACTGGCTTTGGAAATACAAACATGCGAACAGAATTTTGAAGGAAAATACTAATCTTATTAAGTTCCTCGGCGGAATACCCTGGATAAAAATGATTGCAGTTACAGGATCTTTGGCTGCTTACAACCCCGAAAAAGATTCTGACGTCGACATACTTATTGTTACAGGTAAAAACCGGGTTTGGTTGACAAGAGGTTTTGTCGCAACAATCCTTAAAATATTACAAAAACACCCCGAGTATGACGGACAGCCGGGAAGCTTTTGCACAAATCTGTTCATGGACGAGACAAAAATGGCTTGGGATAAGGATAGGAGAAATATTTATGTCGCCTCAGATATTGCTATGATGCAACCGGTGGTAGACAAAACTGACACCTATTTACAATTCATGAAAGAGAATAGTTGGGTCTCGGATTATTTCCCGAATTTCAAAATTAACTACCCGTCAAAGACCAGACGCAGGAGCAGCGGAATTCTTCTTAATGCTCTGGAAAAAATCGCGAAACGATCTCAAATGATCTACATGAAAAAAAAGGTTACTACAGAAATATTGAAATCTCACATAATCCACTTTAGGAAAAACGATAACTCACCCAGAATTATAGAAGCTTATAAATCCGCGCTGAAGAGACTAAAAGTGTCTAAGTAGCCTATTAAAAACGAGAGGGCGCCTTTCGGCGCCCTCAATTTAATTTTCTCTTTCAAGTTAACAAGAAACTTACATCATATCTTCCATACCCATTCCCGGGTTACCGAGCTTTGGTTCGTCTTTCTTTGGAGCTTCGGCAACCAAACATTCGGTCGTGAGTATCATTGTAGCGGCAGATACGGCATTTTGTAGAGCGCTTCGGGCAACTTTGGCAGGATCTATAATGCCGTCCAGCACCATATCAACAAATGACATTTTTACAACGTTGTAGCCGATATTTGTGTTCTTCTCTTCAACCATTCTTCTTTCAATTTCGGCCAATATCTTTCCGTCGTCGGCACCTGTGTTTCTAATTAACAAACGCGCCGGTTTTTCCAAACTCTCGTAAAGAATTTTGGATCCGGTGTTTTCATCTCCCTGAAGTTCCAAATTATCGATTGCTTTTCTGACGTTAAGGAAAGTGATTCCGCCCCCAGGTACTATACCTTCTTCAACGGCTGCTTTTGTAGCATTGACAGCGTCTTCGACCCTTAGCTTCAACTCTTTTAATTCAGCCTCAGTGGCTGCTCCGACTTTTATCACTGCAACACCACCACCCAACTTTGCAAGTCTTTCTTTCATCTTGTCTTTATCGTAATCGGAGGTACCTTGTTCTATTTGTGTCCTAATTTGCTTGAGCCTTTCCTGAAGTTCTTTTGAGTCGCCTTTTCCGCCGACAATAGTGGTATTATCTTTGTCTGCGATTACTCTGTCTGCTCTTCCCAGATCATCTATCGTTACAGAATCAAGCTTTCTACCTGTTTCCTGGCTTAAAAAACTTGCACCGGTGAGTATAGCGATATCCTCCATCATAGCTTTTCTTCTATCACCAAATCCCGGAGCTTTGACTGCCAGTACATTTAAAACACCGCGCAACTTGTTTACCACTAAAGTTGCCAATGCTTCCCCCTCAACTTCTTCAGCAATTATTACCAAATTTTTTGAGACCTTGACAAAACTTTCAAGCATCGGCAGAAGATCCTGCATACTTGAGATCTTGGAATCTGTGACCAATACGTACGGCTCCTCAACTACTGATTCCATTTTTTCCGGATTGGTAACAAAATAGGGTGAGGAATAACCTTTGTCGAACTGCATTCCCTCTTTGTATTCGAGCTCAATGTCAAAACCTTTCGACTCGTCGACGGTAATAACGCCCTGTTCTCCGACTTTTTCCATCGCATCGGCTATTATTTTTCCGATTTCTTCACTTTGTGCGGAAATGGTGGCAACCTGAATCCTTTCTTCTTTACTGGAAATCTTCTTGGACATGCTTTTAATCTCTTCAACTACCGCATCAACCGACTTTTCCAGGCCTCTTTTTACCATCATCGCGTTTGCTCCGGCCGAGATGTTTCTCAACCCTGCTTCAACTATTGCCTGGGCCAGCACCGTTGCTGTTGTAGTTCCGTCTCCGGCTACGTCATTAGTCTTAGAAGCAGCTTCTTTTACAATCTGGGCTCCCATATTTTCGAACTTGTCTTCCAGCTCGATCTCTTTTGCTACTGTAACGCCGTCATGCACGACTGCGGGCGTTCCCCAGCCTTTATCCAAAGCCACGTTGCCCCCTTTAGGTCCGAGCGTTGTTGCAACAGCCTTTGCCAACTTGTCGACACCAGCCTTAAGTTTCATTCTAGCCGCGTCACCATAAATTATGTTTTTTATTGCCATATATTTCCTCCTTTAACCCTCAACTATAGCCAAAATATCTTCCTGTTTAATGAGAAGCATGTCTTTTCCGTCTAATTTAATATCCGTTCCGCCCCATTTTTTAAACATAACTGTATCTCCCGCTTTTATTTCCATGGGAATCCTATTACCTGAATCGTCTCTTTTACCCGAACCTACAGCTACAACTCTACCTTCCAGGGGTTTCTCTTTTGCGGTGTCAGGAATAACAATACCTGACGGAAGCGTAGTGTCCTTTTGTGTGGGCTCTACCAATAAATAATCAAAAAGTGGTTTAATTTTAGCTACTGAAGCCATACAGTCCTCCGTTACAATAAAAAATTACTACTTAGATTTGTGACGTATCAATTTATAGCACTTGGGCTTGGAGAGTGTCAACTCTTTACTTCAAACGGCCGTAGATACGAAGTTTGCCTTCTCCTATGCTTTCCTGCTTGTATATCTCGAATTCCCCCAGTTCCCCGGTGTTAGCCACGTGCGGGCCTCCGCAAAGCTCTTTGCTAACCGCGTTAGAAAAGTCGTTCCCCACATAATACACTTTTACTTCTTCAGGATAGGTCTCATTTTTCATGTAAAGGGCGCCCGACTTTTCGGCCTCTTCCTTTGGCATCACGATAAAACCCACCGGCAATGCTTCTTTTATCCTCGAGTTCACAATGGATTGGACCTCAGCCACTTCCTCCTCGGTCATTTTTTTCCCGTGATGAGAAAAATCAAACCTCAATCTCTCGGCCGTCAGGTTGCTCCCTAATTGCCCCACGTGGTCCCCCAGCACCTTTCTGAGCGCTGCCTGTAGCAAATGGGTTGTTGTGTGGTATTTAATAACTGCTTCGCTATGGTCAGCCAAACCGCCTTTGAATTTATTTTCTGCTCCCGCACGTGACTTTTGCTGGTGAAGGTCAAATACGGCCAAAAACTCTTTGTGAAAATCCTTGTGATCCAGAAGTATTCCCTTGTCCTCGAGATCATCCACGAAAATTTCTTCGGGGTACCCCACGGACTGGAACAGGTCGAAAGACATCTGTGCCCACTCCCGTAGTGTTTTCTTTTTTAGTTCGTCCTGTCCGATTTTAAGTAATGCTTTTTCCAAAATTGCATTACCTTTTGTTAAAGTCTTCCTGAACTTCTCTTCCTCTTCCGTAAATATTTTTTTAAGCTGTTCTTTCTTCTCTGATAGTTGGGGGTAAAGCCATCCGACAGCAGTTACGACGGGATCCACCAAAGAAAAGGTAAGTTCTTTTTCAATCCCCAAAATTTTTCCCGATCTAACCGTCCTTCTTAACAGCCTTCTCAAAACATACCCCTGATCTTTGTTCTCGGGTTGAACACCGTCCATCCCAAGTAGGCACGAAGCTCTCATGTGGTCGGAAATAATCCTCATCGCTCTTTTGGTTCTGTCGTCGGAAGAATATGGTTTTCCCGATAATTCCTCTACTTTTTCCACGATTGGCCAGAAATTGTCTGTTTCGAAAATATCGCGTTTGTTTTGAGAAACTACGGCAAGTCTTTCCAGACCTCCTCCGAAATCTACGTTCTTTTGTGAAAGGGGTTCCCAGCCTTTTTCGGTCTTTTTGTATTGCATGAACACGGAATTTCCGATTTCTAAAAAATCATCAGGATTATCAGCCGGTGATTTTCCTACTCCCGTGCCTTCTCCGAGATAATAAAAAACTTCGCTGTCGGGGCCTCCGAGTTCACCTACGGCATCTCCGCGCTGCCACCAATTGTCCTTTTTACCGCATAAAAAGATTCTTTCACCTTCCTTTGCCTCAATGCCGTATTTTTTGAAAACTTCTTTCAGAATAGCTATGGATTCGTCATCTCTCGAAGCATCGGCGTCCCCCTCAAAAACAGTTGCGAAAAGTTTTTCCGGAGCCAGTCCTAAAACCTCAATGAAAAATTCGTATGCCCACGGCAACTGTTCTTCTTTGAAATAATCACCGAGCGACCAGTTCCCTATCATATGAAAAGCTATCGTATGTCTTATTGTCGTTCCAACTTCTTCTATATCCTCAAAACGTAATGAACGTTGTACATTTACCAATCTTTTACCTAAGGGGTGTTGTTCTCCGGAAAGATAAGGGACTAAAGGAAACATGCCGGAGTTTACGAAAAGTAATGTAGAGTCTCCTTCCGGAATAAGTGAAACGTTGGGGATTTGTTTGTGCCCACGGTCCGTATAAAAGTTTATGTATTTTTGTAATATTTCTTTCGACGTCATAAGTACACTGATTATCGTGACGATACTTCCTGTCAGATCCCCGAGACCTGCCGAAATTCCTGGAGGCCTGGGCGGGAATCGAACCCGCGGTGGGGGTTTTGCAGACCCTTGCCTTGCCACTTGGCTACCAGGCCATGTTGCCATTTTACCATTGCCGTGATAATTTATGTATTGTTCCATGTCAATATCTACTATTGCCAACAAGGAAAAATCACTACCCAACGCAGCTCTCTATATAATCGGTATTGTAGGTGTGGGACTTATAGTCTATTTCGGTGGCTATATCATCACAAATGCCGATAAACTTAGATCAAAATCCGGGATAAAAGTTGAGGTTTCCGGAGAATCTGCTGAAGTTTACATAAACGATAAATTTGTAAGTAAAACTCCGTATACTTCCGACAACATAGCTTCCGGGGTTAACAAAATTACAATAAAGAACGGGGAAAGGCAGTATCAAACTTCCCTGAACTTTCTCCCGAGCGAACAGGGTAATATACATTACGTCGGGATTGAGAGAGATCTTGGGATTTCAGATACATTTAGCTCAGGTAAAGAGTTTTGGTTTGAAAAAGACACGTCAAGCAATGTTCTTAGGGTGATAAGCGAGCCGTCGGGAGCTAAGGTCTATATCGATAACTCCGAGGTAGGAACAACACCTTTTCTTTCTAACAACATAAGCGACGGTGATTACGAGTTAAAAATAGCCATTGCGGGTTTCGCTGTTCAAACATCAAGAATCACCGTAAACAAAGGCTACACGTTAAATGCAACTTTTAAGCTCTTTCCCGTTCCCGTCCCTCAAAAAATCTCTTCCTTTGAAGGATCGAAA
Organism: candidate division WWE3 bacterium RIFOXYB1_FULL_43_24; assembly: GCA_001773135.1. GTDB lineage: Bacteria > Patescibacteriota > WWE3 > UBA101185 > UBA10185 > UBA8498. Next base: position 76,554 of record MEVX01000015.1, on the reverse strand, counting down.
AATCTATATGACTTGTCATCGGACAACAATGTCGTCACTACAAACCCCCAAGAATGGGCTAAAGCGGTCGTTTACTGGAATAAAACACGGGGTTTGAATATTGAGGGAACCGGAGAGAACAAAGAGCCTTTCTTCGAACTATTCCTTTCTTATAAGGGGGATCTCTTCAATGCCGAAGGGATAGTTATCACCACAAAAGAAGAGTTGGCGTCTGTAAAAGCAGAGAGCAAAATCGGTTATTTGGGAAGGACAGTTGATGGACAGGGACTTTCTAAGGAGGCCAAACAAACTCTCGAAACTCTCCTGGGAACCGTAACACTCGGTAAGCAAGCGAAGATTAAAACTACGCCCACAGGCTGGCTGAGAGTGAGAAACGAACCGAGTTTGAACGGAACAGAGATAACACGCGTAGACACCGGAGGAACATACCGAGTACTCGAGGAACAAACCGGCTGGATAAAAATAAAAATCTCTGATACTTCGGAGGGGTGGGTATCGGCAGATTACGTAGAGCTAGTTGAATGAGCTATACCAATCCAACAGATCGGGACGCAATACTCTGATCATTTCCTTACTTTTTTCATACTCTTCGGTTAAACCTAGCTTTCTTTCATACTCCGCAACTAAAGAAATAACTCCGGCGTCCTGCGAGTAACGGGACTTAAGCATTTGATAAAATTCCTCCGTCTCCCCAATAAACTTGGCGTCGTGGTTTTCTGCACCGGGAACGCTAAAGGGATTACCGTTGGCCAGAAAATAATAAACCGGGACAACATTTCTTTCTGTCACGAGGCTGTCTCTATTAACTTCAAGTGACTTTTGTAAATCTACGTAAGCGTGAGATTTATAATCAGACAGATTCTCCCCATTTTCTTCTAATATCCCAGCTGTTAAGTACACTAAAGCTCGGGTTCTATAGTAAGAAGGTTCCAAGGGATTAATCTCTATGGATTTGTTAATCAGAATAAGCGCTCTTTCGGGTTCTCTCTCTTTCAAAAATTCCGTTGCCTGCACAGAAAATTTGTCCGCCGAATAAATGCTATTAACAGAACAAACTACACGTACAGCCAGGGACCAAACTATTAGCACCAATAATATTTTTATAAACTTCATAGTTTCTTTTTAACCGTAGCTAATATTAACCACAGCAGAACTGCCGGAGCGACTGTCGGCCACCCGAAAATATTCGTAACAGCAAATGCCAGAACACCTCCCTTGTATCTTGTGTCAGTCCGGCTAAACAAAAAATACAATAAGTATAAGGACGAAAAAACACCGATTAACCCCTGCTCCGCCCATGTTTCTAAATAATAATTATGCGGCTTATTAAAAACATAATTCCACTCGGAAGAATAATTTAAACTTGCTGGTCTGAACTTTTGAAAGTAATAAGGGAACGTCTCCGGTCCTGTACCAAATAGAAATACCTTGGGGCTCGAAACAATCATTGCTAACGTACCACTCCATAAACCTGATCTTATATATCCGGGGTCGGAAACAAGATTTTCCTGCGTTCCGGTTTGTGCGTGGACTATTGTAAAACTGCCAACAACTTTTTCAGCATCTATCAGCACGTCGTTAAGTCTCTCTCTAAATATTCCGGGAAATGCTAAAGGGATGATTAATGTGATGGCTGTTACCGCAACTAATCTTAAGTACAGTCCGGGCCTGTCCTCAACTTTTTCTTTTAACAAAAACCTAACTATGTAGAAAATAACTAGAACTAAAAATCCTGCCAAACCTGACATCGAAAAGGTTAACCAAAGAGAAAAGAACTGAACAACATAAAATATAAAATAAATCTTCCCGTTACGGAAAAGGAATTCATAGAGACTGATTCCTAACAGAATGAGAATGTATTGCGCATACCAATTGGGTTGCCCTAAGGTCGAAAACACCCTATCCTGCAACCGCCCTCCCCATAAAAAATTGAACGGTTCAAAATATTGGCTAAGCGCGAATATAAAAAGGAATACAGAACCAATTTGTGCGACTTTTAAAAGTTTTTTGAAGTCACCCGCAGAAAACACATTTACCGCTATATAGTAAAAAATAGCGAGAGCTATATAAAAGATAAAAGAATCGGCAAATCTCGAGTAGTAACCGAACAACGACGTGTTGATATGAAAAGATAGTAGTGTGGAAATACCTGCTGAAACAAGAAACAAAACAATAGCCGTAGGAACCCGGGATGTTTTCCGTGGTTTTAAAATCAGGTCTGATAGAAATAAGGCTGCTGCAATAGTGCAGACCGTATAGAAAAATGTGATTTTGGGAAACTCGTATAACTCGTTAGTTTCACGGGAAAAAACAAAAGGCAGAACAAAAATCAGGAACGAATAGATGAACAAATAAGGCCGGGTGAGGAACTCTTTTATTGACGGGACAAAATGCATAGTAGTAATATCATATCAAGCCTGTCCAAATCTTTCTCCGGCCGGCGAAAAAAATATGTTCTCTAAACTGCTTATTAAACTTATCGACCAAGCCATAGTTCCCGCAGTGGTGCTAGTTTCAACGAGAATAGTATCAATGGCTTTGCTTGCCATGTATTTTGAAATACCCTTCGAATTGACAAGAAAAGGCTTTATCTTCGAAGGAAAGGAACAGTACGTTCAGATAAATTCCTATTCGATGTTGATAATAACTGCGGTACTCGCGATAAGTCTCGCTTTCTTTCTTCTTAAAGCTCACGTATTTCATGACACCCACATCACTCCAAAACTGACCGCTACGCTCTTCTCACTAAGAATGCACGGGATGGTTCAAAGTTCTCTGGATCTTTACACCAAGGGGGCAATTTGGATTTCGTATGCCTATTTAATGACAATACTCACCGGTGCGTTAGCGTTATATTCTTTCATATATTCTTTTGTTTTCTACATTACTCTAGCAATTGCAGTAATTTCCTCGATTCTACTTATAACCGATATTGAAAACGAAGTTAAAACATCTAAGGATGACGGTTTGGATCCTAACGTCACATTTTTGGAGGTAAATACAAACTAATTATGAAGTTCATAAATAAATTATTTATTAACGCCGGGCTTTTTTCAGTTCTCTCTTTACTACTTCTCATACCGGTATTTGCGGTTACTATGTCAAGTTTTAACACAAAAATAGAGGAAAATGCAGAAGTGTTGTCAGCTCAGGATGAGAGTATTAACAAGGAAAAAGAACTATACAACGACATACCTGCAGAGCTGGAGGATATAATAAGAAAAGTCGAAATCGAGATGGCAAATCAGGCGGCGGAATCCTCCGCGACTAACGAACTAGAAATCGGGAATTAAAAATATTATCAACAGTGTCAGTATCCCCCAAAAAGTAACGGTGAACAGAAGCGGTTTATCTGAAAGCAATACTCTCTCAGGGGATTCTGCCTCTCCTTTTTCGTAAATAACATACAAGTATCTGGCGATACCGTAGATAACAAGAGGTATCGTCAGCATCATCCACTTTGGCGATTTTAATATTGACGGAAGAATTTTTAGTAAAGCATCGTTTGTGCCGCTTGGAGAAATCTGAAAAGCAAATAGAGAATAAGTTATTATTGTATAGGTAGCTGACATGGAAATCATACTATCCAGAAGGTTATCCGGATAATGTCTGAGGGTTTTTCTTGTTTCCATCTCGCCTTGTAGCGGAGAGTATTTTGAAAGAATTGTTTTTTCTGACCTTCTCTTTCCAAATGCCAGAAGTAAAGAGATTCCGATCGTAGTCAAAGCCAACCAGCTCGAAATAGAAGTGTTGGAGGCTAAACCCCCCGCAAAGACCCTGAGTACAAATCCGGTAGCCACCACCAAAGAATCCATAATGATTACATTTCTGAAATAAAGCGAATATGACGCCTGTAAAATTATGTACGCTATCAGTGTCAACCCGAAATATGTGCCAACCGAGTTAAATCCGATGATAAGAGCAGCTACAATAAAAGCACCTGCGACAATGGACGCAAGCACGGGAGAAAGCCTCCCCGAGGCTATCGGACGGTTCTTCTTAATGGGGTGAAGTCTGTCTTTTTTTGCGTCAATAATATCGTTTACGAAATAGCTGCCCGATGAAATAAGACAGAATGCAATAAACGCCCGGGATGTAAGAAAAAACGTATCGGGATCAAATAATCTTGCGGCGAAAATCGGGGCTGCGAATAAGCTCAAATTCTTTAACCACTGCCTCGGACGTGCTGTTCTAATTAGTTGGTAAAATGTGTAGACCATTAGTGGAATAATAGGGCTTTTTTCTTTTTTTCTCAAGCAAGCAAAATATATCCGCGCCCCCTCCTACTCTCGATGACTTCTTCGGGAGTATACTTTCTAAATTTTATCCTCAGGTTTCTTATATGTACCACCAGGGTATTTGAGACTGTATCTAAACCGGAATCCCAAACATGCTCTAAAAGTAACTCTCCTGTCAGAACTCTTCCAATATTGAAAGCAAAGTATTCTAACAACTCGAATTCTTTCTTTCTAAGATATACTGCTTGTTCACCGAAAAATAACTGGCGGCTACGCAAGTTCAAACAAAAACCTTTAAATTCCACCATAGAGTCAATTTTTGCCGCAAGCATACGTCTTAAAGAAGCCATAAACTCGGCATGAAACTCATCTTCAACGGCCAGGGATGATAAATATATGTCTGCGCCGGAATTGAGAAATAAGACTTTTTCCTCAGATGTTGGAAAAGGTGTTATGTAGGCTATCGGTACGTCGACGCCGCGAAGACGGAGCTCTCTGCACAATTCAATGGCATTTTGTCCTAAGATATTATCTGTCAAAACCAGCCCATCGTATTTGTTACACTCCGCCATAAACAGACACTGACCGGAGTCAGCAACTACGTCGCACACTCCCCGCTTACGTATTTCTTGGTACACAAGCCTTCCCCTAAAACTGTTGTGATTAACTAGTAAAAATCTCATTTGAATGGCCGTTTATAGTTGAAATATACCCACGTATATTAGGATATTCTTCCTTTATGCTCAATGATGGTGTGGGTAGTTCCTCCTACTCAGGTTTATGAAAAAAGTGTTAGTCATTTGATTACACTAATGTGTTCATTTAAGTAAATAGTTAATATTTACACTATGGAAATGAAAACAAAGTGAAAAAATACCTAGGGTTGAATTTTACCCGAAGTTAAATTAGAATTCTATCTTGCTATACTTCTAACACCGCATACACTCGTAGGGATTGCCGTTGCATCGGTAGTAAAAAATCCATTAATAGCGTTTCCGGTCTCTGTCGGAATGCACTACCTTGGGGATTTAGTGCCTCACTGGGATTTTTTTTCGAACACTAACGAAGAGCAGAGAGTTTCCGGATGGCGACCTTTGGCCGTCGCCGGAGAATTATCTTTGGCAGTGGCAGCAGGAACAGCTTCGGTACTCTATGCTTTGTGGGTAGCAGACGACGCCGCGCTTGCACTTAGAATGTTAATTTGTGGTATAGGAGGCGTGATCCCGGACCTTCTTAGCGGACTTACGCTTTATTTAAAAAATGCCAACGGATTATTGAAAATAAACAACCGCGTTCAAGCAAAACTACAGTTTCAGGCTCCCCTTCCGTGGGGAATATTTACACAGATTCTTGTTTCTGTTTTCTCCGTCCTAGTGATTTTAGGTTCAACAACGCGATAAGAAATCCTACCGCGCCTATTACAGTAAGAGACAATTTAACTATATATCTCTCCGGCGACAAAAGTCCTATCAGCCCAAATACAAATGCCGCAAACCAATAGAACCGTGCTATCTTCTGAATACCCCACCCTCTGTCCAACAACAAGTGGTGTAAGTGTCCCCTATCTCCTGAAAGAGGGTTTTTTCCTTGAATTATTCTTCTGAAGAATGTCACCAATGCATCCAAAAAAGGGATGAGGATGAAAAGTACGGAAACTAGGACTTTGGTTTGAACTGCAATAGAAAGTGCTGCTATTACGAGACCGGCGGCCATCGCACCAAATCCCCACATAATTTTTGACGGGTACCACGTATATTTTGTGAATCCAAAAGCTGCTCCGGCACTTATCGCTGCCATAATGGCTACGCTTTTATGCATCGGCTCGAGCTCTTCAAATCTCAAAGCCAGTATTGCGACGAATATAGAAGAGATGCCGATTACACCCGCAAACTGTCCGTCAATCCCGTTGGACCAAGAAAGAGCGTTCATCATCCACACCACCCAAACCATAGTTAAAACGGCGGAGACAACCGGTATAGATACTGCACCTACCACAATACTTAGCTGCCCCAGTTCCACTAAGCCATCAAAAGGAATGCTCACGGTACTAACAACCAATCCCGATAATATGATAGGTAAAACGCAAAAAAACAAAAGCAGCAAACGCAAAAATGGATTTTCCAATACCCTGAATTCCGATGTCGGGTGTGTGTTCTGGAAATCATCGGTTAACCCAAGAACAGCAAGCATGAGAACCGAAAGATAGATACCATGAAATTGTTTACCAAGCCCTAAAAAAATGACACTAACAAGCAAAAATATTACAGCGTATACGAAACCCCCTCCTCGGGCGGACGGCTCTCTTAGTAACATGGCGGGGTGCGTGTGAACTCCAGGATCCGTAACGAGACGCTTTCTGTGGGCAATATCAATAAAATACGGTAACACAGCATACACAACAAGAAAAGCCACGATAAAGGGAGGGACCAGTGATAAAAATTTTGCCGGTATAAAAGGCGGAAAAGGTAAAGATGCCGACTGAATAATATAGTAGATGGAGTAGGAAATGAATATATTAACTGTAGTTACAAGATACGAAACAATTTCATCAAAATATCTCAAGTACAAACGGTTAAGATATCTCATTAGCCCTGCTACTACAGTAAGTACAAGCGCAGTTGCCGGTAAATAATATATGTAAAACTTTGGAACGAGCTGGGGGTCTCCCCAATTTTTGGCAAACCAAAAAGGAATCTCTGCATTTATGTATTTAAACCTCAAAAATATATACAAAAACTGCAGAAATACCAAGAAAATATTCAATAAAACAAACGGAGCAACACTCCTTCTTTTACCTGCAAAAAAAGTATCTAATGATTTCTTAATCCTTGCGGTTATATTCATTGTTTAATTTCTACCTCACCTTGGGAGTATGGTAAAGGTCTTTCATTTTGTGACCAAGCAGCATTTTAGTCTGAGCTTGCACCCACGGGAAAAATGAAAAAGTCAAAAGGTTAAGCATTATGAGAGGACCTTCTAAGAGGACAAAAAATTTTCTCCATATGGGCCATTTCTTGGGCATTGCCGTAACAAGTCCCATTCTCAAAATCGTTGCCGGGATTAGAAACACCAAAGTTATGGTCAGTATCAAACTCATAATATCCGGTAAGCTGTAGGCAAAATTAGACTGCTTAACGTAAGGGTTGACTAGCGTAACCAACCCAAAACCAAATGTAATTAAAAATACAATGTTTATTAAAATAACTCTTCTCTCAATATGTTTAAAAATCCACCCTATTTTCTTAGAAACGGGGATTTTCTTGTTTTTCATAAACTCCTTCATAGACAAAGGAAAATCTATAGCGCCCCATCCCCATCGTAACAACTGTCTGTAAAGTCTGACATGAGAATCGATATAGTTACGACCTTCTACTGCATCCGCTGAATAAGGAATGTAGTGAGGGATGCCGTCAAAATCGCCGTTACGGATAAAAAATGCACGCCAGTAGAATATCGTGTCATCCACCCCCAGCGCGACATCCCAATAATCCGCGTCTATTAAAGTTTGAAGAGATGCTGAATACGAAGAAAAACTGTCTTTGAGCGCTCCCTTAGAAGCACTCCAGTCGGACAAGCTACCCATAGTAACAGCATTAGCTTCTATACGCATCATTACCGGAACGCGCCATAGATTGTTGTTAAAAAGGTGGACAGCCGTGGAATAATAATGATTGTCCCGTCTTTCAGTTGAAAGATACAGGTGAGCTAGCCTTGAGATATATTGAGGATGAAGGACGTGGTCCGCATCAATCGTGCTAAAAATATAATTCCTGATGTTCGCACTTTCATTTCTTAATACCTCCACCGCGTGTTTGGCTCCCCACGTTCGGTTTGCTGCCGCCGCACCTATGGCCTCCCCCATGATACCTCTGGGATGAACAAAAATTAAAAGTCTTTCAAGTTGGGAAATACGGTCACCGACTATTTCTCTTATTGCCTTTGAGGTTTCCTCAGAATATTTTTCCTCAATCGTATAGACAAGCGTAATTTTTTTGGTATCGAAAGTTTGGCTAAAAATACTTTCTATACTCTCCTTCAACACGCCGACAGGTTCGTTTACCGCGGGTATCAATATTAGATGTCTTAGTGATTCTTTGCTCTCAGGCAAAGTTGCAGGATCCGGCAACACCGAAAAATCCAGTTTATGGAATTCTTCCGCCCAATCTACTTTTAATTCTTCTTTGTATTTTCTGTACCCCAGAAAAAGACCGAAAGAGTGTTTGGCCGCGAGATAGCTCCAGTAGACCGTAAAAAGGGTAAGTGTGTAAACAATTGCCGGGGGATAGATGATTCCGAGCCACATGGGAGACGTAAGAAGTGTCCACGTCATCACGCCTAAAGACATTTCCAGCACCCTATGTACGAGTTTATCGTGTTTGTCCACAAAAGAAGCTATCATAGATTAATGTTAAACAGTCTGCAGGCGTTTGCAGTTGAAAGGGAGGCTACGGTCAAGTAGGGTTTTTCCTTTACCTGTGAGACTTTTTCAGCAACAATTTTAACATATTTGGGGTAATTTAACTCTCCCCGGTGGCCTTGCGGCGGGAGCCATGGTGAGTCGGTTTCCAGCAAAAACATATCGTCAGGAACTTTTGAAACAACTTCCCTTAAATCATTGCGGGAAGGATAAGTTATCATCCCTGAAAAAGATAGGTAAACGCCCAAGTCCAAAAATTTTTGGGCTACGTCCCAACCCGAGGAAAAACAGTGCGCAACAGCTTTTAATTCCGAATTTTTGTAACGTGAAATAATCTCTAGGACCTTATCGTCCCCATTTCTGTTGTGAATAATTACGGGAAGTCCTTTTTTAACCGCCAATTCTACCTGCATTTCAAAAAGGTTTATCTGATCTCCCAGTTCTCTGGCAGGAGTATGGTCTGAGATGTCAATTCCGCATTCACCAACGCCAACGATCTTTGAATTGCCTTCAATTATTTTCTCCAAACCGACTTGTAAAATATCGGTGCCCACTCCCATATCGCTGTGCGGGTATATTCCTACTGTTCCGTATACATACGGTATACTACTGCAAATTTTGGACGATTCAGAACTACCCTCCAAGGAGGTAGCAATATTTATAAAAAGGGAAACGCCTTCTTTCTTACCATCTTCTGCAACCTCTAAAGGAGATTTACCGTAACGGGAATCTTTTAAATGGCAATGGGAATCTACTAACATCTTTAAACCAGTAACGATCTAAACTCTTCCCCATCCAAAGTTTCTTTTTCAAGAAGTTTCGCTGCTACCTTATCCAGCTCTACTCTGTGAGCTACTATTATTTCTTTGGCGTGTGTATAAGCAGAGTGAACTAATTTCTCGACCTCCACATCGATTTTTGCTGCCATTTCCTCACTGACCTTGCTTCCTTCTTCTATACCCCGTGCCAACCAAAATTGACCCCCGCCCAGATCATAAGAAACCGGCCCGAGAGAACTCATTCCCCACTCGGCCACCATCTTTCTTGCTATACCCGTAGCTTTACCGATGTCGTCTGATGCTCCTACCGTAAGCTCTCTGAAAACAACCTCTTCAGCGGCACGCCCTCCAAGCATAGTCGATATTATCGAAGAGAGCCTAGTCTTAGTTTCATTATAGCGGTCTCTTTCGGGCGGGAAACTTGTATGCCCTAAAGAAGCGCCGCGCGCTATTATGGACACTCTGTTGACTGGATCCATATCTTCTACAAAAGCCGAAACTAGTGCGTGTCCTGCTTCGTGATAGGCAGTCATTTTCCTTTCTTCCTCGGTTTGCAAAGTTTTTCTTTCAGATCCTATCGTTACTTTTAGTGCCGCTTCCTCTATATCCGCCTGTTCAATTTGTGTTTTACCCGCACGGGCTGCAAGGATAGCAGACTCGTTCATCATATTTTCAATATCGGCACCGCTAAAACCCACCGTTTTTCTTGCTATCTGTTCTATTTTCACATTTTCAGCAACCGGTTTGTCTCTCATATGGATTTTTATGATGGCCTCACGATCTTTAAGATCGGGCAGAATCACTGTTATTCTCCTATCAAATCTTCCCGGTCTTATCAGTGCCGGGTCGAGCATGTCCGGCCTGTTTGTCGCGGCCAAAACGATAACGTCTGTGCGTGTGTCGAATCCGTCCATTTCGATAAGTATTTGATTTAAAGTTTGCTCTCTTTCGTCGTGCCCGCCCCCGATGCCCATACCTCTTTGCCTGCCTATGGCGTCTATTTCGTCTATAAAAATAAGGCTTGGTTGGTTATTTCTGGCTACATCAAAAAGATCCCTCACTCTCGAAGAGCCTACTCCTACCAGCATTTCCATAAACTCACTCCCCGCAACTGAGTAAAAGGGAACGTTAGCTTCTCCCGCGATTGCCTTTGCCAGTAGTGTTTTTCCGACACCGGACGGTCCTACCAATAAAATACCTTTCGGTATTCTTGCCCCAAGCTTTCTATACTTTTCAGGGTTCTTCAGGAAATCAACTATCTCCATCATCTCAGTTTTCGCTTCCTCGTTACCCGCCACGTCGTTAAAGGTTATCTGAGTATCTCCTTTTTTAAACAACCGGGCTCTGCTCTTTCCAAAAGACGTGATATCGCTGTTTGCACCGCGCATCTGTTTGAAAATGAAAAATAGAATTAGCAAAGGAAATCCGAACATAAGTAGGGGGGTAATTATCTGCTCAAATGTGACACGGTGCTCTATTTTTACATCACCCGCGATTTTTGACCTGTCTACCCCATTGTTATAAAGAATTTGGTCAAAACTGATAGAACTTTCCTTCTCGACCAACAATTTGGTACCGTCTTTGAGCTGAACTTCCAATTTATCTCCCGCCACAACCACATCCTGGACTTTTTCGTCTTTGATAAGTTTTATAAGTTCGTTAACTCCCACCTGTTCAGGCTTCGCTGAAAAACTTCCTGACTCCCCGAATATCATTAAAAAAAGAAAAATCAGGAAAATATAGAAAAAAACATTCGCCCAAGGACCCCTGGGGTTTACGTTACCCATAAATGGTATAGAAACTTGTTTATTCTTGGCTTTTTTACCGTTTTTATTCGAGCTATTCTTGTTCGCCATAAGCGTGTGAATTATACATTAAAACCTGGGTAGCTTCATCTTTTCTCTGACAAGGTCCAGTGTCTCGGACGCTTCCTTCCTGGTCTTCTTTGCACCCTCTATAAGAATGCCACGGACAGCGTCCGTATCACTCTCGTACTTGGATCTTCTCTCACGGATAGGTTCCAGTAATTTTTCCAAAGCCACTATCAATCTTTCCTTTACTTCAACATCCCCGACTTTGCCCATTACGTACCTCTTTTTCAAATCTGCCACTTCCTCTTTATTGTCGTTGAAAGCATCGTGGTAAATAAACACGGGGTTTCCATCCACCTTACCGGGATCGGAGGGGTGTAAACGGTTTGGGTCTGTGTACATTTTCATTACCTTTTTACGTATAGTTTCGGCGTTGTCACTTAAAAATATTGCGTTATCCAAACTTTTTGTCATCTTCACACCGCCATCGAGACCAACAAGACGGGCAACCCTCCCTATCATTCCTTCGGGTTCTTTGAACACATCTCCGTACACTTTGTTAAATTTGTGGGCTAACTCGCGGGTAAATTCGAGATGAGGGTTCTGGTCTTCTCCCACAGGAACAAGATCCGCCCTGACCGACAAAATGTCCGCAGCCATCATTACGGGAAAGTTTATAAAACCCAGCGAATAACTTTCCCCCAACTCCTTTTCTCTTATTTCATCCTTTATAGTCGGGTTTCTAAGAATTCTGGAATAGGGCGTCAACATGGAAAGTAACAAAGCAAGCTCATAGATCTCGGGAACTGTAGATTCGGCAAAAATCGTGACTTTTGCAGGATCGAGACCGACCGAAAGATTGTCCATAGCCACCTGAAGTATTGAATCGGCAATTAAATCCGGCTCACCTATATATTTAGGGTACGCCAGTGAGTGCACATCGGCGAGAATAATAAATGTTTCGAAATCATTTTGAAGTTTAACCCTATTCTCCAGAGAGCCCACATAGTGACCCAAATGAAGACGTCCTGTTGTGTTGTCGCCTGTCAGTATTCTTTTCTTCATAGTGTTTGGTGTAATAATTTCTAGGATAAATTTAACATAAAAAGGGCGGGTTTTCTTTAGGGAAGG
>MEVX01000015.1:40300-64153 GCA_001773135.1 candidate division WWE3 bacterium RIFOXYB1_FULL_43_24 | reverse complement strand
GGACTCGAACCAGGACCCCCGGATTATGAGCCCGGTGAGGTGCCATTCCTCCACCCCGCGTTAGTACGGTAAAAATCTAACAGATAAGCCCCGTGTTGTCAAAAAAAGAGCTTATACCAAAGATACCAGTTTGGGTCTTCGGTGTCATTAGACGGAACCAACTCCCCTGTGTCAGAGGCTGCGGCAACATCCCCCGGTACAGGTTTTTCCTCCTCCAGCACAAAAACCTTTTCACCCTCCCTTATCATGTTTAGTTCATTGCGGGCACTTTCCTCTATGTATTCCCCGGTCTTTTTATACTCGATCTGTTTCTTGAGGGCATCTCTCTCAATTATTAGGCTATTTTCCTTTTCCTGGGCTTCCTGAAGCCTTTTTTTGCTATTTAACACCTCAATGGTCGAACGTATAAAATTTGCCGATATGACAAGCAAAACCAACGCTACCAATAACCTCCCGCGGGTACCTTTTTTTAGCATTAATGCGATGATAGTTAATTAATTGACACTTGGCAAGGCAAATGCTAAAATAGCCCATAGGATTTCGACTACGGGAGTGTTTATATTTGATTTAGGAATCCCTTTTTAGTACTGCTTAAATAATAAATAACTATGTTAAACCTTGAAACTGCGCATAAAAACTTTGTAGAAAAACTTAAAAATGACGGCAAGTCTAGCGCTACTGTTGTAGCTTATAGCAAGGACGTCGAACAACTATTGGCCCACCTATCCGGTATGGGCGTGAACCTGGTGAGTGAGATAAAACTCGGCCATTTGGAGGATTTTATGAAAAAACTATCCAACTCCGATTACACCTTGAAATCTATCTCCAGAAAAACAAATGCCACCAGAACATTTATAAAGTACCTTCACTTAGAGGGGGAGGTATCTGAAAATGTTTCTCTGGGATTGAAACACCCTAAGCTTGAAAGCAAAGCTCCCCGTATTTTAACTAAAATGGAATACAGAGCCTTGAGGGATGCGACGAGAAACGATCTTAGAACATATGCAATGATTGAGATGCTTTTACAAACAGGTGTAACCATTTCAGAACTTGCTGAAATCAAAACAGAAAATTTAACAATTTCCGGCTCAAGCGGAACTCTTTTCGTTCCTAAGAAAAATAATAAAGAAGCCAGAACTATTCCACTGAACAAAGCCGTTATAGATGCGGTAAACAGATATATGACCGAAGAAAGATCCATTGTAAAAAGCTCAGGTTATCTATTTGTTACAAAAACAGGTAATCCTTTATTGATTAGAAACATAAGATCTACTATAGATAGGTTCTTTAAATTAGCGGGTGTGGAAAAAGCTAAGGTCAATGACTTAAGACATACTTTTGTCGCTCATCATTTAGCAAGCGGAGTAAGTATAATCTACTTGTCTAAAATTGCGGGGCATAAAAGAATTTCTACAACCGAAAGATATCTTCAGTACATAGACAGAACAGGTGAACAGGAAAAAACCGAACTGGATACTCTTTAAACTGAAGTAATTTTCCAAAAAAACTCCGTTATCTCACAGGGAATTAATATTTCTGGTGGGTGATCCTGGGATCGAACCAGGAACCGCTCGTGTATAAGACGAGAGCTCTGCCAATTGAGCTAATCACCCAAGCGTAAACAAATTTTCAAGATCTCTGACTCTTTGAAGCCCTTTCCTTTGAGCTAATCACCCCTAAAATGCCGTAGACACAATAAGCTGAACTTACAACGTGTAGGTTATTCTATTTCTTCAACCAAGTCAATTTCCTCTTTTAATGCCGTTCTATCCTGCGTGTCCTTGTTCTTTTCTATCATCTGTAGGATCTCTTCGACAGTGTTTATCATTGCCGTTTCTAAGTTAAAGTCTGTGTCATCAGAAAAATACTCTTTCCCCCCAATTGTAATATTGGCTTTAACCTGAAATGTTTCGTTGGGAGCTGTGTTTAAAACAATACGTGCGAACTTTGCATCCTCTTCTACCTCCGGAAATCTCTTCGAGACCCTCTCAAATTTTGTCTTTGCTAACGAATCCATACTGGGAGACACGGTCATATTGTCTGAAGTAATTTGATAGTTCATAAAAGTATTTTAACATTACTCAAGCCGGAAAAATCCTGCTGTCATCCTCATCAAAGACGCTTATAGCCTGGACAGGACAAGATTTCGCCGCGTTCAGCAATGTCTCCTGGTCAACTTTTAACGCATCCAACTTCACTACTGAAATTCCTTCGGAATCCAATTCAAACGCATCGGGAGCTATTACGACACAAGTCGCCGAACCTATACACACACTCCGGTCAACCGTAATTTTTGATATTTTCACTCAGTAACCTCCTTATTCCTGGAAATTTAATACCTCATTCACCCTCTCAAGCATTTCGTCTATTTCAGCATCGGTCATTCCGTGGATTTTTGCCCCGGCCTCTACGGTATCGAACGAATTCGCAAAACATCCTGCGCAATGTAACCCGTAATCCAGCAACACTTCTTCGGCTGCGGGATATTTATAGACAAGTTCGCCCATGTTAAAATCTTTCGATATTTTTATTTCTTCTTTCTCATCATTTTCCTTCATACGCTGCTACTGCTTTCTGCACCGCCCCCAAAGCGAGGGTCGCACAACCAATACGGCTGGTAGTGAGATTGAGATTTAACATTTCAAGAAGTTTTTCTTTCGAAATACCTTTAACTTCTTCCAGTTTTTTTCCGACTAAATAATCCAATAAGATTTCGCTGGAAACAATACTTACCATACACGCACTCCCGTGGAATTTTGCATCTTTAACAACACCGTTTTCTATTTTTAATTGCACACTAATATCGTCCCCACACATCGGGTTTGATTGCGAAGTTGAGGCATTAGCATCATCTAGGGAACCCCGCCTTGCAGGATTTTTGTAAATGTCCATTAATTCTTCCTGATAAATATCGTCCATATTTAAGCGAGCATTTTTAATGCTTTTTTAATTCCTTCGGCCAACTTATCAATATCCGAAAAATCATTATAAATGTAGTAAGACGCCCTCACTGTTGCAGGTAATCCCAACTCTTTGTGTAAAGGCATTGCACAATGGTGGCCCGACCTTACAGCAATGCCGGAACTGTTCAGAACCGACGCTATATCGTGGGCGTGAACTTTTTCTGAATAGAACGAAACAAGTCCGGTCCTTTTTTCCGGATCCAGTGGTCCTATTATTCTTATCCCCCCTATAGCAGAGAGTTTTTCTATCGTGTACTTACCCAGTTCAATTTCGTGTTCTCTCACTTTATCCATACCAATCACTGAAAGATAATCAATTGCTGCAGCTAATCCGACGGCACCGGCAGCATCCGGTGTCCCTGCTTCAAATTTGTCCGGAGCATCCGCCCAACTTGCATCTGTTAACGAAACTTCTTTAATCATCCCACCGCCGAACTGGGAAGGAACCATTTGCCCCATCACACTTTTCTTAACGTACAAAACACCTATCCCCATAGGACCCAGCATTTTGTGTCCTGAAAAAGAGTAAAAATCGCATCCCAAACTTTGCACATTAACCGGCATATGAGGAACAGCTTGTGCCCCATCGACACAAACCAAGGCATCAACTGCATGAGCCATTTTAGATATTTCTTTAATATCCAAGATTGTTCCCAAAACATTAGAAGCGTGCGCGACACAAACTAATTTCACGTCCGGAGTTAAAGCACTCTTAAATTCCGACATGTCGACGGTACCTTCAGAACCGGTCTTTATGAATTTCAACTCTGCTCCGGTGTTTTTAGCCACAATCTGCCATGGAATCAAATTGCTGTGATGCTCAAAGTTAGTAAGCAGAATTTTGTCGCCCCTTTTCAAATTAGGAACACCCCAGGAAAAAGCTGCCATATTTAGTGATTCGGTTGTACCGCGTGTAAAAATAATTTCTTCCGGATAAATAGCGTTTATAAAACGGGTTACCGTTTTGCGCGCGTTGTCGTACATTTCCGAAGCCTCTTCGCTTAGGGTATGAATTCCACGGTGAACGTTGGCGTTGTGCTCCATATAAAAATCTTTGATGGCGTCGATAACCTGCAAAGGCTTTTGGGTCGTGGCTGTGTTATCCAGATAAACAAGGTCGTTTAAACCTATTTTTCGCCCAAGTATTGGGAAGTCTTTTTTAATCTTTTCTGTGTTCATGGTATTAAGATTTTACTCCCGACCGGACTTTTTCTCTAACATCTCCGTCCTCAATTTTCGCCACCACACTCTCGAAAAAACCCTCTACTATAGTCTCTTCGGCCTCTTTTTTTGTAAGACCCCTGCTCGTTAAATAATAAACATCGTCTTCGCGGACCCTTCCTGTTGTTGCTCCGTGCGAGGCTTTAACATCATCCGCCTCAATTTCTAAAATAGGGCGGGTGATGTTTTTGGTGCCCTCCCCAATAACTAAAGTTTTGTTATTTAAGTATGAGTTAGTTTGGAAAGCTTTTTTCGCGATAATTATTTTTCCCACGTAGTTAGATGAAGACGAATTTTCTAAAGCGACAAAATAATTTGTCACGCATGAAGTATTGGGAACGAGATGACGCGAGGTGGTAGTAAGTTCTATAGACTGACCCTCATGCATTTTTCCCAACACAATAATTTCACAACTGACGCCTTCCTTTTCAAAATTAAGTTCAAGGTTCGTTACCTCAGTAGAATTCCCGGGTATTACATAAACATACTGAGTGTCTTCAATAGGAGAAATTAAAATATTTTTATTTTGCTTAAGTAATAAACTTTTCATTACCCAACGCTCCCTTCCATTTCAAGTTCAATGAGTCTGTTTAACTCGACCGCGTATTCCATGGGCAATTCCCTGACGATAGGTTCGATAAATCCTGAAACAATCAAACCCATTGCTTCAGTTTCGGTTAAGCCCCTGCTCATTAAGTAAAACAGTTTTTCTTCGCCTATTTTACTAACGGTAGCTTCGTGTTCTACGTTCGCGCTGCTATCGTTAATTCTCATGGTAGGAAAAGTGTCTGTCGCGGAAATTGAATCCAATATCAAAGCGTCGCATTCCACCCGGGATTTTGCATTTGGGGCGGACGCCGCCACATCAACAAGACCACGGTAGCTTGTCCTTCCTCCGCGCAAACTTACCGATTTTGAAACAATGCTGGAGGAAGTGTTTGGAGCCGCATGTATCATCTTTGCTCCGGCGTCCTGGTGCTGACCTGTCGATGCGTAGGCAATAGACAAAACTTCACCTCGTGCCCCCTCACCAATTAAGTAGCATGAAGGATACTTCATGGTGACTCTGGAGCCGAGATTTCCGTCGACCCATTCCATAACCGCGTCTTTTTCAACACGCGCTCTTTTTGTGACGAGGTTGTAAACATTGTCGGACCAGTTCTGAATGGTCGTGTATCTAAAACGGGCGCCGGGCTTTACTATTACTTCCACAACAGCAGCGTGGAGGGAATCTGACGAATAAACCGGAGCTGTACAGCCCTCAACATAGTTTGCAAAACTACCTTCTTCGGCAATTATTAAAGTTCTCTCAAACTGCCCCATACTTTCCGCATTTATTCTGAAATACGCCTGAAGCGGACGTTTTACGGTTACACCTTTGGGTATGTAAACAAAAGAACCGCCTGACCAAACAGCGCTGTTCAGAGCGGCGAATTTGTTGTCTGCAGAAGGAATTACTTTTCCAAAATATTCTTTAAAAATTTCGGGGTATTTTTTCAGGGCTTCGTCGGTTGATAAAAATATCACACCCTCTTCTTCAAGTTCGTCCATCAGAGAAGAATAAACAACTTCTGAATCATATTGGGCTTTTACTCCTGCGAGATATTCTCTTTCGGCTTGAGGAACTCCCAACCTGTCGAAAGTTTTTTTAACATTTTCCGGGACATCGTCCCACGTTCTTTTTTCCACGTCTCCGGGTTTAATGTAGTAATAAATATTTTGAAAATCTATATGAGAAAGGTCAGCTCCCCATTCGGGCATCGGTTTTTTAATAAACGCTTCGTATGCTTTCAATCTATAATCGAGCATCCATTTCGGCTCGCCTTTATTTTTTGAAATCTCCCTGATTACTTCTTCCGACAAACCTTTTTTAGCCTTCGAAGAAGGTACTTCAGGCATATTGAAACCAAACTTATCTGCATAAGTTTCGCGGATGTCTTTTAACTGATTATTCTTCATGCTTTACTGCGGGAACTTGCAACTCAGAACTGCTGTATCCATACTCCTCAAGGTGTGACGCTACTTCTTCCCCACCGGTCTTAACAATTTTCCCATCAAGCATTATGTGAACAAAGTCGGGCTTGATGTAATTTAAAATCCTTGAATAGTGAGTTATGAGTAGTACAGATGAGTTGTGTTCCTCAATTAAATAATTCACCGCGCGGGAAACAATTTTTATCGCGTCGATGTCCAGGCCGCTGTCGACCTCATCAAGAATAATAACTTTCGGTTCAAGCATTAACATTTGCAACATCTCCATTCTCTTCTTCTCGCCCCCTGAAAATCCCTCATTTAAAAAGCGTTCCGAGAAAGTAGGGTCCATTTCGAGAAGTTCCATTTTCTTTGCCAAATACTCTCTAAACATTTTGGGGGACAGTTTATCTTCATGCGATTTGTTGTGCAGCATTCTTAAATAGCTGTACACTTTCACGCCCGGTATCTCACTAGGATACTGGAAGGATAAAAACAGGCCGGTTTTCGCGCGCTCCGTGGTTTCAAGTTTCAAAATTTCTTTACCGAAAACTTTAGCTGTACCCCCCGACACTTCGTAAGTGGGGCTTCCCATTAAAGTCTGGGCTAACGTACTTTTACCGGAACCGTTACGTCCCATTAATGCGTGAACTTCCCCGGATTTAAGAGCAAGGTCGACGCCCTTCAATATCTCTTTTTGTTCAATGCCGGATCTAAGATTTTTTACTTCGAGGGAATAAATCATTAAGAAAGTTTTACCTTATTAAGAACACAATCACCGTTTCGGGAAGGACATTTCCTTCTGATAGAATAAAAAACCTCCTTACCGGATTTATCGCTTTCGAGCAACCCGGCCGTTTTCATTTCCTTCAGGTGATAAGAAATTGTGGGCTGAGTCAGGTTCACAAACTCAACTATCTCACCGACAGTGGCCCTGCCCTTTTTCCTCAAATATTCAAATATTTTCATACGTGAACCGACACCTAAGGTGCCGAAACACTTTACACATGGCGTTTCAGACATAATAAATAGATATTAGTCTATATGATTCGGCAAGTCAACTAAAGGCGCCCTAACGGCCAATACTGCTTCTACGTAACAGCATGTTAAAATACCTAGGTGAAAAAGATTAAAGCATTTTTCTACGTCGCATATAGAAGCGTGGTATCCCCAAAATACTACAGCGAAATCCTCAAAACACCCCTTGAGTTCTCGTTAAAATACTACGCCGTTTTGGTATTGATAGCGGCGTTAATCACCTCTATCGGGACATACTTTATCGAGGCGCCTAAGATTAAGGAAACCTTTCAAAATGCTTTATCAGAAGCAGAAAATGTGTACCCGGATGATATGGTTTTCACGATAAAAGCCGGGGAGTGGGAAATCAATAAACCCGAGCCCTTGGTAATACCTTTCCCGGGAACCTATGAAGCTGAGGATAAAGAAAAACTACCTGAAAACCTTGTTGTTCTGGACAAAAACGGAACTGTCGAAGACCTTGAGAAATATAATACAGCCATTTTAATGAACCAGAAAAACATGTTGGTCAAAAAGGCCGGAGAGCCGGGAGTTTATCCGCTTAAGGATATACCGGACACAACGCTGGACAAAGGAAACGTAGTGGGAGCGATCGGAAACGTCCGTAAGATTTCAGGATGGCTGTTACCCTTAATATTGATCGTGCCTGTATTTGCCGGACTTCTGGTCTACTACGCTATTTTTAGAGGTTTATACCTAGTAATTATAGGTGGGTCGCTATTTTTGTTGGGAAAAGCACTGAAGACCGACGTCCCTTACAAAAATGCCTTTAGAATAGGGTTACACGCAATGACCCTCCCTGTTCTGATAGACACGTTGACCAGCCTGATAAACCTACAATTGCCCGCTACCTATTGGTTTTTAGCGATAAATCTGGTGATGGGGGGTTTTGTGTTGAGGGAGATTGGGAAAAGAACCGAGGCCTCAACAATTTGAGAAAGTGATTGTTACACGAGACACTACCGCGGAAGTCAGTTGTTGAAGGCTTAAAAGGCATGTGCTACTATTTCTGTGCTTCGTTCCCCTGTAGCTCAATGGTAGAGCGTCCGACTGTTAATCGGCAGGTTGGTGGTTCGAATCCACCCGGGGGAGCCAGTTAGTATTTAATATAAACTCTATGGCGAACCAATCTGAATTAGATAGAAAATATTTTATTGATCATAAAAGATATAATTGTCCGTTTTGTAATAGTAGATCAGTCGTATACTCTGTCGAAGGACGTGAAGAATTCGATTGGAGCGATAATCGAAAGGTGTGGATTTACAGAATAACGTGTGGGGGTTGTGGAAAGACCTCGCTGCATCTTTCTGACTACAAGTTTAGCGACCATAAGTACTCATATGGAGTATATCATTCCCATTTTCAAAACAAACCTGAAGACCAGGATGGGAATGATCGTGACGATTATGACTCCAACAATCTTGATGATTTCTTTTTTTACCATCAACCAACTTCCTTCTTTACCATAAATGCGCTTATTCCCAAATTAATCAGAGATTTAGTATCGGAGGCAGATGGATGTGGGAAAATGAATTTCTTGGTAGGAGCGTCTGGTTCGCTGAGAAAAGCTATTTATGAACTTCTAAAAAATCAGGGCGCTGATGGTAATCAATATGAGGAAAAAATTAAGTGGTTAAAAGATAAATTTCCGAATGTCTACCCAGAGTACTTTGATGCCCTCGCAAATATACAAGACATGACTAGCGAAAATTTACATGAAAAAGAGGGGTCGTGGGAACCATGGCAAAGAAATGACTTTTATTACCTCCTAGAAACAGTAAAAGCGGTACTAGAAGAGATATATGTTAAACCTGAAGAAAGAAAATTGATGCTAGGGAGAATCACGTCTCTAAAATCAAAGGCTACGTTAACGCAAAGACCTAAGAAGTAAAACTTAATCTCGCTAATTCACTTCTTAATTTATCAACAAACACAGCATCTTCAAAAACCGCGAACGTGTCAATCAAATAAGTGGTTATATTAATGTTACGACCCCCGAGCCAGAAAACTTAAGACTCATCTGCAGGATTTTTTACTTCTTCCTCGTACTTATACTCAACCTTCCACGCAAGTCTGGGTTTTACTCCTGCAATAGCGGGAAGCAGGTGGTTAAGGAGTTGTTCTGCAGTCATTCTAAACTTATTACCTTTTGCTGAAACCTTTACCCAGCCTTTTTCGTCTTTATAATAAGTCTCGGTAAAGTTTTTAGTTCCCATTGTAATTACATAGCTATCATTAGTTAATTTCATGATTTAACTTTAGCAAAGTAGGTTTTAACTTCCAAAACTATAGCGAGCCAATAAAATCCACAGCACAACAATAAAATAAACCATCGACACATCAACACACATTTAACCAATTTTTATAGAAGTATAGCTTCTACTGCCTGGTAAGCAGTATGTAAGTTCTCAACACTGGGGTTGCTGTTTGGAGAAGCTACCACCTCATCTAATGCTACCTTTAATTCTTGCACAGCTTGATTGAATTGTTCTTGTTTATCTACATATTTTGCCGGCAGCGTTACCTCTTCTAAAGATGCGCATCTCTCTTGCATTACCGGAATAGCGTCAGCGATCTTTCCAGCATCCCCCTCGGGAAGATAATAATGGTAAACCTTATATAGTTCTTGATGAAAGCTTTCTAATTCGGCAAGTTTTGGACGGAGGATATTTCCCAAATTTTCATATTCGGTGTGGATGGATTCCACCAAACTTAAAGCTGTATTCAGATCATTATTATTTGCTGCTTTATCTAACTCTTTTACTTTAAATTGAAACTCTTTTACACCTTTTTCCCAAGCTATTTGTTTGTCCTGTAAGATTCCCGGGAGTTCTGCTTCGACAAGATTTGTTGTTGATTGAAGTAATTTAGGAAGAGCTCCTTTAATAGCACTTAAATCTCTTCTAGGGTATGCGGTGTGCCACAATAAAGCAATTGATTCATGTAATATATTGAGTTCGGGGACAACCGGCTCACTATCCTGAATGGTAGCTACTTCAGGGGGATCACTCACTACAGTTGTTTCTTTTTGATTCAATAAAAAGATTCCTGTAATAACAACGAGTATAAGGACTATTAATGCAATTGGATGTTTAAGAAAATTTTTCATAGATTTGTAAACGATACCAAAGTATAAATAATTATTCAATGAAACACGAACTAACGAATACAAAACCTTAAATAGGATCTCAGAACAAGTAACGGAGAGAAAGTTGTCGCGGGTTACACGGGAGATAACGGCCACAGCTGCGGACTAAAACATAGCACAGGATTAGAAAAAATAGTAAAATCTATGGTTGATCGCACTTATCTAACTCTTTTTGTCAGACGAATATTATGAAACTAAAAGTCAGCACCAAAATACTAACAACACTAGGAATCTTTATTATAACTACGGGAAGAACTGCAATTTATGCCTGGGATGATTGTCCGAAAGGCACGGTAAACGACCCCTACCCCGGCGACTGTGTGCGCTACATTGACACCGATAATAATGGGATTTGCGACCACTCGGAACCGGCGCCCGAAAAGCGTACTGCAACAAATAACGCAGCGCCTACTGAAGGTTCTTTAAAAAATGGCGGACAGGTTGTTAGTGAGAAAATCCTCGCCGACACACCTCAAAATCAACTGACCGAAACCGAGCCGATAAGTAAAACGCCCGACAAAAAGATTAAAACACTTCTGCCAAAACTTCTAACTGCGGTAGCGATAGTCCTGTTTCATCTGATTGGAATTTTGTTATACACAAACTATAGAAAGGCTGTTGTAAGAAACCGATGAAATCTCGAAAAAAAGGAAAATTCATAATATATGTTAGTTTAGCCGTAACCTTTTTATTGTGGCTGCTGTCTAAAAATTTGCCGACAGAGATTACCGCGCAACCACTTGTAGCAATATGCCAAATTACAGCCCTGTTGGGAACTATACTTTTTGTCTGGAGCATGCTGCTTTCAACCAGACTCGACTTTCTCGAAAATCTTTTTGGAGGTTTGGATAAAATTTATAAAATACACCGTAAAGTTAGTGAAATCGGCTTTGTATTAATTATTTTGCACCCACTAACACTCGCGCTAAGTTCTCCGGAGATTGGGGCTACTTATTTCTTTCCTGTGCATACTAAAGCCGGGGTTAATTTAGGTGTTTATAGTTTTTGGGTGTTTGTAACAATAATACTAATTACGTTGCTGGTACGTAATTTGAAAATCCCATATCACATTTGGAAACAGACTCACAAATTTCTTAATTTAGCCATGGCATTGGCACTCGTGCATGTTGTAACAATACAAAGTGACACTTCTTCTTTTGAACCGCTGGGTATTTGGATGAAGGTTCTCACGGGACTGGGTGTGGCAAGCGGGCTTTATATGACTTTCTTCTACAATAAAGCCGGCCCAAGGTATGAATACGAGATAGTAGAAATCAAAAGATACGGAGACATTCATGACGTTTTTTTAAAACCAATAAAACACAAGCTTCCGTATAAGCTTGCGCAGTACGTTTATGTGTCTTTTATTTCGGAGGGAATATCGAAAGAAACACATCCTTATTGCATCATGTCACTCCCACAGGAGGATATCCTTAGGTTTTCGATCAAAGAACTTGGGGATTACACAAAGAAACTCGGTAAGCTCAAGGTTGGGGATAAGGCAATTGTGCACGGACCATACGGACATCTTAGTGAAAAGTTCGTTGAAACCGACAAAGACTCCGTTTTTATTGCAGGTGGAATTGGCATTGCCCCATTTGTAAGTATGTTCAAACAAGCTTCAATTAATAATTCCCGGGCAAAAGTTACCCTATTTTACTGCACGAAATATAAAAAAGAGGCGAGTTTTGAAGACGAATTAATTCAAATTGCTGCCGCCAACGATAATCTTAAATACTACAACCAATGCTCAAGAGAAATAAATGGGGGGCATCTATCGATTGAGCAGATTACTAGCTGCGCACCAAACACCCAAAACACAAACATTTACCTTTGCGGTCCAACTAAAATGATGGAGGATATGGCCACCAAATTAATTAAAGCGGGTTTTAATAAACAAAACATTATCTTAGAAAATTTCGAGATGCTTTAACACTAGCATGCTCTGACGCATGTAACTTCGCTCTCACCTCCGCTACCCACATCGACAGAACCGGCGAAATAGGACTTCGGTCACTATATTCCGGTTTTAGTCAAAAGAAGAAATTGAAAAATACGGCCTTCAGGTAATCTCGTTAGAATAACATCGTATACCGTTTACAAAAATACGTTAATCACGGCGAACGGGCTTAACCAATAACCATGCCTGTAATCTTGCCCGGGTAACCAACCTTATATATCATTTAAGATAAGGGGGTGATTAAGAATGAAAAGTCAAAAAGGTTTTTCAGCTGTCTTATTAATGGCAATTGGCGTAGGCTTGTTGTTTGCAACAGCACAATTAATTAGTGCGGAAGTCAAAAACAACACCGGTGCAGTAGCAGGATGGTCTGATTTCTTGTTTAAACAATCCACCCCTAAAATCACTGGCAACGCAGCACCCGCAGGTGCTCACTACAACCTAAATATCATAGGCGTTCCTAAAAACAAAACGGCAGAGATGACCGGTTCTAGTGGCCACAGGATATTCGTCCCCCTGGTAGGCAAATGTAAGATTAATTTACGCCAAGGAGACTTCCAAGTTGTAGACGGAAATTGTACTGATAATAACCAGTCTTCTTTCCAACTGCCTAATCCGGATCCTGAAAATGATGGGACAACCGAATATTCAGTTTGGGCAAGAGCTTTGGGTAAACCAGGCGGTCAATCAAGCACGACAACCTGTGCTACCGATCCGACTACAGGTCAAGAATGGTGCTCTGTTTATCGAATGGTCATGGTGAGAGATTCCGGTAAAAGTACTTTTTCCGATGTAAGCAAGGAGTTACTGTATGTCTATGTAGATCTTAATGCGGACGGTATTGTTGAAAGATACAACCTTTTTAACGATGCATTGCAGGACTACTTCTGGTCATACGATAACAACGGGTTGAAGCTATTACAGCTAAGGTTTTATCAAGTACCTTCGACAGTACCTGCCCAATAGAATAAGTTTTAATACACAATAAAAGGCTGGTTTTTACTAACCGGCCTTTTTATTCCCGGCAATAAACACCGAAAAGTCAACCAGTCCTTGACAATTACTACAACTTGTTGTAGTGTTACACATATGGCAACCATTACAGGTAAACGTATTACCCTCTTTATTAACACTTCTATAGTTAAACAAGCAAGAGCGCAGGCTGTTGCTGAAGAAGTAACTTTAACCGGTCTCGTAGAGAAAGCGTTAATCAGCTACTTACCCAAAGAAACTATAATTAAAAAGCCCGATCTAAAGGGACTATAACTCTTAACCTCAAACCAACAAATCAACAACGGGAAATTTGTAAAAATTTATACTAGATGAAGGCGGTGAAAACATATGGAAAATATAGTAAATAACCCCGCCCCTGTACAGGAAAAAGGGGATGGTGGAGGACCAAGTTATCTAATTGGCGTTTTAATCCTCGTAATATTTGTCGGCGTACTTTTGTATTTCGCAATCCCGGCAATAAAGAACGCGGGACCGCTTGAGGTAAATGTACCGGCTCCGGAAGTAGAAGTCGTCATACCGGAAAATGTAAACGTGGAAACAACTCCGACGGAACCTACAACACCAACGGAATAACGCAGTAAAAGAAAAAAATTGAAGTTGGAAAAGGCGGTGAATGAATATGGGTATTATACTCTGGATAATTTTCGGAGCTTTGGCGGGTTGGATTGCATCGATCGTAATGAAAACCAACTACAGTCAGGGAACTTTGACAGACATTGTTCTGGGGGTGGTTGGAGCAATAGTAGGCGGATTCCTTATGGGAATGGTCGGCCAAGCAGGCGTCACCGGATTTAACCTTTATAGCTTAATCGTTGCAGTAATTGGCGCAATCGTAGTTATCTACATAGGCCGTGTGATTCGTAAAGGAAGATAAGCAAAAGGTTTATATTTGTTTAGAAAAATGAAGGTGGGTGAAAAAAATATGACAGAAATTGTACAAGAAACAGTAACTACGGAAAACGTCGCTACAAACACGGACAAGATTATGACTACTCCTGTTAAAGCAGGGGCAACTAAATCGGAAACGACCGAGTATTTAATTTATTACATATTCGGAGCTCTTGAGATACTTCTTGCTTTCCGTCTTGTTCTTAAGATCCTGGGAGCAAGTACATCGAGCGCCTTTGTAGGCTTTATTTACGGCTTATCCGGAATATTCATTATGCCTTTTGAAGGAATATTTCGAAGAGGGGTATCCGAGGGATTAGAAACGGCCTCAGTACTGGAGCCCGCAACCTTGGTCGCTATCATTGTGTACGCCTTTGTAGGTTGGGGAATAGTTAAACTGGTACGGATATCCTCCGGGGAGCAACAGGCTTCTTAACATAGGTTCGTGTAAAGAAATTTAGGGAGGGCGGTGATAAACATGGGACTGCTAGATATAATAATAATAATATTGGTCATTGCCTGGTTAGGCGGATTTTCACTCCACATTGGAGGCGGACTGATCCACCTGCTACTCGTAATCGCGGTAATTGTGCTCGTTGCCCGTCTTTTAGGAGTAAATGTGTAGTAAAGGTTAAAACCGGGGAGGTGATAATCGATGAGCTTTTCTCTTACAAGCCTAAGCCCTCTGGCTTCCTTAATCTTTGGGATATTAATTCTCGTGTTTCCGAAATTTCTTAACTACCTGATAGCTATCTATCTAATTATTATCGGAATTATCGGACTGGGTTTACTAAATTGATAGTGAATCACATTAAATATGGATACTATTAAGAACAGTCAAAATGGCGATATCTCCATCCGCCCGGAAACACCTCCCACTCCGCAAGAAACAGAAACTCTTCAAATACAAGAAGAAGGGCAACTTGCGGACAGAAAAGACAGGTTGAATAAAACTACTGTAGAGGGATTAGTCAGAAAATCCAACCGCATACTAGTATCGATTTCCTCACACAGATTCCCTTTTGATTTTTTCCCCGACACACTAAATGTTGAAGAGGGAAGAATCACCGTTATTACCCGACAATTTTTCTTTAATTCCCAGGTACACAGCGTTGATATCAAAGACATATCTAATATCTTTATTAATATGACATTTCTGTATGCCCAATTAGAAATTGTCTCGAGAACATTTGAGGATAATGAGATAAAAATATTTTGTTTAAGAAAAAAAGAAGCAATTTTTGCCAGAAGACTGGTCGAGGGACTGAGAATATTCGAAAGTAAACAAATAGATACGTCTAATTATTCAAAAGAGGAACTTATCTCCAAGCTACAAGAACTAAGTGCAACAAAAATAGTTACCTAATGGTGAAAAGGGCGACTGTATAACCGGAATAAGGGTAATTCCTACTCCTTACTTTCGAGCTTTTCCCCGATAAAGTCCGCAGCCTTCTGATAAGGAGAGTTGTCACCTTCGAATAAATCAGGCTGGGAATTTTTTAAATCATCTAAACGACTCTTCAGGATTTGCATCCCCTGCTGTCCCCAAGTACTGCCAAATTCAACGAGGCTCTGTTCTATATTTTTCCCTTCAAAACGGTTCCCTTGGGGGTTCATAGAACCTGTAAAACTTTCTCCTGTTTGTAGCGACTCCAAAGTACCGAATAAATCTGCAACGTCGCCGCCGATCGAAGGTATTTCATGTTTTTCTAAATTATCCATAGCTACATTGTACAACAGCTGCGACCGACAACTAAACATTAAACTAATCCCATTTTTTTGATAAACTTAAGAATAGTAAGCGGGGTGGTATTTATACAATTTTATAACCTTAAAACAAAAGAAAAAGTTGAAATTCCGGATAACGAGATTGAAATCGTAACACTGGAAAACGGCAGAAAAGCGGCGAAAGCGGAGTATAACGGGATGAAGCTTTTTAAGTTCTTAAGTAAAGCTGATTCAGAAAAACTCGCTGCTTAACCTTTACGCAGCCCGCTCTCTGATTTTCTCTTTATTCATCTAAAAATACTAGTGTCCTTTTGGGTAATAAACGGCATATTAATTTTCTGGCTAAACTACTGCAAAAACAATTTTTTGTTGTATTATTAGCTTAATGTCGGTAATCATAATAGCCATAAAACGTTTCATCGCGAAGTATCCGTTTATAATAGCCTTCGTGTCTATTGCGGCTCTGCTAATACTGTTCTTCTAAAAAACCGCGACTATAAATTAACTTGCGGCAAAAGTAAAAAGGTATTGCCGAAGGAACACCCCGAAAATCCAGGTTACTCTGAGTTGTCTCAAAAACAGATAGGTATTCCATTATCGGACAGAAAGTTAACACAAAGTTCAGTCTGCCACCCGCATCTTTGCCCGGTTTCAATATAACCCTATAGTTTACTGGCGGAGTAAATTATGCTACTATCCCACCTACAAAGATAAATTTAGATTACCCGGATCTTCAAACAATAAGTTGAGGAATTTGGGATTATCACAAAAGGAGTGAGGTATGGAAACTTGGTTGGAGGTGTTGTTAGGCATGCTGGCCGGGCTCATACTTGGCGCGGGTGGTGCATTTTTGGTTTTAACGAAAAACCCGAAAAAACCACCAATGACCTACGAGGATTTTAATGAAATATTTTACGGCTCGGTGAGCACCGCACTAATTGTAAGCACATTGCGGGAAATGCACGCCGGCACTAAACCGTATCCCCGTTGGAAAGATGTAGCTAAGGTGTACCTATCCAGTAAAAAAGACTTACACCCAATGCAGTTCTACGCTCTATGGACATTTGCTGAAAAATACAAGAAGAAGAAGGATGTCCTGAAAATGTACCCCGATTGTGAAAAAATTGCACGTTTCACAATGAGAGGAGAACATTTTTCGAAAATCGGGTCAAAAAACTGATCCGTAATATGCACCTGATTACTCAATGTAACCCAGGTGCATTTTTTTGACTACTGCCGGGGTAAAATCACACAAACTAAAGTCCGGTATCTTCGCGGATCTTTCCTAAAATAAACCGGGCTTTTTCATTTTCCGGATTAAGTTCCAACACTTTCTCAAGATAATAAACTGCCCCTTTTAAATTATTTCTGTTAACCTCAATCTCGGACATATTGAAATAGGATTGCCACATATCCGGATATGTTTTGATATTCTCCAAAAAATGCTCCTCTGCTCTTTCCGCCATTCCCAGCCTCAGGTAACTTAATCCCAAATTATTTCGCGCCCCCGGGTAATCACCGTCTCTCAATTTTAATGCGATTTCAGATTCTTGCGCTGCTTTTTCAAAATCCATATTTTCAACGTAATAGTCAGCCAACACTTTGTGCGCACGGGGGCTGTTTGGGACTTCTCTGACCGTTGATATCCAAAGTTTTTCAGGAGTAGACCACTCAACATTTCTTGTTACAACTCTGAATGAATACAAACCTAACACAAATACTGTGATTATTACGGATGCGTGTTTAACTTTTAACTTTTCCTCAAGCATCATAAAGAGCGTTGCCAGCAACAAACAAAATCCTATCGCGGCCAGATACATATATCTCTCGGCGTAATAACTTGAAATAAGAACGGGGCTGAAAGTAAGTAATAAAGCCGCGGGTATAAAAAGAATCAAACCTGCAACTTGGGGTTTGGTATTTCTCAGAAAAAATGCCGTTCCGAAAAACACCACCGTAAAAAGCCACATGAATAAAAATCCTGTATCCGAAATAGCATCCCCCTCATGAAAAACTGAAAGTGAATCCGGAAACACCATTAGTTTTATATTTGAGTACAGCGTGTATGGAAATCTCAAAAAATAGGGCATCGCGGTGGCAACGTTCGCTTCCGACGAACCCGACAAATACAAAACCCGGTTATTGTACTGTGTATATTTATATAAAAAATTTACGACAGTCAACGGAATAAGAAATGCAATATTTTTTAACGAACTGCCGAAACTTTTCTTTTCTATAAAAAATCTATCTATTAGAAATATTAAAGGCACGAATGAAATCACAAAATTACTACGCACAAAAAACATGGCGAAAAGATATGCTATGACAGAGCCAATCAAGTACATTTTCTTCAAAGAGTTTTTATACAAAATATAAAAAATAGCCATAACCAGAAAAGCTGTAGCTTCCAAAGAATAATTCGATGCTGAAATCCAGGAAACAGCTTCGGTGTTAACCGGGAATGCTGCAAATAACAAGGCCGCCAAACTGCCCCTCCTCTTTCCAAACAACAAAGTCCCTAATACAAAAACCAAAAGTGAATTTAACAAATGATAAAAAACTGAAACCGCGTGCAGCGGAGTAGGATTCAAACCGAAAAATTTGTAAGACAGTGCGTATACAATCGCCTGCACTCTCATCGAACCGAAAGAACCGGCAAGATCTCTAACCTGCGGGTTATCACGGAAACCCAAAATGTCGTCGACCACGAACTGCCCTTTTAAAGAATTAAAATACAGCGCGGCAACCAGAACAAAAAGCCCGAGAACTAACCACTTACTTTCTTTGAGCATTCTAAAAATTTCACGTAAACTTTTAACTTTCTTCTCACCCGCCGCTACAACAATTTTCTCCACATCTTTTCCGGATTTTTTTATATAAGACAGTATTTCTTCTTGGGAAAGCCCGAGCTTTTTTGAGAGCTCCTCAATTGAATTCTTTTTATATGCACTTTTTAGGAATTTTTTCTGGCTTTTTGTAATTTTCGACATTTTTGTCCGCAAGTAGACCTAATACTTTTCTCAATCTACATCATTTTATTGGAAAATTACACCGCGTTCCATCCGGCCTAAAAGGCGAAAAATTTGCCTTAAAATGCTATATTATTACCCAACTACCCGCGGTTGACCCTAAATCACACCGAAAAGCACCTTCACAATCTAAAAGGAGAGGAGGAATAGATGGCTAAACAAGGCGTTTTGACGCTGAGCATAAGTAAGGCCGGAAGTTATACTAATTGCCCAAACTTTTGCATGCTTCATTATGTTATGGGCTACGAAAGAAAAACCGACCACCCACGGCTTATGGGTAGTACCGTGCACCAATTCGTCCATACAATGCACACCTCGGCCAAAAACCCGCTGTACTACTCAACTCTAAAAAAGGCGCAGGGGGCTTGGTGGTGGAAGTGGAAAACAGCGCTGGAAAAGAACGAACCGATTATGCGCGAGCACTCTAAAAAGAAAGACGACGAGTATGGCGTATCGGGTTTGTGTTGTATCACTAACTACTGGAACAGCAACATCGACAAACCACGTCCCATAGAAGTAGAAAAAAGATTTAAGGTCAGGATGTTCCCGAAAGTCTGGTTTGTCGGAATCTTCGACCAGGTCAGGTCGATATCGGTCGAATCAATCGCCAATATTAGACCCGACCTTATTGTTAAAGGCGTGCTGAGGGAAGGCTACGACCCTGTCGTACTCGTAGATCTAAAAACAGGTAAAAAATCGTACGATCCGCGGCACTTCCGTCCTGACATATCAGATGACGAGTTGGCAGCGTATCAGTTCAGCCTTCATGAAAATATGCAGATAACAGCGTACTACTGGCTGTACTATCAGGTGTACGGAAAATTACCTGTCGCTTTTTACTGGTACCACCTGCGGAGCGGGAAAGCATTTATGACATACCGCAATAAAAGTGATTTCCGGACATTCCTGGATATGATGCGCTACGTAGCCGACGGGTTTATGAATGAATTGTATCCTTTGCGTGTCGGGGATCACTGTACTTACTGCGATTACAACAAAGAGTGCGCAGAACTCCGGGCGGACCGCCCCCTGATGTTCTCCGAACCCTCGGACGGAATAGACTCGGGCGGTAGAATGAACATTTGGCCACAAGAAATACCTATCGGAGCAACACAACTAAAATTGAAGTTCCCGGCTCCACGGAAAGGAAAATAGTAACAAGCACCGTTGATTTGGTTCATCCCAGTCTCCGGTGCTTTTTTTTATTTATTAAACAGTTGCTATACTAGAAAAATAATAAAGTTTTTATTAGGAGGTGATCTTCGATGAAAGGTTTTTTAGAATTTGTTAGAGAACAAGGTGTTGTAGGTTTAGCGGTTGGGTTCATTTTAGGCGGAGCAGTATCTAAACTAGTCGCATCTTTGGTAGGAGATATAATCAGCCCCTTATTAGCGCTGGGCTTAAAGAATATTGAGAATCTGCAGGGAGCATACCTTCAAATTGGGTCAGCAAAAATATTGTGGGGAAGTTTCCTTAATGTATTCATAGATTTCATCGTGATATCTTTTGTTGTGTATTTCGGTGTTAAATTCCTGAAGCTTGATAGACTGGATAAGAAAAAGGCTTGAATTTTATCAAAAATTAAAGCACCCCTGGTACGTTACCGGGGTGCTTTTCGTTAACCTTTAGACGCGGCCAGAAATTCAAGAGTTATAAAACACACGTATATCATAACCAGAACTATCCCCTCTTTTCTTGAAATTGTATTTTTTGACCTGGCGAAGAAATAAAAACAGACGAGTGCAATTAGAATAAATATCAGACTTTGTAAAAAATTGTTCTCCAACGTAACAGTACCACCATTCAAAAATACTAATCCTCCGAATACCAGAGTGTTCGCAGATGCCGACCCTATATAATCTCCGAAGGCTACATCTTTTTTGTTTTGCTTTATACCTCTTAACGCAAGAAAAAACTCAGGTAAATTTGTTCCAAGAGACAATACCACTATACCCAGTAAAAACGGGGAAACTTTTACGATAACTGAAAACGCTATTGTTTCCCTAACAATGTACTCGCTTGAGAAAAAAACCAGGATTAATCCTACCAGGATTTTTAATCCGTTTAGAACATGAGTTTTTCTGTCAACTTTTAACGAGTTTTGGATGGTTTCTATTCTTTCTATAAGGTTTTGTTTTCTTTGAACGATGTAAAGGGTGGAAATATATAAAAGGATCATTAGTACTGCCTCGAAAACACCTACTCTCTTATCAGCTACAAGCAAAGAAGGCGCTACGCACACGATCATGGCTGCCAACAATCCTTTGTTATCCATATGGTGGCTAAGATTTATGCCGTTACCGAATATCGCTAACACAGGAATTATTAACAAGAAAATTACGACTACCCCTCCAAGGAGATTGCCGACAAATATCTGCGGGTTGTTTTCTACAACAGAGGTCACACCAACAGCTAATTCCGGAATGGAAGTTAATAAGCCGAGAACAAAAAAGGACAGGGCGAAGGTTGATATCTTCAGTATTTTTGAAGCTTTTTCAACTGCCGAGATTATCAAACCCGACCCAAACCAAAGAACAACAAACATGAAAAGGTACACCACTACTCGGAGCAGAATTGACATCATCTAATTATCCAGTATAAATTTTTTATTTCAACCTTGGGGATCCGTTTGGCCGAAGACGCCGTTAATAAATTAGCGATCTCAGCAAATGACCCCCATAAGCAAACATCAAAGCACCTATAAAATTCGCGACTAGCGCGGTCCACGTATATTTCCAAATCGAGATTTTGTACATCCCCCCAATTACACTCACAATTTTTCCTCCATACCCCGGTAGAAACCTTCCGAATATAAGAAATGCCGTTGAATTTACCGGAAATTTTTTCTTTATTATCGGGATCGTGAATGTCTTACCTTTTGTCCCTGTCGCATCCCTAACCTTTAACCCTAAAAAATATTCCACCAAAGCTGCAGCCGTATTCCCGACCGTAGCTATAATGGTTCCCCCCAAAGTCCCGAATACCATACCATTAATTATGGTAAGTGAATCTGTAGGTATCGGGGTAACACTAAACAGACCGTAAAAGCCTATACTTAGCAAAGGCCCAAACACCCCCGCGGATTTAAGAATCCCTTCCAAGTTACTAAAATATTTTAAAGCTAAGACTACAATAGCTCCTGAAATGAGAATACCCACAATCGTCCAACGCGCTGTCTTTTTTTCGTCATCCATATGAAAAATTATACTTCATTTATCCCGGAGACGAGAACTAAAGGAAAATTTTGATATACTCAAATAAGTTTTGAGACCTAACAACCCATGAATAAAAAATTAGGCTTTATCATTGCCATTACATTACTTACCGCCGTGGGAATATTTCTTAGACTGTGGCACATCGAGTTCGGCCTACCTCATAGCTTTTATGCCGACGAGCCTGAAATAGCCGAACTTGCCATAAAATATACATACGAGTTCAGATCGATAATCGCCGAAGGAGACTATTACAAATTAATTCCGGTATCATATGTCTACGGCACTTTCCCATCCTATCTTTTCACTTTTTTTACGATGGGGTTTAGCAAAATATCAAACGTACTAGGAGCTCCCGCAACAAAATATGACTTATACGTGGCGATGAGGGTTTTCAACGCGTTGTTGAGTTTTCTAATAGTACCTGCTGTGACTTTTCTATTTTATAAACAAACAAAAAGTAAAGGGCTCACGCTAATTTTGTATTTCTTGCTGGCACTAAATTGGAAACTAATCGTGCACGCTCACTACGTTAACGCCGACACAATATTAGCTTTACTAATTTCCCTCTCACTCCTTACTTCTTTTCTCTATGTCGAAAAAGAAAAAAGCGATACCGTCCTTACAGTTGCTACAGGTGTACTATTAGGCCTGGCTATCGGAACTAAAATCACGGCGCTAATAGCACTCCCGCTCTATGCTTGGATATTTTATAAAAAAGGGCAATTTAGGAATGTAGTGGCCTTGTTGTTTGTCTCTTTTGGTGCGTTTATCTTATCCAACCCATTTTCTTTTATTTTTGCTCAGGACTTTGCTTACAGAATTTATGAGATGCTCTTCAAAGAGGGTGGGCTGGTTTTTGATTCTGTAGATTATTCTTACTCAAAATATATCGGAGCTCTGATACTCATGGCTACTTTAACTGTAGTAATTCCATCGTTTATAGGAATTGTTTCGAGGAGAAAAAATAAATTTGATTTCTTTCTGATGCTCAATATTTTCATTTATCTGTCTTTCTTCTCATTGCAATCAAGAAGAGTCGACCGCTGGCTTCTCCCCATATTACCCATTGTTCTATATTTTTCGGTGTGGGGAATGAAAAAACTTAAATCAGAATTCGGACGTTTTAAAGCTTATCTTTTAATAGCCGGCTTACTTGGTTATTATGTATATTTCTCCGCGCCGCTATTAACACAATTTCAAAGGTGGACACCCAAGTCCGAAGCCTACTTGTGGATGAGAGATAATATCCCACCGCATACCACAAAACTTGTCTATACTGAGGAAGGACTGGATCCACTGAACAAATTGCCGGGTGCTAAAGTCTACCAATACGAAGTTTATGCCTCGAAAAATGCGCAACTTTTCTACCCTAAGGATCCAACTTATTACGATTACGTTGTAGTTTCTTCAAGGCCTCTGGAAAACCACAAACGCCCGGAAGTTAAAGAAGCATTTCCCGAATATTTTTTAAGGTGGGATGGTTTTGTCCGAACTTTATATTCTCCCGACAAATTTGAGCTTGAAAAGGACTTCACTTTATCAAAACCGAACTTAATTCCGCTTTCGGACGTGTTTATATACAGAAATCTGGACAAGAAGCCGTTGCCGTTATCAGGCGTGGTTCCCTTTTTAAACTAAAGGTAGTCTCTGAGGCGTTTACTTCTCGAAGGATGTCTGA
>MEVX01000015.1:0-40287 GCA_001773135.1 candidate division WWE3 bacterium RIFOXYB1_FULL_43_24 | reverse complement strand
CCGAACTCTTTTCCCACTTCCTCAAGTGTGCGGGTACGCCCGTCTTTTAATCCGAACCTTAGTTCCAAAACTTTTCTTTCTCTTGGATTTAACGACTGTAAAACTTCGTCAATATGCCCCTTTAATAATTCCCGGCTAGCTGCCTCGAATGGAGACAGTGTTGTTTCATCCTCAATGAACTCTTTAAGTCGCGTATCTTCCTCTTTTCCCACAGGGGTTTCAAGAGATGTAACATCCTGCGCAATTTTTACAATATCGTGAGCTTTCTCGGGCTCTATACCCATAACCTTGGCTACTTCTTCCGGGGTCGGCGTTCTTTCAAATTTTTGCTCCAGTTCGCGCTCAATTTTTTTGTACTTGTGGATTGTTTCGACCATATGAACGGGAACTCTTATCGTCTTGGCCTGGTCTGCAATAGCTCGTGTGATAGCCTGTCGGATCCACCAAGTTGCATAAGTTGAGAATTTAAAACCCCGGCGCCAGTCGAATTTATCAACGGCTTTCATAAGACCCATATTTCCCTCCTGTATAAGATCGAGGAATTGAAGTCCCCTGCCCATATGCTTTTTGGCTATCGAAACAACGAGACGTGTATTGGCTTTTATTAACATTTCGTGAGCACGTGCTCCTTCTCTGTCGTTGGTACCGTGAGAGAACGCCTCGATTTCTTTCACTTCTTTTTCTTTAAGACCCATCTCTTTAGAAATATCTTTTGCGCTGGGTTTTTTATTCCCGGCGTGCTGCATTTCCTTAACAGTCTTTTTGTATCTAATTACCTCCGCTTTTTTCGCCAAATCCACTTCCTCAAGAGATGTTAGAAGGCTGTAATTACCTATTTCTCTGAGATACATTCTCACAGGATCGGAACTTACGGTCTTATCAAGTTTTATTTGGGTAAGGTCGATGTCTTCAAACTTGTGAATTTTCTCAGCCTCTTTTTCCGAAGCTACATCGAACACGTCGACTCCGGCGTCTACCAACCTCTCGTACAGGAAATCGAGTGTTTCAAGTTCTTCTTCGGCCTGTGGAAACAACTCAAGTATATTATCCAGTGTTAAAAATCCTTGCTTTTTTCCTTTAGACACAAGTCGGGAAATTACTGCGTCACTTATTGCGCCTTTGCCTTTTTTTTCTTCTGGTTCTTTAGATTTTTTTTTCATTGTTTAAAGTTTAATAATTAGGAAAATTGATACTCTACAAAAACATTTTTTTAAGTCTTTCTACTTTTTTTGTAAGTTTTAGAACCAGATCCCAATCTTTTTCCAGTTCCGCAACTTTGATTTTCTCCGTTAAGACTCTAACTGCTCTTTTGGCAGAATCTTTTTTAATACGTTTAAAGACACTATCGATTTCCCTCTCAAGTACCTGAGGGGAGTTAACCTCAATAATACCATCAAAATCCCAAAGGTAAAGTTCCGAAATGTTGTCATGATGGCCTTCTTCGGCCTTTTTTATGACTTGTTTAATGTTGAAGGATTTTCTGTCTTCTTTTAAGTAGGCAACTAAGGCCTCATAGATATTAACCACTATAGGGTTTAAGAAATCCTCAACGTCCATTTTATACGCGTATTCACGCATTATGTCAATATCCGCTTTCAATAAAAGTGCAAGGAAGTAACCTTCTGGGTTATCCCTGGATAAAAGCGGCAATCTTTGGTCGTCTTCGCCGGCACCGTCGTTGTAGCCTCCCAGAGACCCTCCCTTAAACATTGTGGTTACAGTATCTTCGGACAAACCAAGTTCTGTTGCCAGCATTTTTGAATAGTGGTCCACAATTACAGGATTATTTATCTTCGAAAAAACAGGGACTAAAGCTTCCAGTATAAGTTTTTTCCCAAGCGCCGACTCTTTGCTATTAGCCTTTAGCGTACTTGAAATGTAAAAATCATAAACATCCACAGCGTCGCGGATGGCAGTTTTGGCTTTTTCCGGGTCGGCTTTAAGAACCTCGTCCAAATCCTTGTAAGGAGAAGGGATTACGGTCACTTTTATGTTAAAACCCAGCTTTTCGGCTATCTCTACCGCGCGGTAAACTGCATGCACGCCCGCAGAGTCAGCATCAAAACAAAATGTAAGATCGTTGGTGTACCTTTGCAGAATTTTGAGCTGGGATTCGGCTAACGCAGTCCCGGAAGAGGCCACAACGTTCTTTATTCCTTCCTGATAAGCACTTATAACATCCATCTGCCCCTCAACTATCACGGCACCGAGCTTTTTAATGTCTATTTTGGCGTTTGCCAAATTAAAAAGGAAGGTGCTCTTGTGAAATACGGCGGTTTCAGCAGTATTCATATACTTGGGTTCGCGATCCAGAATAGTTCTTCCATTAAAACCGACAACATTACCGTCTATTCCCTTGAAGGGAAAAACTACTCTCCCGCGGAACTTATCTATGTAACCGCCACCGGAACTTTTTTCGGAAATTACACCGGCATCCAACATTTCGTTCTCGTGTATTCCTTGTTTCTTTAAAAATTTATGTAAAGAATCCCAGGTATCCGGGGCGTACCCCATCTGAAAAAAATCTATCGTTTCGGGAGTTAGTTTTCTTTTCTCAGTGAGATACTGAAGCCCTATTTTTCCTTCAGGATGTTTGGTCAAAACGTAGTGGTAGTACTTTGCGGTCAGATTGTTTATCTGATAAAGCTCTTTTCTTTTAGCTGATTCCGGATCGTAGTCTTTTTTCTCAAGCTTTATTCCGGCCTTTGCCGCCAGTTGTTCCAAGGCTGCAGAAAATTCTATACCTTCGATTTTTTCGACAAATTTAAAGATGTCCCCCGCTTCACCGCAACCGAAACACTTAAAAATCTGGAGCTCGGGAGAGACCATAAAAGAAGGGGTATTCTCGGAGTGAAAAGGACAGATGCCCTTATAGTTACGGCCTGCCTTTTTCAAACTTACGTAGGAACCGACCAGGTCGACAATGTCTATTTTCTGCTTGATCTCGTTAATCGTGTCCATTGTTCTTTGTATAGCATACCTCGGATTAAATCACAAACAAAACCCAAACAAGCGATAAACGCTGTTCGAAAGACCTTTACGGACAATGCGGTCGAAGTCCTATAGTACTTTACATCAATGCTATAGGGTGTTATAATGCTAGGAGCCTTTAATTGGCCGCACCTCCATTGCACCTTGAAATCATTAATAAAAAGGAGACGAAATGAAAAGGTTTTCGGTAGTTATAGTGTTGGTCATGGTTTTTGCAGTGCTTGGCACTGCCGCTTCCTCCGCGCAAGCGCAGGTTGGCGAAATGTTGGTCAGTGTTAATGACGGAAGTTTAGAAAACCACGGGTGCGATAGCACTGAGTCTGAGTGGCACTTCATCATTAACCAACTGTCTTCACCTTCTTTAGCGCCGGCATCTATACACGTTGTATGGGCAAACGGTAGCCAGGAAGATGTGCCTTTACAGAAGGTTACATCGGGCGGGATGGCGCATTACGCGACATCGTCAAACCTGGGTAGTCGTGTAGAAAGCGCGACTACTTATATCTACGAAGGTTGGATGGGAAATTTCAACCTGTCCCACGGACCTTGTGGCAGCACAGACACTCCCACACCGACCATTACAGTAACAGAAACAGTTACGGAAACTGTGACCCAGACTCCGACTGAGACAGTTACTGTAACGAATACACCGACAGAGACTGAAACTCAGACGGTCACTACGACTGAGACAGTAACCCAAACACCTACCGAAACTATCACACAGACTCCTACCGAAACGGTAACCGGTACGCCGACTATAACGGATGCACCGACAACCACCGTAACGGTAACGAACACTCCTCCAGCCGATCCCACCCCCACGGAACCTTCTTTGGGCGGCGGGGCACCAACAAAAGAGCGACCAACCCTCTGGTTGTTTGCACTCGTTCTTATGTCAGGTGTGGCGGTTGTAGTGTTTAAAAAGCACTAAATCTATCGGGGAGACGCCAAGCTAAAAGCAATTTTTCTTAGCGTCTCCCCCTACCTTTTACTTAAGGAGGTTCCAATGAAAAGATTGGGACTACTTGTAATAGTGCTGTACGTGCTGGTAACGGTGTCTTGTAATTTACCCGTTAGCAGCGCCGAAGAGATTAAACCGACCGTTGTTTCCCCTACGGTAACACTTGAAACACTCGAGGCTACGCCCACTGTTCAAGCAACCGTTGTTAGGGAACCAACGATCGCGGCAACACCCGCACCGAAGGTAAATCCTTACATCTTCGACGCAGGTGATTTTGACTTGGATATTTCGACCGGCTCGTTTTCTTTACGTTTCGACGAAGGAGCCCTTGCTAAAGTTGAAGAAATATCCGCACAATTAATAAGTCCTTTGAACACGGGGGATTATGAAAATACCTCTGAAGGACTTAGCTTAGGCACAGGAATTGGTGTTTCCAGAGCAGATAATTATGGAAACATCTTGTTGGGCTTTCACTCCGGCTACTACAAAGATACCCCACTTCAGGCAGAGCCTCTCCGCTTTTACTTTGAACAATGGGGAGCTTCTGACAAAGCTGTGTTAGATAAACTCGGACGAGCTTTAGGAAGTAATGGTGTATTGAAAGTAGATGGCATCGAGGTGAATGTAAGTGTTGTAGCAGCAATTCGTGTAGACAGTGCTGCGGCAACAGAAATTCAATTGTATCCGGAAAAAGTTCTGGATATAGTAACCGATGAAAAATATGCCGTCATCGGAGACAGGATTCCTTTCGATATCGCAAAAAATAACAAGCACGGAATTATGCTTAACTTTTGTGGATGGGGTCCTGATAACAACTATTCATATTTCAGGTATGTGGTTTTATTAGATGTACTTGAAATGCCTCAAACGCCCTAGAGTGTACCAATTTGGTATGTTTTAGGGCGTTTTTTTGCGTCTGTTTTTGATAATTAGGAAAATTCCTGGCGGAGGGAGAGGGGTTCGAACCCTCGTGCCGCTTTCGCGACGCGTCGCTTTCCAGGCGAGCCGATTAGACCACTCTCGCATCCCTCCAAAGGAGCGCACAAACACGCACGTAGACCTGCGAACAGCCTTGATTTTAACACAAACCTGAACCGCCCTACCCTATAAACCCTGTTCTATAAATACTTATCAAGTTTTTTGCTACGCAGCTCGTCCTGAATATCCTTAATCTTGTCGGTTTTATCTTTGGGCACTATCAATAGTGTGTCTTCTGTATCTACCACTACCATATCCTTTAGTCCAAACACCGCGATTAATTTGTCGGGGTTATCGCTTTTAATTAAAGAGCTTTTTGAATCCAAGGCTATAACATTTCCTTCTTTATAAACCTGATCTTTACGTGCAACGTATTCGTAAAGCGAAGTCCACGTCCCTATATCGACCCAGTTATAGTTAAGTTGCAGAATTAGCGCGTCTTTAAATAGGTGGCGCGTGACAATTTCGGTTGCTCCGGCTTCCATCCCCTGATAAATTGCTGCAACCCCATCCAGACTGTTTGTCTCACTTATAATTTTTCTAATCTGCATTAAAGCCGAATACCAATCGGGTTTGTACCTTTCGTAAGCTTGCAACAATAGCTGGGGGTACCAACAATTGTGGTTGCTGTGCTTTACAACATTAAAATTCTCGATCATCTCCTTCGTTTCGGCATAATTTGAGCGGCGGTCCACAAACTCTTTCGCTTCAAAAACATCTATATTTCCGTAAGAATGTATTTTTCTACCCAGCTTCAAGTAATCCACCCCAAGGTCGGGGTATGTTACGGCGATTCCGCCGGAAATAAATTTTTTATGTTCTTTTACAAGCTTTTCGGCAGTTTCTAGCAACAGTAGGTAATTATTTTCGGGAATTCTTACACAGTCCGACTGAACTATCATAAAAGCCTCGCCCGGAAATTTAACATCAACATAAACAACTGCTAATCCGTCAGCGGGACCTCTGTTTTTCGGCGAGTCCGGTTCTAAAATATAATTTTCCAAAGGTATTTGCGGAACCTGTTCGCGCGCAATTTTTACATACCTCTCTTTTGTGGAAATAAGTATGTCACTGGCGGGATATTTTCTGAGAAGGGTTTTTACGTTGTATGAAAAAAGCGATTCTCCGTTTAAGATTTTCTGAAATTGCTTGGGATTGTTCTCTCTGCTATATGGCCATAGTTTTGTGCCTTGGCCTCCGGCGCTGACAATAAATTTCATAATTTATTATAACAAGTCGGCGTGCAGAAAATTATTTTGCCATCGCCTTTTTTCTTAAACTTTCGGGCATCTTCTCTATTGCGTACCTCAAAGCAGTCCTCGGCATTTTATCCTTATTTTTCAAAACGTAGCCCAGCACTTCTTTTTGGTGTTTGTGACTCGCTACTTTGAGCAACCACCCGTACCCCTTTTGTACCATATCCCCCTTGTCCAACAACATAATGTCTGATATCTCAAAAACGTCTTTCAAAAATTTCCCTTCCCTCGCGGGAATTATCAGGCTCACGGCAGCTGCCCTGCGCAACCAGAGGTTTTTGCTTTTCGCCCAAACTTTTAGTTTACATGTGTACTTCGGGTATTTTTCTATAAAGGCGCCGACGGTGTGGTTACAAAAGGTGTCGCATTCTGCCCAATTGTCGATATATTTATTAATCCAGCGTTCGTAGAAGGAAAAGTCACTTTCGGCATAATCTCCTTTTCGGTGTACCCAACCCGCTGCAATCCACGATTCTTCACAGTAACCTGATTTAAAAAGATCTTCGGCAACAGAATATAATTCTTTCTTACTTAAACTACTTACGTGAGTATAATTCTCTTTAGAAATTTTTCCGACAGTTTCGGATTTCACTCCGTGACACAAAACAGTCTGTTTAAAAAACCTTTGAAAACTTGCGCGGGTTTTGGCGTCTGAATTTTTTTTAAGCTGGGTTCTAATATGAGGAACAATTTGAGTTTTACTTAAAGTCCCTACGATTTCTTTTTTCATAATTTTAATTTTATCAAAACAAAGCCCCCGGACGATTATTTCAACCGTTTTGGGGGCATTTCTTTGGTTTCGCAAGAAGCGACACCTGGTATACAGATTGTCTCGGAGGCCACTCAAGGATTATTCCCACCCTGCTGCAAGTTTCAGTGAGATTTACACCCATTGCTTCAGCGTTCGTGAGAGTAACATAGCCCGGAAAATCTTTACACTTCTCCAGACACAAGTCCCTCAGAATACTACGAACGTGGCCTTGCCAATGCCTCGGATTCTCTAAAGCACGAAGTGTCCAGTCCGGATGCTCGTACCTTTTTTCCTCCACGTACCCTCTGAAGTCAAACCTAATCGCGGCGACGTAGACTTCGGGATCGAAAACTTTGGCGAACAAGAGTGCGCGGGGAGGGCAACCTAACTTAACTCCTAAATTCGGACACCCTCTACTGTGTTTATAGTAAGCTGACGCGCACAGAGGGCGAACTACCTTTGGTTGGTATACCGCAGTAACAGGTCCTTTAAAAATTGCCTCCTTTGCAATAGCCTTGATATCCATCTCTCTCTCCTTCAATAGAATTCAGGGTATTTGCGTTCTTAGCTGTGGATTGTATCAGTAATATGGGAAAAATAAAGCCCTGGTGGGGTTGGCCAGGGGCTGGCGGAGGGAGTTTTGCTCCGCAAAGCAATTCTGCTCGTTACACTCGCATAATAGTGTTATTCGAACCTGCTCCGCTGTTCAATCAACTTCCCTCAAGCAAAAAATATCCGGCGGTAAACGCCGGCCACTTTTTGCTGGCGGAGGGAGTGGGATTCGAACCCACGTGTGAGTTGCCCCACGCTTGGTTTTCGAGACCAGCCCGGTATGACCACTTCGGTATCCCTCCAAAGTCGAATAAAGTATACAGCATTGGTAGAATAAAGGCATCATGGAGGCACAAACGAGCTTTAAAGACAAGGTGTTACACGAAGTGCGGAAAATCCCAAAAGGCCGGGTTGCAAGCTACGGTCAGATCGCCCTTTTTGCAGGAAAACCCGGAGGGGCAAGAGAAGTCGGGTGGATACTCAACCGCTGGGGAGATGAAGAAGATACCCCCTGGTGGAGAATTATCAATACAAAAGGTTACATAAGTATAAAGCACAACGAAATCCCGGCACTAGAACAGAAAAGACTGTTGGAAGAGGACGGGATTAACGTTGGGGAAGATTTTAGTGTCTCCAAAGCTTATTTTGTCTGACCTACTTTTTCTGGTGGACCGTAGCGGAGTCGAACCGCTGATCTCCGCAATGCGAATGCGGCGCTCTACCAACTGAGCTAACGGCCCCCGTGCAGC
Organism: candidate division WWE3 bacterium RIFOXYB1_FULL_43_24; assembly: GCA_001773135.1. Classification (GTDB taxonomy): domain Bacteria; phylum Patescibacteriota; class WWE3; order UBA101185; family UBA10185; genus UBA8498. Next base: position 32,049 of record MEVX01000015.1, on the reverse strand, counting down.
TAAAACAACTGAAGCAACGTGCCAATAGTACCTTATACCGCCGGAAAATCCAACTCTACTTGTTGTGATTCCAAACAGGGTGCGCGTGGCCTAATGCTCTTCTCTCTCTTAGGTATGCCACGTGTTCCCCCCGCTTTACCCCAAGCTTTTGTACATCAAAACCAGCGTCGCTAATGATTTTTACTGCAAATTCCCCGCCGACAAAATGAGGCAAAATTACGTAAGTAGCGCCGTTTTCATAAAGTTTTATCGCGTCGTCGATGTTATAAGAAAGCAACAGAACAAGAGAGTTTTCGTTCACCGCGCGAATTTTTTCCAACAAGTAATTGTTGGTTTCGAATTCCGGGATTGTGGATATTACAATCTTTGCCTTTTCTATTGATATTTCCTCAAGAAATTCCGCATCCTCTGCATCCCCATAGATGCAGTTAATCCCTTTTGTTGTAAGTTCTTTGATGATATCCGGATCAAAATCCACAGCTAGAAACTGAGTACCGAATTCCTTGAAGATTTTTATAAAATCGTATCCGGCTCTGTTACAACCGAACAAAACTGTATCATATATTTTTGTAGAATCTACTTCATTGTTGGGCACTTTCCTCTCAAAGATTCTCAACAAAGGTATAAACACCGGGTAAACTTTTTCGGCGTATGCAATAAGGTATGAAGATAGAGCTATGCTTACGAAACCTAATACAGTTATCAGGCTTACAACATCTTCCGACACATGCCCGACTTTAAAACCCAACAGTACAAATATCAGGGAAAATTCGCTTATCTGCCCAAGACTAGTACCAACAAGAAATGCTGTTTTTTTTGAATAACCTAGAATTTCGGTCCACACGGCAAACACGAGAGGTTTGATAAAGAAGACGTATGCGGTGAAAATCCCCAGAGGAACTAACATTTTTGAAATGCTGTCGAACGAAATTTGAAAACCCAAAAAGATAAAAAACATGACGATAAAAAAATCTCTAAGCGGCTTGAGTCGTGAACTTATTTCCGCACTGTAAGGCAAAATCGAAAGGGAAACTCCTGCGATCAGAGCTCCGATCTCAACCGAAAATCCTAATAAACCAAAAAGTGTTGCAAAACCAAACCCCCACGCCAGGGCAAATAAAAACAGGTACTCCTGCGAACGCGCAAAAAAGGGAGCAAGCTTCGGAAGAACATAGTAGCTTACAAGCGAAACCACCAACAACAAAGCGAGGCCTTTGATTACAAGAAGTAGAAATGATGCTGTTCCGGCGTCACCCCCCGCAATTCCCGAAACTGCAACCAAAGCCAAGGCTGCAGCGACGTCTTCTAAAAGAAGAGCGCCTATTGCAAGGCGGCCGTACAACTTTTCCAGATCTTTTTTGTCGGAAAGAAATTTTAAAACAACGATAGTGCTACTAAAAGATAAGGCCAACCCAATATATAAACTTTCCGTAATTGAAAAATTTAAAAATTGGGATATCAGAAATCCGAATAGTGTTGTGAAAAGAATTTGGAAAAGACCGATTAGTATTGAAGCACTGCCAAAATGTTTGAGTTCCTTTGGATTAAGATGGAGTCCGACAATAAACAATAGGATCGCTATTCCCATTTCGGAAAAAATCGACATCTCTTCTCCTGTCTTAACGAAACCCAGCATATGCGGGCCAACCAAAAGTCCTGTCAAAACATAACCTACAACCAGGGGCTGCTTGAGTATTCTCATTATTCCGGATAAAACGGCAGCTACAACAAGTACCAAGCTTAGTTCGGCAAAAATATTCATGTATTCATTAGTTTAAGGCAATTGGGTTGGTTTGGGAATAAACAGCGCGACGACTATTTCCGAAATTCATGGCGCACCCGGAGGGACTCGGTCACGCGTTCTCGCCTGCTGGCGATCCGCTCGGCCCCGGCTCGGCACCGTCGTGCCTGCGCCATTCTCGTCCCATTAGTACCATGTGACCGTCGGCCATCTCCGATGACCGCCGCTCACATGGCGCACCCGGAGGGACTCGAACCCCCGACTTCAGCGTCCGCAACGCTGCGTTCTATCCTCTGAACTACGGGTGCCTATTTACAGGGTGATTATATATTAAATTTGCTTTTAACGTTCTCGAAAAACTTATCGAGAAAAGACATCGGAGCCACAGAAACAAAATTTATGTGCTTGTCCAAGGACTCCTTAATTTTAAACTTGTCACTTTCATTAAAGCTAAAAAACAACCTGCCCGGGAGATATGTGTAGGTGTCAACCATCATTACCTCCGCACCGGCGACCTCTTTAAAGAAAAACTGTTTGAGTTCGTGCCAATAGTACATAGTGTCACCATACTTAATACCGTGGCTCGAGACCTCGACGTGAATAGTGTGTTCAGGAAGTCTGTTTAACGAGAGTACAAAAAAGATTAAGCTTGCTACAACAAAAATTAACCCAAATTCCTGCATAACTACCAGCAGTAAAGCTATTACGACGGCGATAATTATAAAGGTCCTCGAAAATCTCTTGTTCATCTCCTTTATTTCTGCCTTAACCACAGAGTCCCACACAACATACACTTCTTTCGGCCCAAGAGTTTGAGGGTCGAAACCGTCAGGTCTTTTAGTATCGGAAGGTTTTTCGTTAGATATTCCGAAAAAGTCCAATATTTTTGAGTAGGGTATTTGCATAGTTCAATAATAGTTTTTTTACCGATAGAACGCAATAAAATTGGGTATTCTGCTACTGTTAGGAAAGTTTAATTTCTGGCGGAGGGTACAGGATTCGAACCTGTGGACGGCAATTAACCGTCACGGCTTAGCAAGCCGCTGCATTACCGCTCTGCCAACCCTCCGCGGCCACTATGCTCGAGCATACGCCGGACTATTATAACAAACTTTTTCGCGTTTACTTAGGGCAAAACACTGAACTTCCGCCGCCCCCGCTTCGTTTAAAACCCTAGCTGATTCCAAAAAAGTGGCTCCGGTTGTGCTTATGTCGTCAACCAGTAAAATTTTTCTGCCCGCAAGTTCACGCCTGTCAGTCACAGCAAACGAACCCTTAACATTTTCACGCCTACCTTCCCTACTTTGAGTATGCTGAGCCTCGGTATTTCTACTTCTCACCAAAAGATCTTTCCTTAAAGGGATTTTGAAACTTCTCGAGACTTCCTCCGCTACCATGTTAGCCTGATTAAATCCCCTATATGAAAGCTTCTTCGGACTGGACGGTATGGGTAAACATAAATCTGCGGCCACACTTCCCCATATCTCGGCACAAACAGAAGTAGCCTCCATACATAGCTTCCTTAGACTCAGAAATTGTCTTGCCCCATATTTGGAAAATTTAATACAATCCCTGACTTTCCCCGAGTAAGAGTAAGCACAGAGGAGCCGGGCCGGAGCCAATCCCCCGAACCTTTTTAGACACCTCTCGTGGGTGTTCCCGTTTTCTGAAGGTAAATCACAAACCAGGCAATATTGGGAGGTTAGCAAAGAACACTCGGCCAGGCACGTTTCGCAAAAAATATCCCCCTGAACGCCGCAAAATATGCATTTTGGAGGAAATAAGTATTTCAGAATGTTTTCCATATGTTATCCACAATAGATATTATATTGCCAGATCAACTCTTTGGACGCCTATACCCCATAGCTTATATATATCTGGACCCTGTAGTAATAATAGGGCTTCCCCGGCATTTTGAAACCCCCCTTTCTCTAGCGACAATAGAATGAGCTATAATCCTAAGGTGGGGACAATCAAAAACAAGCCTTGGGTGCTCTATATTTTAATTTTTCCTTTGGTCGCCTGGGGTATTGTATATTTCCTACTGGCACAGTTTTCGGATGTCAGATTACAAGACCCCGAGCAACCGTCTGATTTTCTGATGTACCTCACCGGAGCAAGGATTGTGCAGGAAGGAAAGATAACTCACCTGTACGACTACGAAACGCAAAGAAGTTATCAACGTTCCATTTCAAACACAGTTCCTGCCACACTCGTTACAGGAATATTGGCTTTTAGAACCCCTCCTATTACGGCGGTGCTGTATTCTCTCCTTCCTATAGAAGACCCTGTGAAATCTTTCTGGATTGTCGTCCTTATCAACTCGGTATGTATCGTTACTGCTATTTATTTACTTAGCGGATCCTTTGTAAAAACTTGTGTGATCAGCACAATAGCAACGTTTTTCCTGGCTTTTTGGATGACATTAATCGGGGGGCACCCGAACGGAGTGTTATTGCTGATAATAGCCTCAGCTTTTACGGCTTTAAAACACAACCGTCCCGGTTTCGCAGGAGTGCTTACGGGATTTCTTTTCCTAAAACCGACTTTTCTACTGTTTGTGCCCTTTGCTTTTCTCTTAACAAAAAATAGAAAACAGCTGGTTTCCTTTGCCCTACATTTCATAGCTACTATGTTGCTCTTAGTAGCTATGAACACCGCACTTTTTGGAACTAGTTTTATCAAAACCTACGTGCCATACCTATTTAGCAGTGAGAACGAGAACCACGGAACTGACCTTATAAATAACACGAACATAACCGCCTTTATCTACTCTGTTCAAAAATGGCTGGGAATAGCCCAAAATACCTGGGCGGCAATTGGAGCTGTTGTAGCACTTAACGTTTTTACGTTGCTAGTGATTTATAAAAAAAGGGCATCCTTCTCCCAGGAACATCTCTTCGGACTAGTTTGCTTGTTTTTACCGTTATTGAATGTGCACACAATGCACACGGACCTGCTTGTACATTTAGCCCCTCTTGCATTAATTGTAGGTACTTTGTTAAACAACAAACGCTGGTTATTAGCCACCGGTTTGTTACTTGTTCTCATAGTGCTGCCTTGGTACTCCCTCGCCGATCTTGAGTGGTTAATCACACTTGTGATGCTGGGAACGGGGTTTATATTTCTGAAAAATCCGGCATGGTTAAGAAAATGAAAAAGGTTCTGCCGTTTACACAGAAATAGTGATTACAGACGGAAGAAGATTCTTGGTATCGAAACTAAAATAAAGGAGTAATCGGCACCTTTCGACTTCTACAAAAAATATGGCCACCTCACGGTGACCTCAATATTTTTTGGTGGAGATGGGGGGAATCGGTCACCGGTTCGTGTCTGCTGACACGCCCGTCGACCCCGCCTCGCTCACCTTCGTTCGCTGTGGCATTCGACTCCTACGTAACTCCTACAAAATTTTACGGCTGCATTAAGCAGCCTTAAAAATTTTCTGGTGGAGATGGGGGGAATCGAACCCCCGTCTTGAGAACTTTTCATACAGCCTCTACAAGCGTATCCAAGCTTATCTTAGATAGAGCCGGGTGCTTGAAGTACCTTTTCTGCCCTAACGCAAGCCAAAATCTTCGGATCTTTCATCCTTGGTGTATCCGTAGGGCTACCACGGATATGACCTTTTCCCGGATTTATTAGACCCCGAAAGCCCTTCCGGGCAAAAGCAACGGGATCCACAGCGTTAATAAATTAAGCTGCTACGGCGGCCATTGCTGGCACGCCTACAAATGCTTCTTTATCGGCATTTATGGTTTTGCTAAATTTAAGGGTTCAGCTTCCCTGCTTGCAACTGCACGAAATTGGACTCAATCAAATCCTTGTGCATCCCCTTTTTTAAAGTACACGGGTATTTTACCACGAAAATGAAGGAATTAATAACTATAGGATTAGCGGGACATTATCTCTTTTGACTCCCGGGCGAGGTCCAGTTGTATCTGCCGATCTTTGGTTACTACCTTCTTTTCAAACTCCCTTTTGCCTTTAGCTACAGCAAACTCCAGCTTTACTAACCCGTTTTTCAAAATCAGAGCTAAAGGAACAGCCGTCTTACCCTTTTCAGAAATGTCCCGTAATACCTCTGATGTTTCGTTTTTATTAAGTAGTAGCTTTCTACTCCTTTTGGCATCCTCCTCAACAAAGTTTTTGGACTGTTTTGAGTATCGGCCGATGTATAAGTTGACCACATAAAGCTCGCCGCCCTCACCTTCAACGTAAGAACCTTCAAAACTGACCTTTCCTTCCCTGAGAGCTTTAACTTCATAGCCTTTTAGAACAATACCTGCAACATAGGTCTCAATGACCGAAAAGTTGTACAAAGCTTTTCTATTCTTTGCTAGAACATAGTCTCCCATAGGTCCTATTTTAACAGGTTTTCGACAGTGTTGATGGTATAATTTAAGGGACTTTATGAGGTACAAATATCTGGTCAGAAAATATATTTATTCCTTTTTGTTAATACTTTTTGTGTTAATAATAGGAAGGACACCCACCTATGCGCAGCTGACCGGAACTTCCATGGATCTTTTTGAACCGGGCACGACCTGCATTAATCCTGACAATGATCCACGTCTATCAGTAGTGTGCGGGGTGGTAAGAAGTGCAACTCCGCGGGAGGTAACTACAGGAAGCGGAGCCGCGACACACCCCAACGCCCCCGCAAAAGGGGTTTCTGTTTACGTTTATGAGTGTGACCCCAACTACACCACGTGTAAAAAGAATGGTAATTTAACGCATCCTTTTTCCTCTACGTCAACGGACGAAAATGGATATTACAACATCACTATGAGAAGAATTGGAGGTAACCAAATAAGATACCTTGCTTTCGTTTGCGATAGCAAGCTCGCGGGTCTCTACAAAGTTCCCTCTTTTCAAAGCTTTGTGCTGAATGCCCCCCTTAAATGCCCGGAAACCTCCACATACAAGGCTCCCGGAGAATTTTTAGATCCTGTAGCACCGGGTTCTTTTTTAAGTTGTGATATAAAACGGCCGGATCCCCTGGCTACTGACTCCCCGGTTTCTTTCGAAGGGTACTTCGGAAAGGAGCTACAACCTCAAGTGGAGTATAACTTCACGTTGGGAGTGAAAGCAGCAGATTCGAGATACACAACGAGGGGTAGTGTTTTCGGATACTTCACGGATAGGTTACTAAACCCGGACCAATACGTCCCCGATAAAGGAGCCTTCTATTATCAAGACTGTCTTTCAGTTTACAAAGATTGGCCGGAGGTCAGCCAACTTTGCCTACGCCCAAGTCAAACAAACCCTACTGATGATGATCTAAATACCTATGAACAGGCTCTGTACACAGAGCCCCGTTTTACAACCATGAATTTTCTTCCAAACATACCAATAAAAAACACCTTACTTTTTTTCAAAGATTTGACAGCCCGCCAAGACGTTGTGAGTTACGCTCAAAACCCTACCGCCCCCGCCCAACTGCTTCACACTATATTCAGTAATTGTAAGGGAAGCGTCTACCTTAGAAAGTTTACCGATCCTGATAAAACAAATACTCTTCCTGATTGTGCAGAACTGAGATCGTGCAATACCGCGTCGTCAGGATATGAGGGGGATTACAGAAACAGACAGTATAGCGCAGGACCCGCAAGAAACTTAGCCAACCCTGCCATTTTACGTTCGGAGTCAGACGCGTATCTAAATCCGGGCGGTACCGTTATGGAAACTGAGGTGTGCACAAATGTAGGAAAAAAGATTAAAATAAAAGATATTCAGCCTCCCTGGGATTATTGCCGGTTGGGAACGGCCGGCTGCTCCTACACATTAGATAAGACATACTGGAATCCGGAATTTGCTTACTTCTACGGTATAAAAGGAACCTCCATGAAGATGGGGTACGGTTTTGAGGGAATAAACGATACTTACTGGGCTCCCGGGGCATCTGCAAACGCTAACCAAATAGCTTTCACCATGGGGAACGAAAAAGCAGGAATTCCCGTTAAGGGAGGAACTTATTACTCAGATAACAACTACTCATTAAATAACGGACTGACGCCCATGAGCGGGGGGATATTATCCACAGAATTAGCAGTGACTGCAGAGGCTGACGGTATAAAACGTCCGTTAGCATATGTTCTTCAACGCCCGGGGGAAACATCAGCAGATAAAGCGATATATCAACAGGGGTCAATAAAAATAGAGGATGCGGGTTCAAATCTTTTAGCCTACTGCGAAAACTCGAATGTCAACCCCCAACACACCTCAAACCTGGAAGAGTTCACACTAGCGAATCAAGCGTCATTACTTATAAATAACCTGTTTCAAGGAAACCCGGACCACTATTTCCAATCTTTGGTAGATTTCGTATTACCTGATAAAAGTCCTCAAACCGCCACTACAACTATATTTAGGACAACAGCGGGCGTTAACAGAACACAAGCATTGGAAACCAACTCCTTTACTATCAACAGATTCGACGCGTATGACAGTCTCCTAACTACTGCCCACGGGGATGGTTCCTATGACCAAACCTTGGGGGACGCGTTGTTCCAACTAGCAATACAATACCTTTGGCCGGGCACTAGCGACACGGGAAAATCTTATTTTGATAGAAAAAACGATTACCCATTAGAAGATGGTGAAAGAAGAGACGATTTAACAGTAACGTTTAATCTGAGCGAGGATAATTTTGTGGATATTTTCAAACAACCCAGCGTAGGACATGTAACATGGGATATGTGGGGTAACGACCTGTGCTATCCCTGGAACCCAATCGATTCGGGGAGGAAATGCTATGAAAGGTTGGGATTTACCGACGATAGCGGCGATATTAACCGTACTTGCAGGGTTGAAAGTTGTGGCGTTTTTGAACATAAAGAAACTTACTCTTGCAGAATATCGGGCGGTGGGATAGAAACATCTGAACCTAAGGTTTCCACATCAGTAATCCGCGATTGCCAAGCAACCGATTTGATTGAAGGAACGAGTACTCCATTTAGCCTTGCATGTGCTCAAAAGAAAATTGATTGCGTCGGCGGTCCTGATGAAGATTGCATAGAAGATAATTATGGTTTTAAAGTAACCGAAAGTAACGGGTGCCCGGGGCTTGGAAGCACGGCATATTGGGAGGGCGCGCTACTTGTTACAGCCCCAACAGCCGAAGTGCCTTGCGCTGAATATATATGCCCCGACGGAAATACTGCTTTCAAATGCCCTGACGACGCTATGTCTATATCTTGTTGGGTAGACGCCGGTATTGCCAAAATAGGCCCCGCTTGTAACATGGAGGACGCCGGTCCTTACGCATGCTCTGCAGACATAGATAAAGACTCGAATTTTAAACAAACTCAAGAAATATTAAGAGGATACGAAGGAGAAACCTACAATGTAGACAGTACAGTTCTTATCAACAATGAAATTTGGAAAAAACTGGCAAGGCCCGGAAACAAAACTTATGGAACTCTAGCCTTTTCTTCTGCTGATACGTCTGTAACCCCAGCCGGCACCGACAACAAGAACACCAACAGAAACAAAGATATAGCAGGTTTTGGAGGAGCCTCCCCCGAATACAAAATGATCTCCGCGCACGCACTGTATGTCAACTACTTCACAGGCGGAGAAGATATTTTTTACCATTGTAATAACAATGAAAAAGGTTGGTTCGGTACGTGGGACTGCTCTCTCGCTCCGGTACCTGAACCGCCGATAATCGATTTTGGTACCCTTACTTCTAATCTGGATGCATCGTGTACGTTGCCCGCTAATATCGGTGACTGCCAGATTAAGTTTGATGACACAGGAAGCATAGGGGCCCTTTCTCCCGCTTTTATCGGCATTGTAAATGCTGCGGCAGATAAATTTAAGGTGCCGGCAGCCTCGATACTTACTTATTTAAGCGTTATCGGTAAAACTAAAATACCCTTATACCAGCAGCTTTTCTCACTTTCAGGGGAGGCGATGTTGTTAGACGGTAGCTTACCCTGGTACGGCAGACTTCCCCAATGTGATGACAGTAACGGGGCTGCGGTCGGTCCATACGACTGGATATTAACTTGGTTTAACAATACTATCGCATTGGATTCCTATAAAAATGCTTTTGCAGGGCTGTCCGATGGAAGAGCAGAAATAGCTTCCAGATGCAATTTCCTTGATGCTACGTTTGCGGCAGCAGCCTCCCTAGCTAACGGAAGCGGTTCATGCCAAGGATGGGATTGGAGTACTGCCTTCCCCAAAATTGAACAGCTTGCATTCGGTACGGCCGGCGCCGGATCCCCTGAAGACGGGGGTGCCTGGTGGAGTCAAAAGAGTGCTCTGTGGAATGCGTGCTATCGGTAAGTAGCCGCAAAACTCCTACTAAAACACGCGCACAACACAGATTATTCAATTGCAAACGACGTATATAAAAGGGGGAAGGTTTTGTAAATTTTTATCTTAAAAACTATCTTCTCTTCTGCTGTCCGGTTCCGAGGAACTCCTCAACTCTTTTTTCCATCCCTATACCAATACCGAAACAGTAAAGGATTATAAATACCGGGGCTACCATTGCAAAAAGTACCCCGCCGTTTCCTGCCAGCTCCGTAGAATATCCCTCAATTACCAAAATTGCGATTATAGTCCCCAGGGGCACGATGATACCCATACCAAATAAAGTTATAACGTATTTGAACATTCGTAAAAACCACCCTTTAAACTTATCGTCATTGCCCGGCACTGCTGCAAGTGCAAATTCTATAGGAGCCGTAAGTATGGAGAAAACAATCTTCAGGTACAAAATAATTGCTTTGAAATTATAAATAAGGCCCGCAACCAGATAGATAATTATAACTAAAAGGATGACGAGCAAAAACAAAGGTCCGTTGGCTACTAATACGTGCAAAGGTATTAATAATGCCCACATTTTTAGAGATCCCGCATCCACAAACGCTGCAGCATCGGTGTCTCTCAAAGTATCGACGAACATACTTCCGGCAATAGCCCAATTACTCTTAAACAGCGTCCATCCCAAACTTCCGAGAGTTGCGCCAATCGGATAGCTGAAGGTTATCAATATTATTGCAATTACTATCCTAGGTAATGCGTACTGTACACTCACTACCAACTGGCTGTTTATTTTTCGTCTAAGAATAATGATTATCCCTGTGTACAGAAGTATCAAAGCCATTGCCGCGTAAGCAAGGTTACGGAATACTTTCCATGCATTGAGAATTGAATTTAGCAAACTGTGCCCATAATCAACCTGGGCGGCGTAAGTTTTATTTATTATAGGAATTCTGGATATAGTATCGTTCACATAAAAAGCTAAGTTAGCTGGCAACGGCTCATTGTGTGTAAAATCCTCAGCCATATAAGCCAATCCTAAAAGAGTGCCCGAACTTCTGTTGGCATATTGTTTGTCGAGCCAGGTACTCCCTGTTGGACCCGGAAGTGTGTTTGTAATCTCCTGGCATGTTTGATCCGCGGTACCGCCGCATTGTGTAAATTGCGATTCCCCTTCAACACCGAGCGTATTAAAAACATACTGTGAGCAACCTACTGTCTCAGTAACACCGTACCCCGAAACAGTACTGTAAGCTGACGTCGCAACCGATGTAACAAAATCTTTTGTAGTAAGGGGGATTCCGATTATGTCGCTAAGCAAGTTCTTGTCGAACATATTCTGTTCGACTAAGCATGGGTCGGCTGCAAGTACTTTATTTATTCCAAGAAGAAACATCAACGAAAAAATCACAGTGGATAATAAAGTTTTAGTTGGTTTAATCATTAATTCCTCTAAATAAATGGTTTCCTTTTTGTCCCCCTAATTATAGAATACTATTATATGGCAGACAATCCCCTATTTCCAGGGTCAATACCGAGAAAAGAAGGCGAGTCAGTAAACCCGCTCTTTCCGGGATATCTTGAAGGGCAGAAAGCCTACAGACCCCCTAGAGGAAATTTTCTTAGCGGTTACCAATATTACGCAGATTATTGGCTGGAGCAGTTGGATCAAATGTCCATAGATACCGGCAATATTCCCAAGTGGTTTTTAGATAGATACGTCGACGATTTCAAACGCAATATGAGAGCAATCTACAGCGTGGAAAATATCCCTGTAGAACAAATGGATGATTACGACCAAGACGTCATGCCGGGAGTTACAAGTGTGAGTCTTTCTCTCGACCCAACCGAGTGGAAAGACCCGGGTAAAGTCGTCGATAGCACGGTTAAAAGCTGGATAAAGGCGGGCACCGGGCTGAGATTTAAAAAAGAGGGTTGGGGTCTGGAATCCTCACCAATTGACCTTACCGACTATGATAACAACGTTAGGACCGCCCTATGGAAAGCTGCGCTTGGAATCCAACAAGAAGGAGAGATGAGCGAGCTGGGAGTATCGGGAGGGCGCGCAATTGCTGCTACTACAAGAGCGATGGCAGGAGACGGAGCGCAGGGATCGGGGGTATTTAACTTCAAGGACGCCGATTACGTAGTAAGTAGTGGTAAACGTGGTTATCAGGAAATGGCGAAAAATGCCGTGGAAGTTGAAAGATACATCAAAGCAGGCCCTAAAAGAGACTCGAAACACGACACGTTCTTGGGGGCACTCGCGGGGGCGCTGGCAGAAGAGTTAGACGGAAAAATACCGGAGCTGGGTGAGAGCGGTGACAGACTAAAACAGGGGGCAGAACTAGATGGAAAAAAAGCGTTTGTAGCAAAGACGCGAAAGGATTTATTCGGGGAACTCTTTGAGGATTCTACAGAAAGAGAGAATTTCAAAAAAGCAGCTGCAGCATTATCTGCCAAGCAGGAAATGGCGTCGAAGATGGGTAGTAGCCGAACAGCTATATTTGCTGATTACGGTCTAAAGGGATTTCTCGAGGCGCGTTACTCCGGACATCCCGAGGCGAAAAAAAGAGGAGATGATACTGTAGCGGAAAGCGGATTAACAAGATTCCAGGACAGACTTTTATTTCTGAAAACAGACCTGCAAAAGCACATTGGAATTAATGATCTTGGAGTCGCTACCGGAAAAGGGGGCATAGATAGTATTTCAGAGGAATTGAGAAAAATTGACTTGAAAGACAAGGGTTTGGCAGTTATTGCGGACGACCTAAAAAAATCGGGGGATGCTTACAAGGAGTACCTACAACAAGTTTGGGATGCTTTGAATAAGTTTGAAGGCAAGGAAATAAAAAACGGGGTTGTAAAAAATGTTAACAAAATATCTGAACGGGAACTTTTAAACATTATCAGTAACATCAAAGTAAATGGTAAGGAACTAACAGGCGGCGGACTTTTTGACCCCAGCATCCAGCGAGATCTCCTAAGAAAAATAGATAGTGATGTAACACTGCCGGGAAAATTTGGGAAGTACGAGAAAAGGCTTCAAATAGGTGCCTACCTCTCGAAACTCGAAACTCTTGCTGCTACCGAACAGGATGAAAACGGAAATTTAAAAATTGCGAAATTATTTGAGGAAAATGGTCTACCGGCATACAAGGGATTTTTTGGGAACCAGGCACGTATGGTTGCGAGCAGACTTGAGCTGGACAGAGGATCTTATGCCATCGAAGAATTTTACGACGCAGTAACTCAAGGTAAGTTTATGGAGAGGTTCGTTTGGAACAGAATTTCCAGAAAACTTGTGGGATACACTCCCGGAGAACTTCTGCAAAACAGACTGGCAAAGGTAGGCTATTTTGGCCTTGTGATTGACGATTCTCAAGTTTCAAAAAAGTTGAAAAACAGCGAGGTTTTTAATAGCGCTTTCCGATACAAATTCAGTATTGACTTGGATGGGGAAAAACAGAAATTCTTGGGGGATTCAAGACTAGCCTTCATTGGTACCTACTCCGGCTTTTTAGCAGATTTAGATAACGGGTTAAGTGCCCAGGATATAAAAGATATCCTATCAGGCAAAGAAAATCTTTTTGATGCAGACGGTAACGTGATAGAAAAGTTTAAGAATAAGGTAGTCGGGTGGTGGACAAAAGATCCGTACCAGGGAAGGTACATACACAGACAGATAGAAAATTACAGAGAGTGGCTGAGAGCAACAAAGCCTTTCGGAATAGACATTGATCATCTAAAAGAAGGTGACGAAGAAAAACTGTTCGAGTTATTCAAGGCATTGAGAAAGGAAGATGGTTTCTACGGATCACTAAACATCACAACCCAGTACGCAGGTTACATACAAAGGCTGGGGATGGCACTAAACAAACTTCAGCACAAACTATTCGGGAATCCTGTTTTTCAAAAGTTTATACGCCCCGCACTTCAATTAAAAACTATAATCGCGGAAAAAGTTTCGAAGTTAACAGCAGATGTACTCGCGGCGTTGGCAACAAAGGGTCTGCACGTACTGACGGGCGGTGGTACTGTGATCTTCGACAAACTAATAGAAAAAGTTTTAAAACCCCTTATACGTTTTATAACGAGAAAAGCTGTTGAATTTTCACAAAATTTCGTTGGTGCTTTGGCACAGGGCGATCTTAGTAAAGCAATGGCTCAAGTCGATAAAGAGATCGCGCAAGTCGTTAAGTTTTCTATGTACGTTATTGGAATTCCGTTAATAATGATTTACATACTTGTTTACGGACTTTTTGGCACAGTCCTAAGCTCAATTTCTCCTATAGACCCGACAAGAGATAATGGGGGATATGGTGGCGATTACGCCGGGGGTGGTTTACCGCAAGGTGAAAACGCCTTAATTAAAATTGAAAAAGATGTCATTATAAATTTTCTCTCCGGTGCGCCCGATTTCCCTTTAAATGCAACTACAAGCATACCTAACGAGGAATTAACCGCCGGAATTCAACTGACTTACACTATCAAAATTACACCCAAAATGGACATACCCGACGCTCCTATAGTCGTAACAGACACCGTGACAATGTTAAAAGATGGAGAAGCTCCTGTGCAGGGTCCCACACAAATAGAAGTTGCACCATCATATGTAGCGGGGATTACCACAGAAGTAACTTTTGGGCCTATCACACTCGCGGGAGCTACTTATGAAGATTCCTTAATTAAAAACAAAATATCAGTGACAACACCGAACTTTGAAGCTATCCCTGAGGAAGAAGTGTCTTTTATCAGGTACGTACGCATAGGCACTCCAGCAATACCTCTGGACTGTTTTGTTTTTGAGAACATATCGGGAACTGAACAACCATTTTTTGAAAACGCCCTTATAATTATCTCGCAGAAAACAGGGTCTTTCTTACCAAAAGTATGCGGTGCCGCCGGAACCGTCACTTTAAGAAGAATTTCCGGGGAGGACTGCGGGCGCGCGTACAGAAACAACACAATTACATTCGGCGACACCTGCGTTTCTTACTATACGAGCCAACCCAAGATAAACTACCTCCTGGCTCACGAATTGGGGCACATCTACGATTACCGCCTAGGCATACCCGTAGAGTTTAATACAGCGTTCAGCGAGGGATCTCTACCAACCTATGACTACCACTGCGGCCCCGGCAACGACATTTGGGAGGATTTCGCAGAAACAATAGGAGACTGGGTGAACATTAATACCTTCGGGACTTGCGCCGGGGGCGGCGCAGACACAAGTAGTGAAGACGCGTTTTGGAACTCGTACCCACTACACCGTGATTTCATATGGGGATTCACTAATTAGGTATAATTTGAGTAAAGAGATGAACAAATATTTTAAGAGCCTAAAAAAATACTACCCCTACATAGGTCTACTGATTGTAGGTGTTTTATTTCTTTCAATTTACGGAACCAAAAAACCAAAACCCACAGGTACTCCGGCAACGTTTTCTACCGAAAAACAAAAATTTGTAGAAACAATTGCCGTTGACAGCTCGATAGGTAAAAACCTGGTAGACGTAGAAGAAGCTACCCCGGAACTCGAGCTCAAGGGAACAGAGGCTTTGAGGGGCGGACTAACCTTGTCACGCTTCCGCGATAGTAAAAACAATACAGCGGTACAAATAATTACTGACGAAAGAGGAAAAGTTTTATCTATGACTAGAACCCCTGTATCGGAAATTGAAAGAAATGTGGACGATTTGTTAAAAAACCTGGGCCTCGGCACCCCGGGCAGTGTCATGTATCCTACCCGCTCCAGCATTGGAACCGTATATGTATACCCTGATAGTGGTGTGGCAATCGTATTTAATGAAGTTTCCAGAGGTGTTTACTACGTAATCAATTTTGAAATAATGCCTTTAACCAAATTCAAGCAAGTATTTTCAGAACAGTTTCAAGATACCCCTGATGAAACCGCGTATTAGAGAATAACGAAAAATCCCCCCGATTAATTAAGGCGTCGATGGGGGCGGGGTGGAAACTTCTGTAAAGTCCTTAATACCATCGATAATCCCCGAGAAAATGTCCGCAAATCCAATTTTAAATCCAAACAATCCTGAGACTATGGTAAAGATTGCGAAAAAGCCTCCTATTATGAGGGCTCCGAACAAAGCGTAGGTCCATGTATTTTTGGCAGAATCAAGACCACGGGGGTCCCCCAATGCCATAGAAGCCTTCCAAGCGCCGTAAGCTATAACCAAAACGAAAACTATGCCCACAAGGTATACCGCCCAGTTCAATATCCTTACAAGGACATTCCCAAAGTTATCCCAAGTAGGGTTGTCCATATCTACAGTTTCTCCGGCAGGGGTAGATCCATAGGGGTCTCCGATAGATTCTGCAGCAAAAGTCCCCCGGATCGATGAAACGTAAAACAGCACCCCTAAAATCAAAAACCCTAAAATAAGTTTTGTACTTGGTTTGTTTAAAAAATCGAGCATATTTTTCCTAAATATTTAGCTTAGGTCTCCAATACCCAATAAAGTGAAAAAGACATACTTAATTCCCCACGCTCCCGCCGATACTAAGAGTGCTATTACGCTCCAGGTAAGGGACCTCTTAGCCCTTTGTACGGTCTTGGGGTCTCCTCCTCCCGTTACAAATATGACAAAAGAATAAGCCATTCCTATAAGAGCGAGGCCGAAACCTATGATTATGGCTATATTAGCAAACATAGTGGCGAGTCCCGCCAAATCCGTTTGCTTATTCGTATCTACAGCTGTTTGTACTTGAGAAACAGTACTTTTTGTCCATTCAAAAGGATCCATTTATATAGTGTGTCCGAAATTAAAACAGGAGCCCGGGCCTACCGGGCCCACTTAGCAACAAACTAAAGCGGTGGCCCCGTGATTAGTACTCAGGGACAGCGGCACCGCCCATCAAACCTAGGATTAAAGCTCTTATTCCGTAGACCAACAACAAACCGACACCTCCTATAACTGCGTAGGTAAGAGTTTTCTGTGCAGAATCGACTGCATTTTTGTCCCCACCTGAGGTGACATACTTAACGAACCCTATAGCTAGGAAAAGCACTACTAACGCCAACCCTACTATAATAATGATATTTGTGATAAGTGTAACGAGTGACGTTACTGACTCTATTTGCATACCTTGTATAGGATCGGTTTGCATGGGTTCAATTGCGTATACCCTAGTTTCTAATAAAGATAATAAGTTCATATAAATTATTTAGTTTCTACACCTCCCTCAAAAAAATCATCTACAATCCTGAGTTAACCCCCAGGATATTGTTAATTATAACCCGCAGTATAAATACTGACAACAACACGAAAAGGGTGCCTAATATAGCAGCTGTAAACTGGTCCTTACCTTCTTTTACCCTTCCCGGGTCTCCCTCACTAGCTATAAGCAGATAACCTGAGTAAATAATACCCAAAATTCCGACAAAAACGCCGGTATAAAAGAGGATTTTAAAAATTGGGGCTAGTAAACCGGCGAGGTCGGTTATTATGGGGCCTGTATATGTCTTAAACCCGAAGTAACTAGAATCGCCAAAGTCGTCGGGCACGTCGTTGCGGCAAAATCCCAGGGTACATTTCCACGAAGGATCGTTGCACTGATCTCCGGTAGTACAGCAAATTTCGTCAAGACCGCCGCAAGTGCCCTGAGCAATACAATAACCTTTTGAGCTTGCGGCATCTGCTTTTGTAGCATCGCAAACATCTGTTCCCAAACAGGTTCCCGGGTTAAGGACAGGGTCGACCGGGTCGAGACAACATTTCAACGGTGCGGTTCCACAAGTTTGATCGGGAATGTAGCAGAATCCCGTTGCCGAATTACACTCCAAGTTCGGTATAATATTTGTTTCACAGTACCTTGTACTACCAAAAGCGACACAGCAGGAATCCCCAACGTTTGAACATGTTGGCAACGAACTATTAGCGACACATTTATTCGACTCTTGATCGCAATGGATTGTATCCCCCTGGCATACATACGAATCAGCGCTCCAATTCCAGCAACAACTATCTCCTGCGTCCGAACACTTAGAACACGTGCTAACCAACGGATTCGCGGGCCCAATAACACAAAAAAGGCCGGAATCGCACACACAGGTAGCGGGGAGAGTCCCGGAAAGACACGCAGTTTCCCCCGCTGATGGGGGCAAGGTGTTGTCACAACAAGGTTCTGATGCTCCTCCGCACTGAGCGTATGCTCCCTGCGAAAAACCCAACATAAGCAGTAAAAATAAGCCTGTAGACAACCACTGCTTTGGCATTTCCGACAAATTATGTAAGTTGTGCATTTCCTTTTTATAGAGACTCTTCATACTACTGTATAAAATCTACCAGCAATTCAGTTAAAAATCCACAAAAATTTTATCGCGATTTCCTCACTACTGGTTTAGTTAAACGGCTATACATAAATTTAGACTTCTTAAGCTGGTATAATATGGGGGTATGCCCACACCGCAAAAAAGAGTTCTGGCAAGCACACAAAATACAGAAATACCCGCGCTTGCCAAGCGTATTTTATTTTTTTCTCTTGTTGTAGCACTGTTGGCATTTCCCACCCTCGCCGACGACCCCTGCAAAAACATCTCGGATCTCGACGACAAAGCCGCATGTTACGCCGAACAAATCGAAGAAAAAGAAGACGAATATCAATCCACAAGCAGCAAACTCTCACAAATCCGCGAAACAAAAAACGAGATAACACAAAAAATCTCCGGGCTTCTTAGCCAGATCAGCGTTACTCAAGCAGAGATCGATGACCTTCAAAATGAAATCACTAAAATCAAAAAACAGCTTGATGAAATAAATGCAGTACTTGCCGATAGAAAAACTTCTCTTGCCGAAAAAATATCTCTTAGAAACAAAGTGGTGCGTACTTATTCTAAAAGACACCTGCTAAACGACATTGAAACTTTTTTGGTAACAAACACTTCCACGGGTTTAAACGGTTTTCAGTTCGCTACCCTATCCCAGGCTTTTAATACTGCGGTAACCGACGAAACAATAAAAATAATTACAGGATTAAATTCTGAAATAGACAGCTACGAAAAAGATAAGGCCGAAGGAGAAAAATTGAAGGGAGAGCTTGAAGATACACAAAAAGAGTTTTTAGCTGCAAAGGCTGAGCTGGATGCACGGAAAAATTCTGCGCAGGGAGAGTTAAGTGAGGTAGCACAAAAGGAGTCGGGTTACCAGAATAAACTTGAAGATCTTGAAGAGGAGATTTCTGAATTGTCCGAAAAACAACAAAGTATTTTGAAACAAAAGTATGGGGATGAATACGGCTCTGTGGGAGATTACGAACCCCCCGGATCAAAAACTCCCGATCCCCCTTTTAAACCTGCTTACGCGGCGTTCAGTTATGGAGCCTACACACATTACAAAGGTATGAGCCAATACGGCGCAAAAGGGCGCGCGGATTCCGGCAAAAGCTATGAGGATATTATAAAGTTTTATTACAAAACGGGCGTCGATAAGGTAAGTGGGTTTCCCGACAAGCTGTGTGTAGAAGGTCAGGGAGATATGGATTTTCAGAAGTACCTTTATGGTATAGCGGAAATGCCGAGCGATTGGCACAAAGAGGCTCTAAAAGCTCAGGCTATCGCGGCAAGATCCTACGCTTACAGGTACCAGAAAAAGGGTAGCTGCATTTGTACAACACAAAGCTGCCAGGTTTTCCTGAAAAGTAAAAGTGAGAATCCCCCTTCAAAATGGAGAGATGCTGTCGATGACACAAAAGGCATTATTGTAAGCGATGGGGTTGTTACTTACTACTCTTCTACTACAGGAGGTTACATTGAAAATGTGGGCTGGGACACATACGGAAGCTGGCCTGGAAATGCTTATGAAAAGAAAGCCGGCTCGCCCTGGTTCTACAAAGCCTGGTACACAAAAAGTTACAGCAGCAACGACACCTGCGGTCACAGCCACCCATGGCTTTCAGAAAAAGAAATGGCCGACATTCTCAATGCTTATGTAGTTTGGAGTAACGGAACGGGAGACGAAAAAGACCACATCTCTCCGGTTACAACAAGCTGCTGGGGCGGGGATCCGTACTCTCTCGATGAAATGGCCTCGAAAGCTGATAAATACGGCAAAAAATACTCGAAGGTTACCTCTGTTGACGTGGATATTAGCAACGGCGGGTATACTTCCAAAGTCCCACTCGGAACGGACAATGGAACAGTTACCCTTAATGGAGACACGTTCAAGACAGTCTTTAATTTACGGGCTCCCGGCTACGTCGCTATAAGAAGTAGGTTGTTTGACCTCGAGAAAAGAAACTAACCCGCACAGCACAAAGTCGGTCACCGTAATGCTATAATTGCAACATGCTCGGATCACTTCAGGAAAACCCTAAAGCCACCTCTTATGACGGAAGGGACGACGACGAGAGAATAAAATACGTGATAAGAAAATCCGCACTCCTGACCATTCCCTGGTTAGCTGCAACCGCAATCCTCTTTGTCCTTCCTTTGTTAGTGCCTTTTGTTTTTAGTTTCCTCCCCGAAGGATCTCCGGTTCTCCTCGACGCGGGTTCTGTACTAATAGTCACTGTCCTCTGGTACCTCTTCTCTTTCGGATTTTTTCTTCAAAACGCTTGTGGCTGGTTTTTCAATATACTCATAATTACGAATAAAAAAATTGTAGATATAGATTTCACCGGGTTCCTTTATAAAAATATTTCAGAAACCACATTGAATAATATTGAAGACGTAACTTCAAATGTTTCCGGGGCGTTTGGCGTTGCATTCAATATCGGTTCCCTTTTTATACAAACCGCAGCAGAAAAAAGAGAATTTGAGTTCCACGGGGTGGAAGACCCTTCAAGAATACGGGATGTCTTATCCGATTTAGTTGCAAAGGTAAAACACTATGGAAACAATGCCTAACTTAGAAAACCTATTGCCCGAAGCCGGCATTATCGCAATTACCGATGTTGTGGTTTTTATTTTCGTGGCTCTTTACACTGTTTTCTCATTTCTGCTAATGAAACAAATAAAACTGATGAATAAAAGTTTCTCCACTCCTCTCGGAGGTGTGTTCACTTTTTTCGGACGCTTACACTTTTTTGCGGCGTTGATTTTACTGCTCGCCGCCTTGCTTAATTTATAAAAATGAAAAAGAAACTAACCGCCAAAATCCAAGAAATAAATCCCTCTCTACAACAATTTGCTACTTCTTTTGCACAGTGTGTAGTAATAGAACCGGAATCCAAAGAAACTCTACTTAAAAAAGGAAGTATTTACGCCGTCTACGAAATTACAGGAACAGCCAATTTCGACACCGCGCTTACAGACCGTGTTCTACGCGATATCCTTCACAACAGTTATTTTCAATCGGACAACATCTCCCCTATTCAATCTCTGGAAAAGGCAATCGTCGAAGCAAAAGAAAAAATATTACAACTCTCAAACGACGCGCTAAGTGCAGAACCTGCGGGAGTACAGCTGAATGTTACTGCCGGAGTTTTGTGGGGAAACGTATTTTACGCAGTGGGGGTAGGCGACGCTGATAGTTATCTTATGCGGGACGGCGGGGTAAAACCGATCGAAGCAGTAAGTGAAGGCACCTTTACCGCAGCGTCAGGAATTGTTAAGGATGAGGATGTGGTAATACTTTGCTCAAAACAGTTTTCTAAAAACTACCCTCCGCAAAAATTGCTATCCATAAGAATCGCCGAACAAAATTTAAAAGAAAATGAAGCGTGCATACTTTTGAAGTTTATTATCGATACTTCTTTTACCGAAGATGAAGCAATTGATTTTGGCCTCGAAAAACAGGCTAGTAGGAATAGAAAAAGGGAACAGGTTGAAAAAATAATATTAGGAGCAAGAAAAGGTGTTGAAAAAGCGGTGCCCTTAGCTAAAAAATTCACCGGCCTTTTTGCAAAAAAGAAACAAACAGTTTCAAGGATCGACACCTCGGGGGTTAACAAAAAACAGAGTACGAAAATAAATAAAAAGGTTGTATTTCTACTACCTGTATTAGGACTGCTATTAATTGGAGCGTTAGTCTGGCAACTTTCCGGAAAGAAAAAAGACGAAGCCCCGGCACAACAAGTTCAGAACGAAATCCCTGTGGAACCAACCCAACCTCAAGAACAGGCTATAGATGTAGCAGAAATTACTAAAGACGACGGCCAATATAAAGTGCTACGTGTAACACCCGAGATTTTTTATGACATAAAAATTACTGACCAAAGTGCGGAGCCTAATGAAATAGTTTCCGTCGGAGAACATCTCATTGTGACCGATCCTACATCGGGAAAAGTTTATAAGTCGGGTACGGATGTCGCGAAATTCGACGCAGAAACAACCGCATATCCCGGAATTAAATCTCTGATAAACACCGACGGAAAAGTAGGCTTCCTGCAAAATAATAAGTTTTTCTCTTACTCTCCCGAGGACCCCGCTGGCGTCACTTCTTTCGATATGCCCGGAGTGGAAATTATAAATACATACTCAGACTACCTGTACGGAATAACAGGTGACAAACTAAACAGATACCAAAAGGAAGGCGCACAGTATTCCGAAACGTTGTGGGGACAATCCGCGGAATTTAAAGACGCGCGTTCTCTCACAGTTGCTTACAGCATTTACTTACTCACAGCTAACGGAGAACTTACAAAATATACAAGCGGGAATAAAAATACATTCGAAATAAAAGGAGTAAATGGCACTCTTGCGGGGGCTACAAAAGTAATTACCGATATAGATTTTGATAACATTTATATCCTTGATCCGTTGAATCAAAGAGTCGTCGTACTGAACACCGACGGCGTACTCATAAAGCAATACACACACGAACCTCAGGTATCGTGGGACTCACTTAAAGATATAACTGTAACTTCCGACGAGAGTACAATATACCTTCTCAACGGGAGCAAGGTTATGACCCTTATTTTGGAAGCTCAGAACTGAGCGGCCATTCTTAAAGACCTGTAGTATTTAGAGCTATAGTCGTAACTGTCTGCTTACTGCCTCAATTAAGTCATTGACCTTATTGGGGAGAGTCAGTAGAATACCAGTTGCTTAAGTAGGATGATGACCAAAGAAAAGTATATTCGGGACAACCTACGGAAGACCCTCTGCTACAAATGCGGTGCGAGTTTAGAGAGAGCCGAAATCGTGCCCATTTCAAACGAAGCTAGCAACGTCTGGGTCGCGCACGCCGTCTGCCCTAAATGTAAAGCGGAAAGTATGGTAACCATTACACCAACAGGCAACGGAATAGTGCCGGTACAATCCGACCTTAAAGGTACGGAATTTAAAAAATTTGTCGGAATAAAGTCCGTAAGTTATGATGAGGTCTTGGACCTCCACATTGCCCTGAAAAAAGACCGTATATGGAACTTATTGCAGAAAAAAGAGAAAAACTTGGTAAAGCGTCGAAAAGCCTGAAGAAGAAGGGCTTAATGCCTGCCGTTATATTCGGGAAGGCTCTGGAATCCCTGTCTATAACCGTTCCTCAGGTAGAGGTTGAAAAGGCCTACAACGCCGGAGGAGAAACTACCCTTATAGACATAAAAATAGGCAATCAGACCGAAAAAGTCCTTTTTAAAGAAGTGCAGGAAGACCCCCTTAGCGGAAAAATCATCCACGTTGGCTTTTATAAACCGAACCTTAAGGAATTGACAGAAGCTCAGGTACCGGTCGAGATTATCGGCGAAGAAAACAACGAATTCTTAAAGACCGGCGGAGCGATAGTCCTGATACTCGCCAATGAAATAGCCGTAGAAGCCTTACCTACGGACCTTCCGCACGCATTTGAAATTGACGTGTCTGACATGCAGATTGGAGACGTGGTTACTGCAGGACAACTTAAATACGATACCTCAAAAGTGAGCCTAGTCGATTTGGAAGCCGGGGACATGGTAATCAAGCTGGATAAGATAGAGGAACAGGTAGAAGAAGAGGCTCCGGTAAGTGAAGAGGAGGCTCTTGAAAAGATTGAAGCCACGGAAGAAACGACAGCTGAAGAGGGCGAAGAAGACGAAGAAGGTAAGGAAAAGAAAGAAAAGAAGGAAGATAAGTAAGTTTTTCCGGCGCTAACCGCTAATTCCCGTTAACTAGTTCAAACCCCCGGCCACGGCGCTTTCGCCAACAAAGGTTCGTTTACCAAACCCTTTTCTACAAACTCTCCCCAAATTGTTTCCGTCACAAAAGGCATAAATGGGTGCAAAACTTTCAGGCAACCGACGAGCAAATAAGAAAGGTTCTTTAACCCCATTCTTTTAGCCTCAGAGTCTTCGCGTGATTTAACATCCTCGATATAAGTAGAAGCCAGTTTGTCCCACATATAGTGGTAAATGGCGTCACCGGCATCCGAAAACCTGTATTTGCCCAGAGACTTGTCGACAGAATTTACCAGCTCTTTAAAGTCTTCGTACATTTCCAGGTCCGTAGAACCTTTTGCCAGATTGCCGTGTTTAAAGCTTTTCAAATCTTCCGGGGTCAAATTTTCCTGTTCCGTTAACATAAATAGGAACCTAACCATATTCCAAATTTTGTTAGAAAAATTTCTGTAAGCTACTACTTTATCTTTCGGAAAAGCAAAATCTTTGCCGTTAGCTGTCCCGCTTATCAACCCCATCCTTAAAGCGTCGGTACCGAACTCATTCTGGTATTCTTCGGGGTTAATAACATTTCCCAAGCTTTTACTCATCTTTTTGCCATCCAAGGCCATTACTCTGCCGTGAAGGTACACATCTTTAAAGGGCACTTTACCTGTAAGGTAAATTCCGAACATTATCATTCTGGACACCCATCGTGTTATTATCTCCCAGCCTGTTTCTAAAACATCCGTGGGATAAAAATGTTTAAAGTCGTCTGAGTCAGGATAGCTTAAAGTAATCAAAGGCCACTGTCCGCTGGAAAACCATGTATCGAAAGTATCGGTTTCCGGTAAAAATCTTTCTCCCGGGGAATCTTTTTGAATAACATATTTTGCGGTGTTCGGCGCGAACAAAGCTTGGAGCCCGGAGGAAATCTCGCCTATTTTGTGTTCCTGTAAAAGTTCGGCCACTTTACCCGAGGTAGCCTTGCCATCTTTAATAAAGGTTACGAACAAGTCGGGATTTTCATCAACACTGTACCAGGCAGGAACTCTTATCCCCCAAACTATCTGGCGGGAAATCGCCCAATCTCTCATATTTTCCATCCACCTCGTGTAAGTTATTTCCTGCCATTTCGGGAAGATCTTTACATCCCCTTTTTCCACAGCTTCCAAACCGGCTTTTTTAAGTCTTTCCACTTTTATGAACCAGTTGGGTAAAACCAACTGCTCGATATAGTCCTCACTTCTGTAATCTACAGGAACCGGGTGCGTGTAAGAGGAGTCAATTTTTTCCATCGCCCCCATCTTTTCGAGATCCTCAATTATTTGTTTTCTCGCATCCAATACTTTCATGCCCGCGTATTTGCCTGCCAGCTCAGTCATTTTTCCATCGATTCCTATGACCTGTTTTACCTCCAGCCCGTGCCTTAGCCCTATTTCATAATCGTTCTTGTCGTGTGCCGGAGTAACTTTTAAGACACCAGTTCCAAAAGAAGGATCCACGTAGGAATCCCCTACCACGGGTAAACTGTTTTTTCCGGTAACATCTTCGAAAACGATTTCCTTTCCGATGTAGTCCTTATAACGGATGTCCTCAGGATTTACTGCTAACGCTGTATCCCCAAGTTTAGTCTCAGGTCTCACCGTAGCAACCGTCAAGGGTCCGTATTTAATATAATAAAGCGGGTCAGTTCTCTCTTTCATCACAATTTCGGCGTCCGAAAAAGTAGTTCCGTACTTAAAAGAATAATTAACAACATAGTCGGAACGGTAGATGAGTCCGTCCTTTACCATTTTCTCAAATGTACTCACGACGGTGTTTATAGATCTTTCTTCGAGGGTAAAAGTGTAACGGGACCAGTCAACGCTCGCTCCCATACTTTTAATCTGCTCCTCTATCAATGATTTGTTGTTCAAAACAAACTCCATCATCATCTTGTAGAAAGTGTTGCGGTCGTAATCAAAGCGGGATTTCCCTTCTTTTTTAAGCTCCCTTTCGTATGTGGTCTGGGATTCAAAACCTGCGTGATCCGTTCCGGGAACCCACAAAGCCTCGTACCCGCGCATCCTTTTCCAGCGTATTAGTAAATCCTCGATGGCAATCATCAAAGCGTTTCCGACGTGCATCTTTCCGGAGGCGTTCGGGGGAGGAAGTATTATAGTGTAGGGTTTTTTACCTGAAGTTGAGTCTGCTTTGAAAGCGTCGGCGTCCTCCCATTTTTTGAGGACTTCGGGCTCTTTTATTTTGTGTTCGTACCTTTTATCCATGGTTTATTGCCTGAGATTATCACAAAAAACTTAGTAGCTCAATCAAAAAATGGTATATAATATGGCAATGCGTTACAGCCAAACAATCGGCAAAACATTAAAAGAAGCCCCAAAAGATGAAATAAGTAAAAACGCCCAGCTTTTAACCAGAGCCGGCTTCATCAATAAAGAAATGGCCGGAGTCTACGCTTTTCTTCCATTAGGATTAAGGGTTTTGAACAAAATAGTTGAAATTATCCGGGAAGAAATTGTAGCTGTCGGGGGCCAGGAACTCCAGATGACCGCTTTGCAAAACCCCGATTCCTGGAAAAAATCCGGAAGGTGGGGAGACGATGTTTATGACATCTGGTTCAAAACAAAGCTAAAGAACAACACCGAAATAGGGCTGGGAACCACACACGAAGAGCCTTTAGCGGCGCTAATGTCCAGACAAATTAACTCCTACAAAGACCTCCCGTCGTACCCTTTTCAAATTCAGACCAAATTCAGAAACGAAGTAAGGGCAAAAAACGGGCTGCTAAGAACCCGCGAATTTTTAATGAAAGACCTCTACTCCTTTAATTCAAACGAAGAAGAGCTCGATGCCTTTTACGGGAAAGCTACTGAGGCATATTTCAAGATATTTTCCCGCGCGGGAATCGGTGAACAAACGTACCTCACCTTCGCTAGCGGCGGTACTTTCAGCAAGTATAGCCACGAATTTCAAACCGTGTGCGAATCGGGAGAAGACACCATCTATCTCGACCGAAAGAAAAAAATCGGGATTAACAAAGAGGTTTTGACCGACGAAGTACTAAACGACCTCGGTGTTAAAAAAGAAGATTTAGAAGAAGTAAGGGCGATTGAGGTCGGTAATATCTTCAAACAGAAGACCAGATTTTCCGAACCTCTCGGACTTTTCTTTACAGACGAAGAAGGAAAGAGAAAACCTGTGATTATGGGCGCCTATGGAATAGGGCCTGCAAGGCTTATGGCAACCATAGTGGAACTGTTCGGGGACGACAAAGGACTTGTGTGGCCGGAGAGCGTCGCTCCTGCAAAACTGCACCTCGTGGGCTTAAATCTCGAAGACGAAGCAACAGCCGAGATTGCCGAAAAAGTATACGACACACTTCTTCAGAAGAAAATTGAAGTTCTCTTCGATGACCGCGAGGATACCACTGCAGGCACTAAGTTCTCTGACGCCGATCTTGTGGGTATTCCCTACAGAGCTGTAGTTTCAAAGAAAAACGGTACGAAGATAGAGCTTAAAAAGAGGGGCGAAGAAAAATCCGACTTATTGACTCTGGAAGAACTACTGCAGAAACTGTCTTAAGTTAGTCCCATTATATTCAGCGACGGTTCAGCCCTTATTTCACTTAAATCTTTTGTGACGTTGTTGAAGTAAGCAGCTGACGCAATATAGACTGCGTTATCTGTGCATAACCTTGGTTCCGGAATAAACAGTTTTACCCCCGCAGCTTCTGTGGCATTTTTAAGACTTTCCCTGAGCCGGGTATTTGCAGAAACCCCTCCCCCTACCAACAAACTTTTAACTCCAAAGTGATTGACCGCCTTTATAGTTTTAACCGTGAGTACATCCACCACCGCTTCTTCAAATTCCCGCGCGGTACAGGAAATATCCCGCGGGGCTCCCTCCAGGTACCTCTTCACCGCTGTTTTCAAACCGGAAAAAGAAAAGTCATAGTTGTCCTGATCTAGCATTGGGCGGGGAAGCAACTTGGCCGCGCCAGGGTTCTTACATTCCAAAGCTCTTTTCGAGAGCACAGCACCCCCAAGATACCGTGAGATACCCATCATTCTTGCAACTTTGTCGAAACACTCTCCTGCTGCATCGTCCACGGTTCCCCCAAGATAAGCAAGATCTCCGTGGCCTTTCATTAAAACCAGATCTGTGTGTCCTCCGCTTACCAACAAGCATACCGCCGGAAAAGTTATTTCCGAAGGATCCCCGAGGAAATTTGCGTAAATGTGTCCTACCAGATGATTTACCGGAATGAGAGGTTTTTTCCATGCCATCGATAAAGTTTTAGCAGCAGTTACCCCAACAACCAGAGAGCCTACTAATCCCGGCCCTACCGTTACGGCTAAAGCATCAATTGAAGCAACAGCTTCTTCCTTATCGGAACAGCCGATCTTTTCGCAGTAATCTTCAATTGTCCTTTCCAATACAGGGAATATAAATTCCAACTGTTTTCTTGAAGCAACTTCAGGCACAACACCGCCTGTTTTTTCGTGAAAATCTTTTGAGGATGCTACGACCGAAACCAGTTCTTTTGTACCGTCTTCAACAATAGCGCACGCTGTCTCATCGCAGGAAGACTCTATGGCCAATATTTTCATGGGGAAAGAATACCTTAAAAAGGCGCGGATATAAACTCCTGTGGCGTTTATCTGGGGGTAACTATCTGTGCTTTCGCCTCTTTAAGAGCCACCTCGCTTGCAACTTTTATGTCCTCTCTCGAGTTCAGAACCGAGTTCACAGCAGCCTTAAGGGCGTTAACGTAAGTATCGTTACCTGCGCGGGACGCAAACGGGGAGGTTTTAGCGTAGGTTGCTGTCTCCAATATAGGCTTTAGATATAATCCATAGGGGCCTGTAGATACCTGATCTCTTAAAGAAACCATACTGAACGGGGCTCCATAAGTTCTGTACCTCGCAGCAGCGTTGAAGATCGCCAATTGTGAGTCTTCCTGGGCGATAAAGTTTATAAATTCCCAAGCCGCGTCTTTGTTGGGGCTGACCGCAGGAACTGCGTACATCCAAAAGCTTGCCCAGGAGACGGGAGTTTCAAGTGTGGCTTGAGGAACCGGAGCAACGCCGATCTGCAAGTTAGGACGTGCTTTTAAAATGTCCAGCAGGTTCCAGCTGGGCACGAAAATCATTGAGACTCTTTCCTGACCAAAGGCTGCGGATGCTTCGGGAAAGGTGTCGTCCCAACCTTTGTCTGACTTGCTGAAAAGAACGTAGAAAGCCAGGGCATCTCTCGCAGGCTTACTGTCTATCCCTCCGGGAACCTCTACACCTGCCTGCGCGAAAAACACCCCTAAAATATCGGAGAAGAAATCAATGTTATTAGCAGTACCCATCGCAGCACCTGCTCTTGTAACAACGCCTTTTTCGTCTCTCTTAGTTAAATTAAAGGCAAGTCTTCTGAATTCTTCCCACGAAGTCGGGGGCGACAGCTGTCCTTCCTCCTCGAAATGTTTTTTGTTATAAACGAGTGCTATTCCGTCGTAATACATCGGAACTGCATACACATCACCGTCGAAAACAGCGCTATCTTTTGCTACCGGATAGTACCTCTCTGCATACTGATCGCCACTTAAAACTTTAGAAGGAGCGGGAGCAAGTGCACCTTTCAGTGTAGGCACCCATGTGTTGTGAACTAATACCACATCAGCAACATCAGGCTGGCCTATTCTCCCCAGTAAAGTCTCTTTGTACTGGGAAGCTTTCATAATGGACCTGTCGTCGTACTTTATATCCACGTTAGGGTGTGTTTCCTTATATTTGGCTATCAATTCTTGCATTACCTCGGGATTTTCCCACAGTCCCCATACGTTTAAGGTAACGGGCCCTCCGGGCAAAATACCGCCGCTTTTGAAGAATTTTCCAACCACAGGTAAGTCTTGAAGAGTACAAGCTGTAAGCAAAAATGGGATGGCGATTATTAGGGCAGTCAGTATTAGCTTATTGCGCATTAAAAGAATTATATATAAATATCAATTTCTTTGTCCATAGGCATACTTCCACGAGAAGCCCATGACAAGGAAAAGCAAGAGTAGCGTTTGGTGCATTGTCCAGAAATAGTGGTCAAAACTCATGAGCAGAAGAAGCACGGACATACAAAGAAACATAGGCACTGCCTTTTTCCGAAATACACCTGCGTACGCTTCGAAAAAAATCAGTAAAAACAAAATGAATGCAAAAACACCTGACTCCGCGAGTATTAAAGCGAACACGTTGTGCACGGGCTGGGTAAACCGGATGTCATCCGTAACTTGATAATCATCCACGTACGAAGTGAAATTATTGGCCCCGACACCTAGCACCGGAAACTCCCCTGCTATACGATAACTTGCCCCTAACAGGCTGTCCCTTCTATAAAAAGAGGCGCTGTCGTAAGAGAAGGGAAAAAACGGAATTAACAATATCAGGGATGTTACAAAAAGATAAAAATACATGATGTGTTTTTTGTCGGGAAGGATTTTGTATAAAACCAAGGTTAGAAATAAAGCCCCCCATGTAAATAAACTAAAGGTCATTATAAACGCCACTAATCCAAGACAAAAAGAGACTAAACTTAGCTTGCTTCTCGGGATCCAAAAAATAGTGAGAATAAGCATTACTGCCAAGTACCCTGCCAAAATATTGGGATGGCGGAATAATCCCATCGGCGGAAGAATTGTAGCACCGAAGAAAAACTCCTTTGTAATTAGAGGGGTACTTGTTGAATAAGGCTGCTCCCCTAAAAAAAGATAATTATCAAAAACGGAGCCTTTTATAAAAAACTGCGTTATAGCCAAGAGACTGATAAATAAAAATTGGGCTATTATAATCTTCTGCGAAACGTAGGCGTCTTTTTTTAAATCTATCCAAAAATACGCGTACACTGCCGCCATAGAATAAAGAAATACCCTGAACAGAAACCACAAAGAAGGAAGTGTTCTCGAAGCAACAAGAGAAGACAAAAATAATATTCCTAAAAAAATACCTAATTTTTTAACCGGCCCGTGCAAACTTATTTTCTTTTTTTCAAAGATAATTGCAATTAAAAGAGCGAGAGCTAAGATGTCTTGAACATATAAAGTGGGGACCAGATAGTCGACAAGATTCCCGTAAACGTAAGAACCTGAAAACTCAAAATGCTTACCGAGATTTACAGGTAAAACTGCTATCAAAGCAAAAAACAATATTTTTGAGATAATTATCTTCTTCATTTACCTCAGCTTCTTTGAGGCAGTGTAAGAAGCGGTTGTGAACCTATCGTTCAACTTAGGCAGTTCCTGTACATTCAAAGCTTTTGCAATTAGATAATCCGCCAAATGAGGATTTTTTGCAAGTAGGGGTCCGTGAAAATAAGTACCGATGCAATTTCCCAAAAGGATTCCTTCGGTGCCATCTTCGGAATTGTTACCGTGGCCATAAGTAACGCGCGCGAAAGGTTCCGCGCCGGAATCCAAGTATGTCCTGCCCCCGTGATTTTCAAAACCCACAATCCCATCTTCCAAAAAATTTACATTTTTGAAAACAGGATCGGAAGAAATTTTTCCCGTCAGAGTTGCCCGGACATTACCTATACATCTTGGTTTGTTTTTACCAAAATGAATTGTGTGTGCTTTAAAAATACCCAAGCCCTTTAATTCTTCGCCGTCAGAAGCTCTGTAATAATCGCCCATCAACTGATATGAACCGCAAACAAAAAGACCTGTCTTTCCTGAGGAGACGTAGTCCCTGATAAAGGGTTCTTTTTCTTCCAAAAAATCCCCGTAGATGGATTTTTGAGACGAATCAGGACCTCCCCCCATAAATAATAAATTTATCTCTGACAAACGATTGTGGGAAGTAAGTTTTCCTTTATCAATTAAAATAACTTCGCACTCAACATCTCTCCTGGAACATCTTGCCTGCAGAACCTCAACATTTCCATTGTCTCCGTAAAGATTCAGGTCTTCTTTGTACAAATATCCTATTAGAAGTTTGCTCACAGTATTTTCCTTCCTA
>MEVX01000014.1 GCA_001773135.1 candidate division WWE3 bacterium RIFOXYB1_FULL_43_24 | reverse complement strand
GTAATTATGGGATCCTGTTCTTTGTCAGTGGCAATTCTCAGGTTTACTAACGCCCCGGATTCGGAATAAACAGTCCCGACGATATCAAACGGAGTTTCGGTTACGATGGTTAGTGCACTTCCACTTGTTGCACTTGTCCACCCTTCCAAAGTATTAATTCCTCCGCTCAAGTTCATCAGTTGTTCTCCGTTCGTGACGTTCGCTGACCAGAATTGTGAAGTATCTTCATTCCAGGCACTAACATAAACTGTTCTGCCTGGAAGCGGACTCACGTTTTCCACATGGACCACGACCTCAACAACTCCTTGAGCATCTGCCGTGACTTGAAACTCCCAAAATCCTTCAGTGTTCCAGGAGAAACTCCCGGTACCTTTGGTAATTATGGGATCCTGTTCTTTGTCTACACCAATACGAAGGTTTACGTTCAACCCAGGTTCTGTGTAAACAGTCCCGACAATATCGAAAGCGGCCGTAGTTGTGATATCAAGGCTGCTTCCATTTGTTGCTCCATTCCATCCCTCGACTGTGTTGACACCTCCTTCAAGTACTAGGTATGCCGCCACAGCTTTTACGGTAGGGATAAAAATCAGCAACATTACCAGCAATGTCGATACAAAAGCTGATTTTGCTTTCATTCACTCCTCCTTTGATTTTAAGGTGATTGTTGGAAACTGGAGCTATTCTACGTCAAAATACCCGAAAATGCAACCTATAGGATTACAGCGAGAGGGTAGAAACAAACAGCATTTCCGTTATAGCAGATGAAAAAATCCCACATTTCGTCGAACCCTCGGATGATTTGCTTCTTGCCGGTAACCTCCACCTGAATAAGATCCTGCATAGGAATGGAGACACTTCCACTGTCCTTGTTTAAAACCACGGATTCCCATCTCCAACCATTATAGGCGTAGGCTACGTAGGCTGAATCTGAGGTATCGGTCAGCGAAACATTCACTACCCCATCTCCCATAGACACCTCAACAGAACCGGTAAAATCCGTAAATGCTGTAAATAAATTTTTCGGTGCCAGTCTTCCGGAATAATAAACAAAAGTGTCGTAAGACCCGCTTATTAACTCGTTGTACTTGCTGTCTCTTATTAAGTGCTGGTCATAATATCTCCAGCCGTGCAACTCCTTAATGTTCATTTCGCTGGCCGGTAAATCTATTTTGACCCTAATCACCCCATCCAAACTAAGCCTCATCTGGTTTCCTCCGCTTTCAGGATAATTTATGTCTACAAATTCGCCGTTATCCTTGTAGAACCTCACATTAAATGACCGGCCAGGCAAAAGTTCGCGGTCAAGTATTAAGTTGTTTCCCATATAAATCCTGAGGTGTTCCTGAGAAAGTGCGGGGTTGTTATATTTCAGGTAGTCGCTTCTCCTGTAGAGGTACAAAACATTTCCGTCCGGAAGATCGAATGACTGGGACAGTTCAAATTCAGCGTGCTGCCCGTCCAAAAAATAGGACACCAACTGTCTTAATACAGCGATGTTTCTAAGTCCCGGAGGACCCGGATCCTTTGGTATGATGGCAAAATCGATAGTTGACAGATAGTCAGCCAACTCTTCTTCGCTCATTGCGTCAGGACGGTTGTAAGGAATTTTTAAATTCATTTCGTAATAGCGGTTTTCGAGCAGGTACATATCAAAAGACGCTATGGAATAAAATCTGTTGTCCGACACTTCCAAAACTCTATATTTACCGTGGATATTAGGCTCCTCATTAGCCAGTTTATTTATCGTGTGAATTATCTGCTCACCTTTCCAGTCCTTGCCGTTGTAAGCATAAGAATAAGGCTCATCTACCCAGGTGAGTCTGTAGCCGGGTCCTGCAAAAAACGTAGATACGAAATAGAGAGATTTAGGCAAAGTTTGGTATTGATTAAATGAGAAAAAGAAATAGTAGAAGAAAAGGTAAAAGAGATAGATTCCTATCCCGATGTTTGGCAGTATTTTTGTAGGACGCATTGTAAAAAAACACGCGATAGAAAAAGCAAAAAACGGAGCCAGGGGAAGAATGTACCTAAGATCTTTGTTCTGAATCAGTGTAAGCACAAAATACGGGATTAACGTGGACCAAAGAATATACCTGCCCATATTATTATTTTGCTTAAAAAGAAACATTAGCGACACGACAAACAGGAGCATTGATACTATTCCTATCTGGTGTGTAGTTGAGAGCTTTATGTAGTGGAAAAAACTTTCGAAGCTTAGAACTTCGGACGGGTCTCCGGCGTCTGCTGTAGAAGAAACCTGGACGTTTTCTAAAATAGTCTTGAAATTGACTACGTACCACGGCGCTGCCACCAGAACCACGATGATTCCCCCCACAACCAGGTTCGTCCACCTGTTTCTATCGTGTAAAACCTTAGCCTTTAAAGGTGAGTACAGGACGTGATAAAGAAACGGGAAAGCCAGAAAAATGAACGCGTACCACTTAGTTAACTGAGCAAATGATAGCAAGAGAAAAAACAACATGGAGTGGTACTTATCTATAAGTCCCCGGGATTTAATTAAGTGGTAAAAAGCTCCCAACAACAGTGCACAAAGAGGCACGTCAAGGTGATACTGTCTACTCTGCTCCCAAACCTGAGGAAAAAGTGAAAATATCAGAACTGTCAGCACAGCGGTCTTTTTGTTCTGAGTGACTTCTTTAACTATTAGATATAAATAAATTTGAGCGATAATGAAAAAGCCGGTACCCAGCATCAGAGCAAACTCGTAGTTTCTTCCTATTACAAAAAATACGAGGCTACCAAGAAAGTGTAAAAACGGGGGGTAGTATGTTGAGACCTTGATTAGGGATATTAAATTGGCGTGACCACCGAAAAACTCAGGGAACCTGTCAGTAAAGATATAGGAGAGGACTAGGTGACCCGCGCTATCCCAGGTCGGAGGTGCTGTATTTATATACTGCCATATTACATTTAAGGTAAAGTGAAATACTATAATGACAGTCAAAACAACCACATATTTGTCTGAAAAAAGTTTCGTTATCTTTTCCGAAAGTCTTTCCGGAAGTTTCGAAATTTCCATTGAATATATGGTAGCACGTTGTTGTTAGGGGGTTAAGAGGTATAACGTGTGTGAGATTTGTAAAAAACCCGTACAAAACAAACAAGGCCGTAAGAACGAGAAGAGAATCCGATATATTGTCTTGTTAGACAAAATAAAGGGTTCAGCATCTACAATTCTTACGGCCTCTTGTTAGGGGTGGAATGTGGGTCTACTTAATTTCGAACGGGGTACCATCAGACAAAATCGCGTATCCGACGGGTTTCCCCTGTTCTTTCTTGTAGGACGTCAACATTTCTTTCAAGACTTCGTCGACATCCTCGTCCAAGGGCACAATAAATTTCTGGGCCCAGACATTGAAATTCTTATTGTCAGCGTTCCAGCCAGTGGTTACAACAATTGACTCAGGTTCCGAAGTAACGAATGCCGCAACAAAACCTGTCTTGAATTCCTTGTCCTTATCGGCAAAAGTAACTTTACCGGCATCAGAGGAAATCAAGATTAAATAAACAGGCTTACCGGAAGCATCCTTAAGGATACCTTCCCAGTTGGTAGAGTCCGCAATCGGTAACTTCACCGAACCAGCTGCCTCATTTTTCCAATCTTTCATAATGGGGCCGCTTCCGACCTGGGTAACAGTCATGATTACGGACTTGTTAGACCCTTCGGTTTGAGGAAGTTGTTCTGGGAACAGCGCTGGGTGCGTTTCGTTGAATTTCACGGCGTCATCATATTTCATTTTGACGACCGTTCCATCCGAATTAACATAAAAGCCCACACTTTTCCCGTGGTCTGCAATCCACTCAGCCAAGATTCTTTCCGACGTTTGATCCTTATCCATAGTGGTATTCACCACGTAGGCTTCGGACCAGACATTGAAATGCCGTTTATTAACGTCTTCGTCAGAATCGTTCCAGCCAGTGGTTACACCAATCGACTCGGGGGTCTCAGTCATAACAACTGCAACGAAACCTTCGTCAAATTGGTAGTCCACGCCGGTGAAGGTAAAAGTACCTTTGTCCGATGAGACGGCGACCCAGTATGTCGTTTTCCCGTCAGTTTCGTGAACATCTTCCCACCCGAGTCCGAGGTCAGTCAAAACCGGGAGCTTCACAGTAACCGCGGCCTCGTTGTGCCAATCCTTGATGATTTGTTCAGCTCCACCAACTTGGCGGATTGTAAATACTTTCTCCGCAGCTTTCTGGGGAGCAACGACGGGCTCTTTAGCCGCAACGACAGGCGCTGCAACGATAGGAGCGGGCACAGGTGCTTTGACCACGGGGGCCGCAACGGCTGCTTTTTCGACAACAGGAGCGGAAACCGAAGCGGCAGGCGCGGCGGCCTGTTTTGCGAGGGCAACAGCGTTGCTCCGAAGCAAAACGAAAGCACCCACGCAAAGGATAAAAAGCACTACTAACAACGCAGTCCGAACAGGGTATTCCTTTGCACTTTCCCAAAATTTCTTAACCATTTCAACCTCCTTATAGGTCGGGCCGGTTAAAGCCCTTTTTGATTTGAAAACGATTGGATCCACACCACCCCTCCAGCACACATCCATAATAAAGATGTGCACAAAAGGGGTGTTAGATCCCTAAACGGAATAGCCAAAAAAGGCTAAACCGGCCTAATCAAATAGACCTTAAAAGAGGATTTCCCACACTACACCTTGTCAAAGTACTTTACAGGTATTAATTGCCGGTAAAAAAGCAGCTTTTAAACTGCTGGTTGATGCAACCTCGTGGGCGCATGAATCAATAGTTTAAGTATTTTTTGTATTCTGGGGGATTTGCCTGAAATTAGGCGGTTGTACGTCTCCTTCCAGAACACACTAGATACTAACAGATACTTGCCTAAATGTCAATACTATGGGGCTTTAAGGAAAAGAAAAAGGCCTGCAGATGTTTGTGTATTAATTGCTTAATATCATCTGCAAGCCTGTTTAACATTGCTCTTTCCTAACTTTCCAAAACTATTCTTTCCAATTATCGAGATCCGGAAGTTCACTCTGCTCTTCTTCCACCTTGATTACGATCGGAGCAGTATCCTGTACTGTTTCTGATTTTTTTTCTTTCTTTTCTGCTTCTTTCTTCTCTTGCTCTGTTTTCTTTAGTAATCTTTCCTCCTCAAGTTTTTTTGCCTTTTTTTTGTCGAAATAGGATCTTACAAAGACACCTACGTACAAACCGGCGCCTTGCTCAAAAAATGCCAGTACGTTCACTTTCCCAACGTCCAGCAAAACTGCTAGAAGTACTAGAAGAAGGTATCCGATCACTAATATTGTGACCGTTTTCACTTTCTTCAAAAAATACCCCACAAAAGCCCCAAGCAAAAAACCTAACATCTCTCCTCCTTTGAACGTATTTGTTGTATTGTATCACACACTATAAGTTATGTCTACTCGGGGGGAGCTCGTTTTCTGCGTATGCTGGAACACTTATCTACCGCCGTAAAGTAACTTACCGGGTATATAAAATACGCAGGGGAGAAACTGTAAGATTAACCGCACGAATTTTAACTACGGCACAAAAACCTAAACCAAAATCTTCCTCAAACCCTCCTCGATCAGCTCTCCCAGCGTCATATCATTTTGTATGGCATGTACCTGAGCTAGCTTTTTGAGCGTCTTATCAATTAATACAGTTGTTTTTATTTTGTTAGATTCCAATTTGACCTCCTCCGGTAGTTACCCACAACCCTAAAAGTTATCCACACACTATTTATAACTTATAGGTTGAAGTAAAAATTATCTTCTACATATAACTGTATAACGGTATGTACTTCCATAACAGCAATGTGCATAAGATTGTAATACAGAACTTCTTGTCCCTCATAAAAATTACGCCTCTCGGACTAATCTCCGTCGCTTGTTACGCGTGGTAAATAATATAAAGTTTATATAAATCATGCTTCGGCTGCTCTGAAGCATGGACTTATTGCAATCCTAGATTGCAAAAACGCTTCGACAAAAAACACTCTGCGGCTGCCGCTATTTATGTCGCTTCTGCTGGAGTGTTTTTTTGTGCTCCCGATCACACTTCTCTCCGCACAAGGCACTCTATTTAACTGAATGTTGGAAAATGTTTAAACGTTAATTCTCGCGCTGTTCCGCTACTTTTGAGAATATAATTCTTCCTGCTGATGACTGTATTATTTTTGATACCACAGCATCTACCTCGTCGCCAACACGCTCTTTTGCCCCCTCCACTATTATCATCGTGCCATCAGGTAAGTATCCTACCCCCTGCTCCTTCTCTTTGCCCTGCTGTACAACTTTTATCTTTATAGCCTCTCCGGGTAGCATAATCGTCTTTAAACCGTTTATAAGGTCATTTAGATTTAATGTTTTTATACCGGACACCTGTGCTACTTTATTCAAATTAAAGTCCATGGTCATTAGCTTCAATTTATGTTCTTTAGCAAAGGATACTAATTTGGCATCCACGCCTTTTCCATTGGCGCCTATGTCAGGAATAACAACCTTCGAATGTTTCTTAAGTTCCTTCGCAATGTCCAGACCACGCCTGCCACGTTGGCGTTTTAACTTATCTTTACTATCAGCAATGGTTTGAAGCTCGTCTAATACTGCCTGAATTATTATTAAGCGGTGATCCAAAAATCCGGTTTTTACTATGTCTACAACCCTACCGTCCACCAGTACCGATGTATCAAGAACAATAGCGTGCTCCCAATCCGATTTTCTTTTCGAATCTTCTTCTGCTACCTTTCTTTGTTGTTTTTCCCGCCTTGCTTCCTGTATCTTGCGTGATTGCTGCTCCCAAAAGTTGGTCACTATTTCATTCACAACCTTGTTGATTGTCGCTTCAATCCAGTACTGAGCGCTTATTAAGAACAGGGGGAATACGTAAAATCCAACCAATCCCGCAGCCGCAGACATAAGAACTTCCCAAACAGTATGGTAACCAAAAAAAGGAAGTTCCATAAAAAACGCGGATCTCGAAAGGTTAAAGCCTGAAATGAAGAATATTGTTGCGAAAGCAATCCTGACCCAAATGTTAAACCGCTTTAACTGGGGTATTCCTTTTGTTTTCTGTTGTTTGTTTAATTGTTTGTTTAATCCGTTTTCCACTATTTAAATTGTATCCCTTGGACAGCGCCTTTGATACTGCCTCGTTCAAACTTTTAGCAGTCTCGGGGGAGATAATTGTTTCAAAACCGAGCTTTTTGGCCTCTTTCGCTCTTTTTTCAGTATGCGAAACCCTTCTTACCTCGCCATTTAGACCTACTTCGCCGTATACTACACTTTTCTCTTTCATGGGCAAGTCTTTAATGGATGATATGACGGCAAGGCAAACAGCCAAATCGGCAGCGTATTCGTTTATCTTAAAGCCTCCGGCCACATTGAGATAGATATCGTGGCCGCTTAAATCTATTCCTGTCCTTTTCTCTATTGTAGCTACCAACACTTGCAAACGGTTGGCATTCAGGCCGCTGGCTGTTCTTCTCGGGTAACCGAAGCTTGTTCTTACCGTCAGTGCCTGTACTTCAAACAGGAGAGGTCTGTATCCTTCCATAACAACCGTTACGCAGGAACCTGAAGTTCCTGCAACGTGTTCCTCAAGAAAAAGTTCTGACGGGTTTTTGACCTCTTTCATGCCCTTTTCCTGCATCTCGAATATCCCAACCTCCGACACCGGACCGAAGCGGTTTTTGGTTGTTCTCAGCATCCTGAACATGTGCTGGGCGTCGCCCTCAAGATAAAGAATGGTATCGACAATATGCTCCAGGACTTTAGGACCGGCGACAACGCCTTCTTTGTTGACGTGCCCGACAAGTACTACGGGCACTCCCGTACGCTTGGCGGCTATTGTTATAAGCTGAGTGCAACCACGGACCTGCGGAAGAGAACCTGAAATTCCCGCAATATCTTCGGAGTAAATTGTCTGAACGGAGTCTACTATGACCAGCGCGATATCTTCTGTGGTTTCTATCGCTGAGATGATCTGCTCTACTCCGGATTCCTGTAGCATATATAAATTCTCGGCGGGATAATTCATCCGCTCAGCCCTTATTTTTATCTGATCTGCACTTTCTTCTCCGGCAACGTACAGAATTTTTTTATCTCCAAAACTTTTTGCGATATCTGTAAGAAGTGTGCTCTTCCCTATACCGGGCTCACCCGCCAACAGGACAACTTGACCGGGGACAAAACCGCCTCCGAGAACCCTGTCGAACTCGGATATGTTGGAAGAAAGTCTCTTAATATTTTTGGTGGAAATTTTCGATAGCTGTACGGGTGTAGCCGCTGCGCTACTTTTTCCCGCGCGGGAACCTAATCTTGAACCGGAGCTTACTGCCACTACGTCTTCGATAAAAGAATTCCATTCGTGACACTGGGGGCACTGCCCGACCCATTGGGAACTCTGGTAGTTACAGTTCTGGCATGTGTATACCGTTTTTATCTTAGGCATACTAATATCTTAACAATTTCTGGCCTTTTTCGCGGAAATAGTAATTTTCCCGTCTGACATGGAGGCACAAAGTGACAACGGCCTTTTCTCGTGGTGCAGGAGATATTCAGCCAAAGAGTCGATCAGTTCCTTTTCCAGCGTTCTTCTTAAAGCACGGGCTCCGTATTCGAGAGAGCCGCCTTTTTCCAGAAGGTAATCTTTGACCTCCTTGGACACCACTAAAGTGATGTTTTGGGCTTTAAGTGTAACGTTTATTTCCTTTGTGAGTAATTCCAGTACTCTAAGCTGGCTGTCTTTAAGCAACCGCTTGAAAATAATGACTTCATCGAACCTATTTATAAGCTCGGGCTTCAGTATCTTTTTTAAGTTATTTCTGAGCCTTCCTTCAACCGACTTGTCACTAATGAATTTTTCCTCGAAACCTATCTCATTGTTATGCAATATTTCCGTACCTAAGTTACTCGTTAGTATGACAACAGCGCGGGAAAAGTCGAATGTTGTACCTTTCGCATCCACAAGCTCCCCCTCCTCCATTATCTGGAGTAGGACGTTCAAAACATCCGGATGGGCTTTTTCTATCTCGTCGAACAACACTACGCTGTCCGGTTTTGCCTCAATTTTTGATGTCAGTTCCCCGCCTTCACCGTAACCGACATACCCCGGGGGAGCACCTACCAATCTAGCAACATTATGCTTCTCCGAGAAGTCACTCATGTCTAGTCTGATTAGAGATTTCGAGCCGAAAAATAAATCAGCTAAAACTTTAGCCATTTCAGTTTTTCCCACACCTGTAGGACCGAGAAACAAGAAATTACCGATGGGCCTCTTTCTTGATCGAAGCCCCAGTCTCGAGCGGACAAGACTTTTTGCGACCAGATTGACCGCCTCATCCTGTCCAACTATCCTGGACCTTAATTTTTCGGAAAGAAGTGACAAATTCTTTAGACCTGCTTTGTCATCATCAAGATCACGTTCTTCCCTAAACACCGATACCGCTTCGGTAACATCCTCTGTTGTCATCTTCAGCCGTTTTTCGGGTATAAATATTTTTTCTTCTTTTGACGATAATTTTTGATCGTAGCCTTTTATCTTTTTCCTCAGGTGTAGCGCCTTCTCGTACTTACCTTCATCCAGAGTCGTCTGTAGCTGTCCTAGAACGTCGAATCTCTTATCAACCATCTCTTTATAACTTTCGGGTATTCTGCTCTTCTTGAGGATTACGTATGTACAGCAGTGGTCCATAAGGTCTACACCTTTTTGCGGAAATTTGTCGTCGCTTTCAAGTTCTTTGGCTTTTTTGTAAATGAGGTTGACCATTGTTTTTGTGATATCAACATTGTGAAACTCGCTCAGGTACAGCGCAGTACTCTCAAGTATTTTCTGAGTTTCCTTCTCAGTGGGTTCTATGACTTCTACAGTCCCGAAGTCTTCCAGAATGTGTTCGTTATCGGCTCCGAGCTTTTCGTATAAGGTAGAGGACATAGTCGCTATTATTTTTATATCCGAATTGTCCAAAGCGGACTTAAACATTGAGTAAAAAATAGGCATGGAAAATCCCATGGCTGTAGCAAAGAATGAATTTTGAAAGTTTTTAATAAAAAGTATTACACGGTTCAGGGACCTAAGTTCATCCGACAGCTGCGCTAGTCCTGTTTCTACGCCGCTCTTATTCATAAGGCCTGTCATAAAGGCCAGCATATCGAACTCTATTACCTGGTAGCCTACTAGTGCAGGAGGAACATCCAAAGCTGAAATGTTCCTGGCCAAAAGTTCGACAAGCGCCCTCTTCCCTACGCCGGCTTCCCCGAGTATTAAAACATTAGGTGTATTTTTTAGAAGGAGCGACGCTACAAGAGATTCATAAACCGTCCTGTAAACAAGAGGTTTGTCCATGTTTCTCATGGTTTTCTGGTTGAGATTTTCACCGAAAGTGTCCAAGATCGGGGTCTTTTTGTTCTTATCTATGGATTTAACGGTGTTAGGGAAAACGCTCAATTTTATGAGTTCGAAACGCAGGCGGCTAAAGTCGGGAGAATCACACATTTTGAAGAGCGCCAGCATCAGATGCTCGGTTCCTACGTACATATGCTCAAAATTAGCTGCCTGAACGAAAGCCTCACGTGTAAGATCGTTCAAAGAAACCATTTTTCTCTTGTTAAGGTTATAAATTCCGAGCGTCTGGAGGATAGTGTTACCCATTCCGCTCTCTTCCGTTATGGCAGCAAGAACTTTAGCACTAGAAATGCTCTCCTTTTCAGGAAGTTTGAGAAGAACCGATTTTGCTCTTTGTGTAAGTCTGTCTATTAGCATTATTTGCAAGTCCCCTGCCGGAACGGGCAGGGGACCAAAGTTCGATTACTGAGTAAGTACTTAATTATTGCTGTCTTGTGCTTAAAGCAAGTTTTTGATTGGTACCATCAACCTGTATAACAATCGCTTCCACCTCTTCGCCCTCTTTCAAAGGTCCCGCGGCTTCGGACACGTGTACCAGGCCGTCCAACCCTTTCTCTATCGTTACGAAAGCTCCGAAAGGAACAACTTTGCTTACAATTCCTTTAACTTTGGTTCCGACCGGGTAACTTTTTTCCACAGTTTCCCACGGGTTAGGAGTAAGCCTTTTTACGCTCAAAGCCAGCTTCTTGCTCTGCTCGTCGATGCCTAAAACCATAACTTTAACTGTCTTACCAACTGAAAAATACGCAGAGGGGTTGTTTACTTTTTCCCAAGCTATTTCGCTGATGTGAACAAGACCTTCTACTCCGTCGAGATCTATAAAGACACCGAACGGCATTATTCCCGTCACAATACCTTCCAGGGTCGTACCTGATGCAATTTCCTGCAACCTTTTTTCCCTGCTCTCGTCACTATATGTGCTCATAGCGTCTTTTTCAGATAAAACGAAGCGATTCTTTAAAGGATCCAGTTCTATAACTTTCACCTTTATAACCTTTCCGGCCAGGGCTTTCAGGGATTCCTTCAACTCAGCCTCGCTTCCGGCTGCAAATTTCGCAATATCGTTGG
This sequence comes from candidate division WWE3 bacterium RIFOXYB1_FULL_43_24, assembly GCA_001773135.1. GTDB lineage: Bacteria > Patescibacteriota > WWE3 > UBA101185 > UBA10185 > UBA8498. Next base: position 1,397 of record MEVX01000014.1, on the reverse strand, counting down.
CAAAATGACTTCTATCGAGGTGAGAAAGCGGAATAAATCCTCTTAACCCCAAACAGTCGCACAAAAGACCGCCCTTATTGTATTCGATAATGGTCGCTTCTAGAATAGAACCGCTGGCGAGGGCATCTTCTGCGCCCTTCCACTTTTTATCTTTTTCGGCCTTTCTCAGGGACAAAACGATGTAGCCCTGCTGATTTTCGGACTGTACTACTTTGGCAAGGATCGTATCCCCAACCTTTAAGTGTTTGAAAGACTCGTCGGCATCCGTTATATCGGAACTCGACACAACACCTTCCGATTTTGCTCCTACATCAAGCAAAACCTCACTATGCGTAACACTAACAACAATGCCTTCTACTAAATCCCCGGGTCTGAGATCTTTCATCTGTAGATCTTTATCGGTTAGCAATTTTGCCATAGCCGACCCCGGCTTGTGAACCTTTGATGATTTTGACATTTTTCGGGTATTTGCTTTTTCGGGCTTTCTTTGTATTACCGCCGAAAACCTTCTTAAGCAAAACCTCCTTTCTTCCCGTCTTTATAGAGGGGAACGGGGAGATTATAACGTGAAAATACGGGGAAATCTAGGGTTTTTAATGGGGTACTCTTAATAGAGGGGGACAAATTAAAACTTCAAAACAAAACCCCGGCGACGACCTTTAGCGAAATTCTATAGTGCGTAGCACTATGGTCTTCGCGAGGGTCAGCAAATTGAGTAAATTTAACTCGGTATATAAATAGAAGCTTTGGAAACAGACAAAACCCCGGCGACGACCTTAGTTCGATGCTATAGCACGAAGTGCTATGGTTCGAACGAGGATAAGTATAGTAAATAAATTCAAACGAGGGTTGTAAGTTGAAGTTTCGAAAACAAAAACAAAACCCCGGCGACGACCTATATTCCCAAACTTTCTGTTCAGTATTTTCGGCGCTGGTAGTCTTAACTTCTCTGTTCGGAATGGGAAGAGGTGTTGCCCTACCGCAATCATCACCAGGGTTTTGTCCCCAAATGCATATTTGGATTTCAAAAAACTTTTTAACTTGTCAATTTTAACACGTAACTTTATTAGAACTTTTCTAATCTCCGGAAGCGGAATATAACATAAACCGCCTTAACCGAAAACTATTAAAGCTCTCTAAAAACCAAACAGAAAGTCAGATAATCACAAATACTCAACAACAATCCGAAAGTTTCCGCAGAATAAATCCTGCGAAAAGAGTAAGTAAAGACTCACAAATAATTAGTACCGCTCGGCTGAACACATTGCTGTGCTTACACCTACGGCCTATCAACCTGGTAGTCTCCCAGGAATTGTGTCCGCTTAAAGCGGAACGGCTTTAATCTTGAGGTTTGCTTCGTGCTTAGATGCTTTCAGCACTTATCAAGTCAGGACGTA
>MEVX01000013.1 GCA_001773135.1 candidate division WWE3 bacterium RIFOXYB1_FULL_43_24 | reverse complement strand
AGCAAAACAAATTTCTGTTTTGTTTTTGCTTTATTGTATAGATCAACCAGAAAAAACGAAGCAAGCAAAACCAGACAGACCGCGAGATACAGAAAATGTCTAATTCCGTTATAGACAACGGGGTGCAGAACTATGTATATAATAAAGTTGATAAGGATGGTCACCGAGATGATAGAAACCGGGTGAGAAACGTTATAGCGAAGTTTTTTTCTAATTATTAAAAATAATCCTGAACCCAAAGATAGCAAAACCGATAGTGGTAGTTGTAATGACAATAATACGGGTAAATAGTGCCACGGACGTCTCTCTTTTGAAAGAAAATCACCCATGTAAAGAATTTTATGATTCCATGTTTGAAATTCGGTCGATTCGGTAACTATATATATAAGATTGGCAAAAAAGTTTGTTCCTAAAAAAGGTACGCTTAACACCCAAATAAATAGTGAAATCATTAGGATAAGTGTCGAGTGTAGCAGGGTCTTTGCCCAACTTTCTTTACCGGTTACTACCTGAAAAATACTAAATAGAGCATGTACTACAAAAAGAGTTGCTCCTACAATCCGCATGCTTTGGGCAATTCCGAAAACCACACCTAACGCGAGAATTTCCACAGATTTGTTTTTGGGGTATTTCATAAAATATGCAATAAGTAGGATTCCCAAAAGAAAAATTGTCGCGAAAGGTATATCTTTCGGATTTGCCGGTATGTGACCGCTTATAGCCGGTGTGAGGAACAAAAGTACGGGTCCGACAATTGCCCTTCTACCGTCTTCGTACACTAAATAAAGTATCGCGTAAGAAAAAAGAAATAAGAAAAGTCCTAGAACAAGATTTTGAAGATGAAACCATTCGAAGTAATAAGAGGGGTTTAAGATGTTTAATAAGGCGGGGTAAACTCTTGAGTAGGTGCTAAATAAAGGTAGTTGGTGAGAATATTTGATGTTGTCAGACTTATCGTTCACAAGCTTAGTTGCGTATTCTAAAGTTGTGGGAGTTATTAGATAGGCTGAAAGGGATTTCCCAGCATCGTACTCGACTTTTTCGTCGTATGTAACCCCGAAGTCTTTATAAAGTAGTAATGACGCTACAAGGTAGATTGCCGAAAAAGCAACAATATAAACGTGCTTATTTATGAACCGTTTTAGTGCGTGTACAAATCTTTTGCTATTCACAGGACTATTCGCAATTCATACTTTTCAAACACTGCGCTTTCTGCTCCGCTGATTCCATCAGGTCGCAAAGTGCACAGGCGTTGTCTGGTTCTCCCGGTGCTTCAAGTGTCTTTGTGAGTTCAGATAAATCAACAAACTCAACGTCCGTTGGTAGCTCGAATAACGACTGGTCGGGAATCCAAGGAAGACACTTGTAATCAAAACTTTCCTGCAGGGTTTTTGCTTCTTCCGGCAAATCAGCTGCATTTTCTGTATCGAGAAGTTCCTTATCCACTACAATTTTATATCCTCGGGGCATCACAGGGCTCCACATATACATTGTGCCGTCTATTGAAATAATATGGCTCTCTACGCTTGTATTATTAGACATTGTGATTGTACTGTCCCCCCTCATTTTCGTTCCTGAGACATAAAAAGTTCCTGCTCCAGTAGTTCCTTTTTGTTCGGGCATTGTGTAAGTACATTTTACTGATTTTCCTAAACTAATAAGATCGGTGATTTTTCCTGAGAAAAAGCTTTCGCTCTCTTGCCCCTCTCCTTTAATTTGGTTCGTTAGGCTGCCCGAACTGTCTATATCTGTAGACGTTTTTTTCAAAGTTTTGTAGCCGAAATAACCGCCGCCCAAAAGTAAAATTAATAAAAGAACTATTCCTATAATTTTTACGTTCCTCATGATTAAATTATACATCACGCAACCATCGATCCCCATATATATGACCTATAGTTCATGAGGGAGAAAAGTATTGCCCAAAACCGCGTATGTAAACAGGGTAATTGTCCCCGATACAATTGTAATTCACACTGACGATCAGTCAGGAAAGACCCCGGAAAAGTGGTTCTCTACTACCACGTGGAACGGCTTAGCGGGAAGGGACAGCGGGGGCCGTAGCGTTCATTTTGGGGTGGGCCTTGACGGAGTCGGACAATTTCTCACGATGTACGAGGGTGGTGTAACACAATGCCGCGGTGCAGGGCGCAGCCTTGACAGCCATTCTGTACAAATTGAGATGGGCGGCCGTTCGTATAACGATATGTTGAACGGTAAAGCTACTCCCGCCATGGTGCGCTCTATTGAAATGATTACGGCGCAGACCGTCGACCTGGTACTCGTTCTTATGGAAACTTACGATATTCCCATCGAGAACGTTATCGGGCACTACGAGGTGGAAGGTTCAGGTAAAACTGACCCGGGTAATACCTACTTCGAACAGTATTTTTTGCCTTTGCTGGAAGAGAATCTTGATAGTTGAACCCGCAAAGGTGCACCTTAAGCTCCGGTATTTTTGTCCACTACCGGAGCTTTTTCTTTTTCCAAAAAAGTATGCTAGTATATTTGCTCCGAGGTATGAAAAAGTTTATTGCCCTAATTATTTTAATCTCCGCGGTTGTCTCAGCCCTTTACTTTTTACGTCTTAATAGCAATTTTCAAAACAATTCAAGTATCGCCGGTTTACCGACTAAACCCGAAGGAGTGCCAGAAGAAAAAAGTGTGTTGCCCTCCCCTATCGGAATAGAATACCTGAGGTCATTGAAAATAGATTCTGATGCTCCGGTTATAGAGGAAGAATTAAGCGACGGCTCGAATTATAAAAGATATGTTGTCAGCTACCTGAGCGAGGGAAATAAAGTGTACGGGTTGTTAACCGTGCCCAACGAAACTGTACCTGAGGGGGGCTTTCCGGCGGTGGTCTTTAATCACGGCTATATTCCCCCGGCGCAGTACGAGACTACCCAGAATTATGCATCTTATGTTGATTACTTGGCTAAAAACGGGTTCGTTGTTTTTAAAATAGACTTTCGTGGCAACGGAAAATCCGAAGGTGACCCCTCCGGTTCTTATTTTTCCTCAGCCTACACAATTGACGCAATAAGCGCTGTCAAAAGCTTACAAAAATATGAACTGGTAAATCCTGAAAAAATAGGGATGTGGGGCCACAGCATGAGCGGAAACGTCACTTTAAGATCGATGCTGGTCTCCGACGATATAAAGGCCGGAGTAATTTGGGCAGGGGCAGTTTACAGTTACGCTGATTTTGCTAAGTACGGTATAAGCGACAACAGTTATGTTCACAGACCGTACGAAACGAGTGAAGGAGAACAGGAGAAAAACCGTGAAATCTCGTCTGAAGTACAGAAAATAAGAACAGAGCCGGATAAAATTGATTTTTCAAATGATTTTTGGACTTCGGTATCTTTGACTCAGAACTTAAAATATTTATCGGGAGCTTTGCAAATTCATCATGCCACGAACGACCCTGTAGTTAATATCGGTTACACCAGGGATCTTGAGGGTGTATTAGAAAGTGCGGGTAAAGATTATTCAGTCTATGAATATGAGGGGGGCGGACATAACATTGTCTCACCGTACTACGACACGGCAATGCAAAGAACGGTAGAGTTTTTTAGAGAAAAACTTTAGTTATTTGGACCCGGTTGAACCAATTCCACCCCTATCTGCGTTACCCAACGAGTCAACCTCTTCTAATTCCACTTTTTCATAATTGACCACTGAGATTTGCGCTACCCTAGTACCTTTTTCTACAGTAACGGGATCTTTTTTAACGTTGTAAACAATCAGCTTGTATTCATCGTTGTCTCCATTAAAGTCTGAGTCTCCTATTCCGATTCCGTTTGCTGGGATGAGCCCCAGTTTGTGTGTCGAGCTCCTTGCCGCTAAAAGCACCCAGCACGTTTCCGGTACCTCGACAGCTACGTTGAGGGGAATGTAACCTAATTCTCCTGGCGGGATAGTTACATCTTCCCGTGCATACAAATCCACACACGCTGCACCTTTAGTTTTATATTCAGGCAAGGGAATTGATTTATCAAAACGTTTGATTTTTATTTTCACTTTGAAAGTTTATCATAGAAAACATCCTCTTTATTAGCTCTTGGAATTTATTATTTATTTCTTTACCAGGTTTTTCAAAAACACAGATTTAATGTAATATCCATAAACGAATGAGAAATGTACCTGCTTCTGCAAAAATATTAATTCTCCCGGTTCTAGCCTTGGCTTTACTTGCCGGTGCATACTTTTTTCTAAAAGAGCCGGTTGAAAGTGAACCCGTTTCGCAGCAAGGACAAGTAGTAGCACCGGAAATCTCCCCATTCGACGATGAAATGGAACTGCCGGAGACCCCCACACTTCCTGCAGCAAAGACCTTAGTAAGCAATTATCACGTGTTTCAGACCTTTAATAACTGCGGTCCGGCGTCCTTATCTATGGCTCTTTCTTTCTACGGCATAAAAGCCTCGCAGAAAGAGTTGGGGGACCAACTAAGGCCATACCAGAACCCGCAGGGGGACAATGACGATAAAGCGGTTACTTTACAGGAAGTAGGAGAAAAAGCCGAAGAGTACGGGCTTCTCTACTATCTCCGTCCCATGGGGACCCCGGAGCTAATAAAGCAGTTTATTTATAACGATATTCCGGTGATTGCTTTGACCTGGCTTAAAGATGACGAATACATCGCGCATTTCCGCATTGTAAAAGGTTACGACGACGGCAAAGGTGTCTTTATTCAGGACGACTCATATCAGGGAAAGAATTTAGAATATTTGTACAGAGATTTTAACAGGCTGTGGTCTGCTTTTAACTATCAATATATTGTTTTGGTAAGACCCGAGAAAAAAGAAATTGCCGAAAAGATACTAGGTGAGAATTTGAATGAAAAAGTTGCGTGGGAAAATGCAAAAAAAGAATCTGAAAGGAAATTAGAAGCGTCCCCTGATAGTATTTATGATCGTTTCAATCTTTCTGTGGCAAATTATTATATAGAAAATTATGAAGGGGCGGTTGAAGCTTACGAATTGGTTTCCGCCCAATTACCGTTTAGGATGCTTTGGTACCAGATTGAGCCGATTTTAGCTTATGAGAAATTGGGAAACGATGAAAAGGTTTTGGAGATGACGGGCGAGGTTTTGAGCAATCACAACAGAGCATTTTCGGAACTGTACCAGATCAGAGGACGCATTTTTATGAAACAGGGGGATTTAGACGCAGCCCGGGAAGAGTTCGTAAAAGCTCTCTATTACAACGAAAACTATGTGCTAGCAGATGATGAACTGGCGATATTGAATTAACTAGAAGGAGGTGATTCGAATGATGTATTGGTACTACAACAACATGCATTGGGGTGGTTTCGGCTGGATACTTATGCTTATTTTTTGGGTCTTCGTAATATTCGTAGGCATTGAAGTTGTACGTATTTTATTGCGTACCGGCAAAGAAAATAAAAACGGAAATACACCTGCAGATAGAACTCCAATGGAGATACTAAAAAAGAGATACGCGAAAGGCGAGATAGACAAAAAAGAGTTTGAGGAAAAGAAAAAGGATCTGATGTAGTAGTTTGGGTTACAGTGTAAGTGCTTTGAAGAACAAATACTGAGTGTGTGCGCCCAGTTTATCTTCAAAGTTTTTCTGAAGCTCTTTGTCTATTTTTACCGTATCTAAAACTACTTTGCTAAACCCATCCCCGGTGTTTTTCCAGGAAACGGGAGTGGCAGATAAACTAGTTATTTCGTCCAGTCTGTTATTACCATCTAGCTGAACATATAATTTCGGAAAATAACCGTTCCGTATATAAAATTTCTCTGCGGTTTCGAGCGCTGCGAGAAATATCTCTTTCTTATCGTGTTTAAGTGCAACCTCTTCCATCTCCGAGAGTAATTTTGAGCCAATTCCCCTTCCCCTCATTGTCTCTGAAACCGCAAGTTCGCCTATCAAAAGTGTCCCTCTGTCTTTATCTGAAGCAAATATTACTCCCCCGACTTCGCCGGCCGGCTTAAACAATAAAATGTACTCCGGATTTTGTGAATAGACGTTTTTATAAAATTGCAGGTTCCTTGGGTGTGTGGCGTCGAATTTAAGAATATTATCCGCAAAGTTATAAGCGGTTTCGAGTTCTTGTATGTTTTGAGGAGGTGTAATAGACTCATCCATAGGTTAATTATACTTCAATGCTTGACAAATCTCTATAAAACTGTAGTATCACATCCACGTCTTTCTTGACAACTGAATATAACGTAACAAGGTAACTAAAAACTACCGCCCGGAAAAACTAACGACGACGAGAGTCATCATTAGAAACCTCCGGAACAGGAAACTAAGGCAAAGGAAAAATAAGACCGACTGAGCACTACCATCCCCTCAAAGGAAAATAGAGCAACAAGGTTTTACAATCCCTACTAGCAGCGAAAGCAGCTAAACCCTTAAGCCCCGTTGTTACACCCGAAGGATAGTTGAATGTCACAGGTCGGAGTTGCTTAGTCTAACGACAAAAGACTTCTCCGCGGTAAAACTAAAGATAACCGGAAGGGAATCAATAGACCCGCACCCCTAGGCGAGTAAGCCTAATATGTACCTGTGGTACCCCAAAAGGGATCAACGAATTTCATAAATAGCCTGAGGTAAAACTCACAGCTACTTCCGGCACACACCCCGGAATTAAGAGCAAGGTAAAGGAAAAATAAGACCGACTGAGCGCTACCATCCCCTCAAAGGAAAATAGAGCAACAAGGTTTTACAATCCCCACTGGAAGCTACAAGCTCCCACCCCCTTAAACTTAGTTATGAAGACCCGAAGATAAAATTTAGTTTCACAAGAGGGACAATGAGCCAGGATAAGTGAATGTATGGAATATAGGGAACCCAGTCTGAATGCGCAAGCAATCATACTCCCTAAATACCAATACAAACATAAGTCCTGGCTCTACCCTTTTTTAATAAGTATTTTCGAGTACTCAAATAGTGGAGACAATTTCAAAAAAAACG
>MEVX01000012.1 GCA_001773135.1 candidate division WWE3 bacterium RIFOXYB1_FULL_43_24 | reverse complement strand
AAGCTCCCATGGGAAAGCTTACCTACACTATTCTTAAGATTGATTATTAAAGCCGTTTCTGATTGAATAAGTTAATGGCAACCTTATCAGAGCTCAGACAAGTCAGAATAGAAAAGTTGGAAAAACTTAAAACTCTCGGTGTAGATCCGTTTCCCCCTACTTCATACAAATCACACTCTAATAATGTTTTCCACGAATCCTTTGAAAAGCTCGAGGGTAACGAAGTAGTTGCATCCGGAAGAATCGTCTCAATTAGAAAACACGGAAAACTTGCTTTTATCGATCTCAAAGACGCCACCGGAAAAATACAATTATATATAAAAGACGACGCGCTTCTTAATCCCGACCACACAAAAAGTGAAGTAGGATTTGAAGAGCTTAATCTTCTCGATTCGGGTGATTTTGCTGAAGGTAAAGGCATTCTTACCAAGACCCAGAGAGGCGAAGTATCCGTAGAGGTAACTTCCATAAGAATTCTCACAAAGTCGCTCCGCCCTCTTCCTGACATGTGGGACGGATTAAAGGACAAGGAAACCAGACTGCGAAGACGTTACATTGATACAAATATAAACCCCGACGTTTACCAAAGATTTATAAGAAGATCAAAATTTTGGGAAGCCCACCGTGATTTTTTTAAGAAACAAGGGTTCCTTGAGATGAACATTCCGGTTTTAGAAACAACGCCCGGCGGTGCAGATGCCAACCCATTTGTTACACACATGGATGTTCTTGATCAGGATTTTTATTTAAGAATTTCCCAGGAACTTTATTTAAAACGTTTAATCGGCGGGGGCTACGAAAAAGTGTACGAGATAGGTCCGCGCTTCAGAAACGAAGGAATTTCCGACGAACATCTACCGGAACACATTGCCATGGAATTCTACTGGGCATACGCCGACTGGAACGACGGAATGAAGTTTATAACAAATCTTTTCCGCTACGTCGCGGAAGAAGTTTATGGAACTCAAAAGTTTGAGATTAAAGGATTCAAAGTTGATTTTGGAAAAGAGTGGGAAATAATCGATTACTCCGAAATCTTCAAAGAAAAATTTGGTCTCGACATTTTTAATTCCGATTTCGACGATGTCAAAAAAATCCTTGAAAAAAAACACATAAAAATAGACAAAAACATGAACTTTGGGCGCGGCGTGGATAGTCTATGGAAAACCATCAGGAAAGACATTCAGGGTCCCGCTTTTGTTGTAAATGAGCCAAAATTCCTGTCTCCTTTGGCTAAAGCCAACCCGGCCAATCCTATGTATGCGATGAGATTTCACCCGATTGTTGCCGGAGGAGAACTTGGAAACGGATTTTCCGAGCTGAACGATCCTGTCGATCAATATGAAAGATTTAAGGAACAACAGTCACTCAGAGATAGCGGAGACGCCGAAGCTCAATTTTTGGATATAGATTTTGTAGAGATGCTTGAATACGGAATGCCGCCGACCTTAGGTTACGGACATTCGGAAAGAGTGTTTTGGTTTTTAGAAAATGTACCGGCAAAAGAAGGAGTTCCCTTTCCCCAATTGAGGCACGAGATAGATTCGGTTACAAAAGGTATCTACGGGCTGAAGTAAAAAGTATGGACAAGAGTAGGCTGGATAAAAATACGGCGTTAGACCTTCTTCACAAAAAAATGAAAAATGAAAATTTGAGAAGACATTGTTATGCCGTAGGAAAGGTACTAGCTGATTTCTATGATTTTTTCCCAGCTTCTGGAAATCTTACCAAGGATCACTGGGAAATTGCAGGCATACTTCACGACGCCGACTGGGAAATAACAAAAGACAACCCGGAAAGACACACGATTGAACTTCTCGAGTGGCTTGAAAGTTATGAGGTCGAACCAGAACTTTTAGATGTGTTCCGTTCGCATAATTCAAAAATAACAAAATTGCGTTTCCCGGAAACCCGTCTTGAATGGACTTTAGAGTGCTGTGATGAACTCACAGGTTTTATTGTAGCTGTAGCATTAGTCATGCCCGAAAAGAAACTTGAACAAGTTACGGTTGATTCGGTCTTAAAGAAATTTAAGCAAAAAGAATTTGCGAAACAAGTTGACCGCGAACAAATTTCTCAATGTGAACAGAAGCTCGGAATAAACCTGAATGATTTTGTATCGATGACCCTCAACTCAATGAAAAAAAATTCCGGAATGTTAGGGCTTTAAAATTTTCAAATAAAAATTTAAGAGACAAAAAGAAAGTGGCCCCTTTTCGTGAGACCACTTTCCGAAAGTAACTAATCGTTAATTGAAGGCAGTTTGCTTTCAAATGAAAGCTCCCTCCTAAGATATCGCTTCCTATCGGAAGACTGTTACTTCTTCTTGGAAGATTTCTTAGCTTTTCTCTTAACGGTTTTCTTTGCTTTTTTCTTTACTACTTTCTTTGCAACTTTCTTTGCTTTTTTCTTTACTGGCATCAAAGATCACCTCCTACAAAAAATGCGAACACACTTCAGAGTGTGTTCTAAAGAAAAATAATTATTGGACAGAAATAAATTTATTTCCATTCATTACACTTTAATTACATATTTATTTAAGACATTTGTCAACATTTACAATGACAATTCATGAAGTGATATCATTTACATATCATGGAAAAAATAAACAGCCCCGAGTTTGAAAATCTTAGCATCCAGCAAAAAGAAGAAATTATTCTTCACCATAAAAGAAATTTTATCAAGAAGGCCGCCATTGCTGTAGTGGCGATCTCTGCGCTTATAGCGCTAACAGTCTTCGCCTTAAAAATACGCAAAGAAATGATACAGGACCGTGTGAGATTCGTTTCTAACCCTCCTGCGGAGACCCCGGTTATGATTACGCCCGAGGAAAATTTGGAGAAAGAAAAAGAGTATTCCAACACAACTTTACAAATTTCTTTCAAATATCCAGTCGAAGCAAACCTGACGGAATCCTTCGACACAGAAAAAGGTGAGGGTAAGGTTGAGGTACTTTATTCGAAAGATAACAACCTGGAATTTTTAGAAGGATACAAAGTAACAATTACTGTCTTCTCGACCAGAATAAGAGATCTGAATCAATTTGCTTCTACTAGATTAGAAGCGATGAGAACCACGTGCCCTGAATCAACAATTTACTCAGGAATAACAGACGGAAAGATGGGAGAGTACGATACTCTTTACTACCAGATAGACTATTGTAACGGTTATTATAGAAACCACTATATAGACTTCGGTGGTAAATTTTTTGAAGTCTCTAAATTTTACAAAGGAGACGTTGGGTTTAGACAGCAGTACGATATTATTACTGAAGAGATAATCAAGTCGATAACCTTACTCCCGCAAAGATTTGAAGTTACAGAGTTCCTTAAATCGGTGTCAGACGTTCAAAGCGGTGTAAAATTTGAGTACCCTTCGTACCTCGTAAATGACTGCCTGGTACCGATGCCCACAGATACCCGGTACAGAGTGATACTTTCTGTATGTGAGGAAACACAAAAAGATGCCGGGGTAGTTATATCAGTAACACCGGTGCAAAGAGGAGCAACTTTTGACGGTCTTTTACAAACCGAGATAAATAAGATGTCCGACGACTTCTTCGCTGCTAAAGGATACCCTCCAAATGGAAGCCAGGAAAACTTCACGTTTAACGGCGAAGCTGCGGTAAAGGTTACGGGGTATAGCTGGAAAGACGCCTATTATATATTTGTAAACACAGAGGGCCCGAAGGGAGCTGAACTGGTGGTAGTAGGTGTAAAAGAAGGCAGCGCCGAGTTTAAAACAACCGTAAACAACATACTAAATTCTATTAAGTTCAGGCAGTGAAATTAAGAAATTACGATAAAAACCAATCGAATTCTTATTGCCTGGGCGTTTATCCTACTATCGAACTGTTTAAGTACAAGCCCGAAAGTATTATCGAGGTTTTCATAAACCCAAAAGGACAAAACAATTCCGGAGTCAAAGAAATTACCAAACTTGCTAACAAACACAACGTAAGGGTCGAGGAGGGACAAAAGGTTTTGATGAGACTTTCCGGAAAAGAAAATGTTTATGCAGGAGCTCGTTTCTCAAAATACTCAGCCCCGTTGTTAACTGACAAACCCCACGTTGTCCTGGTAAATCCTGAAAATATGGGTAATTTGGGTACAATAATAAGGACTTTGCACGCATTTGGATACAAAAATCTAGCGCTCATCCGTCCCGCCGTAGATATTTTTGATCCAAAAGTTATAAGGGCATCTATGGGAAGTGTGTTTACCGTTAATTTTGAATACTTCGATAAACTGACAGATTACACCACGAAATTTGGAAGGGAGCTGTTCTTACTCACCCCCAAAGGCAACATCACGTTAGAGGAACTTACGCAAAAAAAACTAAACTCTCCTGAAAAAAGCTCTTTCGTTTTCGGAAGCGAATCCTCAGGTTTTTCGGCAAAAGAACTGGCGCTTGGTGAAAACGTAAAAATAAACTTTTCTAAAGATGTAGACTCATTGAACCTAAGCATTGCGGTAGGAATCGTCCTGCACAGTTTTAAACTAATTTAATCTTTCCGCCCGCTTACTACATGATAAAATTCCCTTTATGAACGTTGAAGAAAAAGTCGAACGGCTGAGAGAGCGCCTATCAGAACAACGCAAAAAACTCGAGGGAGCCACTTTTGAAAAAGGTTTAGCGGCCGAAGAAAACAAAGATCTCAGGGAAAATTTTGCGTATGATTATTGGGTCTCACAGGAGCAGCTCATTACAGCTAGAATTTTCGCTACATTAAAAGAAATAGAGCACCTGACCAAAAAACCTGAGAAAAAAATTATTAAAAAAATAAAATCCAAACCCGTCGAAAAGGTAAAAGATTTTCCCAAGAAAAAGTGGCTTTGAGCTTCCTTGACACAAAATCCCCAACGTACGAATATTAATCCATGATAAATAAAATTATTGACTGGATAAAAAGAAACAAATTGCTTACCCTGCTTCTGATTGTTGCAGGTTGGTGGGTGTTAAATTCAATTCCCAGAACCTTGTTAAGTGGAAGTACGAGAATGTCTACTGAAGAAAGTTACGCAGTTGATTCATACGGTACCGCGCCAATGATGGGATTAAGTAATGGTGCCTATAAATACGGCCGCGAGGCAGCTCCCCAACCCGACATTACGGATAGAAAAGTTGTCGTTGAATCGAACTTTTCTTTGTTGGTGAAAGACGTAACACCAACTGTAGAAATGATAAAAGAGAAGACCCTTCTTATGGGCGGGTATATGGTAAACACTAACATCAGTAGAACAGAGTACGGAGAAAATGCCGTCCTTCAAATTAGAGTTCCGTCTGAAAAGATCGAGGAAATGTCAAAATATCTCAGAAGTGTTGCGATCAAAGTCGTTTCTGAGAACGTAGACGGGCGCGATATTACGGATCAATACGTAGATATTGAAAGACGCTTGGGCGATCTCGAAGCTCAAAGAACTAGAATGCTCGCGATACTGGACAAAGCTACCACAGTAAACGAAATGCTATCCGTTCAACAAGCCTTAGATCAGATACAAAACCAAATAGATTCCTATAAGGGAAAGTTACAGTATATGGATGGGACGACCAAGACCAGTAAACTTACTATCTATATTTCAACTGACGAACTTGGTCTGCCTTACACCCCCGCGCAACCGTGGAGACCTGAAGTTATATTCAAACAGGCGGTTAGGTCTATGTTAGGAACACTCCAGGACATCGGTTCATTCGCAATTTGGTTTGCTGTGTACTTGCCGATAATTTTAGGGGCGGTCGTAGTATTCAAAATTATCAAAAAGATAATGCGCAAACGATCGAAACCAACTCAAACTCTGTGAACGAAAATTGGACACAATTAGATGCGTTTCCGGAAGAACCGGAAGACACCACACCTAAAGAGGAGATAGCTTCTATTGCAGATGTAGCTCCAGAGGCAGCGCCAACAGAGCCACTTCCAAGAATTAACAATGTAAGAGCAAAATACGTTTTGCAGGCTGAGAAAGAGCTCGAAGATGAGTCAAACGAAGAACCGTTTAGCCATATGGATGTAGCAACGAGGGCTACTAAAAAATGGCTGGAAGACACGACTATCATGGCGCATCCTCCGGATAAAATAAAAACGGAAGACGCCATGCTTGCAACATACGAGCAGTATCTTGCAGCCAAAGAAAAATACCCTGCTGAAGTTTTGGATTTAATTCTTCACGGGACACCGAAAGTAGAACCGGAGGTAACACCAAAGAAAACTAGAATCAAACGTACACCTAAAGAGAGCTGGACGGCAAAATTAGAGAGGGAACAGTATGAACGGGAAGAAGAGCAGAAAAAACTTCTGGGAATATCGGATCTTGTTCCGGATAATGAATGAGGTATGAATAAAAAACTAACCGAACATAAAAAAGTGGCTACCACAAAGTGATACCCGCTTTTCTGGTGACCCCACGGGGAATTTTGACTCCATCAAAGCGATTGCTTCATTTCATTACGCAATGGTCGAACATAACTAAAGTTAGTCCGCTCCCTTGCGAGAATCACATAAACAGAACCTCCACCTCGTATACTCGGTGAAGAACCTGTTCATGGTGACCCCACGGGGAATCGAACCCCGATTTACGGAATGAGAATCCGCCGTCCTAGCCGTTAGACGATGGGGCCAAGCATCCTTTAGGCAACGCCCGGCATAAATCCCACAAATTCTACCAACAAATCCGCTTTTTGACTAACACCTTGCGCAAATTGTCATTTGTAATCGTGTATAATAAGTTTACAAAATGCCCGGAGATTTTAAAAAGTTGATACCAATACTTTTAGTTCTAATACTTGCCTTTGCCGGGAGTTACGCTAGTTTCACGCAATATAATCCCAAAATTCAAAACGGCGATGTAAAAGGTGCGCAAGTTTCACAAGAAGCAGAACTTCCCATGCCCATAAGCTCGGAAAAAATATGCTCAAGCAGAACTCTTGATTCTCACCAGACAACTTTTCAAACAAAAAAATCTCCCGAAGAAGTCATGACGTTTTACCAAAATGTTTTTAGTGATAAAAATTGGACGCCGGAATCAGATAAAAGAGAAAATGGAATTTACGTTACAACTTACAACGACCAAGATCTAATAGCCACCATAACAGTAACAAGGCAGCCCGATGATGAATATACGATTGTTAGTTTGAAAATGGCACGGCGTTAAATTATTCTTTCGTTCCCACCAGGTACACCGCACGCCAAGGCTGGTACCTACTCTCGAATTTATCCACGAACAACTCTTCTTCTCCCCTGGTTACAGTTCTGGAATAGGTCACCTTCGCCCCCCACGCGGGAAAATCAACTTGTTTTGTAACACCCTTAGCTAGCGTTGGATCATCCTGGTATAAAGCCGGAGGAGGAGGACTTTGGTTGGTTACTACCGGCTCTGTTATTGCCACTTTCCTGCCGTCGGGTGTACCGAATATTTGAAACTTCAATGCGTAATTCTCTACATCAGCTTCCGCCTGCACCAGAATGTAATTCTCGGTGTCATTTTTAAATCTGAGATCCCACGAAGGTTGGTATATTGCCGCGTCGAATCCGACCGGCTGATCCTGCTCGTAGTAACTAACGCGATACGCATGTGGGTACCGCATCACAATAGGTAATCCTGAATTTAAAACCGCTCTGAACAAAGTGGTAGAAGTTTGGCAAACTCCCCCGCCCGAACCTAAAACAGTTCTTCCGTCTTTGATAATGTAAGCAATGTCGTATCCTGTTTTTGAATCAATTTCGCCTACAGAATTGTTCAAAGAGTACGTTGCTCCGGGAGCTACCAAGACTCCGCTCGCTCTTTCAGCTGCCAAAGTTAAATTGTGTATACGACCTGACGCAGAACCTTTGTAAGTTGACTTTCCTTCCCCTAATAATTCAAGGATTCCATACGTATCTTTGTCTAGAGGCCCGGAAACAGCAAGTTTAGGGATCTCTAAGCTGTTTTTCGAATTAAAATAAGCATCGCGGAAGGCAATAATAAATTTGTCTTTATCTAACTCGCTTCCCTCTTTGCTTAACTTAAATCCGGTCACTTTTTTACCATCCATGCCCGTAACCTGGCCACGGGGAAGCTCGTTAACCTCATGTTCTAATTCTTCGGCAAAAGCTTCTAGCCGCGGCCCCGACAAATCAATTTCGACGTGATTTCTTTCTTTGTCTCGCTGAAAAGTCATATATCCCAGAAGTTGTTCCGATGTTAATTTCCATGTCCTGGTTCCATCTTTCACGGTAATTTCGTTGTTTATAATTTTTTCGGCCTGAGGCAGAAGGGCGGTGACTTCAACAGCGGTAATTTTCGGTACTATTTTCTTTCCGGGAAGTTCTTTGTCACCAAAACTTAAATTATCAAAAGCTTTTACCACAGTGGAATGTAACGCATCGTCCAAAACCTTTTTACCCTCACTTTCCGGAGTCACAACCAACTTTCCTTTTTCCATTTTTACACCGGCGTTTTGGGCAACAATATTAAATAAACTCTTCGCCTCGGAAAGAACACTGCTTAATTTCTCATCGCTGTGATCGTGGAAAGCGGGGATGCTTAAGTTTTTAACTAATCCCGCTATTTTATCTTTTGTGTCACGTAGAACATCCCCCGTTCGTCCTATTTCAAACGCGCGTAAAGCAGTACCCTCCCAATCATAAGTAAGATCGATGTCCTCAGCCTTAACTGCGTACTCCTTTCCATCGAACTTTAACGTTACTTTTTTATCCAAAGTTTTTTCGTGGGCTTCTAACGTACTGCGGGCTTGATCTAAATTTTTCCCGCCTAAAGACACGTTTCCAACTGTTACACCCGGAACAATTCTTTTTGCGTAATAAACATGGTAAAGGGTCGCCAAAAGCAACAGAAAATACACAAAGAAAAGGATTTTCCTGGATACCGGTGAAAACGCCAGATTTTTAATTTTTTGCAGGAGTGTTGGCATTTGCAGGTGAGTTAAATCCATTCAACAGAGTGAACTTGGATTTTCCGATTAAAAATTTCTCGGGAGCCTCACACATATCCGTAGTTTGATCGGCAGTCCCGAACAGTCTGCTCGATCCTGTCTTGCTAAATGCAATCACTTCGGTACGGACACCCTGGCTTCTCGCGTATTCCAAAAGGTCAGTGTAATCTCCGTCACCTGAAACCAAAACCATCGCGTCTATTTTAGGAATTAATCTGACGGCGTCCATACAGAGTCCGACGTCCCAATCGCCCTTTTTAGAGCCTCCGAAAAATATCTGGAGTTCTTTTTCTCTTACTTCGTAACCGATCTTATGGAGAGCTTCGAAAAATTCGCGTTCGGCACCAACATCAGCTCTAATGACATAGGTAAAAGCTCTAACTAAACGCCTGGGTCCTACGCCTACACTTAAAACTTTGCTAAAATCGACTTTTGCTCCGTACAAATTCTTGGCTGAATAGTACATATTCTGGACATCTACGAATACCGCTACTCTTTGTTCCTTATGCTGCGTGCTTATCATGGGTTGATTTTATCTCATTGCGGTCAATACGACAACGGAGAGATTTCTGGGAGGGGACGGTTTGGGTATTATTAGGTTAGCCAGAGGTAGCGCCCTGACGGGCTTATGTTTCAATAATGGCTATTTGAGTGGTAAAATCACACTGCGGTTTCAGGCAATAACCGCTCTATTGGGGGATCGTCTAATGGTAGGACTTTGCACTCTGGATGCAAAAATTGGGGTTCGAATCCCTGTCCCCCAGCCAAGAGGAACGAATGGCTCGAAAAGAGTCAGTTTTCATTTTACTAGCAACTAATTCGTCAGGTTCGGAAATATAATCCCGAAATTCCTTAATATTTTTGATTTCCGAACTATTAGTAATCTCAACCGCCTTGTAGAGTAAAGAATAAGCCTTAGAAAAGTTATATCCCAAACCATTATTAGCGTATAGGTGGGTAGCATTTTATGTAGAAATAGTCAACTTGTAGATATTGTTGAGTATAAGCGAAGTCTAAATATTAAAGGCCGCGGTTGCAACCATCGAGTGTTATAATTCTTATGTGGACAATAGTTTACACTTTGGACAATTACCTGACCCTGCCGTTGTAGAAACAATAGCTGATTTCATTTGCGGAGATATAAAGGAACGTTACCCAGTTTACAGATCTTCATCATATCTAACTAGATTTTTTCAAAATATAGGAATTAACGTTGCACATGACGGATCTACCCGTAAATGGTGGGTATTAGAAACTTTAAACAGACTAATACCTACTGAATTCGAAAAGGTGCTACTAAGGTTAGTTGACCCGAAAGAATACAAAGGCGATCAAAAACTTCTAGCCATGGCGTACAAAGCAATGAATGAGTTACTTGGCATGGAAGCAATGAAAATTGAGTATATTGGAGCAACCCCTACTCTTAAACGAATTCAATCAATTAATATAGATGGAGATAAACTTTCAAATAACGCATCTTCAGATAATGAAATTAATCAGTTTTTAAAAAAGGATTATAGCGATGAGATTGATATTAATAAATTAAATCTAGATTCTGTTATTACACAGGTACTTACAGATAGAGTTAATGAAGCGCGACGTTGCTTAGAAAGTGACCTTAATTTAAGTCTTATCTTTCAGTTAGGGAGTACGCTGGAAGGTATATTGCTTGGAGTAGCTTTAAAAAACCAAAAAGAATTCATGACTAACAACTCTGCGCCCAAAGATAAAAACGGATATATTAAAAAGATATATGATTGGACATTATCAGATTTGATTGATGTTTCATATTCAACGAAGCGTCTTAAGCTAGACGTGAAGAAATTTAGTCATGCTCTAAGAGATTTTAGAAATTTTATTCATCCACATGAACAGGTTGCACAAGCATTTAACCCCGATGAAAATACGGCCCATATTTGCTGGCAAGTATTTAAGGCCGCATATAGTCAATTAATTTCAGAGGATAAAACTTAAATAATATTGGCTGAACCAAATCTATGAATGTGTCAAAAAAATATAAAAGTAAAATAATGTGTAAAGCTTGCCAGCAAGAAACTTGGCACAATGTAATCAATGAGTATGAAAAATTTGGAACTAGCGATGATGGTGATATATGGGACAGTACAACTTTTCTTACTTTGCGATGTTTAGGTTGTGATAACATTTGTTTATTGATCAGATATGTTAGCAGTGAAGATGTAGACCCGCAAACTGGCGATCCTGACATCACAGAAAGTGTACATCCAACGCCCTTTAGAAGTGATAGGGAATTAGTAAACGGTTATTTCAGCATACCTAAAGATGTACGTACAATTTATGAAGAAACAATAAAATCCTTTAACGCAGGGATGCTAATTCTTACAGCAATAGGAGTACGAACCACTATTGAGGCAATATCAATTCAACAAGACATAAAGGTTCAGGGGATAAACACAAAAATAGATGAGATGGTTCATAAAAATATTATTACAAGAGATGGTGCAGTATTGCTCATGCTTGTTAAAGATATTGGCAATTTAGCTACTCATGAAATCAAAAAGCATCATAAAGATGATCTGTCTCTCTGTATTGATGTTATTGAAGATATCATAAGAAATCTATATATACACCCTCAAAAAGCCAAATTAACAAGAGAACTTATTGAAGGGGGTTGGTCTAGAGCTTAATGCTACAACCCGATTATATGGCTTTTAGTGAAGCAATTATTAATAACGTTAAGGAAAAATCGGCATTCAGGTGTTGTAGGTGTCAGAATATTGGAATTGAAGCGCACCATATAATACCGCAAAAAGAACAAGGAGAGGATACATTTGATAACGCAGCTCCGCTATGTCCTAATTGCCATACTTGGTTTGGTGCTAACCCTGAAAAACGTAGAGAAATAACGCAAATGAGAGATTGGTGGTATAAAAAAGTAGCAGCTATGTATGCTCAAAAGGATGTTGATTTTGACCTATTAAAAGAACTTAATTCCAAGGTTGAAGCTTTATCCCTTAATCAAGCACAAGGTCTTATCGATCTAAAATCGATGCTAAAAAAAGTGACTAACAATGTGATTGATCAAATGACAGCAGGCACTGCAGTGAGTACTGCTTCGGGTCTTGCAAGTGCTGTCTCCGTATCTCCTTCTCCTTCACCCTCACCTGAATATATAGAAGATCAGGATAATCCTATGTTTTGCCCTTACTGTATTAACGAAAATGTAAAAGTTGGAGAAAAATGTCCCTATTGTGGAAATGTTTTCAATGGTTATTAATAAAAATGCGGTCAAGTCTTTCAAAATCAAGATTGTGCCAACAACATCCGCTAACTTTCAGCTCTGGTATTACTAAATACATATGAGTATTTATGCCGTATACCCAGCGAAATGATAATTGGTTTCTATTGTTATCGTCTAATACTAATATTTTCCTGTAATTTGTTCTACTATTTTTGTTACTAATGCAAATGCAGAAACTGTTATTATAAGAGAGCTGATCGTAGACCAAAGCTTCGACAGTCTATATCTAAACCAACAAGTATTAAAAAGTTTGTTATATAGATAATAAAACAGTAGTGTGTATGAGATGGTTACTATAAAACTTAGTATTTTACTACCGGTCGTAACTGAAACATACTCGAATAAAGCTATCAGGGTTAACCATTCGAGAATCTTAAACCAGCCTTCTGCCCATGCTAGCCAAATCCTATCTTCAAAAAAAGAGCCATATCTTTCTTTTGTTTTTCTATGAATCTCCATCTTTATTACTCTATACCACAGTACGTTGTAAAATAACAGTTTAAATAGCTTACAAAACGGCCACTAAAATAATTCAGGTAATAGAAAATATTTTATCAATAATCACTAAAGCATCTTTTACGGGTCTGTTTGCCAAAAGTTTTACGTAGAGTTTTTCATCGTTTGGGTCCTCTTTTTGACCTCTTTCAGAAGGTATATCTGATAAAGGGCACCATTTCCATGTAGAAAGAAGCATAGGAAATATTGCAGGAAAAGTATCATTTCGATCTAATTTAAATATAGTAAACCACTGATGGTAAGTCCTGTTCCTTGCAAATCTCAGCGCATTTATATAATCACCATCGGAACCTAGTTTTGAAAACCATTTATTGTCATTTTTTTCTGCGCATAGTTTGTAATCGATCGCCACAACCCAGTTTAGTGTCTCGAACAGGGAGTAATACACTTCTAATATTTCTTCCGAGTTTTTCGCATCTTTAGTACGATAATAGGATTTCTTAAATCCATTAATCAATTCTTTTGAAGTAAGACTCATATAACAATATTATAACTACAAAATTCAAATAGCGTGCAAAACCGCCAGCCAGTGATTTGGCAAGCAGCCCGCAGGGTTGGTTGACAAATTACTTGTTGAAGGCGGAAAGATTCGAATGGCGCAGGCACGACGGTGCCGAGCCGGGGTCGAGCAAAAATTCAGCAGAATTTTATGCGTGACCGAATCCCTGTCCCCCAGCCAATAAATGTATAATAACTCCATGACACCTAAAAAGTTTTTTGTTGGAAGAGCTATAGGATTATTAATAGTTTTATTTATTGCCCTAATTTGGGCAATATTCTTCAGATAACATACAATACTGCTGGCCAGAGTGGGCATGCAAGTGACCATGAAGCCTCGAATAGCCTTTTAGGGCTAGTAAATATCCTTTTATGAAATTCTAGATCCGAAGGGTCTTTTTATATAAAACTCACTGTATAATTGAATTATGAAAACACTAATTCTTCCCGGATTTTCAATAAAAAATAAAGATTGGGCGGAACATATAAGCAAGGAACTTTCTCCGGATGTTGATTCCGAAGTAATATATTGGGATCACTGGAAAACAGGTGTTGCAACCAAAAATTGGATCGAAAAAACCGCGGATGGAGTTAGCGAAAAATATAAAAACCAGAAAATAAATATCCTCGCAAAATCCATTGGAACCTATGTAACAATTAAATTGTTAGAAAAAGAATCTTCATTAACAAATAAAATAATTCTTAACGGTATACCTCTGGAAGATCTATCCTCTGAAGACTGCGAACACTACTCGATACTCAAAAGTATTCCTAAAAATAAAATGTTATTTATTCAGAACGAAAACGATAATCATGGGTCATACAAAAATGTGTGCGACTTTCTTCATAAAATTGATAACGAAATAAGTGTTATATCTATGCATAGAAATGACCATGAATATCCATATCCGAATACGTTTTCAGAGTTTTTAATTGAGGAGAAACAGGGGATACTAACTAATCTCCTCAAAGAGTTAGACCAAATTGGTTTATTAGTTGGAGAATATGCAATAACAGGTTCCGGCCCACTAGCCGTAAGAAACCTAAGAGAACCACATGATCTGGATATTATTGTTTTACCTAGTGTTTGGGATAGGTATAAAGTCAAATACCCTGTCATAAGCGAAAGATTTGAAACAATTCAAATAGGAAACGTAACAATTCTAGGTGAGGGATCGCATTTCACAAATCCAAACATTTGCCCGGTTGAGACACAGGTAAAAGAAGCTGAGATCCTTGATGGACATCCCTATGTGCAGCTGTCTACGCTAAAATTATTTAAAAAAGCTTTAGGTAGAGAAAAAGACTTGAATGATATAAAACTAATTGAAGCCTATTTACAGGAAAATCGTTAACCTTAATTATTAAAACTATATATAATCATCTCGGAGAAAGACTAAGGTTCTAGATCCGTGTGCTCAGCCATGAAAAATGGCCGGAAGTCCGCAGGATTTGCGGACATTTTTTATTGTTGTGATTTGGAGGATTCGAATGCCGGAGCGAGCGAAGGCGAGCGAGGCGGGGTCGAGCAAAAATTCAGCAGAATTTTATGCGTGACCGAATCCCTGTCCCCCAGCCAATCAGACCGTACGATCCATTGAAGTAAAATATCAAAAGTTTTTCGGCACCGCACCAAGTTCTTCATCTTTTAAAAAATAAGGTATGAACAAACAAAAAGGCCGTTTTTAAACGGCCTTTTTGAACAACAGTATCGTATGAAACTGTTATTTTACTTAGCAAAAAGTTTCACTAACCATCCCAAGACACCGTCGTCTGCCTCCTCAAGATCTATCTTCTCCTGCAAGGCGATGTTTTCTTGATTAAGTAATTCAATCATCTCCTGAACATTGGTTATGTCTTCCTGGTTGGTTAGCTTTAATTCCAGTTGCTCAAGTTGCTGAACTCTTACTCTATTTTGATTCACTTCCTGCTTTAGAGCATTCAATGACCTGTAGTTAGGTCCAAAAAGTGATCTTGTTAGCCCCGTCTTGCTCTCTATATTTGTTAAGTGCTCCTGAACCTTAAGTTCTGACTCCTGTTGGGCTTTAGCCCACAATCTTACCTGGTCTCCAATACCCCCGGCCGCAGATTGTGTCCCGAGAAGTTCTTGGATTTGCTGCGCAACCGAACTTCTAGTTTCAGAAAGCCCCTTCTTTGCTCCCTGTGCGTTACCGTTAGCTCCTGTTTCTGTTCCCTGCTGCTCTTGCGTTTTTACTTGAAGTTGCTGTTCTTCTCCCATATTTTGTGTCTGGACTTGGTTTTGATTCTGTACAGGTTGCATTGCACCGGTACCCTGAGTACCTTGACCAATTCCGGTTCCCGTACCCGTGTCCTGTCCCGTACCTTGTGAACCCGTTCCCTGATTATTTGCAGCGTAAACAGTTGCAGTTAGCACCGTTATCAACGTAATCGACAAAAAAATAGTATAAAAATTTTTCATATTTTTTCTTGCACCTCCTTATAAACTTAAATTATTTAAACCAAGTATTTAGTCCATTAAATAAAGACTGCGCGACCTGATCAGCTCTGTTGCCTGTTTTGAACATTTCACATTCCTGTGTATTTGAGAGATAAACTGACTCCTGAATTGTTGCCGGTCTGACAAATTTAAGTATCACACCGCTCATAAAATTGGTTATTCCAAGATTTTTAACACCAAGTTCTGAAGCTAATTGATTATGCATAACTGTAGTAAAAGCCTTATCTTTTTTGGGTTTGGCATAAAGTCCTTTAGTGCCGTTTACTGAGTGATCCAGCGAACCATTTAGATGGATGGAAACCAATACCTCACCGTTAGTTTTATTAGCGTACGAGTATCTATCCTCATTGCTTAAGGTAGAGTCATCGGTTCGGGTCATGTAAACGGTTGCTCCTGCCCTCTCAAGCAATGTCTTTAACTTATTGGCTATTGTAAGATTGGCGTCTTTTTCATAAAGATCCGGGCATTGGGTAGTTCCCGGGTCGGTTCCGCCGTGTCCGGCGTCGATTATTACTTTATGTCCGGCTACGGGATAGCCTGCTGCACGGGCATTATTTGAGGAAACCACAAAAATTAGTAAGGGAACTATAAGTAGGGGGATTATTTTTTTAGGCATATATATATACTATCACTTTAACTAAACATCAGCATTTCTGGTTATTTATAAGCAGCTAAAAGATTTAACAGCCTTGCTGTTTTCATTCAGAGTACTCATCTATTTTATTTATTTTTATTGCTTTACCTTTAATTAGAGCTTCCGCAACCTTCTTACATGCAGAATCAAAGGTTCTCGCAAAAGTGGGCTGGGATATACCCATCTTTGCAGCAGACTGTGTTTGGTCTAAACCATCAACCAGATACAGCTTGATAGCTTCAATTTCATCAGCTAAAAGCTCAACTTCTTCAAGATCCCTAAGAGGAATTCCCCTTGGTTTAAAATAGTCAACATCCGGATTAAATTTTAGAAAACGTCTTATTCTTGGTCTTGTCATAGACTTTCTGATAAAATTAGTACTACGGGTGAACCCCGCCTGCGTTTTTAAGTCGCAGGTGGGGATTCGCTTTCATTTTTCCTCCTCAAGTCCTTTTTGTTCGGCTTTAACCTGTTCTAGCTCATTTTCCAGATCTTTTCTATACTGGGCAAGACCTTCTTTTATCTGAGCCTTTGTTGGAGAGGCAAACCAGGATCTAAGACCTCTTCCATACCCTCTGCCAAAGCCTCTTCTACCAAATCCCATATCTCCACCGCAAGGACCCATTCCTCTTCCGGTCATGGGACCCTGTCCTTGAGGACCTGTTCTATCAAAATACGGCATTTTCATCACCCCCTACCAATAATTTAATAATGAATACATATTCATAATAGTAGGGCGGGGGGAGTTTGTCAAATAAGCAATCTTTAAGCAAAACTATTCGTATCTCAAGGCATCTACAGGATTCAAACCGGCTGCTTTCTTTGCAGGATAATATCCAAATACCGTACCGATGGTCATGGTAGAAACAAAAGAGATTAAGTACGCAACAGGTTCGAAACTTATTGTAAATCCGGTTTGTGCAACTCCAAAATATATAAGAAGACTTAAAATCGACCCTACTACAAACCCGATAAAACTTAGTATTACTGCCTCTGATAAGAAGATGTAAAGTATGTAATTATCTCTTGCGCCCAAGGCTTTCAATATGCCTATTTCTTTGGTTCTCTCAAGAACCGAGGTATACATGATGTTCATGATACCTATGCCTCCCACAACTAGAACGATTAGACCTACAGACCATAAAAGAATAGACATTGTCCGGGCGGACTCTTGAGCAGATTGTACGACCGACCCCATATCCCGTATTCTAAAATCTTCGGGAGTACTACCTCTTATTCCATGAAGATCTCTTAATTTCTCCGCAATTAGTTCCTGCGCGTACGAAATATTATCAAAGTCATCCACAATTAAATTGAGATTAAACTTCCCGTTACTACCAAGAATATACCTCTCGGATACCTCATACGGAACAAAAACACTATCATCAATAGTTACCGGGCCGAAGGAACCTCCTTTATACGCTAGTACCCCGACAATTTCGTAGTTTTTTCTGTTGATTATTATGTTTTCTCCAACAACATTTCCAAAGTTATCTCCAAATAACTCCTGAGTTGATTCGTATCCTAGAACTACAACTTTATCTTTGTTTTTTCCTGCGTCGTCCGTGTAAAAATTACCCTGCAGTAACTCAAGATTTACAATATCTTTAATGCTCGCGGTCGTTCCAAAAATATTAAGTGAAACCGTATTTGTTGAGTAGGTGACGGGCAACCTACCCGTTAGTTGAGGTGCCACATTCTCTATTACATCTATCTCCATAAGTTCGGGTATATCGTCAATCCCGAGCTTAGATTTTTCTCCATCTGTTGATGGGGCATTAATTATAATTGTATTAACACTCATGTTCGAGTACTGTTGTTCTATACTTGCCTGCGCTCCTCTTCCCAGCTCGTATACTAAAACTACTGTGGCGGATCCTATAAATATCCCTAAGAGTGTTAGAAATGATTTTAAGCCCGCTTTTTTAAGAGATTCTAAAGACCTTTTTGTCAATTTTTTATACAGATTCAAGTTTTTCATAATCCGTTCACTAAATATCCATCTTTTATATGCACTACCCTATCTGCCATTGCAGAAATACTGTCGTCATGAGTAACCATAACTATTGTTTTTCCATCTTTTTTATTTAAATTAAGAATTATTTCCAGTACCTCATCGCCGGATTTTGAATCGAGGTTACCTGTCGGTTCGTCTGCAAATAATATTTCGGGAGAGTTTATTAATGATCTTGCAATTGCCACTTTTTGCTTTTGACCTCCTGAAAGTTCGTTGGGTAGGTGGTCCAATCTATCTTCAAGACCAAGCTTAGTTAGCAATTGTACGGCCTTGTCAGTTTCCTCCTTAACATAAAATATTGAAGGTAACACAACATTATCTAAAGCAGAGACCTTGGGAATTAGATTGAAACTTTGAAATATGAAACCAAGTTTTTTATTTCTTATGTCCGCAAGATTATCTGAACTTAATTTTTCAACATTTTCTTCATCCAGCATATAGGAGCCCGATGTCGGCACATCCAAAAGACCTAATATATTTAATAACGTAGATTTGCCTGAACCTGAAGGACCCATCAATGCCACGAACTCACCTTTCTTGATATCCAAGCTTATGCCTTTGAGAACATCTATAGTTTGGGTACCCAGCCTGAAAGACCTTTTTATATCTTTGATTTTGATAATTGAGCTATTCGGTGATTGCAATGGTGTCATTTTCATTTAAACCTTCGACGACTTCAACATTAGTTCCATCTGTTAATCCTGTAACAACTTTGATTTTCTTTGTAGTATCGGGGTATTCAAAAACGTACTGGGTTCCCTCAATCATTCTTACTGCTTTATTTGGAATTACTAAAACATTTTCTGCTGATTTTGATAAAAACTGGACACTACCAATGAAACCGTCGTAAAGTTCCGCAGTACCATCTAATGCGATTCTTACTTTGTATGTAACCAGACCATTATTATCTGTAACGCTCTTGGGACTGATAAATACAACTTTTCCGCTATATTCTTTATCAATAGCATCCGGAATAAATTTTGCGTTCATATCTTTTTTGACTTTTGAGATGTCTAAATCTTCTACATAGCTTTCCACATATACGGTTTTTTCTTTGGGTAATATTGCCATTATAGGGTTTGATTGATTTTGGTTTTGTACACTCTCCCCCTCGTTAAAGTAAATGTCTATAACAGTACCTTCGATTGGGCAGTATAGGCTATTTTTACGAAGGGCGTTTATTGATTTGTTATATAAAGACTCTGCTGATTTGCTCGCTTCCCGAAGTTGGTTTTCTTGCTCCTCGTAATTTTTAACATCCTCATACTCAAAACCTGACTTGTCCAGTTTATTGTATGTGGCCTCAAAAGCGTGATGCGCAGCAACAGCTTTTTCATAGATAGCTTTTGCACTTAACATCGAGTAATAATCTTCCGAACTTTCTAATGTGGCTAACAAATCTCCGCTTTTGACCTCGTCACCTATGCTTACATTAATAGAATTAATTTTTCCTGAACTCACGAACGAAGGCTCCACAATATCAGTAACAAAAGTGCCTTCTGATTCAAAACCAACAATAATATCGCCTTTTTTAACTTTATATTCGCTGATTGCAACTTCCGACGACTTACTATCAGAACCTCTAAAAAATAATAGATATGCCCCGACAGCTACCAGTGCAGCTATGAGTATATATTTTAGATATTTCTTCATTGTTCTACTGAGTTAAACCTTTGATTTTAATAAATTCCGGAACTTTATTCTCGGTTACCCAAATTGATACATAAGTACCTTTTGTGATTTCGGATATCTCAACTGAAACAACATCACCTGAAGCATCTCCGCTGCCTTTCAAAATCGTCACACCTACGGGAATAATAATTTCTACTTCTTCTGTTTCTGTATTCTCCAGTTCTTGCTGTCTTAGGGCTTGTCTTTCTTCCTGAGACAAGTTCTGCATTTCAACTTTTCTTTCTGCTCTTTCTTCTTCAGTTAGTTGTTCTACGCCCACTTCATTAGCAATGATTAATACATTACCCTCTACTGAAACAACGCTTCCGTTTATTTCTGCCGGTCTGTCGGGCGACTCCAGATTAAGTTTTGTTATATTTATTTCATTATTTATAGAATTAGACTCGTTTTTAGAAGTGTAGTTTGACACTATGTAGTACCCACCCGCCAAAAATAAGATTAATAACCCTAAGATGAGTATGTTTTTTGTTTTTTTCATATGTTTATTATACCTGTAAATTAATACTTAGTTATGTGCCAGCTCTACCTGCGAACCAACCTCTTCACAAACCTGTTCAGAACATATCCAACCACAATGAAAAATAACAAGTAAAGTAACGTTCCCCAGGAAGCCGGCAAATATTTATAAATAAAATCGTGTCTGTACATAATCGGCCAGTGCAGTAAATAAATTTCATAAGAATATTTACCTAAAATAACCAGTAGGTTCGAATGAACATTCTTGAGTAAGAAAGCCGCGATTAAAGCTAACATAGTTACAATACTCGACAGCTGTTCTGCCATTACTCCCTTTCCGACTCCTGAATGTACAGCTGAGTAACCGAATACAAAAAGTAATCCTGCCGCGATAAGATAACGCACAACTCCCGCCAATAACGACTTATGAAAAACTTTTAATAAAACCCCCTGAAACCAAACCCCGGGCTTCTTCTCGTTCAACCAAGCAAAGACCATTCCCAACGGGAACAACAGTATGTGAAGTTGGTAAAGCTTTAGTAAATCCTTGGTTACGGGCAAAGCAAGTCTGGTCACCAAATATCCCAGTAGTAACATAACAAAAGCTGACTCCTACGGAAAACAATAGGAAACAACAGATAGTAGAAAAGGATGAAGGTAAAATACCAAAGCGCGGAATTTATGGAAGTGTATATATCAGCAACAGGAAAATATCCTAGGAAACTCTTAATAATAATCAGTGAGTCATAAGTCTTCCCTAACAAAAAATAATCCAGGGCCAAAATAACAATCAGCGCAACCCACATAGGAATAAAAATAGTCTTCAACCGTTTACCATAAAATTCTTTCCACGTTTTTTTAGTCTTAAGCTCCGAGCTTGTAAGCCCAAATCCCGACAAAAACAAAAAAATATTAACCCCCACCCCAGCCGCAATCGACAAAGGGAACAAAAACCTGGTGTCGGTAAAAAGAAAGTACCCGATGTGAGAAAAAACTACCATTAAAATCGCAACTCCCTTCAATTCATCGGTGTGCGCGTGGTCCATCTCATAAGGTTTGGTGTCCTTTTTAAGAGTCGCCATTACAGATAGAACGAAAAAAATAGTAAAAAGAACTGTCTGAAAAACAGGATCCGCGATATTAATCCTCATTTATAATCCGGCTCCACAGCAAATAGCCTTGGCCTGATGGATGAAAAAGATCGGATGAATAATTTTTCGGGTCTTTATTGAAAGTTTTGTACGTTTTTCCGTATAAATCTACTTGTCTTATACGGTCGTTGTGGTCAATCTCTGAAATTAACCCGTAAATCTTACTGTTAAACTCTTTCGTCCTGGAATTTAGCATCCAATTGTAAGGAAAACGTACAGCTTTAGGCGATCCCAGATAAGGTAAATTTATCACGATGATTTTTGCATCCGTTTTTGTTAGCAATTCGTTTAGTATGTGAGAATAATTTTCCGTATATTGCCCGTCAGTAAATTTGTTGTGAATGTCGTTTATTCCAATTAAAAGTGTAACGTAGGCAGGATTTTCGCTAATAGCAATCGGCAGTTGATCTTTAATTACGTCTTCCGTAGTTCCTCCGGGTAGAGCCAGGTTAAGAGCGCTCACCTTTCCGTACTTCTTAAATAGGTTAAAGGCGAATTGATAAACTATAGTTTCTTTTATGTTGTCGCTTCCGACTCCCGCACTTAAACTGTCCCCTAAAGCAACATACTTCACCGAGCCACTTGTGTCGGAACTTCCAAATACCATAAGGTTTTCGCTATAAGGACTTTGCAAATTTATCTCCTTCATTGTGTTGTAAAAACCCGCGTAAGCCAGATATAAATATAAAATTATTATCCCGGCGGGCAGAGCAAATTTAATAAACTTCATCCTGTTGATTATATAACGGATAACAAAGCTTCAAAAATGTATAATTAATACAGGCCAAAATATTTATATCGGACGGACATAAATGAAACTAGTAATATCTTTAATAGTTACTTTCGCTGCTGCGGGGATAGGTTCGTATTTCACAACACCCAACATCGCCACGTGGTACGCGAGTTTAAATAAACCTTTCTTTAATCCCCCGAATTGGATTTTCGGTCCGATGTGGAGCGTTTTATATATACTGATGGCAGTAGCTCTCTATTTGGTGTGGAAAAAAGAGTTTGCACGGCAAGAAAAAACAAAGGCGGTAATACTTTACGCTATACAGTTAACCCTAAACACACTATGGTCCGTAATTTTTTTCGGTATGAAAGCGCCTGCCCTAGCTTTGCCCGAAATAATATTACTTGAAATAACAATCATATTAACAGCGTACAGCTTCAAAAAAATATCCACAGTAGCAGCGAGGCTACTCATTCCGTACATAGTGTGGGTTGGTTTTGCCGCAATCCTTAATCTAAGCATAGTAGTATTAAATTAACTATAAGCACATATTTTTGTGCTATACTTTCGCAATGGATAAAAAAGAAAAAATACAAAGTCATGAAGAAGAAAAAGTACTGACAACGTCCGGTAATACTGAGCCGGTAAAATTCAGGGAGGCTACAAATTTTATAGGACAAGAATTAAAGAAAAATAAAGGGCTTGTTATAGCTCTTTTGGTTCTTGGTCTTGGCGCCCTTATTTATAACTATAAATCCCTTTTTATAGCAGCAACAGTTCAGGGAAAACCCGTATACAGGTGGGAAGTCATCAAAGTACTTGAGTCCCAACTGGGAGAACAAGCTTTAAATAACCTGATTGAAAAGAAGTTAATCGCTAACGAGGCCGCATCTAAAAACATTGTTGTATCCGACGACGAAGTAAATATTAAGATCAAAACAATCGAAGATGGAATTCTCCAGGGCGGACAGACTTTAGATCAATTTCTTGTGCAGAACGGGATGACCGAAACCGAATTTAGGGATCAGGTCAAACATATAGCTCTCATAGAAAAGTTGATGGAGGATAAAGTCACAGTAACAGAAGAAGAAATAACTGCTTACATCGAAGAAAATAAAGAAAGCTTTCCTGAAATTACCGATGACGCACAAGGCCGTTCGTTGGTAAAAGAAAGCCTCAAACAGAACAAGTTGAGTCAACTATACGTTAGTTATATAGAAGAGCTAAGAACAACCGGCAATGTTAATGTTATAGTCAACTACTAATCGCTGCCCGTGCAAATAAAGACAGTAAGGACAAAAGAAGAATTGGCTCCTGTGTTGTTGAGCCCCGAAGAAAAAGGGCCCGATTTCGCTTACTGGGTATTCTCAGGCGTGACGCAGGGAAACAAATGGGAAAATATGACCGTCCTTTCTCCCGGAACTTACGGTCAGGAATTTGTTAAAACATTCGGTCACTACCATAACGATTCTCATGAAGAAACATACCGCGTAGTAAATGGAAAGGGAATTCTTTTGCTACAAAAAAAACATTTTGAGAACGGGTCGTGGACTCCTGATAAAGTAGACCAGTTCGTTATCGTAAGCGTATTACCGGGGGACGAAGCGATAATAACTCAAGAATGGGGACACTCCCTGAGCAACATAGGAAACGAGCCTTTGATTACCCTCGACAATTGGACACATGGCCACACGCCGGCAGACTATGAACAAATAGAGGAACTCCACGGAATGGCATTCTACTTAGTAAAAAATAACGGAACGGCAGATATAGAACCGAATCCGAACTACACAGACCACCCTACACCGGAGTTTATGACAGCGTCCGAGTTTGCAAAAATGGCTAAACTATCCATATAATGACCCTATGAAAATTAAAAATTCAGCAAAGCTATTAATTGCTCCGTTGATATTTATTTCTCCTTTTTTAATTACCGCAGCAGCTCAAAACGTACTGCCTGCTAACGAGGGTAAAAATCTTCAAAATGAAACCCTTCCTAAAGTGGACACCCCGCGTGCGCAATTAAACAGAGCAGAAAATCAGGAAAGACGATGCGAGCTTGTTACTCAGAGAATTGCAGAGAAAATAACACAGTATAAAAATCTAGAAAAAAGACATCAGGGTGTATATCTGGGTCTCGAAAACAAACTTGAAAACCTCGTAAACAGGTTGAAAGAGGACGGTTACAGTGGAGATAATATCGCCGCTTTGGAAGCAGACATTGTCGAACTAAACAGGCTTACCGCCGAAACGAAAATTAATTACGCCAACTACTTGGCCAAACTCGAGGAGCTAAAAACGGCTTCTTGTGAAGCCTCAGATGTCAATTTCGTACAGGCTCTGAAAACTGCCAGAGAAGATTTGGAAGCAACTCACGTGAGTATGGTGGCGATTAAGGACTTCTACCTTACAGATATAAAAATTGACTTGGCAGCAATGAGAGAAGAAATAAGAACAGAAAAACTTAACCAGCAGCAGGAAAATGAAACAGAAACTGAAGATGAAGACACCGAAGAGGAGCAGGAATAATTTAATTAAGGAGGAAAAATATGGAAGAACAAACTAGTACACCAATAGAACAGACACCACAGGCAGAACAAATGCCTGATTGGAACACACCCAAACCGGTTGAAGACGAACTGAATAGATATAGTACAGCTAAGGGACTAAAAATATTTTTAGTTGTCGGGTTTCTGGTAATACTGGCAGCAATTGCCTTATTCATTTATCAAACCGTTGTAAAAGGTAAAACACCCGAACAGCAAATACAGAGACAGCCGGTAACAGAAGAGGTAAAGAAGGAAGAAGTTGTAGTCGAAAAAACCTCTGAGGAACAAATCGAAGAAATTGACAACATCGATATTGAAGAAATGGACGCACTCATCAAAGAAACCGATTTGGATGACCTGGATCTTTAATATCCAGCAGACGCAAAAACATGACTCAGGAAAATAAAAAATTAAATGTTAGTGATGTGGCTCCACAATTTTCCCTGCCTGATCAAAACGGTGACACCAAAACTTTGAGTGGGTTCTCAGGAAAATGGCTTCTAATATATTTTTACCCGAGGGACAATACACCCGGCTGCACTACAGAAGCCTGTGTTATAAGAGATACCTGGGGAGAATTTAAGAAAACCGGAGCCGCTGTAGTCGGAGTTAGTACCGACTCCGTGGAAAGTCACAAAAAGTTCGGAGAGAAACATTCCCTACCCTTCACACTTCTCTCGGACACGGACAAAAAGATGGTTCAAGATTACGGCGTTTGGAAAACAAAAAGTTTCATGGGTAAGAGTTTCTTAGGAACACACCGCACCTCTTTCCTAATAGACCCTGACGGCAAAATAGCTAAAATATACGAAAACGTAAAACCTGCGGAACATGCGGAAGAAGTCCTACGGGACATACAGGCACTGATATAGTAAAATGGACGGATTGCGGCAGCTTTTGAACCGATATGAATAAAGAAGAAACCGTCCAACAACTTAATATTCCCAACCACATAGCTATAATCCCTGACGGTAACCGCAGATGGGCTAAAGAACACGGGTTGCCCCCATTCGAAGGCCATAGACGGGGTTTTGAGGCCGTTAAGAATATCATGCACAAGTCCAGAGAACTCGGCGTACACACACTAACCTTTTGGGGGTTTTCAACTGAGAACTGGAACCGCTCCGAAGAAGAGGTGTCCTACTTAATGAAAATCTTCGAGAGCTACATTAGCGGAAACTTAAAAGATGCCCACAAATACGGGGTTAGAATTTATCATTTAGGAAGAAAAGACAGAATCCCGGAATTTTTGAGAAATAAGCTGGTACAAGCTGAGGAGGAAACAAAAAATTACACAAACTACGATCTTAATATGGCAATAGACTACGGCGGTCAGGACGAGATTTTAAGGGTAGTTGAGAAAGTAGTGGGAGATGTAGAAAGCGGCGAGGTTAAGACAGAAGATCTCAAAAACGTCACCGCCAAATACGCCGACAAATATCCCTTATACATGCTTAAAAACTACTTTGACACTAAAGAACAGCTTTACCCTTATCCCGACCTTTTAATAAGAACCTCCGGGGAGAAACGTTTAAGCGGCTTTTTGCCCTGGCAGGCGGCTTACAGTGAGATATACTTTGCCGACGTACATATGCCGGATTTCGATGAAAAAGAGTTAATGAAAGCCATACAGGATTTCAACACCAGGGATAGAAGATTTGGCGGGAATACAGTAAAAAAGTGATTAGCTGACCCTTCGGAACTTCTTTCTATGTTTTCGGATCATTTTATTCTTTTGTGCGTCTTTTTTCTTTTTTCTAATGCTCATAACATTGCTATTCTCTCATAAAAGGGCGGTTTGGCAATAGGTTTTGCTATCCCTCTATTACCCGTTTATGAGCTTCACTGAAAAAACAATCCTTTTTACGTTCCCATCCTCATCAGTAATTTCCATGGAACCACTCTCTTTGTAGTAATCAGCCAATTCCTGGCCCAAAATGTCCTTATTCTCGGTTATCTCTGTTTTAAGCTCTTTCATCTGATCAGCCATGGCTTTCATTGTCTGATTGGAAGTTACCTGAATTTTTTTATCTTTGGAGCTTTCTCTGAACTTGGACGCCTCTTCCTGCAATTCCTGGTAAGCGGGGTCATTTTCAAGCGATTCCTGATAGGCGGCTCTTACACCGTTCAGCTCTTCCTGCAAATCCGAAATAATTTTAAGTCTTTTTGTAACTATGTCTAAATTCATAAATTCCTCCGATTAAATAAACAGCAACTAAAAAAGAACGCCAAAATATATTATCATAAATAGACGTATGAGAATTCATGTACTTTTAAAGCCGGGAGCTAAAGAGCCGAAAATCGAACAATCTAACGGAATTTTCAGGATCTCGGTAAAAGCTATAGCAAAAGAAAACGAGGCTAATAACGAGTTGGTAAACGCCCTGTCCGATTACTTCGGAATTGCCAAGAGCAGGATAAGCATTGTGTCAGGATTTAACTCCCGCAATAAGGTTGTCGAAATTGCGCCGGGAGCCAAATAACTTCTCTACGTTTACCGCCCCCTTTTTTCCATAATTACCGTTTCTTGTTCTGACAATTGAGTGTGTAAACCCCAGGCAACCGAGCTTGCTGCTAATATCCTGAGATAAAGAACGCACGTACAATCCTTTCGACATCTCTACTTCGAACTTTGCTTTTATAACTTTGCAGTCGGAGTCCACAAATTTTTTCCATTGCGAAATAATCGGCTCCTGCCTGAAGTTTCCTTTGACTGAGTTTAATCTTCTTAAGATATTTTCAACGCAATTACTAAGGGAAACCTCACTGTATCTTTTTAAACGTATGCTTAAAATTTCTCCTTTTTTAATCGGGGTGTTTTCTAGAATCTCACCGGCGTGCGCCCTTTCGAAAAGTTTTTTCCCTTTTACTTTTACCGCGGAGTACATTGGAACATTTTGGGAATAGGGTCCGTTAAAGTTGGGTAGAATTTTTTCTATTTCCTTTTTAGAAGGTACGAGATTATTTTTTCCGGTAATAAAACCCATCGCGTCATAAGAATCCGTGGACATGCCGAAAATAATTTCAAACTCGTAGGTTTTGTGCCAGTGCGCGTATTCGTACTTTTTAAGACGGGTGTCCCCCAATAAAATTATTACCACTCCCTCCGCCATAGGATCCAAAGTACCTGTGTGGCTTGAAAGTGTGCCGTAGTGCTCACCTACTATCTGGGATAGGCGATTTGTCGATATTCCGACAGGCTGCCAAACAGCTAAAATGTTATTTTTTGCTTTATGCACGGCCTTATTCTATCATTACCGCATGAAGTCGGTAAAAGGTAATAAGACAGTTGATATTTCGGTGGAAAACCTAAGGGGAATGGCCGCCAAATACGCGTTTGTGCACATTGACTTAGGTACGGGTGATGGAAGATTTGTGTATGAATCGGCCCTTCGTGACCCGAATACGCTGTATATAGGAGCCGACCCGGTAGAAAAGCAACTCCGCGAATATTCTGTAAAATCAGTGAGAAAAAAGCTTGAAAATACTGTGTTCCTAGCGTCCTCGCTGGAAAATCTGCCTATTACCATGACGGAAATCGCAGATAAAGTAAGCGTTATCCTCCCCTGGGGGTCGCTTTTAGGCCAGATAGTGAACCCGTCTAAAGAAGCTATTAACAAGATTACGGCGCTGTTAAAGGTTTCCGGAGAGCTGGAACTAATACTCGGTTATTCACCCGATTTGGAGCCTTCCGAATCGGACAGGCTGGAACTTCCCGAACTTACCCAAGAATATATTGAAAATGTCGTCGTACGGGCATTTGAGACGCTTTCGGGAACCCTGAAACTGGAAAAATGTGAGCTTTTTCCTAAGGAGAAACTCACCGATATTGGCTCTAATTGGGCAAAAAAACTGGCATTCGGAAGACCGCGCCAAATATATCGGCTAAGACTAAAAAAGAGTCTCTGATTTTATTTTCCACCTTTTATCGTGTAGTATTCGAGTTCAAGAATCGAAAAATAGAAGAGAGGAGGAGAAATGATTGAAATGAAAGGGCCACCTTTGTCTGTTCCCGTTGTTAAAAGACTTGCGCTTTATGTGTGGGCTGTCGATAAAAAAGCGCTCGTTACTCTGGAAGACGATGGCCACGTGACCATCTCGGAGATTGAAAAACCCAAAGAGGTGTACAAAGCTCTCCAGAACTTAGTGAATTCAAAGTACCGCCTCGGCGGACGGAAATGGAGTAAGTTCGATGTACAGGTGGTGGGTCAGACTAAGTAGTCAGGCTACCCGCAGCGAGGTTAATTCGACCTACGAGCATATACTGCGGTGGGGTGCAAAAACTGTTGACACGGGTTCCTTAACCGATATGGACTACGCTTTCACTTCGGACAAGAACCCGACACGTTTGTTGCACAAACTAACAGCCGATAACGTCGTCATTAACTGGGGATTTCTCTCAAAATCGAAGCTGGCAAAGCCAAAGAGAAATCCCACTTACACTCCCTCGGATAAACCCAAGGCGTTTGAAGAACTTAAGAAACGTTTCGGCACAACCCTAGGCGGCAAATCCTAAAGATGTTTTGCCGCCTTTACTTTTTTCTTTAACAGGCGGGGTTTCGTTACTTAAAATGTTGGATTTTTGGTCTGAATAATGGTAAATTTTGACTCGTAGGTATCGGGGTGTGGCGCAGTTGGCTAGCGCGTTCGCATGGGGTGCGAAAGGCCGCAGGTTCGAGTCCTGTCACCCCGACCATAGAAAATTCCCGTTAGTTCGGAGCAAAGCGACGAGCTGGCGGGAATTTTTTATTCGTGGCAGGACGAGAATGATTCGCAGCGAGCGAAGGCGAGCGAGAGGGGGTCGACGGGCGCGTCAGCAGACGCGAACCGGTGACCGAGTCCTTCCACTCACTTCTCAAGTTAGTGCTTCGCGAAGCGAATTCACCCCAACCATAGAAAATTTGACCCACGAACAGTGCCGTCCTTAAATAATCAATCGGCGCTCTCAACACAGAAACTTCCAACATAGGCTTTCTTCCCTACCAATCCGTACAAAACAGACGGATATTCCTCATTAAACGTCAAACTGTCCAAATTATTTTTAATTCTGGGGAGTGTCTTTTTTCGCACACCCAAAGGTTTGGGATTTTCCAAACCCTTAGACGAAATAACCCGCCCCAAGCTTTCTACCTTCTTTGAAAACGGGAAGCTGCTGTCCAGCGTGTAATCCTGAATAAAACACAGGGGGTCAAAACTACCGCGTCTTGACTCAAGTCCTGTAAAATCGCCGGACTCTCTCACAGTTATGTGATTTATATATGTATCGTTAAAATCTATCTGTGTACTCATACCTGTCTTTTGCCTAAGATTCTCCAATTGTTTCCACATTAACCTGTTACGCGCCGAAAAATCCCACTGCAAAGCAACCGAAATGACCATAAGTAGCAAAATAGACAAATAAACACAATATTTATTAAGTTGATAGCCGGCCCCAAGTCTGCCAAACACAAATAAAAGTGAAAATAGAAACCCCGGAAGTAAATATCGGTCATACATATCGGAAGAGAACAGTAAAACGCCAAAATTTAAAGCTGCGGCAAAAAGAATAAATACTTCCGGTTTCCGCAAATTTCCCCTGTCCGCAATTTTTCTAAATCTAGGCAATAAGTAAAATAGAATTTTCGAAAACCCCAATCCCCAAACAAACGCTAGAAACAATTTCGTAAAAATATTATCGAAAAGACTAAAATTCGCCCTGAAATCCGATTTAGCATAAAGCTCCTCTATGTAAAGCATGTTGCCCATTGGAAAAAGATCGGTCTTAAACAAAAGGTAAGCAACCGGAACTGCTATTACAAAGACCACAGCCTTTCTCCAAAGACCATTCAACTGTCCTCTGATTCCAAGAAAAACCGGTGAAAGAAATATAAGTAAATATTGCGGAACGTATAAAAATGTTTGTAAACGCCCGGCAAAATCCTCCGTTTCCAAAAATCTTTTGTTCGCCCCAAACCTCGGCCAAAAAAATGCTACAGCAATTGAAAGGAGGAAGAAAAACACCGGTATTAACAGTTTCTTTAATTTTTCTTTTTGAAAAGGCACTGCACACAATACTGTTGCCGGCAAAAATATAAGGGTTCCATTTTGGCGCGTCGCTGCTGCCAGCATAGCGAAGAAAGACCCCGCTATTAAATTCCTGTATGAAGCTGCTGTGAAATAACGGATAAAAAAGTAGGTAGCACCTGACAGAAAAAACAGAAGGTAATTGTCCGTCATAAAAGTGAAAGAAGAAACAAAGAACAATGGATTAAAAAATAAAGTCAGCGCTCCCGCTATGGCAAAAATCTTCCTGGAACCGAGCAACCGCAAAGTTTTATATACGAAAAAAGCTGTTCCCAACGAAATTAGAAATGTCAGAACTTGAAGTGAAATGTAATCCAACCCGAATATTTTTGACCACAGTAAACCCAAAAAACCCTGCGCAATAAAAGACGGATCAAGCTCGGCGTTTATATTAAAAATTCCCAACGAAAAAGCCTTTACCTGCCAAAAAAACACCCAGTCGTCGTTTACAGGATAATTTCCGAACATATGCCTATTATACAAATTGAAGAGGGATTACTATACAGGTTCCGCCACGGAAGTAACCTGAACCTTTTTCTTAAGAACTGAAATCGAAACCGCTAATAATGCCAACATATCTATCTGGCACAGCAAACATACCGGGCAAATCACTTGAAGCTGGAAAATCTCAATGTAGGTTATACGCAAACAAAAGAGGGTGCCGAAAATAGCTGTTCCCAACATTAGTTTTTTCTTACCAAGAAAAGCCGCTACCAATATTACCGTGTACCCGATGAGTCCGTATAAAGCTGTGGGCATCCCCAAAGTCTTTGATACTTCTCCGCTGATAACCGCATCGCAGTTTATTGTGTCACTTATTGTGCAAATTCTGTACACAGGCTGGGTAATATAACTCACATAAAGGTACAACGCCAACCCTATACCCAACGCGGCTAAAATCTTCGCAATAAATAAGTATTTTGATGTGGTCATTTTAACGGGCGGGGGTTTTCACCCCCGCGAAAAGCGATATTTTTACAGTGTCGCCAAAGCGTCGGAAAATGCCCAGAAGGCATCGTTTCCTCCGATTTTACCTGCGCAGAGCGCAGCTTCGGATTTGGATCTGGCGGTCGGGTGCAATTGATCTAACGGAAATTGCCTATATATCCAGGCAACTTTCCCTGCGTTGTCATCTAACAAAGTCTGTAACGTAGGATGAACTTGCTTGCAGAAAGGACAGTCGTAGTCGGAGTACTCAAATAACAATACACGGGCTGATTTGTCACCCCTGACGTAATCTGCATCGTTTAGAGCTATCAAGTTCTCAACTTTTCCTAGTTTGATTGTCTGTGTCCCAAGTGTCGTGTCTTTTCCTGCTAATAAGTTATCAAGGAAAAGCTGCATAGTGGTAGGATCGACGGCTCCGGGAATAACTACGGAATTTCCGGTC
This sequence comes from candidate division WWE3 bacterium RIFOXYB1_FULL_43_24, assembly GCA_001773135.1. GTDB lineage: Bacteria > Patescibacteriota > WWE3 > UBA101185 > UBA10185 > UBA8498. The sequence goes on along the minus strand of MEVX01000012.1, from coordinate 9,322 downwards.
TGAGTATCGAACATGATTATACCGGGAGTTCCCTGCACACCCGCACTCTGGCCACCTTTTTCTTCTTCCTCAACCCTAGCTTTAGTATCGCGGTTATCAACGCAAGTCTTGAAAGCACCTGAGTCTAAACCTAAAGAGGACGCTAATGCCACAGAATCAAATGTGGCGGGTTCCCCTGCAGCCTGGGTAGGCACTCCTGTGCCCTTGTTCGCCTCTTCCAATTTTCCTACTTTAGAAGACAAACTACCAATATAAAAAGCGGCTCCTACAAGCGCGGCAACAAGCACTAACTGAACAATGTTTGAGTTTTTAGAATTTTCCATAAACACCTCCTATCAAAACAAATTTATATCCATCTATATTACATAAGGGGCGGGACACATGCAACCTTCACATAAAAACCCGGAAACGGCTTAGTCTTGCCTGCCTTTTTTGGCTAGCTGCCGAACAATGTAGGTCTTTCTACCTGAAGATTCAAAGTAAGTTCTCATGCCTAACTCACCTATCATTCCTGTCATCATCGACTGAACACCCACAATTATTAATAAGACCGATAGGATAAGCAGCGGTCTGTCCCCTATGCTCTGTCCCATGAGTTTCAATATCGTAAGATAAACTGCTCCCAAACCTCCCAAGCCGGCGATTAACGCACCTGCAAAACCGAACAACCTACCCGGCATTGCTTTAAAAGGTTTTGTAGAAAAATAAAGCATAAAAAACAAAGTGACCAGATCCAGCAAAACTTTAATAGTCCTTTTGTGACCTTTATAGTAGGACTCTCCAAACTCGCGGTCCTTAAACTCTACTTCGAATTCGGTCATTTTTGCACCGTATACTTTTACATAGTCGGGAATAAACCTGTGCATTTCTCCGTATAAACGAAGGTTTTCTATCAACACCCGTCTGAATCCTTTCATACCCGAGCCTCTATCTTGCATGTGAACGCCGGATATTTTTGTAATTATTTTGTTGGCTAACCCGCTTTTTGCCTGACGCCCTGCTTTTTCAGCTCCCCATCTTCCTACCCTGTGAGTATTTACGAAATCATAACCTTCATCCAAATATTTTATTACCTCAGAAATATTCTCTAAGGGTGTTTCCAAATCCGCTGATACTGTAACAACATAATCTCCTGTCGAAATATCAAACCCCGCCATGTAAGCAGCGCTTTGCCCAAAATTGCACATCATATTTACACCGATTACGTTGTGATATTTTTCAGAGTACTCTTCAATTACTCCCCATGTTCCATCTTTGCTTCCGTCGTTGACGGCAATTATTTCGAAGGTTTCTCCCGAATCCCGCTCAAGTTCCAGCAAACCTTCAATTGTCCTATTTATATTTTTTTCTTCGTTGTAGCAGGGAATAACAATTGAAACGGTTCTTGCCGCTGAAATTGTTCCTCCTACTGGTACAGCTCTATCTTTTTCCATATTTTCTCCTTAAACCATTTAACCTCTTTCTCCAAACCTTGCTGAGGGTTTGTAAGCGGGTGGTAACCCAAAACCCTTATAGCTTTGCTTATGTCAGCATAGGTCTCTTTTTGGTCTCCCGGCCGTTTTGGTTTATTTTCAAAAATAGCTTTTTTACCCAGAATTTTCTCAACGATTTTAATCGCATCCCCCGTAGTCATTGATTGATCTATTCCCAAATTGAATATTTCACCGTTGCACACATCAAACTTGTCCATAATAAGCACGAGTCCGTCCACAATATCTCCCACATAAGTGTAGCTTCTCGCATGCTTCTGAGACCCTCTGTGCAAAGGGAAAGGCTCTCCTTTGAGGATTGAATATATGAGTTTAGGAAATAGTTTTTCAGGGCGTTCACGCTCACCGTAAACTGAAAACAGTCTCGCCGAAGCAACGGGCATTTTTTTATCTCTGTGATAAGAAAGAGCGAGCTGCTCAGCCGCAAGTTTAGTTACGCCGTAATACGATGTCGGCTTAGGAGAAGTAGTTTCATCCTCCGTAGCGTGCATTCCGTATACTGAAGACGTCGATACATTTATAAACATTTTGAGATCTATTTTCTGTACGGCTTCTAATAAGTTATGGGTTGCTACAATATTATTTCTTAAGTAGGTGTCAAAAGCGGTTGCTGAGGAAATTCCCGGTTGTGCAGCAAGGTGAAAAACTATTTCTACGTCCTTCAAAACATCGGTTAGGTCATCCGTGGTCAAATCTCTCATTTCAACCGTTATGCCCTTTTTCTCAAGATCCTCGGCGTTCAATTTCTTAAGCTCGGGAGAGTAATAAGTATTAAAGTTGTCGATACCGACAACATCGTGATCGAGAGATTTTAATCTCTCAGAAAGATGCGATCCAATAAAGCCCGCGGCTCCTGTTACTAATATTTTCATATTGGTCATTATACCTCATTTTTGGCCTTCTTTTTGGTCTTTGGGGGAGTGATATTAGGTTCCGAACCATATTTTGGTAAGGGCAATTTAACTGTCGGCACACCCTTGTAGACCCAATTCAAAACATTAACAACTGCGTGGCCCATTTTTAAGCCTGTGTAGGATCCCGGCCCCGGATATGTCTCGAAGGAATCGATCTGCTCCAGCGACAAATTGTTTTTTCGTAATATTTCAGCAAGGGCATCTGCAGGATCTGCTTCCAAAGTTAAACTATCCTTTTTGAACCAGAAAAAAAGGGTCCTCTTAAAAAGGGACGCTGTTGTTTGTTTTCTTAGCCTCGAATCAATGTAAATTTTGAACATGTATTTTCCTTTCGTTTTTGGACAGAATTTCAAAAAAGATCCTGATTGTTTTTTCCGGTAAGTAATTTTCAGCTACTTCGGGCCATTCAATAAATGTAACGGAATCGGGTTGCTCTAGATAATCTTCCATTCCCAATTCTTTAACATCTGTGGAATCTTGCATTCTGTAGAGATCCAGATGATGTACATATTTTATTTCAGAAGATGAACCGCCCCCACTATATATTCTTGAAACAACAAAGGTCGGGCTTTGAACTCTATCGGAAAAATCCAATGCTTTAGCGGCCATTGAAACAAAAGTTGTTTTACCCGCACCCAAGTCTCCGTATAAAGCCACCACGTCTCCCGGTTTTAGTTGTGCAGCTATTTTTTCTGCAAATTTTTGAGTTTGTTCTGGATTTTTGGCCAAAATTTCCATGAAATAATTCCTCCGATAACCGCCCCTAAACTGTCCACCTGAATATCAAACAGGCTGGCATTCCTGAATGGGGTAAAAATCTGGTGAAGTTCGTCAAATATTCCGAATATTATAGTAAGAACCACCGACAAAGCCACTTTTCCTGTAGCATAATAATAAGAAATGCACAGGGCAACAAAAAGAAAGAAGTGAGCGTTTATATGATAACTTTCTTTACCCAAACCAACAGCGTCGATATAGGGACCTTTTATTGACGAAAGAATCGAAATGACACCCATTACTATTACTGCAGGTATCCATTTTTTATAGCTCTTCAGACCTTTTGACACCTCAGTATTCTATCATTTTCGCCGTTCTAAAACCCATAAGACCTCCTAACGTGAAACTCACAAAACAGAATACTGCGGCTTTCATGTTTTTTTCTTTCTCTTTATAATCCGGGGGTATGATGGCTTCGTTGGTTGCAGGAGGGTCTTTTTCAAGGTAGTAACGCTCAAATTTTCCGTGCTTTTCGCGAAACCAAGCAAGATTGCATATTTTCCCGGAATCTATAAACGAAACAAGGCTTCCCGCCCCATCATAAATATCAAAACTTAAGGTGAGGTACGGTCCGCTTATAGCCTTAGCTTTCACATAGTTTAATTTGTATAACGGAAATCTCCCGCCATTCCCCAACATCAAAATCTCTGCGTTTTCACCCCCATTATCATAAAACTCTAATGTAGCGTGTTCGTTTTTTATTACCGCTGTGTAATTTTTGGTATCTGTAAATCCGCCGGATAGGTTAATTTTGAAAATCCCTCCCGGGTATACACAACGGCCAGAATAAATAGAACCCGCGTTTACGCCCTTTCCTAGGAGTAGTATTACCAACACAATCATCAAAAAATAGTAGATCTTCACATGAATAATATGCACTTTAATGAATTAATAGTGTCGGGAGAAAATCTATCTATATTAGAAAACGTTCGGCTTAGCTAAAAATCACTTCAAATGCCAATAAACAGTCATATAGTCGTTGTCATGGAAAATGAATACTCCGTTACCGCCGTCACCGAGACAATTCCTGCAGAAATAAGCGTCCCCATCATCCGCCGCATATACTGGAGAATTAGAGGGACCGTACATATCAAGTGCGGGGTGAGGTTTGCCTCCATATAGAGAGGATGACCAGCAGGTAACACCGAAGCCCTGGGATATTGTCGGGCTGGACATGGGCCAATCCCAATCTCCATTTCCAACTTTTCTGGTCCCTGCAGACTCACAACCTGTGTTCCAATAAACGGACTTGGATTTAAGTTTCTTTAACGGGTCGACGTAGTCTGAGTAGTACCAATTCCAGCCGTTTATTTCTTCCAACGATGAGTATCTGTAAACTCCAAAGTGGAGGTGGGCACCGAACGAATACCCTGTGTTACCCTGGATGCCTATCATTTCTCCTTTTTTTACCTCCCGTGACTCTGTGTTCAACAGGGCGCCGGCAGCACCCACGATTTGATTTAACTCGCGCTGAGCTTCGCTCAACAAACTCTGATATTTAGTCTCGTCGTTCTGTGTAACTTCTAATAATCTTTTTTTCTCCTCCTGCTGACCGACAAGATTACCTTTGTATGTATCCAGATTGGCTTTTTCATTTAAAAGCTGGATTTTAAGTTTCTCTTCCTCGTCCTTTTTCTGCTCAAAAAGATTTTTCTGCATGTCGTACCTGGTCTTTGTGTCACCCATTTCCACCAGTAGCTTGTTATCATATCTTTCCATTGCCTTCAGGTATTCTACTTTTTGAACCATGGTGTCCAATGTAGCCGACCCGAACAACACAACCATTGCGTTTTCATCCCGGGACTTATATCTTTCCCGGATCCTTGCTGACAAAACCTCTTTTTGGTAATCAATAGATTTCTCCAGTTTTAAAATCCGTACTTTTAAGTCTTCGATGTCACCGGCCAGTTTCCTGATTTCTTCCTCGGTTTTTCTTATCTTAGCAACGGAATTTTGGATTTTCAGTTCAGTCAGGCTTATCTGACTGTTCATATACTCTATCTCGTTAGCTAGTGTTTTTGCTCTCCCCTGCAATTCGTCTATCTTTTCTTCATATTTTTCGATTTTCTCTTCCAATTCCTCAACTTCATCTTTATTTATGGTGTCCTGTCCCAGCACCGTCACCAAGGGAATCAGAAAGAATATTAAAGGCAGTAGAGCCCAAACACAGTTTTTTTTATTTAACATAACTGACTAATAATTCAGGTATTTCTTTATTGCCGCCGAGCTCCCGAGGTAACCCAAAAGGAAACCCGATAGAAGTAAAATGAAAGTGAGGATTATTGAAAAAACCCACGGTGCCACAAAAACTCCCGGCAAAAATCCTATACCCAGACCTCTCGGGAAAACGTTCGTAAGAGTAATTACTACGCCTAAAATTATCATCAATACCGATGCGATAAACGACGAGAATAATCCAAAAAATACACCGTGGTGTATAAGAGGTACCTTAACATAATCGTCCGATGCCCCGACAATCTTCATTATCTCGAACTCAACACCTTTGGAATTTATAGTGGCTCTCAATGCTGCTATGACTACAGAATAGGAAACGACCAAAAATACCAATACCAGTAGCGTACCTATAATGTAAACAACAGTGCTCCAAAATTTAAATCTGGACACCACGTCCTCAAAATATCTCACCTCTTCTACGCCGTCTATTATCTTTAATTCTTCCGCCAAAGGTTTTAGATTAGAAATCTTACCCGCACGAACTTCCAGACTGGCCGGAAGTATACTGGCCGAAACGGACTCCAGTAATACGGGCTCATCCTTATTTATCTCTCTGAATATTCTTAATGCATCCTCTTTTGAGACATATACCAACTCCGAAACTCTCTTATCTTTAGATAAACTGTCTTTTAATTCGTTTATTTTAGCTTCATTAAAGTCGTCTTTGAAAAAAACCGTGACTTGCGCCTGATCCTCAAGGTATCTAAGTGCGGTCTGTGAAAAAACAACAACATTTATCAGAAGTCCAAGTAAAACAAACGTGACAGTCATTATCAATATGTTAGAAACACTCAGTAACTTTTCCTTCTTTATATTAGACATGAAAATAGACCAATTTTTAGGCACGGTATTTGCCTCCCTTCTTATCTGAAACTACCTGTCCCCTCTCGATGCGGAGGACTCTTTTCTTCATTGCATTTACAATTTCCTGGTCGTGTGTAGCCATAAGTATGGTAGTCCCCAAAGAGTTTATTTTTTCCAAAACCTCCAGTACATCATCAACCGAATCCGGATCTATCATTCCCGTTGGTTCGTCAGCCAAAATAACGTCCGGCTCGTGCGCTAAGGCCCGGGCAATAGCAACTTTTTGCTTTTCTCCTCCGGATAACTGCTTCGGGTATTTAAACATCTTGTCTGTCAGACCGACCATATTTAACACATTGGGTACGATACTTCTTATTTCTTCCAGGTTCGAATCAGCAACCTCAAGCGCTACAGCAACATTATCAAAGACGGTTTTTGATTCCAAAAGCCTAAAATCCTGAAAGACCACGCCTATCTTTCTTCTTAATCCCGGAACTGAGTCTTTTGAGATATTCAAAACACTTTCTCCGTTGAACAGGATGTCCCCGCCTTCCGGCATCTCTTCTTTTGTGAGTAATTTAATGATTGTCGATTTCCCCGCCCCGGAAGGACCTACAACAAACATGAATTCCCCGGGTTCGACTTTAAAGGTAACATCGTCCAATACCTTTTTACCGGGTTCGTACTCTTTGGAAACGTTAATAAACTCAATTTGCGGCATTTATAATAACCTCCCTGACCAATAAATACTCGGTTCCTGCCTGAGTGGTCATCTTGACACCCCTTACTTTAACATTTAGACCCTCGGCCAAAGCTAACTTGTCATCTTCCGCCTTAAGCAAATAAAGCTCTTTCCCGGATGTATCTGTCAAAACATAAGAAATCTCATCACCCGGGTAATACTCGGGATTGGTGTAAGCTACGCGACCTTCAAGAATTACCGATGGGTCTATTATCGGAGGAGGAAGTGCTGTTTCTGTTGAAATTTCACCTTGTTTTAATATGAGGTTGTTAAGATACCCGATAAAGATACCTACCCCGAGGAAGGCTATAGAAAGCACCAGGGTCAGGATTACAAGCCTGCGCCCCTTGAGAACCTCAACGCTATTATAGATATCTTTGAGCAGTTGCATAAAGTAATTAAATTATACAGCTATATTCTAACATCGGGAAAATGTATAAGGAAGCGAAGTACATTACTACCATACCCGGTAATGATAAAAAAACAGCTTACTTTCTATGTAAAAACCCCAAGGTGTTGGTACCCATGGAGTTAAAGGATACATCTAACTTTGCGTACCCCGACCTTTTTACAATTTTCCGGCATGTTCTTACAACTCTAAAAACAGAAGTTGTTTCTTCAAAAATATACAAATTTCAGGACGACGTTTTTTATGCATACCTGACTTTAAATCAAGAGGGCAAGTATACTGACATAAATATGCCGCCTCTTGCCGCATTTAAAATCTGTAACATGCTGGGCATTCCAATTCTTCTGGATGAAAAAATAATCAGAGACCTGGGTTTCTTAGTAACAAAAGAAATGATAGAAAGTGCTATTAATAATTGCCCACAAAATTAATTAAGATATTTTGCGGTGTTGAAATTATGCTGGTCTAGAGTAACAGCGTAGTGGGCAACGCCTTCACTATCCGTAAGGTAAAAGTAGTACGGGCTTTGCTGAGCATTTAATACCGCTTCTATTGCACTTAAGCCCGGGTTGGAAATCGGCGCAGGAGGTAATCCTAAGTTTTTTCTAGTGTTGTAGGGACTTTCCAACTCCAAATCATCCTGCGTAAGAATTGTCGGCCACCAGTCAAAGTTTACTACCTCCTCAAAAGCGGGGATGCATCTCTCGGGGGCACCGCATATATCCTGCCATGCTGCAACATATTGTGTGGTTGCATCTACATCCAGCTTCATTTCCTCTCTCCATCTTTTGATAATAATTCCGGCGACAACAGGTCTATCTTCTTCCGAGTGTATTTCGCGCTCGAGCATTGAAGCAAAAATTACTACCTGCTCTTTGGTCAGCCCTGCTTTTGACAACTTATCTTCGGTTAAAATGTCTTTGGTTTTTTCGGTGAAAGTAGATGTAAAGATACTTAGCAACTCTTTTTCCTGGATGTCTTTGTTTATGCTGTATGTGTCCGGAAAGAGGAATCCTTCGCTGTCTTTGGCCAAACTTACAAATTCCTCAAAATCAATGTTATCGAGATTGTTTGTAGCCAGACGGGCAAATTCTTCGGTACGCCAACCCTCGAGAAAAGTAAGTTGAAGGTCGTTTGTGCCGTGCTGAATTATTTCTACTACTTGCTTTAAATTTGATCCTGCAGGTATTTTATAAGTTCCCGCCTGTATCTTGGTACCGAGATTTCCTGTGTAAACATAAACGTTGAATAGAAAATCAGAATTAATAGCTCCCTTATCCACAAGGTTACGCGCAATGTCGGCGACCCCCTCGCCTTTCATAATCTCAACACTTACTTCCTTTCCGGATTGTGAGGGTCTATTTATTGCCACACGGTAATATGCGCGCAATAAAAAAGGCAACACAATAAGTACGAAAAAAAGCCCGGCAAATATAATTCTCTTTTTACCCGCCGGAGTTAACACGTGATATTTGTTTGGATCGAGTGGCTCGGTCATGGGGTAATAATATCATAGGTCGGGTGTGTTGCTCACAGGACAACAGCCTCGAGTACTCAGAAGTTGTCTGTTCGCAACACTTTTATCTGGTACAAAAGGTTATCTCATCATAGTCAGCGTGGGTGTTGCTCATCGGCAACCACTCTGAGTAGATAGATTCCAGACACGTAAGGTTGGCCGGTTGATACATTTTTCCGTGCGCTGAAAACATTACCGATAAAGGAAAAGGTGGTAAAATACGGCCACGGGAAGCAGGCGAACCGGGCCTATGGCCAGGAAAGTCCAGACTGTACAGAGCAGGGGGACGGAGGGCAATCTCCGAAACGTAAGTTCTGGTGTCTTAGCCCGAAAGGGCAAAAGAACGGAGGGCGAGAACGCGCTCCGAGAGCAACAGAGACGAGCCTGTTTCTAAAGCTTTGCCATGAAACAGGGTGAAACGGGCAATCCCACCCC
>MEVX01000011.1 GCA_001773135.1 candidate division WWE3 bacterium RIFOXYB1_FULL_43_24 | reverse complement strand
GATTTTGCATCAAATAAAATTATTTACGAGTGTGACACAGAAACTACTGAATTAGGTTTTTACGATTTTTATCAAGTTAAACACATGTACGTGATAGGAGAGAACGGTGTTACCGTGGATTTAACTGAAGAATTAGAATCGGGGTCGAAAATCTTGCTGTGCGCTCATCCCCGTTTTACTACTATGGGGCTTTCGGCAAAAACAAAAAATATCTACGTCCCTGACTTCGTAAAGTATGCCGATAGAACATACTCGCACGAGAGACTGGACGTGCCTCTCGTTTTACATGAAATAGGACACCTCAAACACCTTGCTACCGAACCGGAAAGTTTTGATATAAATGCAAGAGTAGCAACAAATTTAGTTTCCCTGCTCCATATCAAAAGAAGCGATTTAGAAAAAAACATAAGTGAAAATTCCATGGGATTTTTAAAACCTTTATCTGACATGATAGATAAGTACGCTCCCGCTATTATCGAATCAGAAAAAGTTGCGTCGGCCTGGGCGTGCAGGTGGATGGAAAAGAAAAAAGAGCAGGGGGCAGTTTTTTGGGAACAACCCTACGAAGACTACTGGCAACAGCTCGAAACTGCATTAGCTACTTACAAAATGCTTTTCGCAGTCGAGCCAAAAAAGTTGCACGATGATTTCTTTCCTAAATCCGAGGGTGCGCCCTGGATATATTAAACAAAATACGTAGGGGTGGTTTATTTTACAAACCACTAGCTACCATCTTTCTTCCCTAGTGCTACAATTTTATTATGAATAAAAGGCCGTTTGCCCTCCTATTAATACTTACCGTGGTGACGTGTATCGGATTGATAGTGACTTTTAAAATTAACGGCCAGCTGACAAATATCTTTAACATACAAACTCCCGCAGAAACCCCTGAAATAATAGTAGACTATCCGCAACCCGATGATGTGGTCGGGAACCCCCTGATAGTAAGGGGCAGAGCAAGGGGATCCTGGTTTTTTGAAGGGACTTTCCCACTCACTTTATACTACGGGGTTGGAGGTGATTTTGTTGACGGTTACGCTACCGCAAAAGGCGAGTGGATGACTGAAGATTACGTGGAATTTGAGGCTGTTTTAAACTATATGGTGCCCCCCACAAATGATGGTTTGCTGTCTCTTCAAAGGAATAATCCGTCGGATTTAGAGGGGTTGCACGACAGCATTCAAGTAAAGGTGAGGTTTCATTAATCAGGTCAGTCTACCTGCATCGGAGTTACTTTAATTGTTCAACCCCCGTTGCTTTACATACCTAGAATTTTAAAATACTATAACCTTAGTGATTAAAAATAATCATGAAGTTTAGTCAGTTGTGACAATTCCGCTTTTATGCGGATTTTTTTGTATTTATTTCTTGGATTGGGAGGTGAATAGAATGAAGAAATTAGGAATTATAATGTTTCTTTTAGCATTTTTTGCGATTCCCTCTTTTGCTGCAACTACCAAAAACTACGGTGACCAAACATTAACGGGGGGTTTTCAATCAGGTAATTTCCCCGAGGAATGGGATTTGACTCAGTGTCCTATGACGTTAAGTTTCACTTATGATGGAAACGGTTTAGTAGATGATCCCGGTACACATGCGTGGTCTGAAATAGGTGTAAGGGCTTTCGGTTATGGTAACTTCAACCCAACATGGATGAATGAAGGAGCGGGGATTTGGCTTGCTACTGATTATGATTGGACAGCAAATACTTTTGACCCTGATGTAAGTCCAACTCTAGATTTAGACGACAAATTCCTGCTTCAAAAAGGTGGGGGCATGGGAGAAAGTGCGTATGACTTACCATCTACTCCTCCGGTACCCGGAAATAATCATAGGTTTTGGTGGGATAGAGACGGGGTCGATCCTTGGCAAAATGACGAAACTGCGAATACGGGAGGCATCTATGATATTTCTATTACTTTAGCAGCCTCGAGTCCAACAACCGGTACAGCTTATATGAATATAAGAGGGTTGGATCAAGGATTTGAGACAGATGAAAATTGGAATACTATCGAACTCACGCCTGCGGGAATGTCATTTAGTGGTGACATGACCAAACAACAAGTGTTCTATGGCTTGTATGGCTACGGTGCTACTCACAGTGTTGCGTTCAATGATATCCAAGTCAACGGTTGTTATGCTGACACTGACTCAGATGGGGTAGTAAATCACCTAGATCGTTGCCCGGATACCCCAATAGAAGAGGAATGGGAAAGCGACAGGGGGTGGGGAACAAACAGATGGCAAGTTCAGGACGACTTCTGGTATCAGAATAAACCAGTGAAGAAAGGTGGCAACATCCCAGAAAAAGGTAATGGGATTGATTACACCTATGGGTGTAACGGTCACCAAATCTTGAATTTACTCACAGCCGAATTGGGTGATAACGCCATGAGCGGTCACTATAAATTCGGGTTAAGTTCCAGCGTGTTAGAAGAATTCCATCTGGATATGGCTGACGGAAAGTTAGATGGCATGTACCTGTTAGACACAGTTATCGTACCTACCAATACTATGGCCGGGGCTACTTCTACAATACCTTTGGTTTCTGGTGTAAATTATCGTCTTGACGTATCCGGCGAGTGGACAAATCGCGGATGGGAAAAAGTGGACGCGAAATTTACCTCTGGAGATAACTGGGTTACTCAGCTAGAAGGACCTTCAGGTGGTTTCCTAAATGAATTACTTGACCTTCAAGTAAACGAAGCCTTCGTAGACTGGGGTTTGTATTCAGATGCTCACGAATATAGTCTAGATTTTCCAGGAGATGACGGAACCGTTAATTTCCGCGTATTCGATGGCATTGGATCACCAGATCCAGCATGGTACGGGGATAATGTAGGTTCGTTGACAGTGAAAATTTACGCAGATTTGTAAGTTTTCGTTGTAAATAATTAAGATAAGTCATTTATTTTTGTAACAACAACCCACCCAGGAACAGGTGGGTTGTTTGTTTTGTGCCCATTACTAAACTTGCCCCAACAAAAACTCGCGTAACAATCAAAAATCTTAAATCTTTACTATAAGATATAGAGCTATAATCCCCGTCACTACAGCAATAAACCGACTGGTATTATTGGGCGTAACAATAGGGTAATCCGTCGTCCGGTGACTTTGACTATATAAGTCTTATCGGGTAAGGTTAACAAGCTTCGATAATAAACACGTCAGTAAACATTAGATTTTGTTTCCGCACTCATCAATAGCTAGGATTCATATCAATTTTTCAAGAACGGCGGTGAAAAATTTATGAAAAAATTTATTCCTCTTTTTGTTACGGTGTTGATGCTATCCCTGTTTGCCACTCCGGTTTTTGCTTTAGGCATGAACGGAAGCTTTGAGGATGGTACCGACCCGGGTTCCTATGTAACACTTAATCCCGGTGATACCGACATTACCGACTGGACAATCGTTTCAGGAACTGTTGATTACATCGGCACATATTGGACTGCATTCGAAGGCTCTAGAAGTATCGATATGAGTGGTACCGAAGCAGGTTCAATCAGCCAGACGTTTACTACAGTAGTCGGAGCTACTTATGAAGTAACTTTCGACATGGCTGGAAACCCCGATGGTGAACAAGGCATGAAGACCATGGATGTCATGGCAACAGGGGGTTCCACACAAGATTACAGTTTTGATACAACAGGTAAAACAACCGGTGATATGGGATGGTTACCAAAAGTTTACGAGTTCACTGCAACTGAGACGGACACAGAATTAACCTTTATCAGCACGACAGATTCTGCCTACGGACCGGCACTGGACAATGTGGTGATCACAGAAACAGAAGCCCCGGTAGATGATCCTGATGAAGATGAAGATGAAGATGAAGATGAAGACGAAACCGAAAGACCTGAAAACCACGGATGGTATGTAAGTACTGCAGAAAAAGCAGACAGACGTGACGTGGCTAAATCCTCAGACGGTATGCCTACAACAAGCAATAAAAATCACGCAAAAAAGTAGAAAATTCACACTAACATTAAACAACAACCCACCGGACGCGGTGGGTTGTTTTTTTTATTTATCGAACTTAATAAAATCCCGATTATCTCGTAACAATATTGCCGGTTACTTCGTCGTAGCACCCGGGTATTAAGTAAGTCGGGAAGTCAGGGTAGTCCTCAAAAGCACTACATGTGATGCTTCCGTTACCATCTGCCAGGACTTTAACCGTGTCCCCATCTTTAACGGCAAAAACGTAACCGCCTCCCCCAACCGGGTCATTAGGCTTAACCGAGCCTGAGATGTATTTACCCAAGTGTTTGTTTATTACCACGGTGCTGTTACTAAGATCCAACCCTTTAGCTATCAGTGCCTCTCTAATTTTTTCGGCGTCCCCTTCTATATCGCATTCATTTCTAAAAAGTGTCCATTCTTCACACGCATAGCCTTCTAATTGGCACAGTCCGAACTGGCTTCCGTCAGTATTAGTAATTATCTCTAATTCACCGCCCTTGGCGATACAGTTATCGGAGGCCGGATTACTCATGCCGGTTTTATTTGTGTCGTCTATTATTGTTGGCTCGTTAACTACAGGTAACTGGGTTTCGACATCTTTTACCGGGTTATTAGACATCCAATAAAAATAAATACCTGACATAACAATAAGAACAAGAACTATAAATATTACTACTTTGCTTTTCATAATCTTATATTATCACTTTTAACTATGGGTGTAGCACACATAACCCGCGACAACTGCCACCAACAAGCCTACAATTAATATAATAGAGAAGGGAGTGCGCATGACTACGTTACAATGGCGAGTTGTATACGAAAAAGAGTGCGGGGATAGGAGCGAGGAGTGTTTAGAAGTAACGGATTGTGATTTCAACATGATTTTTTCTGCGTATTCGCAAAAGTTGAACGAACTTTCCGCCAAAACAATCGTTGTTAGTGAGTTTTTGGGATCAAAAGAAAAAGAGGGCACCACTGATAATGAACAACTTTAGTGAACGTAGTACCTAAACCACCTTTTATCTACAAAAAAGGTGGTTTCTTTTTTACATCCAGCGCCATATATACATAGTAAATATTCCTATGTAATAATAAATATATGACCAAAATACTAATTATCGAAGACGATCTTGAGGTATTAAATCTTTATAAAACTGCGTTTGCTATCGAAAAATTTGAAGTCGTTACATCCGAAGATGGAGAAGAGGGGCTGCGAAAAGTAAAGGAAGAGAAGCCTTCTCTTATCCTTTTGGACATAATGATGCCGGTACTCGACGGGTTTCAGGTTCTTCTGCGCTTAAAGGCAGATGCTACAACCTCATACATTCCCGTGGTCGTCCTTACCAGCCTCGCGGACGTACGTGATGCCCAATCATGTTTATATATGGGGGCAGTAAAATATCTAATCAAAAGCGAGTCCACTCCAAAACAGATTGTCGATATTGTGAAAGAAACGCTGGGTTTGGCAGAACCCGATAAGTCTCTGTAAAAAAAGCTGTAAATTAAAAACCCCGGGTATTCTCTTCGATAAACTTTTCCTCGCAAGTGCGGACACATATGTTACTTTTATCCGTTGAACTGCACTCGGCAATGCAGTTTCGGAGAGGCCTTAGTTTTTCTTCAATTGTAGGATCCAGAGCAGCTACTGCAAAAAGCAACGCAGCAACTATCAATAAAGGTACCAAAGTAAGTCCGAGCTTTATCCATAGTTTCCACTTGGGCCAAAACCACATAACGACTATTCCGAGTGGGAAGAAAAAGATGAGAAGGAAGACTGTTACTTTGGAGGCTGATTCTGATGTTGTTTTTTGGGGTGTCGAGGGTTCCATACCTTTATTATATCCCTTTATCACTGCGATTATTAAAACTCATAATCTTCCGTAAACTTGACATTTGCTTGTATTAACAATATATTCTGTTAAATATAACCTGTAGAAAATAAGGAGAGAGCTTATGGATAGTAACGTTTCTGTTATTACGCTACCTGGGGAACGCAATTTTGCGGTTGTTTACCCAAGAGGTATACTTTTCGGCTTAAATGCCGCCCAAAGTGAGCTTCAAGAATTAATAAGTGAAGCAACTGAAACTGCATCACAGCCGGAAACTGAATACGAATTCGTAGCAGAATACGCGGAACTGTCTATTATTCCTACATTCGACTGTACCCTTGCATGCAAATATTGTTACGCGAGGGGTGGCGAATTTAAAGACGTTATGCCTTTAGACACAGCTTTAACCGCGATATCAAGTCAACGCGAAAAGGGCTCAAAACTAAAGCTTAGCCTTGTAGGAGGAGGCGAACCCCTTATGTATATGGACAGGGTTCGCGAGATAGTCCGTACGGCACACGAAATGTATTCAGAAGTCGACATCGGGGTGGTCACAAACGGCACTTTCAGCAAAGACACCCTTCTTTGGCTTGCCGAAAACAATGTAAGGGTGCGTCTGTCCTTCGACGGAGTAAGACATAAGTATCAAAGGCCTTTCCCCGACGGATCGGACTCATCGGAACTTGTAATAGAAAATCTAAAGGAAGCTGTAAAGATAGGACTCGACCCCATAGTGCAGTGCATTATTACTGCAGATGGTGTCGGGACGATGAAAGATACTGTAGATTTGCTGGTCGGTCTCGGAGTAAAAACCGTGAAGTTTGAGCCTGCTCTTGCAACTGACGTATCGAGAGCTACGCAAGAAATGGAACCTGACCCTAAGCAATACGCGGAACAGCTCCTCGACACCATAAAGTACGTTGCAGAAAAGGGCTACGACATAGCAATCGACACAGGATATTTCTCTGAACCGTCCACCGATTACTACTGCGGAATGCCGACTGGTAACAAGATACTCACTCCTCATGGGTTTATAACCTCATGTGTAGAAGTATCGTCTTGCACCGACCCCTATTCTTCCAAAATAATGGTTGGGAAGGTCGGGTATGACGGTGTAAAATTTAACGAAGAGACTCAGAAATTTTTGAGTACCTTGCATTACACAAATCAAAAAGGCTGCAAATCTTGCAACATACGTTTGATTTGTCACGGCGGGTGTCCTATGGCAAACATCTGGAGAGGCGGATTCCCCCTCAGAAAATCGTCTTACACCTGCACAGTAGAGCATAGTCTGGTGCCACCACTTCTATTACTACTTGCCACCGATGACAGAATCGCAAAAGTCATCATGGAAGATCCGAGTATCGACAGATTCTGAGAAAGACATACTGACAAAGAGAGGAGGTGAGTAAAATGAAGAAAGTAGCGGTTCGTTGGACCAAGCGTCAGAAACGTATCGTAGGGAGATCGCACCCCGGTTGCTGCGCTCAGGGTGGCGGATGTACCAAGAAACACGGGTCCAAATGAAGGTTAGCGGTTAGGCACTAAACGGGTGGCTAGAGTAGATTTTTTTACACTAGCCACCATATCTTTATGAAAAATAAACACGAGATACAAAAAGCACAACAATCGGACATACCGGACATAGTAAAAATACATAGAAAATGCATCGTTACTACCAATTCCAAACATTACCCCGAAGAAGTTATTAAAGAATGGGTTGAAACAATTAATGAAAAGGGAGTTTCCGACCAAATTACTACAACCCAATGGTACGTTTTAAAACTTACCGGGCAAACAATCGGATTTGCCCAAATCGACACAGGTAAAGGTGTCTTATACCAGATACACATCGACCCTGACTTTCAAAACCAAGGCTACGGAAAAACTTTGTTAAACTTTTTAATCGGAGAATTTAGAAATAGCGGAACGGAAAAAATTACCCTGCTTGCAACCCTGAATGCCGTTCCTTTTTACGAGACCAACGGATTTACGAGAAACGAAGATACTACTATTCCTTTAGTTAAAGAGTTTATAGATATGGTCGAGATGCAAAGAAACCTGTAACAAACTCCCCCGCGAATCTCAGCAAACCCTCAGCAACTATTGTTAAATTATCATTTAGTAATTAGTTTCGGAGAAATAAAAATGAAAAAAAGAGATACATTAATTTTAGGTGGCATCGCTGCGGCAATAGCCTTAGGAGGTGCCGTCTTCTTCACCAACAGCAAGGTGCTTGCTCAATATCGGGGTAAGTATCCCCCAATTGTTCAGAAACTTGTAGACAAATTTGGTCTAAACACAACCGAAGTGGACAAAGTCATGGAAGAAGTTCAGGCCGAGCGAGGCACCCGCATGCAGGAAATGCAGGCAACCCGTCATGCGGAGATTGAAACAAAACTTACCCAGGCAGTGCAGGACGGTAAATTAACCGAGGACCAAAAAACTCAGATTTTGACTAAAATTGCCGAAATGGAGCCTGTACAAAATAGGGCGGCAGAAACAGAAGGTTGGTTTAATCTAAGTGCAGAAGAACGCCAGGCGAAAATGGATGAGATGAGAGACGCCAGGGAACAACGCAGAGCAGAATTACAAGCGTGGGAAGACTCACTGGGAGTTGATTTAGATGAAATACTAGGATATGACATCTTCGGAGGTTACGGAGGCCACGGAGGACGGGGTGGCTTTGGAGGAGGTCAGGGTTTCAAAGGAATGCCTTCTCAAAACACGCTCAGCAACTAACCTAAGCTGAAAATAAAATTAACGGGCGGTGAATTCACTGCCCGTTATTTTTTGTTTGTGCGGAAAAATTTTTTAAAATCCGAAAATCATTGACTCGCATTTTACAAAAGTAAATACTTAAGAGAGTAAATGCCCTTTTGTAAATGTCTTAAAATTAATAGACCGGATGAAACTAATTAATCTAACCGCTACCAAGCGGTTTTTTGTTTCTCCCAAAAAGGCGTTCAGGTTAAAGGAAAATTATTTCT
>MEVX01000010.1 GCA_001773135.1 candidate division WWE3 bacterium RIFOXYB1_FULL_43_24 | reverse complement strand
GTGGGTATCTTTGGACTTATCACAAGAGGAAATGACGGATCTAAAAAGCCACGTAGAGATTGCTGACTGTGCTGAGTGGGAGGAGATTAACAATATATTGTTGAAAACACACTTGAGGTTTATTTCTGAATCTAAAGATTAGGCTGAATGCTACGCCCATCTTTGTTAAAGGGGACTAGAAAAAGCTTCGACTTTCTCCCACACTGTCAGCCACGCACAAATTTATATTGAAGTAGATGATCTAACACATTTTACAAACCCCGATAGGATACTTAGTGACTTTAAAAGATCTCATTATTCGGACGGAGACGATTTTAATACATTTTACGTCACTAATCAGATACTCGAAAAATATACAGAACAAGTTGCGGATGCACTTGCAAAAGTAGTTGAAACTCTAGTAAACAGCAAAAATATAGTTACTCTCATTGATTAATTAAAACTATCACACGAAGCTAATTCACCCGACTCATACCCACTAGTAAACCAAGACACACGTTGCTCTGAAGAACCGTGAGTCCAGCTTTCAGGACTAATACGTCCGGTTACTGTTTCCTGAATGCGGTCATCACCGACTGCCGCAGCAGCATCCATTGCTTCTGAAATTTCACCCGGCAATAAAACATTTTGGTCTTTAAGAGAGTTAGCCCACAGTCCTGCAAAACAATCGGCCTGAAGCTCCAATCCAATGCTCAAGTCGTTGGCGCTACCCTGATTTTGCTGTATTTCTTCATCCGCTGCACCTAAAATACCCAATAGATTTTGCGCGTGGTGTCCTACCTCATGAGAGATAACATAGGCCTGTGCAACATCTCCTACTTCAGCACCATTTAGGCGGGTCAATTCATCAAAAAATGTTTCATCCAGATAAATTGTTTGGTCCGCGGCACAATAGTGAGGACCAACGCTGGAATCGGCTACGCCGCAACCCGATTCTGTGGCGCTACGGAATAAAACTAATTTTGGCTCAACGTACGTTCTATTTTCTTTATCAAACACCTGCGTCCACATATCATTGTTAGAACCTAAAACTGTGGAAGCAAAAACTTCGTAACTGTCCTCGCCCTCGAATTCACCTGTATCTACGGTTTGTTGATTTTCTGTCGTAATAGTCTGCAACTGATCTAAAGGAATATTTACTTGGCCGTCTGTAAGGTAACTTACAAGTAGATAAATAACCAGCCCGGTTAATCCTATACCTCCGGCAGCCGGCGCTAAGGAGCGTCTATCCTCAACGTTGCCTCTGCTTAGTATCTTTTTCCAGTCAGCCATAGGTGAATAATAACACTTTAGCGTAATATAGTTGTGTCACATGAAAAACTACCTTAAAACTGCAACCGTCCTATCCAAATTACTTGATAATAAGTTTAAATTTTTGGGCATTAAGTTTGGGCTGGACCCCGTATTGGGCTTGATACCGGGTGGGGGAGATTTGGTTTCGTTGGTTCTTTCTTTGTATATAGTGTGGGTAGGAATAAAAATGCGGTTGCCTCAGGATAAACTCGCGAAAATGATCGGAAACGTGATTTTGGATTTTGGAGTGGGGCTGGTTCCTATTTTAGGGGACATTGCGGATGTTACATTCAAATCCAATATTAGGAATTTGGAAATTCTTAAACAACACGAGGAGAGTGAGGTTATGGAGGGGGAAGTTGTCGGGTAGTAACTTGTGAGCTACAAGCTGAAGAAATAAACAGACATAGGTTGTATAATACAATCAGTACGAAAATAAAAGACCTAAAAAAGAAAATCTTAGCACTGAGTAAAAATATAACTTTGAACCGCACACATATTGCACTGTTTGGAATCACAGCCGCAGTAATAATCCTAACTGTCGTTACCTTTTTTACATTTAGAACTCTCCTCAGCAAACCGGTTCAACTTGAAAAAACACACATCGACCTGAAAGCTAAACCCGTCGATATCCTTACAGATCAGAATTGGAAGCATTTTGCCGGTTCGACCGTTACGCCGGAAGGTGTTCTTATAACAGCTCTTAATAGAATTATTATCCACCAAGACGGCACTATCGGACAGATAAATTCTCCTGTGAATCTCGCGGGACCGCATCTTGAAATCTCGGGTGACTTTAAAGTAAACGTACGCATGGAAAAAATAAATCATATAGCGTCGTTCAGGCTTTACGGAAAACCTCCTATTATTTACGACCAGTGGCGTTTTGAGAACGGTAGTATCGCAATAGAGGTGGGTAAAGACTCAATTATCGCGCGCTTGTGGGATGGTACTTCTTCAAATTCCATTGATATGAGGACTTTTCCCTTTACCCTGAAAAACCCCGTGAATCTTTCTATCGAGCACAGAAAAGACACGATCATTATCAGTGAGGGTAAGAAAATGCTCGGTACCATACCCGCTCACGGTATTTTTAATAGTAACGAAGTGTGGTTCGGGGCTGATGCGGCAGTAGGAGATGCGTGGTTACTAAGCTCATTAACAGTAAATAAAGCCGTAAAAGGTAAAGTTGAGATTGTTACCCCTCCGTCCTTTATTGTAAAACGCGATGACCCGAATACACTCCGAAATCTTGCTGCCGCGCACCCCCGAAAATTAAATATCGGAGCGGCAATCGCTTTTGGAGCTCTTGTTACCGACGAAAATTACAGAAAAATAGCTTTAGGAGAGTTTAATATGATCACGCCCGAAAATGGTATGAAACCTCACTTCATACATCCGCAAAAAGACGTTTACTCTTTTGTTGAAACGGACTTACTTGTCGACATCGCAAAACAAAATGATATGTCAGTTCATGGGCACACTTTAGTGTATGCAAAAAGCAATCCTCAATGGATAACAGATTCCCCAAAAGAAGAGTTGCAAAAAATAATGGTAGACCACATTACAACTATCGTTAACCATTACAAAGGAAGGGTAGTAGAGTGGGATGTTGTGAACGAGCCCCTTGCAAATAGATTATCCGTATTCCACGGCGCGAGACAGGGTCTTGAAAACACCATATGGTACGAGGCTATGGGAGAAGAATATATAGATATTGCTTTTAAAGCTGCCCATGAAGCTGACCCGGAAGCAATACTTTACCTTAATGATTACGGTCTTGAACGCGACGGCAACAGATGGGACGCTATCATAGGCTTAGTTGAAAGACTTAAAGCCAGGGGAGTACCCATCGACGGTGTCGGGTTTGAATCGCATATATATGCAGACGGAGATTACAGTGACTCGGCCGTATTGCGAAAACACATGCAAAAACTTGCGGAACTGGGACTCAAGGTCCGAATATCAGAAATAGATGTCGTGGGAGATGATCCTGAAGAACAAAGCAACCAGTATGTGTTAGCTTTAGACGCCTGCCTACGCGAACCTAACTGTACCGGTTACTCTACGTGGGGAATCACCGATCTTCTTGGTTCTACTACTGCATCTGACAGATACCCTCTTAGGTACGGTTCAAGCTTACTTTTTGATACGGATTTGAGACCTAAACCTGCCTATTTCGCGCTTCAGGAAAGACTCAAGCAAAGATATTAGACTCCACAACTTTTAAATTAGTTACCTTTACAACCTGGGTAAGAGTAGCGTTTTAGACCTAACACTCACCCCCGCACCACCTAAAAATGGTACAATACTTTTATAAATGAGGGATAAGGCGGTCGTTATAATACTTACCATACTGCTTCTCACCGTTAGTCTGGCGTTTGCGTATTACTATGGAACCCAAAAAGGAAGATCGGGTTCAGCTATATCCCCACCTCCGGCATCTCCCCAGCTACAGCAGCAAGAACAGGCAGTGATACCCGAGCCCAACGTACCCGAAACTCCGACCCCAACCCCCGCACCGGCCTCAAATATACCAGCAGGTTGGAAAACCTACACAAACACACAATACGGATTTGAAATTTCTTACCCGGCTTCATACAACGCCCTTAGCGATTCAAATAACCTGTATGGATACCCTAACGGAGTAGTTCTTTTTTACGGCGGTGGTCAGTCTTATGACCTTGTAATAGAGTCTTGGAGCACACAATCAGCGTACGAAGATAAGTACAGAAACCAACCTAATCTTACGGTAAAAAAGATTGGTTCCATGTATATCACTTTAATCAACACCAATCTTGAGCCGGAGGTGGATCAAATAATAGAGACCTTTACAGCGCTTTGATCCTAAATTTAAAGGCTGTTTGTAGGAGGTGAAAAGATGCCAAAAGGCAAAGTAGCGTACATTAGTTACGCTCTTTTTGTTATTATCTTGGCTGCGTTTATTGCCAAAGGTTTTTTGCCAAAAGGTGTAAGTGAGGAGCTTGAGGAGGGAGTCGTCTCGGAAGTCGAGGATCTTCTTCCTAGTGGCGAAGAAGGCTCACCCAAACAGATTAGAGGCTCGTGCGACCTAATCGAGATGGGAAGCACCTGTGTGGAATATTATGGTTCCTACTGGAACAATCAGACAATCGAACTAGCTTGTTCCGAGGGAATTGTTTCTACAGGGGGCTGTCCTGCACCTAATATGGGTGGCTGCCGTATCATGCCGGGTTCAGAAACGGACATGATTACGTGGCATTACGATCGGGGAGGAGATCCGTTCTCCGAAGAGAACATATTATATGCAAGTCAGGCGTGCAACTCTATTCCCGGTGGTGTTTGGGCAGAGGAAGACTGATGGGAGGTAAAAGATATTGAGTTGTTAAATTCGAACTGAAGTGTGGTTGTTGTGGCTTGATTCAATAAACTCAATAAAAAGACTATCTATTAGTATCTGTTAGGTTGTAATAGTGGGATCGGATCGAACATCGGCAAGAATCTTATCGATTAACTCTTCGGGGGTAGTGTTGGGACTGTAATTCACATCCAAATCCTGAGCTATAGCTTTTAATTTTTCCAGTGCACGTGGGCTTCCGTCATCTGCCAGCGATTGCAGAAATGAGAGACTTGGGCGTCCGTGTTCGTCACGCCAGTCTTTGATGTCCTCGGCTTTATCTTTAGTATTTCCATTAATATCTTTTTGTTGCATTTTTTTTAATAATTTAAGTTAAACATCGTGGTTCGACATTGAAATTATACCAGAAATGCGATGAGATACCCGGAAAAGGGCTTACCGCCGGAAGGAGAACCCACTGAAAAGACGTTTTTTGTAATATCCCGTTCTTGAACTCTCCGCAATGTTGACATGCTTTAAATGCTCGTACATACTTTAATGGTATTGGAAAATCCAAAAACATATGTTTAAAAAATACGGGTTTTTCGTAACCATTTTTAGTTTCTTTTTACTTTTCTCAACAAGAGCAAATGCAGCTACTTACTATGTATCCACTAAAGGATCTGATTCAAACCCGGGTACTATAACCCAGCCTTGGAGAACAATTCAGAAAGCTGCCAATACTCTGGCGCCGGGAGACACAGCCAATGTTGGTCCCGGTATATATAATGAGAATGTTACATTGACCAGGTCCGGTACAACCGGCTCACCGATTATTATCCAGGGAACAACTACCCCCAGGATTGCCCAATCAACCCCCACAAATACTTCCTGTCTCAGTTCTGAAAATGCATGCGTTTTAGGTTATGTATCCATCAATGGAAGTCAGATCGTCTTTAAAAAAATGGAGGTAGCGGGCGCACCCGTAAAACCGGGTTCGATTGCAGGTATTACAGTAAACGGGAATACCAATGAAGTTTCCGAAAATTTTGTTCACAACTCGTGGAAAGAGGGGATTATTGTCAAGCCAGGAACCAGCAGCAACCTTATACTGAATAACTACATCACGTATAGTTCAATAACTGCGGGTATTTCTTTCGACGGTCAAAATCACCTTATTCAAGGTAATACAATCACTCATTCTGTTACAAGACAACCTGACAGATCTGCACCGACCGGGGCGTCCGATCCTGATGGAATGCGTTTTTTTGGGAGCGGCACCGTAGTTAGGAATAATGTTATACGGGATATTTTTCTGGATGAGAGTCCTGAAAGTGACGATCCCCACTCAGATTGTTTTCAAACCTGGACAAATGCAAACAACATAACATTCGACGGTAACTACTGTGAATTGGAAAACACCACGACTTACTCTAATCCGATGGTTAAGTTTATGATGATAGAAACTCCGGCAAGTGGAACTTTAACCGTAGGCGATATAAAGATTATCAACAACATTTTTGTGTCAAAAAGCATGTCAGCGCTCTGGACACCAATCCAGCTGGGCAACGAGTCGTGCTCAACCTCATATCCGCTAAGAAATTTCACTATTGCCAACAACACCTTCGTTCACACAGGAAATACCGTAGCCAACTTTGCCATACTTATGCGTTGCGCCGATACTGTGTCAATAAGGAATAATGCAATATACAACTTTGGGACCTCGGTATATCCATATATTTACCAGGATAAGAATAACAATACAAATGTGACTATCTCAAATAATTCAGTATTTAATTCAACCGGAGTTATCCCTAAAGGCGGTGCGTACCCGGGTGACAATATTTCAGAAATATGGCTAAAAAACCCGGAATTTGTCGATGTAACGAATTTGAACCTCCAACTAAAAAGTACATCCCCTCTGATAAACAGGGGGGTTACTGTTTCGGAAGTTTCTTATGACTACAATAAGGTAGCACGACCGCAAGGCACGGCTTATGATATCGGGGCGTACGAATATACAGAGGGCGTGGTTACCCCTACTACTCCATCAACTACAAGTGTTCTTTCAGTATGCAAAACAGGTTGTACTTATTCCACTATCCAATCAGCAATTAATGCCGCATCTGCCGGCAAAACGATAGAGGTGCAAGCCGGAATCTATAACGAGTCGTTGTCTATTGGCGTCAACGGAACGTCAACCGGTTGGATTACACTACAAGCCAAGCCGGGAGACGTTGTTTGGATTGACGGTAGTACTTTAGGTAATGTTTCAAATATTAATCTCGGAAATCACTCTTACTGGAAAATTATCGGGTTGAAAATGCGTGCAGCTGCCCAAGGGTCTGTTTTGGGTGCCGACGGCGCTGCTGATGGGGTTACGGTTGGTGTGGGCGGCAACAACATAGTACTTCAAAATCTGGCTATAGAAGCTCCAAATGCCGACGGCATTGATCTCCGTGGAGCAAATTATAATATTCAAATTCTGGGCAATGAGATTTATGAAATGCGTAAACTTAACCCGAGTTATTACGGGGATGGGCACGGTGTTCATGTTTTGCAACAGAGGGGTGTTGCAGCCAGCCACGATATCCTGGTAAGGGGTAATCTTGTGCACGACGCGCACGGTAAAGCCTGTTTGGCACTAAGTGACTTTACCGCCTTAAACGCCCCACGTCCTACTAATATTGTATTTGAACACAATATTGTTCGGGATTGCACTAATGGTATAAAGATTAATGCGGATGGAATATTCCGATACAATCTTGTAGTTGATTCAGGTAAATACACCACAGGTGTTGAGAAACCTGATAGTTGTTTTCAGGCATTTACGCACGATGCGGAAAATAATGTGCGTGATGCTAGGGTTTATAACAACACCGCCGTTGGATGCAACAACGCATACAATTTCGATATGGTATACAACGGATCCACACCCACACAAACTTTTACCGTTTTTAAAAATAATATTGCATTCAACCCGAGAGTGTATTATGTCAGAGTAAGTGGAACTATCTTATCAAGCGAAGGTAATAATCTTTTTTATAAACCAGTGGGCACAGCAAGCTATATTGGATACACGCCTGGAAGCACATCGATTATTAATACTGACCCCCAGCTTAACCTTGACTACACTTTAAAAAGCTCCAGCCCGGCAATCGATAAAGGAGCCGTGATTGACACGAGTTTGCCTTACTCGGGAACTTCGCCGGATATTGGTGCTTACGAGTTTCAAAGCACCGTGCCGACCCCCGCGCCGGATCCATTACCTAAGCCGGGTGATGCCAACGGAGATAATCTTGTGAACGATGCGGACTTTGTAATTTGGTATGACCACTACAACCTAAGCGTAAGCGGGGTTTCCAACGGAGACTTTAATGCGGACAATTTTATTGATGGCGCGGATTATGTAGTTTGGCTAAATAACTATGGAAAATAAGAAAAAATTTATTTGGATAATTTTACTTTGCGTAGCAGTGTTGTTAGCTGGGGTAGTATATGTATTTATAATTCCTAAATCAACAACACACGATGTGCTGGCTACGACAACATCCAGCCCGGCTCTTCTGGCACTATCTCCAAAATCTAACGTCGTGCCCCCGGAAGCAGCTACTACTCTTGTGGTTTCCTTAGGTGCCGAGCGTACAGCTTTCATTCACGCGGATTTGGTTTTTGATAAGTCAAAGTTAAAACTTTCTAAAGATATATCTATATCACAATCGCCACTTTCCCGCGTAATAAAACTTTCAACTGCTTCAGAAGCAAACGCGAGCGGGAAAATAACAATCGCCCTCGCGCTCGACCCCTCCCAAACCTTAAATCCCCCATCAGGTACTTTTAATCTTGCAACAATATACTGGGAACCAAACTCAACAGATTCTGATTTGACCGCTAATGTAAATTTCCTGGATTTCTATGTAAGGGTTGTAAATACAAATTCAGAACTTTTTACTACCAGCACAGCTGATGCAACGTTCAGCATAAACCCGACTACAGAGCCTAATCCGGCTGAATTAGATAATACCCCTCCGACAGTAATTATCACCGAGCCCACCGACGGCTCGGAGGTACGCCGAAATAAAACCATTCCATTTTCTGTAGTAGCCTCAGATGACACAGGAGGAAGCGGTATGGATAGAGTAGAGTTTTACATTAACAACTCTTTAGAGATGCAGGATACCCAAGCACCGTACACTTACTCTTGGAGGGTTTCAGAAAAGAAAAATACGTATCCCGTTTTAACGGCCAAAGCCTACGATAAAGCCGGGAATGTGTCGTTCGCAAAAATATCGGTGGCTGTAAAGTAGTTTATGCTCTGGAATCATTTTTATCCTTAACTACAGACGTTTTGAAAATAATCGCGATTTTTAAATAATACAATTGGCAGCACTATTGCATTGTATTTTCTCTCAAGTATGATTAAAGGTATGGATGGTAACGAAATAACGCCAAGTCAAGAAGCGACTAATCCAGAACCGGAAAAAATTACTCAAAATATCCCCCCGATAGAAAATAATGGTAGGCGTCACAGCAAAAAATTGCTAATCATCCTTGCTGTATTTCTGGTTCTAATTGTAACCACCCTTGTAGTAGTATTCGGTGTATACAACTTTAACAACCCATTTAAATTGTTTAGCGCAGGCAACCAAAAAATTACAGAGACCGAAACAAATACTGTTTCGCAGACCAATACAACAAACGTTAATACAGAGTCCTCCTTTGGAAAATTTATGGATGATGACTCTACTAGCACCTCTTGCGATAATCTTGCATGTTTAACCGAAGCAGCCGAAACGTGTGAGCCAATTATTGCTACCATAACTTATTCCGATATTCCAAACCCTATTGTTCCTGGTGTAGTTATGTCGGGCACTACTACTTATGAACTAGCACCATCGACAGGTGTGAATAATTGCACTTTAACCTTTTATTCCCCATTAACTGTGTTCACAATCTCTGAACAAGGACGGAAAGACGCTTACGCCGAAGGGATGAGTGATGAGGAAATTACTCTTATGTTAGAGACAATGAACGATAGTATGAAATCCCCGCTTGTAACAGAGATGCGCACCGTCTGCTCGAGTAACTCTGACACTATTGTTGAATACTTAACTGATGCCGATAAAGAAAACTACGATGTAAGTGCATCTGCAACCGTATCTACATCTTCAACAACCTATACCACCGCGTCGGGTAAAAAAATGACATGTACTACTGTGTTACCGTAGGGACAGCCGGCTAACATATCAAAAATTGTGAGTGTGGACGAATGCGACGCACAAAAAGGTTTTCTTTCACCTGTAAACAATGATGGAACTGCGTGTTATAAAGGGCAGACCGATGTGGGAACAGTCACAGGCACCAACGCACAATGTTGCGTGGATAAATAATACGGTGTTAATCTAAAATTCTACTGGAATAACACTAGTATTTTCTACTATCATACGCCCAATGCAATAACGCCTGTCTTTGAACTCTGCGGCACGATAAATCACCGGGGAGACAGTTGATTCTTATCTGAGATATATGTCTCTTCATAGCCTTCCAGCGTTTAATCTGTCTTTCATCTTCAAATGGAATCCTTCTACCCATGTAGTATCTGCAATACCATTGAAACCAACCCCGCGGGTCGTCCTCAAAAATCCATCCTTTTTTTCTCCAGACTGATAAAGGTTGACTGGCGTTCACTCCAAAAAAGTTTAGAGAGGGAGCGTGTTTTTCGTGGCATAACTTAGCCTTTTTAAACCAATCTTCCGGAAATTCCCTTTTACAGTCGGTCATGTATTTACCGCCGAATACTCCTAGTTCGAGCATTTCTTTTGGTGTAAGTTCGGGCTTAAATTCAACATCATAGTTCTTACCCACAGGCTCGATAAGTTCATATCTATAATTTTTCTGCATCAAATCGCTCACTATGACGGTTTTCATAATTTAATACTATAATAACTTATGATTAATTTCCTAAAATTATATTTTATTTCTTTGCCCGTTCTTTTAATTATAGATTCAGTTTGGCTGTTATTCGTCGCTCCCAAGTTTTATAAAACGCACATAGGATTTTTAATGACCGATAAACCGAACCTGGTGGCAGCTTTAATTTTTTATCTGCTGTTTATTGCGGGTCTGGTGATTTTCGTTGTGCAGCCCGGTCTAGAAAGCCACTCTTTATTGAATACTTTACTCAAAGGTGCCCTATTCGGTCTTGTTTGTTACGCAACTTACGATTTAACTAACCAGGCAACCATTAACAACTGGCCTACAATAGTAACGGTGGTCGATTTGATCTGGGGAACACTGCTTACTGCTTCAGTGTCGGGTGTGGTTTTTGTTATTGCCAGTAAGTTAAATGTATGAACTACTATTTAGTACTATTTCTCATAGTCATGGGGTACATGACTGCGTGGTTTGCCGTTTCCCTGATAGTAAAAAGAAACGATATCGCTGATGTTGCTTGGGGAATAGGTTTTGTACTTCTTGCATGGACATCCTACTTTTTATCAAAAAATACCCACTGGTCACATATCCTGGTAAACAGTCTGGTAACAATATGGGGGTTAAGGCTGTCTTACCACATATTCAATAGAAATAGAAAAAAACCCGAAGACTACCGCTACGCTGAATGGCGAAAACAGTGGGGTAGACTATTTTATATTAAATCTTTTTTGCAGGTCTTCGTTCTTCAAGGGATTTTATTGTTTCTGATATCTATACCGGTAACGATTCTTAACAAGTCCGGTGCGCAGAACGTGCCTACGTTCGCTTTTGTAGGGGCAGCTATATGGACTATAGGTTTTATATTTGAGTCGGTAGGTGATGACCAGCTAAGCAAATTTATTAAAAATCCTGATAATGGGGGAAAGGTTTTAAACACAGGACTTTGGAAATACAGCAGACATCCCAATTACTTCGGCGAAGTAACGCAGTGGTGGGGAATTTGGATAATATCAGTCTGCATAACAAATAACTGGTTTACTATAGTAGGGCCGTCGTTAATTACCTTTTTGATACTAAAAGTATCGGGAATACCGTTACTGGAAGAGAAAATGGCAACGCAGCCAGAATATGGGGAGTACGCCAGTAAGACTAGTATGTTTATTCCGTGGTTTCCGAAAAGTTAGATTCCTTCCCAGAAATAAAAAAAAGCCGGATTGTTGTTGTTAACCAATCCGGCCTAGTAACGACTAGCTTAAAGCAAATATGTTGCGGCTAGTCCCAAAGAACCTAGTCCCAAAGAAGCATGGCGAGAAAACTTCCTTTTTCCTCTTCTTTTTCTTTTCTCGGATAATACTCCCACGGAGGGTCCGGGAGCGGGTCGTTGACATAGTCATCGTCATCCGAAAAAGGCCAAAGCTTCCCACCAGGAAATGTCTTCTCGGTCCTAAGAAGTTGCGTACTCTCCTCTCGCCTCTCCTCTCGGAGTAATCGCCTACGTTCTTGGCGTTCTTGCTTCCGAGCGTTTTTCCACTTCTGGACATCGTCAGTATTTTCAGGGTCCAGACCAGCAGCTCTCATAGCTTGCGCTCGCGCAATAAGCTGCTGCTGTTGCCTTGCTCTATTTGCTGCCTTCCGTTGCCTTTTCAAAGCTTGTTGTTCTTCAATAGTAATGTGGCTTTGGCCGTTTTGTTCGTGAAACTCTGATTTATTTATTTTCACTAAAACAGCGATTACCAGTACGACAATCAGGGGGCAACCTAAAAGGTAAGTTAACATTTCGCACTCTCCTTTTACTAGTCGGATTTATTTCCTATAGGTTATCACATAATTTCGGTATTGGCAAGTTTAAATTTTCAGAGTGCTCAAACTGCGCTTTAATTCTTTATACTCATATTTTTTTAAATATTTATAGTAAGATTGCATTGTATTTCCTTAAGTAATTATTAAGTTAAAGGACTTTAAAATGCAAAAGAAAAATATAATCTCGAAACCCCGCATCTTATTCCCAAACGGGAAAATTGACTTAAATAAATGGGCAGTAATAGCGTGCGATCAATTTACATCCCCGAACGAAAATTACTGGCAAAAAGTAGAAAAATATGTTGAGGGCTCTCCGTCAACCTTAAATATAATTTTTCCTGAATTTTATTTAACCGATAAAGAAAACATAGATAACAGAATTAACAAGATACAGCAAACGATGGAAGAGTACGTTAATAGCGGCATTTTAGTAGATCTTCTTAAAGAAGACCGATTTATTTATACAAGAAGAACACTATCAAACAGAAAAATAAGACAGGGACTTGTAGTCGCACTGGATCTCGAAGCATATTCTTACAAAAAGGGTGAAAAACTTCCTATCCGACCTACGGAGGGAATAGTTGAGGAGCGCCTTCCCATAAGAATGAAAATTAGAAAGGGCGCCCCACTTGAATTCCCTCACATACTAATGTTAATTGACGACCCGGAAAGGTTTCTTATTGAACCTTTAGGAAAAGATCTTTCTTCCCACCAAAAGTTATATGATTTTGATCTAATGATGGGAGGGGGACACGCGGAAGGTTATGCGGTCACTTTAGAAGAGCAAGAAAATAATATTTTTGACGTAATAAACAAACTTTCAGACGATGCAGCTTTCACAAGGAAACACGATTTAACCGAAACTGCACCCGCTATAGCAATTGCTGTCGGAGACGGTAACCACTCGCTCGCGTCCGCCAAAGCCGTGTGGGAGGAAACAAAAAGCCAGTTAATATCCGAAAACAAATCCTGGGAAGAGCACCCCGCAAGATACGCGATGGCTGAAATAATTAACATGCACGACGAAGCTCTTGAATTTGAACCTATTCACAGAGTTCTTTTTAATACGGGTGATTTTAACGCTTTTATAGAAGATATGAAAAAATACTATGAAACACTTGGCGCAACATGTGAGTTAAAAGAAACCCGGATGATTGACGGAAAATTTCCGGATTCGCCTGATCAAGGAACCCAAACTTTTTTCCTCTGTTACTCGGATGGGTCAGTTCAGCGCTTTTCTGCGATATCAGTAAAACCCTCTCCCCATTCAATAACCGTGGGTACCCTTCAAATGTTTTTGGATAATTATCTAAAAAACCACGGGCAAGTGAAGATAGACTACCTCCACGGCACGGAATCGTTGTTAAGAGACTCTTCAAAACCCGGGGATATTGGATTCTTCCTCCCTCCGATGAATAAAGAGGACCTATTTAAAACAGTTGCAAAAGAAGGTGTTACACCAAGAAAAACGTTTTCAATGGGTGAGGCGGATACCAAAGCATATTACATAATGGGAAGGCGCATCGTTTAAAAATAGGGTCTAACTCAAAAACCCCTTAACTTCATCCAGCAAATTCCCGGGGGTGATCTCAGACTTTATCAGATACCCGTCGGTACCATAATCGAAAGCTGCGTGGATAATACTGTCATTATTAAGGTTGGTCAATACAACTATCTTTCCTTTTTTAAGTTTTTCTTCGGAAATTTTCTTTAGTATCGCAATTCCATCTGCGCGCGGAAGTACGATGTCCAAAAGTAATAAATCCCAATTCGAATTTTTTATCTGCTCTATACCTTCTGTACCGTCAGTAGCAATTATGACCTCATACCCCGCGCTTATTAATACTGTTGAATATACAGTTCTCAAATCCATGTCGTCCTCAACCAACAAAATAGTTTTTTTAGTTGTTTCAGGTTCCATATTATTCGAACCCCGCTCTCGATAAAATTCTGTCGGCCGCCATGCCTAAAACATATGTTGACACGACAAGTACAGTAAACCAAAACATATATACACTATCGATTTTTATATTATGACCGGAAATTGCCACGCCCACGCCGATTAAAACCGCTGAGATTTCCCAAACTCCGATAATGAAACCTATTTTTGTTGGTATTTGCATGAATCCTGCCAAGTAAAGTGCAAAACCTAATAAGTAGAGAAGTATTAGGGGTGCAACTTTTGTGAAGGAATAATCAGATTTCATATCGATGATTTTTCCTTCGGCAAAACCCATGGGAAACGCGGATAAAATTACAAATGTGAAACCTAATAGCTCTTTCATATGCCTGCTTTTAAAGCCTCGGGGACCAGATTATTAATTTCAGTAATAGGGTATTTCCTCATAACTCCGACGCACACTTCAACCGACGCTTTACCGAATACTTCCATGTAAGAGTCGATGAGTTTCTGTATGATCTGGGCGGGTTCTCCGGGGGCTAAAACCACATCTTCGATTTTCTGAGAACTAAAAGAAACCACTCCGGTCTCTTCGGCTCTACTTTTAGCAAGTCTTTCACCGATAATGAGACTTTGTTCTTTAATAATTGCTATAACAAGCTTTTCAGGTTGCATTATTTCTTTCTTCCCTGAAGGTACTCATACGCATACAAAAAGTCGAGAAACGCCATTGACATTAAAAAGTACGAGACCACAAACATATACTCGCTGACTCCTGCAGGTACCCACGTATCCTGGATTGTTTTATAAAGGAAAGTGCTGTCCGCTGCGTATTGAAATATACACGCGACAAGTATAAAAAAGACTCGTCTTCTCATAGTGCCACCGACTACGTTAAAGGCGAGAAAAAACGTTAAAATTGCTAGTGAGACATAAATTGCCTGACCGATCGGGTAGGCAAACGTTAAAAC
This sequence comes from candidate division WWE3 bacterium RIFOXYB1_FULL_43_24, assembly GCA_001773135.1. GTDB lineage: Bacteria > Patescibacteriota > WWE3 > UBA101185 > UBA10185 > UBA8498. The sequence goes on along the minus strand of MEVX01000010.1, from coordinate 26,188 downwards.
ATTAGCGACAAGCCCGTAAGATTCAAAATCCGTTCCGTTAATAAACATAAAATACGAAAACGCAATCATTAGTAAAGGAAATATAGTGGCAGCTAGTATTTTACCAAAGCCTTTAAGAGAAATTGTGGTTCCGGCCGACTTCGCCACATACCAAACGCCGAAGATATAAAAGAATATGCTTGAAAAGAAGAAAATTTCACCGAAAGAAGGGTATGAGTTTTCAATACCATAAGCATAAAACTCAATTGTGTAGCTAAGCTGTCCTAAAAATTGAAAAAACAAGCCTGCAGAAAAAAATATCAAAGCCTTGCCGACGTAACTCTTACAACCATCCCACTTATGGGCAAATATCAGGCCGAGGAAACCTCCTAACCCTGCAACAATTCCATATGTGTCACTAAAGTAATCGCGGATTGAATCTTCGGGACCGGCAAAAGCCATTATATAAAGCCACCACAAACTGTATGCCGTAAACAGACCTATTACTAAAAACTTTAGTGCGAATTTACTTTTCATTAGCCTGATTTAATGCTACAGACTGCAAATTCCCCCGTCAAGAGTATTATGTTAATCTTTATTATATGTTGGGAACAATACAATATCCTGATTTTAAAAAAATAGGACTTGAGGACAAGGAGCTGTTTTCTACGCACCTGGCCAGGTTTGAAACTTACTCAGACTTTAATCTTCTCAGCCTCTTATCATGGAATAGTGGGGGATACAATTCTTATACTTTGTTAAACGACAATCTTGTTTTGAAAATGAAAGATTACTTAACAGACGGTTTTATTTATTCAATTATCGGGGATTCGCATGTGGATGAATCGGTGACCCGACTTATTAAAGATGTGGGGCAGTTAAGTATGGTTCCTGAAATTGTCGTTAATGAAATAGAAAACAAAAGCCCGCTAAATATAACTGAAGATCGCGATAGTTTTGACTACATTCTTTCGACCACAGATATTTCAAAACTCGAAGGTTCCCAGTTTAAACCGCTTAGAAAAAACATTCACGGATTTCTCGATAAATATCCTGACTACGAAGTAAGAAATTTGGATCTGTCGCAAAAGATAGTAAGAGACTCGATACTTAAATTAACTGAAGACTGGTGTTCTTCAAAAAATTTTGACGATAAAAAATGCGCCGAAGAAGTCGAGATAATAAATAACTTCATTAATTATTCTGAAAATTTTAACTGCATCCTCATGGGGCTATATGTAAATAATAAATTTGTGGCTTTTACCTTCAACGAAGTAGTTACACCTGAAGTTGCAATGGGGCACTTTGGCCTGGCCGATAATAGCTACTCACACTCGTCCTACTTTATAGAATACGAGACTTCGAAATACCTCTACTCAAAGGGAATTACAACTTTAAATCATGAACAGGACACCGGTCTTCAGGGCCTCAGGACAACAAAAATGACTTACAGTCCGATCAAATTTTTGAAAAAGTACTCAATAAGTTAATTCTTTTTATACCCGAGAATAAGCATTTCCGGCTTTTTTGACCCGTGCCATTTATATCTGTCGAAAAAAGATTTAGGAAACGGCGGATAAAATTCTAAAAGTTTTTCAAAACCCAATCCTTCGAAAACTTCGTCGTAATAAGAAGGTTCTCTGATAAATGTCGGAACCTTAACCCCGTCGAAGTTTGCGAAACCTTTTGTGGGGTTTTCGGCAGAATCAAAATCTTCGAAAAGATCGTTGATTTTTATTGAGTCCCTGACATGAGATTTTGGAAAAATAGTAAAAAGAAATATTCCGTCCTTTTTTAAAAATGAGCTTAAAGTAGAAACCACGCTTTTCGTGTCTTCAATCCAATCAAAGCTGTGGATTGAGGTGATTACGTCCATTCTATTTTCGAGGTGTATTAAAGCATTTTTATCATCCAAAATTGAATTGTTTACAAATGTAATTTCTTTAGGTGAGTGGGCACGGGCAATTTCCAGAAGGGCTTCGGAGTGGTCGATACCGGTCACTTTGTGACCCATGATGTGAAGTTGTTTGCAAAAATTTCCGGCGCCGCAACCAAAATCCAAAATATTGCAGGATTTTACACCTAAAAAATCGGATTGATACTTGATTTGTTCAAATAAAGCGGGCCAGCCAACATAAATATTAACGGCTGCGTCAGGATGAATTTCGTCCATCGGTTTGTGCGTGTTGAATCTGTCGGTCAAAAGATCGCTTTCCCAAGTTTTTTTCTTGTTCAGCGCGAATTGGGCAGATATCTCCATACCTTAAAATGTTACTGTAAATAACACTGTAGTCAACAATTTCTATTAAGGTATAATTTTAACAATGCCTACAACTGCGGATCCTAAATCCCAGAGTATAACTGAGGAAATTTATATTAGAAACCGTGAGTTGCTACAGGAGCGAAAACGTGCCGAAGATCTTCTCTATAACGTTTCCGAAGGGGTATTCGCGGTAGACAAAGAGTTCAACATTACCATCTTCAACCACACGCTGGAAACTATGCTTAGCCTTCCCGAATCTGTGGCGGTGGGAAAAAAGATGGAAGACGTCGTCATAATTGAGAATGAGAAAAACGAACGCATTGATCTAAAACAATACTGTTTTCTTCCTCCTCAGATAACACCTATATTGTCCGGTTTGGTTTTAAAAGGAAGTCCTAACAACTATTTTGTGAATATACATTTCTCGGTTATCCAGTCCGAAACCCAGACTGATGAATCAGAGTGCTTGGTCACCATCTCAGACATCACAAAAGAAATCATGCTCGATAAAACCAAGGACGACTTCCTGTCTTTAGCCTCCCATGAACTTAGAACACCTTTAACAATTATCAAAAGCTATTTATGGATGCTTTTAAACGACCAGAAATCCCCCTTGAGCGGGCTACAAAAAACATATGCTGAGAGAACAGCGGCAAGCACGGAAACTATGATCTCAATGGTAAACGATATGCTTAATATTTCGAGACTGGAGCAGGGAAAACTTAACTTTAACCTTAAGTCGGGGAAAATTGTCTCGTCTATTCAGGAAGGTCTTATGGGATTCGATTTGAAGGCTAAAGAAAAAAATATCGGGTTTAAAATTGACTTTTCCACTTTACCTCTTGAAACGGACGCTTACTATGACGACGATAAATTTAAAGAATGTGTTGTAAACCTTGTCGGAAACGCTATCAAATTTACAAAAGAAGGGGAGGTCAAAGTTAACGTTGAGGATGCCGGTAATTATATAAAGATTTCTGTTATCGACACCGGCGTGGGCATTTCACCCGAAGATGTGCCTCAGCTTTTTCAAAAATTTGGAAAGGGACAGCGGTCTTATGAAAAATCCGAGATTACCGGAGGCTCGGGACTTGGACTTTATATCGTAAAAATATACATAGAGGCTATGGGCGGCGAAGTTGGTTACTCGTCACCGGGGGATTTTAAAGGAAGTATTTTCTGGATTACGATTCCTAAGTTTACACAGATACACAATTAGCATTTGACCGGAGCACTTTACTTTTGTTACAAACTCAAAACTTTATTCAAACAATATCTCTGTATCGGTTAAGTTGTCCTTTAATATATTTACGTGCTCTGCTGTTACAGGATTTCCTCTTACATCAAGAGTCTCTAAGCCGGTGAGCTCAAGAATTTCGTTAGGAAATTCAGTGATGCCGTTATCCGAAAGATCGAGCTCTTTAAGATTAGTTAACTGGCCGATTTCTGCAGGTAAGCCGGTAAGTTCATTGTTACTGGCGTCTAATACTGTCAGTTTTGAGAAAAATCTTATTTCAGCGGGCAAGGCTGTTAATTTGTTATTTCCTATTCTGAACGCTTCCAGATTAACCCAAGACTCTATCTGTGAGGGTAGGGTAGTTATTAGGTTGTTGCTGAGATTAAGTTCAACAAGAGCCGTATTCTTCAAAAGGTCTTCCGGTACTGCAGTCAGCGACGTACCGCTCAAATCTATTATTTCATCTGTGAGAAGGTTAGGTGTAACAACTACAGGAGCGGGAGCACTATCAGCCACAACAGGAGATTTATCTTCGGGAGTTACTACAGGAGTATTTGATTTTTGATACTGGAAAAGATAAAAAATACCCAACACAACGACAGCCAAGATAACTATGATGGGGAAAATTGATTTCTTCATGACTTAATTATACCATATAGTCGTAGTTATTCATACATTGTGTTTGTATACACAAGTACAACTACAATTTAGGTAGTAAGTGTATAATGTAAAAGATGAAAAGCGGGAGTCGCGCAGAAAAAAGTGAAGATGTCAATGACATTTCCAAAGAAAGTCTGCTTGAAAAAAGACTCGAGCTAAGTGAGTCGCTCTTTAAAATTGTCGTCGACTCTACTCCTCTGGCAATATATATAGCAAGAGGCCTGTTTCAAGAAGCTGAGTATGTTAACAAAAGATTTATAGAATTGTTTGGCTATAAAATTAAAGAAGTCCCTACCATTAGTCGTTGGTACAAACTGGCTTATCCCAATCCAAAATATCGTACAAAAATTATAAAAGAATGGGAACGTAGGGTTAGAGCATCAAACAAAAGCGGTAGATCTGTTACCCCGATGGAATCCGTTGTTACATGTAAAGACGGCACCAAAAAGACCATCGTGTGGGGGTTTAACAACATGGGTGAAAGAAACATATTGTTCGGACAATATCTAACCGAAAGAAAGAAAGTAGAAGCCGAACAAAAAAGAATAGACCTTATTAAAAGTGAATTTGTCTCGATAGCCTCGCACCAATTAAGAACTCCGCTGACTTCTATAAGATGGCAGTCAGAAGCATTGCTGACGGGTACAGGAAAGATAGTTAAACCCACAAAAGATCAAAAAAAATATATTAAAACTATTCACAACAGCACGTTAAGAATGATTAGATTAGTGAATTCATTACTAAATGTAGCAAGGTTAGAAGCCGGAACATTTTCTATCGATCCCGAGCAATTATATATTTCCCAAGTCCTCAAAGAAGTATTGACCATGCTGAAACCGAAGATTAGAGAAAAAAGACTAAAAGTTGAGAAGTACTATGACTCCGATGTACCCAGGGTGATGATGGACAGAAATCTATTAAGTGTCGTGTTCCTAAATATAGTGTCTAATGCTATTGAATACACAGGAAAAGGCGGATGGATAAAAATCGAGGAAACACACACTTCAGATAAAACTATTTTGAGTAGACTAAGACATTTTAACGACAAAACCGGGATATTAATAAAAATTCAGGATAGTGGGATGGGAATACCTTTGAATCAGCAAAGTGATATATTTACCAAACTATTCAGAGCAGACAACATCAAAACAACTTCTGAAAGTGGTTCGGGTTTGGGCCTATATATGGCAAAGGTGATTATAGACAGCATGCATGGCGCTCTGTGGTTTGACTCGATAGAAAATGTCGGGACTTCGTTCTATGTATTACTGCCCGAAGGGGGTATGAAAGTGAGAAAGGGTAGTAAACAACTGGACGTGGTGAGTTAGTATAAATGGGCGTTTATTTGGTAAGAGACTTTACTTTTTTCACGATAGTATCCAAAGATACTTCAGCTTTTACCATATAAGACAGTTTTACTTTTGTATATTGCTTCATTTTGTCTTCAAGACCACTAAGATTTGAGAGAACTAATATGGGGAGTGGTTTTTCCTTCTTAAAAGTATAGTTATATATGAAATCATAACCATCTTTGGTGGGCATTAATATATCAAGAATAATGAGATCAAAGTCGTGGTTTAATGCAAAAGATAGTCCTTCCAAACCATTGTAGGCTTGCTCCACTTCAAAATTTGCATCTAACAGCGCGCCCTTCAAGCTATCATTTAGAGATATTTCATCTTCGACGATTAATATTCTCTTCATGCTGTTACTATAGCACTCATTTGGCTTTATATAAAGGATTTAAAATTCTAAACTATACAAAATTTAGGAGGCTCAGTCGGTTTCGGGCAGTTAGAGGAGACCCATCGATTACCAGCCCACAAAGTGTACAACAACTTATAGTACGTGCTATAATGCTGCGAAATACAGAAATGGGGAGGTGTTATGTGGATACGGAAAGGGTTCTCTTTATTCTGAAACCCGACGGTGTGCAGAAAAAGCTACAAAAAGAGCTTTTGGACCAGGTAGATTCTGCCGGTCTTCGAGTCCTCTACTGCTTCGAGACTCTGCTGAAGACCGAGGTTGCCAAGGAACTAATGGCTAGATACAATTCCATGTGGTTTTTTGAAGACGCGGTAGCATACCTTACCTCAGGTAACTCTCTGATTTTAATATGCGAAGGCGCTGACGCTAACGATAAAGCTAAAAAAATCAGGGGAAATAGCTATGAGGGTACGGGATTGAGAAAGTATTCTTCGGAAAGACTTACGGATCCAAACGGGCGGGAAGTATGTCTAAAAAATATTTTGCATACTTCTGATCCGGAAGATTTTTTGAGAGAATCACAGCTCGTAGGGGCGCAACTTAATTGCTAAAAATAGTTGCGTCCCATATTATTATCTAATGGACTATCCTTCCATAATTAGAAATTACTCGAAGGCATTAAAAGAAAACATACCTCTTAAAGACAAACTTCTTTTGCTTAGTATATTCCAAGTAATGTATAGATTTTTTGACGCAGAAAATAGTAGTTATAAAGTTCTCCACGCGTCGGCAGCGATTTCAAACGAAGGGAATACTATATTATTTGGAGATGACGGAAAAGACTCAATAGGAAAGACTTTCTGTTCCTTACTTTTAGCATCAAAATCCAGCCTTTATATTTCTGACGAATACTGTCTGATCAACCCTCTTACAAATAGCATATTCGGCAATGCCTCCATACCCATTAATCTTAAGGGCGAAACTGCAAAATTTTTTAAAGACAGCGGTCTCAAATCATTTAATAACGAACGGATAATATTCGCGGATGATTATTTCAGAGAATCAACCGAATCAACAATTGATTTTATAGTTATTCCATATATGAATTCCGATAAGTCAAAGATCGAAGTTCCTGATTCTGATGAAACACGTTACTTGTATAAATCTACTATGTTCGGTCACAACGCAAAGCTTCTAAATCCGGAGTTGGATAAAGTATCACTACTAACATCTAAGGACACTGTAGATCCGATAAATATGAGCGCTGCGTTAGCATCATACCCTGATATAAATCTGAAAATACCGTTAGTAAAAATGTATATTAAAGAACCTACGGATACTTTTGAAATGTTGGAGGATATCCAAAATGGCGGCTGAACTTGAAAAATTAATAAACGAATATGTAGATAGATTGAAACAACTAAAAAATAATAACGTTCTAGGCGCTGTGCGTACGGGGGAACAAAACTTTACCGATTTTGTTGAAAAATGGAGCGATATAGATACATATGTTGTTCTTGAGAGTATGGAATCGGACCTGGTTTCTAAAATTATTAAAATAAACAGGTCTTTATCTGAAAAATACGATGTTCACGTGGGACTTTCACTCCTTCCAAAAAATGAGTATTACTCAAAAAACATAGATATTAATTGTCTTAAAGACGCGTTAATGAAAATGAATTTTAAATTTAACCGAAGCTGGGTAATCTACGGAAACTTAGAACCTGCAATTGTGGAATTACCTAATAAAATCCCTTCATTAGTGAGGGAACTAAATTATTTCAAGGCGTATCTTAGAACTAGCCTACGAGACCTTGACGGCCCAAATCTACTCAGGGCTTGCATTAAAGCAAACAATTATATTTTATTATGCGCATTACTAATGGAATACCCGCAACAGGTCGACACCAAGTTCAAGATAAAACTTGCAAAGGTAGTATTCGCAGATTTTGACCTTGGTTTTGATATACACGCAATTAACGAGAAAATGAAAAATAATATAAGTTCGGTTGAAAATCCGGAAGAAATAAGTGCTGTTATTGCAAACTATACGGAAGATTTTCTGAATTATTTTTACACCAAGTATAACTATGTATAATCAAGCCGGTTTTTACGTCAGAAAAACAATAAAAAGCGATGTGGTTTACAACCTGCTTTTTACTAACCTAGAACATAAATGGATCATTTTTCTACCGGGGCTTCCACAGTACATGCATAAGCAATCATATCTTAAACAGCTTATGCAAGATTACAACGTTTTAATACCATACTATCCTGGATCTTTTCACTCAGGAAAAAAATTCACCCCCAAGTATCTTGAGAGAGTAATACCGGACTGTATAAAGATAATAAAAGATAAGGTATTTTACGATTATTTTGAGCGGAAAAAATACACACACAGCGGCGAAATTGAAGGCATTTGGGGTCTCAGCTTCGGGAGTATTTTAATTACCCAGTACCTAACGTGTTCAAAGCAACCCCTAAATACAAACTACCTACTAGCGGGTCCGATGTTCATACTGACCAAAGAATTGGAGAACAAATACTGGGTACCAAAATTGACATTCTTGCAATCTAAAGTTTACTCTAAGGTTTACAGAGGCCTCAATAGTAATAATCTTATAGCTTGGATACATAACATAGAGAAAAAAAATATCCCTGGCTCTGCGAAAGGATTAATTTTGACCGGAGATAATGATACGTACATGGATTTGAATTTTCTAAAAGAAAAATTTTCTAACTTTGTCTTCAAAAGTGTGCGCGGTTACTCGCACGAAGTAGATAATATTATTTCTCTTTATATTGAAAGCGGTTACAATATAAACAAACTATGACAACTTTTACATCATCCGGAGGAATTCTTTTTAACAACGAAAACAAGGTCTACATGATCAGAAAAATTACGCGAGATGAATGGAGTTTGCCAAAAGGTACCGTTGAAGAGGGGGAGAATTTACTGGAAACCGCTATTAGGGAAATAAAAGAAGAAACCGGATACAAAGAGTTCACGCCCAGAGACGAAAAGCCAATAGAAACAATATTTTACAAAATGCAGAATCCACAAACAGGCGAGACTGTTAATAAAACGGTACATTTCTTCGTCTTTAACCTTATTTCCGAAAAATTTTCACCCACCCTTGAAATGAGCGCTGAACAATTGGAAGGCGGTTGGTTCACCATCGACGAGGCTATAAATATCGCCAAATTTAATGATGTAAAAAAAGTCCTTAATAAAGTAAAGTACGGTTTAAATTAGCTTTATAAAAAGAAAAAACTCCGATTTTCTTTCGAATTTCGGAGTTTGCTTATTATTTAAAAATCCAAATGCAGGATTTTTAAAACCTGGTATGCCTTCAAAGCACCATTGATTGCCCGGTGCGGCTTAACTTCAGATTGAATTTTCAAGAAATCTGTGACCGCATCCAAACCAAGCTTTTGCAATCCCAGTTTCCGGAGTTTAATCCATGACATCGATGGAATGTCCAATCGATGGTAGTCCAAGGAACATTTCAATCCGGTTTTTTTGTATGCTGCGTCGATGAACGCCCAATCGAAGGTCACCACCTGCGAACAGAATACCGCCTCCTTTACAATTTTGTTATAGCGTGTCATTGCGTCCACAAGCGGTATGGCGTCAACCCAATCTTCCTCTTTATAGCCGTTTACCTCCTTTGCTTTGTCGCCGAATAATTCCGGGTGCTCGAACCTGACCTTTGTGTGATAAGAGTCAAGCTTTTCGAGCGTTCTCTGATCCACAAGGACTACAGCGAGTTCAATTATCTCGTGGGTATCGAATAGTAAGCCTGTTGTTTCAACATCGGTTATCGCTATCGGTCTATCCAAAAAGTCCATTTTGCTCTCCTTTTCTCGGTTTTTTGGGTTTTCAGGATAATACTATAGGAGCGGTAATTAGTAAAGTCGGCCCTACTAAATTGAACGTCCGCCTTAACTCTGCTAAATTAAGAGTATGGAAACACCAACTTTAGATCTAATAGAAGAGCACAGCGGCATCATGCTGATGCTTAGTATTATGGGAAAAGTTTCGGAGAAGCTAAATGCCGGAGAAGTGGTCGAGAAAGAAGATTTAAACAAGATTCTTGAGTTTCTCAGTAACTTTGCCGACAAATGCCACCACGGAAAAGAAGAGGACATGCTTTTTCCCGAATTATTTAAAAATCCGGCAAATCAGGGGCTGGTCGCCGAACTTATTGATGAACATACAACCGCCCGCGAATATATAAAGAACATAACAGAAGCTATGGAAAATTACGCAACAGGAACTTCTGAAGCCGCAACCGTAGCTGAAAACATGGAAAAATATATCCTACTTTTAACGGAACATGTCAGAAAAGAAAATAGTGACCTTTTTCCGGCAGCAAACAAAGAACTTTCAGAAGAAACCCAAAAAGATATGGTAGAGCAGTTTGAGAAATTCGAACACGATGTTATCGGTGAAGGAAAACACGAAGAGTACCACGGATGGCTTGAAGATTTAAAAAAGAAATACTTGGACTAAAGTTAACTTATCTACAAGTCCAACCACCGTCGACAGGTAATATTATTCCCGTAACATATTTAGACTCGTCGGAAGCCAGATAAAGTGCAGCAGATGCAATATCTTCCGGATCTCCTGCATATCCTAAAGGTGTGTTTGTTTTAACCATCGTGTTGAAGGCTTCGTCCTGCAAAACGTCCTTGGTCATATTTGTTTTAATGAAGGCCGGGGCTATAGCGTTAACCCTAATACTCAACGATGCCAAATCCTGCGCTGCGGCACGTGTCATGTTGGACACCCCACCTTTAGCGGAACTGTAAGCAATAGTGCCTTGAAGCCCGACAATTCCTAAAATCGAGGTCATGTTTATGATGGAGCCTTTGGTATTTGTGGCTTTCATAGCATTGGCAGCAGCTCTAACACCATAGAATACCCCCGACAAGTTCACGGCGATAACTTTAGCCCAGTCGGCGTCAGTACAATTTAACGCGTCTCCTAAAGCGCCGATACCTGCGTTATTTACCATAATGTCGAGTTTTCCGTACTTTTCTACAACCGTCCCTACTAATTGATTTACTTCTTCTGATTTAGACACGTCACATTTTATAAAAGAGGCCTTATCGCCAAGACCTTCGGTTACTTGGGCTCCCGCTTCATTTATATCTGAAAAAACTACCGTGGCTCCTTCTTCTAGATATAATTTTGCTATTGCTAAACCAATTCCACTTGACGCTCCGGTTACTATTGCGATTTTGTTTTGAAGTTTCATAGATTTAAATGATAGCACAAAAGGCTGTGACGGATTGACGATTTACCGAATAATGCCTAGACTAAACTAATGCCCAAGAATCTCGCTGCCCTTTTTTCACCAAAATCAGTTGTTGTCATCGGGGCTTCTAACTCACCCGAAAAAGTGGGCGCAGTGATTTTAAAAAATATCGTTGAATCGGAATATAAAGGTAAAGTTTTCGCAGTAAATCCCAACACAGACTCAATAGGAAAAATAAAATGCTATAAAACCGTTTTAGATTTACCCGAAGTTCCTGACCTCGCAATAATTGCCATACCCGTTGCTTTTGTATTACCTACCATAGAACAAATTGCTAAAAAAGGCATCAAAAATGTTGTGACACTCACCGCAGGATTTAAAGAAACCGGATCCGAGGGGGCAGAGCTTGAAAAACAGTTGGAACAACTCTGCAAAAATAATGAAATAAATATGCTCGGTCCGAACTGCTTAGGCTTCGTTAACAATCTAGTTTCTCTTAACGCAACATTTGCAAAAGTCCCTGACCAGCCGGGAAATCTACGCTTTATCTCACAGTCCGGCGCCCTCGCCACAAGTCTTTTTGACTGGTTTTCTCTCGTTAACGTTGGGTTTTCCGAGTTCATTACAATGGGAAACAAGACAGTTATAAACGAGAACGACGTTCTGGAATATTTTTTAAGTAAGAAAGAAGAGCCTATTTCAAGCCTTGCAGACGGGACGACAAGGAAAATAGAGCCTGTTGGTATGTATCTGGAGTCTATCACTGACGGCCAGCAATTTTTAAAACTAACAAAGCAAATCGCCAAGAACGACCCAATTTTTATTATCAAACCGGGAAAAACAAACGCCGCCAAGTCAGCTATGCAGTCTCACACAGGAGCGATCGCAGGAGCCGATGATATTTTGGACGTTGCTTTAAAGCAGGCGGGTGTTTACAGATGCAACACACTTGAAGAATTTTTCGATCTTTCAAAAGCTTTCGCATGGAACGACATTCCCGCGGGACCGAGGGTTGCAATCATTTCAAACGCGGGAGGCCCGGGAGTTATAAGCGCGGATGCAGTAATCGAAGAAGGACTCGAAATTGCAGTAATCGACGACGATATTAAAAAACAATTATCCGAAGTGCTTCCCAGATCATCAAGTTTGTTAAACCCTGTAGATGTTTTGGGAGATGCTCTTGCAGACCGTTTTGCTAACGCCGCTGAAATAGTTTTAAAAACAGACAAATGTGATTCATTGCTGGTTATTCTCACGCCCCAAATGATGACTCAGATAGAAAAGACGGCTGAGATGATCGGAAATATTTCAAAAAAATATAAGAAACCCGTCTTCTGTTCATTCATCGGAGGAAGTATGGTTTCCGCAGGTGAACTTGCCCTTAACAAGCTTAAAGTACCTTCATATTTATTTCCGGAGAGAGCGATCGCGGTTATCGGAGCAATGTGGAAATTCAAAAGCCGGCAGGAAAAAATACTGCGTGAGATGACGGACATAGGCCTTTTGAACAAACAAATATTGCCCGAAGAATGTTCCAAAATTCTCCAAAAGGCCGTAACTGCGGGACAAAAGGCACTGGATAATCTTGATGCCGATAACGTAATTTCATCCGTAGGAATTCGGACTCCGGGAACAAAAATCGCAACCGACCTTAAAGACGCATCTAAATTTGCGGACCAAATCGGATATCCGGTTGTCCTTAAACTTTCTTCTCCCGGGCTTTTGCATAAAAAACATTTCGGCGGTGTCATTTTAGATATTAGAAACGAAGACCAACTTGAAAATGCATGGAGTACTCTCGAAAGAAAAACTGAAAACCTGGACGAAGAAATAAAATCCCACGTGCAATTTCAAATTCAAAAAGAAATTCCCAGCGGAGCAGAAGTATTAGTAGGTGTAAAAAGAGATCCTACGTTCGGTCCTGTTTTACTGTTCGGGGCAGGCGGCTCACTAGTAGAACTCATTGCCGACAAAAATCTTCATCTATTGCCGTTAGACATGGCAAGCATTCAGGAATTAGTAAAAGGCTCAAAAATATATTCCGTTCTTAAGGGAAACAATAATGAGCCTCCTTACGCTTTGGAAAAACTTTATAATCTCATCTACAACCTGCAAAAACTTTATGAGGCCGCTCCTGAAATACAGGAAATAGAAATCAATCCTGTGATTGTTACGATTAACGATGTTTGGGCGGTCGATACAAAAGTAATTTTGGAATTAAATAAACCAAAACCTGCAGGACCGAAGTTCAAAGTAGCAAAAACTCTTAAGAACGAGGTTTTGGCAGGGAAGATGAGGTATTTAGAGTTCGAAGCAGAAGAACCTCTCGTTTTAAAACCCGGCCAGTATGTTAGCGTAAAAGTTTCAGCTACAAGGATAAACTGCTACTCGGTAGCCGGGCAGTCCTCTCCTACAAAGTTTAATTTGCTTGTAGATACAACTCCCGGGGGCCCGGGTTCAAAATTCTTTGAAGCCTTAAAGGAAGGGGACGTCATGACTTATCTCGGCCCCTTCGGAATCTTTACACTGAGAGCTGACGAAAGTGCGGATAACCTTTTGTTCTTAGCCACGGGAAGCGGATTCGCACCGTTGAAAATTATGATAGAACATCTACTCAGAGTAGAAAAGACAACTAAACAGATTTCTCTGTATCTTGGGCTTAACGATTGCGAAGACATATTTATGCAGGACTATCTGGAGTCACTTACTAAAGAATTTTCCAATTTTAAATGTCAGATAGCGGTGTGCAACAAAAGCACTAAATGGAATGGGGCGACGGGCTTTATTACACCTCTGGTGAAAAACGACTTTCCTGATGCATCTAAATGCGCTGTGTACATTTGCGGTAATAAATTTATGATTAATGATGTAACAAAAATTCTAACCGCCAACGGTTGCCCTAAAGATAGAATTTATTTTGAAAAATACGATGCCTAGCACAATAATATCCATAAAAATAGGAGCGGAGGCTGGTCAGGGCGTAAAGTCTGCCGGACTGATGCTCGCTAAATTAGCGATAAGATCGGGATATCACATATATAACCAAATAGAATACCCGTCATTAATTAAAGGGGGGCACAACGTCCTCCAGGTAAATATTTCCAAAGAAGAAGTCACGGCACCCAGAAAAGTTAATGACTTTCTTATCGCTCTAAATCAGGACACCGTTAATAAACATTTAACTGAGTTCGCAGATGGGGCAGGCTTAATATATGACTCTGCGGCCAAAATCGATACATCTAAAGTTCCCTCTACTGTGGTTTTACTGGGTGTGCCTCTGTCCAAAATCGCGAAAGAAGCCGGAAATTCTGATCTTTTAATTAACACAGTTGCGCTTGGGGCCGTTACAGCCGTTCTCGGAGGCAACCTTCTGATTCTTAATAGTCTGATCTCCGAAGAATTCGGTAGTAAAGGCGATGAAATAGTAAAAGTTAACGTTGCAGCTGCAGAAAACGGTTTCAAATATGTAACCGAAAATTATAGGCAACATCTAAAAAATTCATTAAGTCCTTTGGAGTCTCTGAGTAATTTTGTTCCCTATATGGCAATTGACGGAAACGAAAGTGTAGCGTTGGGTGCTATTTCCGCAGGTCTGCAATATGCTGCAATCTACCCGATGTCACCGATTTCAAATATTCTGCACGTACTCGCGGAGAATCAGGAGAAGTTCGGTTACATTTATAAACAACCCGAGGACGAACTTTCTGCAATAAACATGGCAATCGGAGCATCTTATGCAGGTGCAAGATCGATGACCTCTACATCGGGAGGAGGATTTTGTCTGATGACGGAAGGCTACGGTCTCGCGGGAATGACGGAGACCCCGCTTGTTATTATCGAAGGAATGCGCCCGGGTCCTGCAACAGGTTTACCGACCTGGAGTGGCCAGGGCGACCTCCAGATGATTTTGAATGCACACCAGGATGATTTCCCACGGATAGTTTTGGCCGCAGGTGACGCAAAAGAGGCCTTTGAGCTTACAATGAAAGCATTTAATCTAGCCGATAAATATCAGACACCCGTCGTTGTAATTATCGACAAAAATATTTGTGAAAACGCCCAAAGCTTCCCGTTATACGAATATTCGGATTACAGGATAGACCGCGGAAAACTTACAACAGCAAAAGTGGAGGATTATAAAAGATATGCGTCTGAACCAAGCGGAATTTCGCAAAGAACTGTTCCCGGTGTCGGTAACTTTTTCATCGCAAACTCCGATGAACATGACGAAGAAGGTTACTCCAGTGAAGATATTGATAACAGAAACATAATGATGGAAAAAAGAATGACCAAACTTAAAACCTGCAAAGAGCAGGACATGGAAAAACCACAGTTGTTCGGCCCCGAAGATGCTGAGATAACTATAATTTCCTGGGGAAGTAATAAAGGAAGTATCTTGCAGGCGTTAAAAAATCTGGACGGTGTTAATTATATTCACGTAAACTGGATGAGTCCGTTTCCGTCTGATGAACTAAGCGAAATGTCATCTAAATCAAAATATATTTTAAATGTTGAGTGCAACTACACAGGACAGATGGAAAAACTAATACGCGAAAATACTCAAATCAAAATTGATGAAAACTTTTTGAAATACGACGGACGCCAAATTTATCCTGAAGAAATCATCGACGCCGTAAATAAGATAAGGAGTAAAAAATGACAAAAATGTCTGATCTACAAACACCGCACTTTCCAAACTGGTGCCCCGGCTGCGGAGACCTGAATATTTGGGGTGCATTCAAAAACGCGGCAGTTAAGGAAGGGTGGGACAGTTCCAACACAGCAATTGTTGCCGGAATTGGCTGTCATGGTCATATCGTTAACTTCGTTAAAATAAACTCATTTGAAGGGCTGCACGGCAGGGCTTTACCCGTAGCGACCGGAATTAAGATGGCCAACAACCGTCTTAATACATTTGTTTTTACGGGAGACGGGGATTGTTTCGGTGAGGGGGGAAATCATTTTATTCACACATGCAGGAGAAATCACGATCTGACAGTTTTAATTCACGACAACGCTTTATATTCTTTAACCACAGGACAGACATCGCCTCTTACTGCTCACGGGTTTAAAACAAAATCAACGCCGCAGGGTAATCCGGACGAACCGTTTAATCCGTTAACCTTAGCGATAATTTCAGGCGCAACATTTGTTGCCCGCGCTTACTCAGGAGATATGCCAAAGCTCACGGAAATAATTGTCGAAGCAAATAAACACAAGGGTCTTGCGGTCATTGATATTCTTCAGCCTTGTGTAACATTTAATAAAGTCTGCACACACGGATTTTACCAACAAAACACTTACTACCTTGAAGAGGATTACGATCCTACGGACAAACACAAAGCTTTAGAAAGAGCTTCCGAATTTGGTGACAAAAAAATACCTCTCGGAATATTTTATAAATCTGACAGACCTTCTTATGAGGAGCATATTCCGCAAATTAAAGAAAAACCTTTAATAGAAACGCCTGTAGAAAGATCGTCGGCGGTAGAACTTTTCAAAAAGTACACGTAATAGTTGCCTTACTTCCAAAAATTCTTTACCATAACTTAATGGAAGATAAAGAAATTCAAATAGGAAAATATAAAATAAAAGTAGTAGCTAAAGATTGCATTGGGGCAGCATCCTGCATTGCTGTATCTCCGGGAGTATTTAAGCTCGACGAGAACAATAAAGCTGTATTTGTGGATGGGGCGGCCGATGAGGCTGAAAACATATTAATGGCGGCGCAGTCATGCCCTACAAAGGCAATCGTGGTAACCGATGCCGAAACCGGTCAGCAGGTTTGGCCTGACTAATGTCTAATACAACTAAAGGCATTTACATTTCATTACTTACGGCTGTAATTTCGGGTGTTTCTATTTTTGTTAATAAGTTCGCCGTCGATGCAATTAAACCCGCACTATATTTTACCTCCGTTAAAAATCTAGCGGTTGCGCTTTTAATTGTTGCTATAGTTTTGGCCACCGGAGAGTGGGGAAAAATATTAAAGCTCACGGGAAAAGAACTAAAGTACTTAATCCTGATAGGAATTATCGGGGGTTCGCTTCCTTTCTACCTTTATTTCACAGGGCTGTCTCAAACTCCCGCAGTTAACGCAGCGATTATTCACAAAACGTTGGTTTTTTGGGTTATGTTGATGGCAGTTCCTCTATTAAAAGAAATAGTTTCTAAACGGCAGTTCGTGGGTGTTCTATTATTATTCACCGGAAATATTATTGTGGGCGGTTTTAAGGGTTTCAAATTTTCTCAGGGAGAATTAATGCTTTTGATTGCGACTGTTTTATGGGCAGTTGAAAATATAATTGCGAAAAAAGTTTTAGCAACGGTTTCGCCCAACATAGTTACAGCTTTTAGGATGGGACTTGGCTCCGTTGTACTTATGTCCGCAACATTACTAACAGTACCTCAGGTCATGCAGAAAAGCTTAGAGCTAAGCGGACAGCAAATCTTTTTTATCGGTATAACCGTTCTTTTTCTGTTGGCCTACACTACAACTTGGTACAGCGCCCTAAAGCATGCCCCGGCCGTTGTCGTAACCTCAGTCTTGGTTTCTTCTACTTTAATCACTAACGTACTTTCCGCCGTCTTCATCACGCATAGCTGGAATTTTACGCTAACACTTCAGACGGCACTCATTGTTTTCGGGCTTCTATTATTTGCCCGTAACCCCTTACCTACAACAAAACAGGCCCAAACAGCACTATAGGTTGACACCCTTTCAGGTTAGTTTATAATTACCTCTATTCTCAATAATAGCGATAAATATATTGCTGTTAACTCACGATAAGGAGGAGAAGGAGATGGCTGCATACGATACACTGCTGGTAAAAATCGATAAACGTTCGGGTGGAAGCAGGTATAGGTTATACAACGTTAAACAGCGAATATGTGACTCAGCTTTAGAAGTCTTCGATTTTCCCCTGGATATAGTCGCACTCCGGTATAGTAAAGTGGGGTATTTGGGGCATGAATTACTAATAAAACTCAATGATGTCGAGGGCATCGAGCGAATAGATATCAGCCCGTACTGCCTGTGTATTGAAAAGAATATCGTTTTTAACTGGGAAGACCTCGAAGCTGACATCCTATTCGCTATTGAAACTGTAGTAAAAAAACCCGTAGTATTAAAGGATTGAGGAGTAATTAAAAGCCGGAACTTTTAACAAAAAGACCGGCTTTTTTCTTTTTAAATAGTTTTCAAAACCTCGTCCGTCCAGTAAGTTATTTTCTCAACCTCTTCTTCGTTAAGTTTTTTCACTATCTGCTTCCAATGAACAGTAACAACGTCCCCCACTTTAATACGCGGAACAAACCCTTCTACAAATGGAAACGTTTCGGTAATGAGTACGCGTTTATAAACGCCCTTAACTTTTTTTAACGAATTTAATTTAACTACCGCAGTTTTTTTGTTAACCTTTTCCACTTTCCCCCAGCGGATCATGCAGTTATTAATCGACTCAAGATTATAAGGAACGGAGCCACTAGCTCTTCCCACACCGACGTGCAAAACCTGAAATAAGTGGGTTGGAATAAATTTTTTAGGCTTACTTTTCTTTAGCTCGGTGACAAACCATTCAGGAACCCCCTGTTTAGCGAAAAAGTGTAACAAAATAGGGTAGTGCTTATTCTTGGCTTTAAGAAGCTTTTCGTTGCCCAGCCAATAGCCCTCAACTACTTTATATGAGAACTTCGGAAGCCCAGTAATTTTAGATAATGTTCTAAGATACGGGTGTAAAACTATAAAGTTTTTAAATTCTTCTGCAACTCCGTCGCATCTACTTTTGGTCACGCAGTCTTTAAATTTCTCGGGAGCCGAGTCTTTCCCACAATAACCTAAAGAATTAGGCGGAAGTGTATATCTTGAGTTTAATCTGAGCGCTTTTTTGTCTATACCAAGGATATTAGTACAAAACTATTGTAAAATAAAGTTTGCCAATGAAAGTTTATTTATTCGGAAATAAAGATTTAAGTTTGGACAACAAAGCTTTTGTTGCACGGAAAAAATTGAGTGATGTGTTCCCTCAAATAGAGTTTATAGAAGTTGAGCCTAACGCGGATTTGCCGTTTGAGCCCGACGAACAGATTTACATAATGGACACGGTAGAAGGAATAGAAGAACCGGAATTAATAGTGGATAGTGACATCGACAAACTAATTAATACCGGTTCGGTTTCTGTTCACGATTTTGATTTGGGATTTCAGCTGAAATATCTTAAGAAACTGGGTAAGCTCGGCAACGTTACGATAATAGGGCTACCGATGGAAAAAGAGATAGATTACTTTCGGATCCAGGAAATCTTTAAGAAGTTAGTGGCGCAAGACATGCAGGGATCGTAGGCGCGGATTATTTTTTCGGCTTCCACTCTAAGAACATCTTCAGGTTTATCCAGGTTTGCACCAAAGTACTTTTTCAGATCTTTTTCTATATTTATCTGGTTCTGGGAGGTCGGGACAATAACATCATAGTCTTCTATCATCCCTTTATCGTTGACCCGCGCCATGTGATACAAAGTTCCTCTCGGAGCCTCCACAACTCCGACTCCAACACCGGCCTTTTTGGGCATCTTGACGGGCTTTTCGTCGACCACCTTTATACCTTTTAAAATATCGAGCGCGTCGTCCACACACTGGAGAATTTCGATTGCCTGAGCCAAGTTATTGTGGTGAATGTTTCTTGACGGAAAAACACTCAGATATTCTTCACAATCCTGTTTGGTTCTCGGATTAAGAAGGTCTTTATTAAAATTAATTCTGGCCAGCGAACCTACTAAATAGTTATCGTGTTCATCTGAAAAAACATAACCCTCTGATTGTGAGTAGGGTACGACAACAGATTTCAAAAAATCATGGAAATTGCTTTCTGAAATCGCCTTACCGTCGGAGTTTGTAATCTCTCCCTCGATGAAATCAAAACTAGTGCTGTTTCTTAAACATAAAAAGTCCGAGTCACTTACTTGCTCCTGTTTATAATCGTAAAAAGTTTTAATCCCCCGTAGAACCTGCGGTCTTATTTTCTCCAATCTTTCTATTAAAGCCGGGAATTTAGCCGGGTCCGGGGTTCTTAGAAAACCACCAACCGTCGGATATGGTGCGTGAATTGCAGCTCCGATAATTACGTCAGTTATATCGGTCCCGAGCTTTTTTATATCAAACGAATCGTGAAGGAGTATGTGCCCGGGGTCATTGTGAGTATCCGGTATGTCCAAAATAGAATCAATGCCTAAGACATCAGGCAAAACGAAAAAGTATAAATGCAGAGCGTGGTCGCGAATCATTAAACCGTCATACGCAACCCTGCGTAATAAACGCGTTTGCTCGGTTAATACAATGTCCTGAGATTTTTCTATTGCTTCGAGAGACGCAAAAAGATGGGCGACCGAGCAGGTACCGCAAATTCTTGATAAAAACGAAGGAGAAGCAATATACGGCTTACCTAGTACGGCTTCGGTATAGAATCTTCTATAATCCTTAATAATAAATTTAAGGTCGGTTACCTTGTCATTTTCAATAGTAACTTCAACGCCGGCGGTCCCCTCAATTTTAGTTATATTTTCGATCGTTATATTCCCGCTATGCATTTTCGACTATTTTAAATAATTTTAAGTACTTCCAGAGAGCTGTTTTAAACGCTTCGGCGTTCATTGGACACCCGTCAACCTTGTCGTCGACTTTAATAACGTCTTCGAGTTTTTTCACTTTAGCAGCATAATCAAAGTGTTCCATATACCATTTGGTTTTGAAGCTAGTATTTTCAGGGACGAACATGTTTCTGCTCGCAGAGGGAAGTCCGTTGCACGCGCACGCGCCTATTGCCACTACATATTTCGAGTTATTTCGGATTTTAGTGACTTCTGTTGCCTGTTTTTCTGAAGAAATCGCGCCTTCAATAAAAGCAACGTCCAGATTTTCGATAGAATTTTTAGTCTTTAAAGCTTTTAAATGTCTGAATTCGACAAGCGTTTTCCATTCGACGAAGTGGTCGTTCAAAAGCTCGGTAAACAAAATTGTGCTGTCCTCACTGCAGGTAAAAGAAAACCAACCTACAACGAGTTTCTTTTTTTCTGTGGATTGAGCAGCAACATTGGCAGATTCCATATTATGTATAATAACAGATACATGTGTTTAGCAATACCGGGTATAGTAAAAGAGATCCAAGGCGGGAAGCTAATAATTGAATATCCTACTGAGACGAGACAGGCTCTCGCCGGCGGAATGCCATTAAAAGTGGGGGACTACGTGCTGGTACAGATGGGAATTGCCATTAAAGTTGTTACAAAAAAAGAGGCCGAGGTGTCGTGGAAAGCGTGGAAAAGCACCGACAGCAAAAACTCCAATTAACCGAAAGTTATACCCCAAAAATGCACAAGCTTGCTATACTTAATGCAGTTTAAGTTATGAAAAACTACCCGTTCCTAACAGAAGAAAAAGGACTCACAAGCACCGAGGTAACTGAACGGCAGGAACAATACGGACTTAATGTACTTCCGGAAAAGGCTCCCCCAAGCAAACTTTACCTATTTTTATCACAACTCAAAAGCCCGTTGGTATACGTTTTGCTCGCGTCCTCAATAATTACTTTTATCATAGGGGAGTATGCAAACGCTTTTATAATTCTTTTGGCCGTTGTGATCAACACAACTTTAGGTTTTGTACAGGAATACAAAACTTCGAATGCTCTTGCCGCGCTAAAAAAATTCATTTCGGACGAGGCAACTGCAATTCGCGACGGCAATAGGGTTTTAATAGATTCGAGCCAAATTGTTCCCGGCGACATTGTAATCTTGAACCAGGGAGACAAAATACCGGCAGACGGAAAAATATTGTCTTCGAACAGACTTCACGTGAACGAAGCTATCTTGACCGGAGAAAGCGTGGCAGTTAAAAAAGTTAGGGACGACGGTCTATTCATGGGAACCACGGTCGTTTCAGGACAAGCCGTAATTCAAATAGAAGCCATCGGCACCTCCACGAAAATGGGTAAAATCGCGGAGCAAATACAGGAAGAAAAAGAGGTTACTCCGCTTCAAAGACAGTTAAAGACGTTCAGCAAACAGCTTTTGATTGTAATCGGATTGTTGATTACTGTCGTCTTTATAGTGGGGCTCATACACGAATTTAGTCTCGTAGAAATATTTACCACCTCGGTGGCTTTGGCAGTTTCAAGTATCCCCGAAGGTCTCTTGGTTTCTCTGACAGTTGTTCTTGCTGTAGGAATGCAAAAAATTCTTAAACGAAAAGGTCTTGTTAGAAAGCTGGCGGCGGCCGAAACTTTGGGTGGCGTCACGGTTATATGCGTCGATAAAACAGGAACATTAACACAGGGACAAATGAAAGTCGTCGACTACATAGGAAAAAAAGAGGAGTTGGCAATTCAGTCATTACTGGCAAACGACTTAGACGATCCTATCGTGATATCGGCTTATGAGTGGGGAAAACAAATAATGGGAGATTCTACACCAAGTCTTCCAAGAATAGACAGCATACCCTTTTCATCCAAAGACCGCTTTTCGATCTGTCTGAACAAGTGGAACGAGGAAAAAAACATAGTATTTGTGAACGGTGCCCCCGAAATACTTCTCCAATGGACGACCTTATCCGATGAAGAAAAAGCGGAAGTAGTGTCATCCATAGATAATCTTACAAAACAGGGAAAGAGAGTAGTGGGCTTTGCAAGAAAAGAAGTCCCTGTTGAGAAAATAACTCTGGATACCTCGGACGCTAAAGGTGACTTATCCTGGGTAGGTTTATTGGTGTTTTCCGACCCCGTAAGAATGGGAGTTAAGGACGCTCTGGAACAAGCCAAAATTGCCGGAATAAAAGTAATGGTTATAACAGGTGACTATGCAAATACATCGGAGTTCGTTCTATCGGAACTGGGAATTCCCGTAACAAAAGACCAAATAATGACCGGGGAGCAGCTTTCTATACTTTCGGCTGACGAACTTGCCCGCCAGGTTAAAAATATAAAACTATTCGCAAGAACAACTCCTGACCAAAAACTTTTAATAGTAGACGCCCTAAAAAACAATGGGGAGGTTGTGGCTATGGTAGGAGATGGAGTAAACGACGCTCCGGCTTTACACAAATCGGATATCGGCGTTGTTGTGGGAGAGGCTTCGGATGTTGCAAAAGAATCTGCCGATCTTGTTTTACTCGATTCTAATTTCTCAACCATTATTGCCGCGGTAGAAGAGGGTAGAGTAATGTTTGAAAACATTAGGAAAATTATTCTATATCTTCTGTGCGATGCCTTCGGAGAAATTATCGTTGTTCTGGGTGGAATAATACTGGGAGTACCCCTGCCAATAACAGCTGTTCAAATACTTTGGGTTAATCTGGTGTCTGACGGATTCCCCAATTTGGCACTAACAATAGACCCAAAGAGAGAAGATATTATGTACGAAGCTCCCCGTTCGACTAAAGAGCTCCTTGTTAATACACAAATGATTTTATTGATCTCATTTGTAAGTCTCCTCGTGGGTCTTATAGCGTTGGGTTCCTTCGTATACATTTACAATTCAACAGGTGACTTGGTTTTGGCGAGATCATTTACATTTATAACAATAGGTCTGAACTCTCTGATTTATGTCTTTGCCATAAGAGAGCCCAAAAAACCATTTTGGAAAAATCATTTGTTTAACAATAAGTACTTACTTGCGGCTGTAATCGGCGGGTTAGCACTTCAATACCTACCGTTTTCAACAGCTGTTTCAAGACAGTTTTTCGAGATAAGTGCTTTAAGCGTAAATCATTGGCTGATCGCTTTTAGTTTTTCACTACTGGTGTTTTTCGCAGTCGAGATTTTTAAAATGGTAGTTAATCATTCCAAATCAATAAACATCCCATTCGGGCAAACTGCAAGCCGTATAAAAAGAGTGCGTTTTCAAAAATAAAAAAAGCCGGAGACATCTTTTTTAAAGAGTATCTCCGGTGTTAACGGGCAGCTACGAAAATGCGGAACTCTCAAACTTATTATCCACCCCCTCAATAACTATCGTGAGATCCGGATCAGCAGACGCGGGTTTCTTGGGTTCGGGTTTGGGCTTCTCAGGCTCCCCGCCTTCGGGCGGAACTATAGGGACAAATTTAGGGCCCACTTTATATTTATCCTTTTCTACCTTACCTACAAACTCTTCCCATTCTTCCTCAGGTATGTACTCTACAAAAGGCGGTACATGAGGTAGAGGCTGTACTTTGGAAGCCGGTATGCTATTTGCCAGTAACACACTTAATAAAAGCAGCATGTCCAGAGAAATGCCGACATTTATTAGTGTCGTCAGGTAGAACCCGTAGCTGTACATCTTAACCTCCTCTTATTAGTCCGGTCATGCATTTGATTTTAATGCTTGGAAATTACCCGTATTATACTCACGCGGGTTAGGGTGTCAAATTAAAAACTGCGTGTGATCACTGTGATTACCTTGAGCACTTTAGAAAAAATAGTATACTCAAAGCATGGAAGAAAATAATGCTACAACTATGGATAGTGGCGTTGAAACTATTTCCGCAAAACCCAAGAAAAATATCCGGGGAAACAAAAAGCTTAGACTCGGAATAATAATATTTCTTTTGGCCGTCGTTGCTGTACTTTTTGTTATATGGGAAAAAGCTAGAATTGCTTTAGCAGTTGCTTTTATAGCGTTATTGGCAGCACTTGGTATGGAGGTTTCAAATAACGATTGGGATCTGCAAAAACTAATCCAAACAAAATCCTTTGAAGAATCAAAAGTCACAAGAGACGAATCAGGAAATGTTTTATTCGACATGTTCGGTAACACAACAACCGACTCCACAAAAGGTAAAGCTTCGAACGATTATAATTGCGATGACTTTTCAACACAGCCCGATGCCCAAAACTTTTATGAAAAAGTCGGCGGCCTGGGAAATGACGTCAACCGATTAGACGGTGATAAGGATGGCGAAGCCTGCGAAAGTTTACCCGTGGGCAGATAAAAATTTGGCGTATGGGCTGTAGACAAAAATTACACGTGTATAGCGTATAAATTAACGGATTTAACAATAGAAACTGCCACAAAGAGTATAATAAACCCATGATTAGAAAGTTTTCCATTCCATTTTTGGCTTTTTTGCAGGCTTCCGGATTTGTGGTGTATTTAATTTTAATTTCGTTCTTTTTTAACTTTGTAACTCCCACTTTTAGTAAACCTGTGTCGGAATTTTATGCTCCAATCGTAATGCTTCTCCTTTTTGTAATATCCGCCGTTATTTCTGCGGTCATGATATTGGGACGTGCGGGTGTCTTGTTTTGGGATAAAAAATACAGGGAAGCGTTTACCCTTGTCGGGTGGACCGTGGCGTGGGGATTAATCTATTTCGCGTTATTTATTTTTATTTTATTTTTAAGCTAACTTAACTATGCAACCATTAGAAGCAATCACTCAGAACCCTTACATATTTTACCCGCTTATTTTGTGGGATCTGGTTTTAAGAGGACTCGCGCTATGGAAAAGCGCTCAAAAGAACCAAAAGTACTGGTTTGTAGCGCTATTGGTTGTTAATTCCGTGGGAATTTTACCTCTAATTTACTTGGTCGTAGAGAAGATTAAGAACCGAAAAAAAGTTTAGTTTATGCCCGAAGAGTATTACTACGCAAAGACTGAGGGGTGGGCATAATCTCACCACGATTACGAGGAATCAACATTCCGGACAACCGAAATGAAAAGATTTCACGAACTTTTACCGACAGGTAAAATTTTGGAAGTCGGTTCAATGAACATGGAACCCCCATACTTATAAGTAATATCCCAAATATTGATGTTCTAACAATACGCTGTCATAATTTTAAATGATGATAGAAAGCTCATTTGAACAAGAACTGGATAAAACGGACGTGCTCGACAGAATGGAAATATTGTCCGAAAACCATCCAAACTTAATGTCAGCTATGGGAATGGAGAAGTTTAAAGCATTTATGTACGGAGACGGACTTAAAAGTATTCCCGATCTTCAGGAAAAGATATCGGAAAATGGGTTTACAAACGCTAAATATTCAATCGGAACATTCAACGATGAAAAAGGCCGCGAGGAAACATCACTATTTATCTCGCTGGATTT
>MEVX01000009.1 GCA_001773135.1 candidate division WWE3 bacterium RIFOXYB1_FULL_43_24 | reverse complement strand
CAGCAGTTCTCCGGGCTTTCATCCCCGGAAATAAATTACCCTTCATGCGCGGACGTCACGGGCCTTACGGCCTACTTATAGACTACCTGGTCAACATTGCGGTCAGGAACAATGCCAATCCAGAAATTTCCACGGTTGAATTCCATTTCGTTTCCGGCAGTATCGTAGAATATTGTTCTCTCGTCGCGTCCGGCTTTAGACCAGGTCGCATCAACTACTTTTCCGTCGATAAATACTAAGGCCGTTCCGCTTCCAAGAAGTTCGTATTCGAGCCTACTCTTGTCGTCCCCGGCTATTGAAGATTCGACTGCGAACTGGATTATGAGATTCTTAACGGCCATCTGCTCTTTTGTTTCCTGATCTAAATGAGGAATCGGCTGGTCGTCGGCATCCACGCCCGTATACCTTAAGTAGGTATTGGTTGTAGGATCGAACTTAAATATTCCTGTGTAATCGCCGTGATACCAATAATCTATTGTTATGTCTGTAGCCGAAGAGGAAGCAATGTATTTATTAGGATCGTCTTTGAAAAGCCAGGGTCTTACCGTGGTCTGGCCTTCCCACCCTAATGAATCTCCTAATTCCCTGAGTTTTACACCGTTGGTGTATTCGGTATGCTCATATGCAACATTCCTCGGATTGTCTCTCCAAACGCAACCGTCGCACATAGAAGGCAAAGTTGCACCGCCTCTAAAAAGACTTCTCACCGGCCAGTTCTCGATAGCATAAAGTGCCTGGGGAGAATAACCATCGTGCATAACCATGGCATCGCCCAGTTCTTTGACTAACACAAGGTAATATTCGCGGGCACTTCTTACAGGACCTATTTTTTCAGGAGTATTGGAGTAGTAGAAAGTTAAAAATCTTGTGATACCCCCTTCTGCTACCACTTCGTAAACAATATCCGCGTACACCAAACCCGATTGAGGTCGGGCATCCAAGTGGTTATTCATCATCACACCGAACGGTCTGTCCTCAAACCAGTTAGCTGCAGTCTCGGGAAACATTTTTCCCGTTAAGGGATTCATGATTTCCGTAACCTTTGTAGTAGGTTCATTTGAATTTGGATTTGGTATTACAGGATTTTGTGCTTTTTCCTGGCTTTTTATATACCAATAGCCGCCACCTAACACACCGGCCAGGATAAAGCCGAGGATGACAGACAGCACGAAACCCATCTTTTTCTTTTTTACGGGCTTCGCAGAATTATTTAAACCTGAGGGAGGCGTATTATTATTGCTCAAACCGGAGTCTTGTGTTGGTTGAGGTGCCTTAGGCATACGCATAGGGCGACCCTGAACCGGAGTAGGTTCCACAGGACCTTGACCGTTTTGAGATAGGGGTGTCTCAAAATCAGATAATTGCATGCTTAGATTATATATTGAGTACATTTTTTGTCTAGATGGTTATGGGTTGGATTTAATCAGCCGGCAATATTTCAGCAACGACTACAAGGCGTTTAAACGTTGTTCCCGCGGGCCAACATGTCATCAAAGTAACTTTCGGTGTGTCAGATTCGGGATCCATATAGATAACCTCCTCCGCCGGTACGATTCTGGTCTCTGTTACTGTGTAAACAAATTTGTGGCGGTTAAAGATAAGGTAGATCTTGTCGCCATTTTCCATTTTGTTGAGAAGATAAAAAACAGCGTTATAGCGGTTTGCGTTCAAAAAATTGTCGGAAGAGTGGGCAAATAAGAATATATTACCAACCTGCCCCGGAAGTGCTGTGCCTCTGGCATGGGCAACACCCTCGGTTAAAGCTTTCTGATAATCCCTGCTATCTACGGGGTTCACATCTTTGATTATTTTGGCATTAGCGCCGATTTTAGGGATAACAATGCTTAAGTAAGGGTCGGCCGCAACTATGTATTCTTTACCGTTATCTTGTATGTCTGGGGAGGTCAATTTTACCTCAACGTCGGCATTAGGGGGGCTAAGGCGGTACTTTAACTCACTGGATATACTTGGATAGAAGATAGCCAACAACGCTATCAGAGAAAGCCCTACAAAGCCGATGCCCAGCCTAAAATAGGCTGGGCGCGGTTGGGCTTGGGTTAACCTCGTAATAAATTTATTCGTTCCTTTTTCTAAGTCCATTTATCGTTATTCCGCCTAGGAGCACTATAAGTGCCGCCCATGTCCACGGGCTGGCAAATAGTTTCCCGAAGAATCCTTTTTCTGCACCGGGTTCTCCTTCAACCTGTTCACCAAGAATGCTTCCTTCTTCACCTTCAATTGGTTCTTCTCCGGGAAGAACAACCTCAGTTCCTTCTTCACCTGTTCCTTCGCCAATGGTTGAAGAGGTTCCTCCTGCGTAGGCTTCCTGGATTACTTCTTCAGTTCCTTCTTTATATACTGTCTTGTATTCGATATCGGTTATTTCTTCAGCTTCCACATCTGAACCGTTTCCTGCTGAGTCGAAAGCTCGAACTGCGAAGTATTGGCGATGAGCACATAAAGCACCCCCTACTTCTTCGGTAAATGTTTTCTTTTCGTCCGGTCCCATATAAAAGGTCCTTATTCTTGAGTTTTCGTTAGTTGTGAATTCTTTGTCGTCGGACATGTAGACTTCTACGTAGTCGGTCTGGTCATCGTTGGCTGTTTTGATTGTTATTTCGTATTTGCAGTCGGATTTTCTGTCGACTTCTATGTACTTGGGTTTGTCTGGTCCGTCGTTGTCATAATCAACCGTGAACTTATTTGATTCTACGGGATCGAGACCTCCGTCAGCTGACAAAGTAACCCAAAACTGATAAGTACCTTCACCACCAAGAACGCCACTTGTAACATGACACTTTTCAGTGCCGCCTCCCTGATCTACAGAAATGGTTTCGAAGTCGTTTCCATCTTTCCAACAAGTAGCTGTGAGATCTCTACCACCCTCGGTGTCCATAGCAACGAAAACCAACTCGAATGGTTCGTTATACGTGTCCGCGGGTCTTTCTAACCTAACTATCAGGTATGGATCCGGTGTAGAAGCGTATACAGGTCTTAATACTGCAAACCCCAGAAGTAGAAAAATCGGCAACGCGGAAACGAATTTCTTTTTTCTGGACAATCCTATGAACAACATTCCTAATGACATAAGCACGAGAGCAGAAATTGTTACTGCTGTTGAAGCACCTGTCGCCGGGAGTCTTATTGTGGATGAACCTAGTACTTCCTCGACTACTTCATCTTCATCAACCTCGGCTTCGGCCTCGGGGTAATCTACTGGAGCCTCTATTTTCACCTGCGTACCCACAAACCAGTCTTCATTCCAAGCCAAATCACCGGGGTCAATAGCTTCGGCATATACAGAGCCCTCGCCCTCGCTCTGATCCCACGTATTCTTGCCTCTCGCCCAGGCAATATCTTTATATGTCCCCGAATCTATGCCCGAATCTATGGTGGCTTGGTAATTTATAGTGATTGTTTCCCCAGCCTCTATATCACCAATCTCCCATACTCCCGGAGAATTATATCCGGTTACGCCTACTCCACTTGTTATGTCTCCTCTCATAGGATCGTCCGATTCAACATTCCACGGATCAGTACTTGGGTGGAAAGTGAATCCATCTGATAACAAATCTCTTACCACAACACCCAGAACTGGAGAATTTTCAGCTCTTACTGTAATGGTGAACCAAACCGTGTCACTGGGGCTCTTTACAACACCGCCGGTATCATTTTCTTTGGTGATGTAGAGATAAGGCTCCACTTGAACATTATGGAAATCACATGTGTACTGCTCACCACTTGTCAGATTACCAAAATCGCAGCTTGTCGGGCCGTTTGGAATCCAGAAATCTCTGGGTTGTTCTGCGACTGAGTAGTCAGTGTTTGGTTTTAACCCCTCCCAAAGGTAACAACCTGTCTCGTCGGTTGTCCGGCTATCGTCGACTTCTCCACCAACAAGTAAGTCAACGTCCCAACCACCGGTATAAGGCGCGGAA
Source organism: candidate division WWE3 bacterium RIFOXYB1_FULL_43_24 (assembly GCA_001773135.1). Lineage (GTDB taxonomy): Bacteria > Patescibacteriota > WWE3 > UBA101185 > UBA10185 > UBA8498. Next base: position 7,089 of record MEVX01000009.1, on the reverse strand, counting down.
GATACGGACTGAGCTCCCTGTTCCAAGCTATCATCCCTCATAACTGTGTCCTCATCGACATATTTACAGACGAGAATCGATGCTGTCTCAAAGTTACCGAATTGTATTGTATTTACGTCTTGCCCGAGTGATAGATTCACCTCATGACAATTACTATTTCCATCCGTAATATTCGGGTCAGAGGGCTCTGTTTGGACCCATCCTTGCTGAGGCTCCTCACAAACGTAATGTGTACCAGCAGATAGATTGACAAACCTATATTGACCTATATCTACCGGTCCCGCCGGAGTGGTGTCAACACCTGTAACCATTGAGTCTATGAGTTCCCATCGGGAGTCATAAAGATTAATTGTCCAACCATCTAGTCTATTAGTATTAGGATCAACTTTTTCACTCAGGTCAAAGTCACCATTCCCGTTTACATCTCTGTATTTACGGCCTTGTATTGAAGCGGGTCGGTCATTGTTTGTAATGGTACATGTTACGTCATTATCAAGACCTAAAGTAATCTTGTCGCCTGAGAAAATACCCCCGTCGCAAGACCAAGATCCGGCTTCATAACCCGGAACTGTGGATTCAGATAAAGTGTACTCAACACCAGCTCTGACCGTGTGGGAAGTTGTAGAGTCACCTTTATCGGTGAAGCCTAACTCAGATCCAGTTGCTGTTAAATCCCAACCACCGGCTAAAACTGTACCACCGTTGTCATTTGTAACATTTTTAACAAGCTTGAGAGTTGGAGCAATGTCGTCATTTGTAATGGTACACGTGACATCATCTTCGGCTGCAAGGGTTACTTGATAACCAGTTAGAACCCCCTCAACGTCGCAGACCCAACCGTTAGTGGAGTAACCCGCGGGCCCTCCAACTTCGTCTAGGGTATATACCATCCCTGGAGTAACGACGTGGAATGTTTCCTGGTCACCTGGGTCACTAATGGTAGGTGTACCGCTCCCTACTTCTGTAGCTGTTAAAGTCCACGCTGATGGGAGTGCGGTGCCTCCACTGGTGTTGTTTACTTGTTTTACTAGTTTGAGTGTCGGAACGTATGAGAAGGTTATAGTTTCATCATCGGTGTCTGTGTCCTCATTGCCCTCTCCATCGGTAACGGTTGCTGTAAATACATTTACATGGGTGGCTGGGGCGGTAGTGGCTGGGAGTGTAAACGTTTCCTCAAATTCGCAAAATGCTCCACCTGCAAGAATTGTACCCACCGCACAGTCTGCATCTCCACCCAGAACACCGAACTGGTCGTCACTTAAAACGGTAATTGTTGCGGATTCCACACTGTTGTTAGTCACACGGTACGTGAATGTAACGTCACCTCCGGTTTCTGGAACTGTTGTGGGAGAACCAATCTTTAGAACTGTGATGTCAGGTAGTATGTCCTCGAATGTAACGGTTTCGGTATCAAAACCGGTTGCTTGTGTATAGTCATCATCCACCGCTATCACCTCAACTCTATTGATATGGTCTGTAAGTGTGTCGGATGACAGTGGTATTGTGTATGTGAACTCGTAATAAGAGTCGGGGTCTGTAGACATAATAACTATGTCCGCACCACCGTTTTGAGTCTTAGCTATTGCAAGTAGATCTCCGAATACGTCATCAATAATACTTGTAACGGTAACATCCTCAGAACCTGTGTTTGTAATCCTGTATGTGAAGGTAACACTTTGTCCGGTTTCAGGAATTAAATTATCGTCTGCTGTTTTTAGTACTGAAATTGTAGGTGCAGGCTCATCGTTATTTGTAATTGAACATACGATGCTCTGTCCCAGTATGGGCGAAAAGGTAGTCATTAATCCGTCCCCGCTTGGAGTACCGCAATCCCAAGTACCTTCTATGTAATTAGCAACATTTGATTCTTGTAGAGTGTATTCTGTGCCTGCTGCAATAGTTACGGGCTCAGATGTATATGTTGTTGTGTTACCATCGGCGTTTCCCGAATCAAAAACTAAAGATCCGCCAGAAAATGTTATTCCGAAATCCGATATACCTTTTGTACCTCCATCGTCATTTGTAACCTGCTTAACAACAGTAAGAGAGGGGGCAATATCATCGTTGGTAATGGTGCAGGTCGCTGAACCCCCGGCAACCATTGTCCCACTACACCCACTTGAATATGAAGGTGTATAACCTGCAACAGGGGCTTCTGTTACAGTGTAGGATCCCTCATCGAGGGTAACTGAAACTCCCAACTCAGCTCCAACTACTGACGGTGGATCTGGATTCACACCAGCAATAGTAATGTTAAAATCACTTGCTGATTTAGTCCCACCATCATCATTAATTACATGTTTGATAACAGTTAAGTTACCTGAAGGTACAAATATGGGCACATTGAAACCATCTTCACAATTACACTTGGACGCGTTCAGAGGTATGGCGTCAATGGGTGAGCTACAAGCACTAACCTGTTGATGCCAACTGGTACAGTATGGAATATCTAAAAGGTTGTCTTCGTCAGAATCAACGCACTTCGCTGTAATGGTTATTTCAGGATGAACCATCTTAGAGCTACTAATATCCCCACACGCATTACCATCAAAATCAAACCAATCGGTCGCGGGTGAGTTTGGCAAGGTTGAAACAGAACATGTGCCATTCAAGGCACTAGTTTGACCCTCTGTAGCAAAGTACAACCCCACGTTGTATCTTTCGGTTGCGGTGGATTGTACATCCCATATTGCTGTGAATGTAACGGTATCCCCGGCATACGCACACCCATCATCCAATATTTCAACAATGGTAGCGTTGGCGATTGAAACGTCGTTAGCTGTACAATTTAAACTGCCCCCGTATGCATCTTCCATGCACATACCAGCATTGATTGTTTGTGTAGTTGATGGTGTAGTGGCTGGAACAGAAACAACTGAAAAAATTGTGTCGTCTAGTAACACATCGCCCGAGGTCTCACATCTATACACTTGGGCTACCCAATCTGTACCTATTGTTGCGTCTAAAGGTAACGAGTATGTTTCTGTCAAGCTGGTTATATTTTTTTTACAGGATGTAATATCAATAGGTGTTGCTACCCCAGAAGGCTTAACTGCCAACTTGTAACTTATTGCGCTATCCTTTACAAGTTCCCAGGCTTTTACGTATACGATCTCTCCCTGTTTGTAGACAGTTTTTTCAGTACCAATGTCGTAAGAATTATCCAAATAAGTCAGGACGTACACGGAAAAGTGATTGATATCTTTTATCTCTACCTTATCGGTCTCCTGATTAGTAACATTAATATCATTTAAATCCTCTGATTTTGTGTCATTTTTTGCCTCTTCTAAACTCTTATCAATATAAACAACCTCCGCCTCAACCCCCTCCGGCTTAGGCAAAGTCAAATCATACTCAAACTCTCCGTTAACCATATCGGTCGTAATGTCGTAAGCAAATTCGGCGTCAGTTTTAAACTCTTCAGGCAAATTCAAATCGGAAACTCTAACTTCCTGAATTCTCAAAACCGATCTGTCGTCTACATTTTTAGGTAGACAGGAAAAAGTAACGGATACTCCTTCTTCTTCAGGGAAAATATATTTAACCCCGAGCTTCACCGGTTCTTTAGTTTCTGCATATCCTTTTTCAGAATCTACAGTCCAATCCGCAGTTGAACTATTTGTAATTTCAGCTCCGTCCGCCAAACATTCTTTTTCATTTTCTGCGACAGCCCCCTCTATCTGTTCTATAACCGGGTCTGTAGCGTCCGTGGTGTCAGTAATAATTTCGGTAGCCGGTGCAGAGTCAACTGCAACCGGTTCTTCGACAACTTCCGGTCTGTAATCACTCACCCCATCGGGTAAGATGTCTCCTTGTTGAGTTTCGTCGGCGGTAATTTCTGCCGGGAGGTCACTCGGCGTCTCAGCAATAGCTTGGTCTTCTATTGAGGTTCCTAACACTTCTTCCGTCACCGGAGGTTCTTCAGCGGGAGTTGCACCCACTGTTGCCTCCTCGCTAGGTGCTGCTTCATCAGTAGTCTCTTCCGCCCGAGCCGCCTCTTCACTAGAAGCTTCGCTTGGCGCGTCGCTCGGCACACTTTCCTCCACAGGCACACCTATCTCTTGTGCGTATGCGGTGTACTGAAGAGAAACCAAAAATGGGCTGGAAGTATTTACAACAAGCGACAGAATACCTACGTACGAATAAAGCGTCCTCAACGTAGTCTGCTTGATTTTTAGCTTCATAAATTTTTACGGTACATCGGCGGTGAACATATATGTACACGCGCCAATAAAAAAACCGACCTCAACATAGAGACCGGTTTCGCTACTTGCTCCGCACGTTACAAGCGACCAAATTACGCAACGTGTTTCATTGCATTCTCGAAATAATTAATAAATTAATTTTCAAAATTTTCCGTGGCTAAAGCGACCTTGCTAAATCAAAAAAAGCACACCCCAAGTGTGCATTCAATAACCCGATATTTCGCTGCAGTTTTCTTTGATTTTACAATCCATCTTCGCCTCAGCGGACAGAGAAAATAACCCGAAAGTTTATTTCTAAATACCTTTTACGTTAAAATAATCTATCTGTCAAACAAAGATATAGCGATTTATTATGGGACAGCGCGACCCCGATACAAAGCTTCTATACCGTAATGAGAAACCTAGATTTTACCCAGCTTTCGTGCCAATTCCTCAGCTTCCGTCACCGTCGAATCTAACTCTTCCAAGCCCTTCATCCAAAAACCCTTATCTGCAATATCAATTCCCAGCTCCCCGAAGGATTCGCGGGGCGAGACCGAAGTTCCCATGCTCAAAAACTTCTTCACTTTTTGGACAAACCCTAAATCGTCCCCAACCATATTTTTTAAGGATTTAGAGATCATCACGCCCGAAGCGTACGAGTAAACATAAAAATAGTTCCGTATGTGGCTCCAATAAACCCACCAGTTTTCGGCACCCGGCGACATCTCGACGGCTTCGCCCATATAAGCTCCCATGTGTTTCAAAAAGAGTCCGCCGATTCTTTTTAAAGACAAAAATCCCTCACTCCTATATATAGTGTGCAGATCTTTCTCAAAATTGTAGCAAGCCACCTGTCTTTGAATTGATGAAACATCTCCGTTTAATCTTTCCATCAAAATCTCCAAACGGCGGGCGTCATCGACTCCTTTTTCAATTTCATCCAAAACAAAGTCTTCCATAAACGTGCTCGCGACCTCGGCTGTACACGTGTATGTCCCACAGTTCAACGCATTTTGTACTTTTTTCATTAACTCAAAGTTGATTGCGTGCCCCATCTCGTGAGCCAGAGTTGTAACATCGTTCAATCTTCCCGTGTGGTTGAGCATTACAAATACCGGGAGTTCTTTTTCCATGTGCACACAGAATGCTCCCGAATCTTTTCCTTTTTTTGGGAAGACGTCGATCTTTCCTTCTTTCAGAAAATCTTCAAAAATACTACCGAACTCCGCATCAAGCCCGTTAAACACTTTGGAAACTAAACCTGCCGACTTATCGAAATCATACTTCTCTCCGGAATTTCCGTAATCCACATTTCTCTCATGATATTGGAGTTTTTCCACGCCCAAAAGTTTTGCTTTTAATTTATAAAATCTTTGGGATATATCAAACCTGGAAGTAACCACGTCTATCAAACTATCTACGACCTCGGTATCTATATCGTCGGAAATATGCCTGGACATATCGGGACGGGGAAAACCTCTCAGCTCATCAACTACCTTTTTATTATGTAATACCGAGTTTATTTCATATTCCGCAGCGGGAGCGTGTTTTGCAAAGATATCGTTCAATGCGAAAGCGGCAGAATCTCTGACTTTTTTGTTTCTATTATTAATAGCGTCCAAAATTTCGGAAAAGTTTGCCTCTCTCTCTCCACCGCTTTCGTCTAAGATTTTTCTCTCTTCGCGGGATAAAAAATCCGGAATCATACTCACCCAGTTACCGTGGGCTGTCTTAGACGTAAGATTCAAAATTTTCTCTTCGGGCTCTGTTAATAAATATTTCGCGGAATCAAATAACCTTTGTAATAAGTGTTTATAATCAGACAATCCGGGGTAGTTTAAAAAGGTAGCCTGCTTTTCAGGTGGAATTCTGGATATTCCCTGATTTATAAACTCAAGTTCATTTTCCAAAAACGTGCCGATATCCTCAATCTTGCTTAATTCAGCTTTTATTCCATTATTTTGCTGATCGAGTTGATATTTTAGCCAGTAATAGTAACCGGGCTTTCCGGAAGTACCTATAGTAGCGGAAATACGTTCATCCTCGTCCAGAAGTTGTTTCAAAACCTCAGGATTCTCCAGATAGTCGCTTCTACCTTTCCATTTCGCTGAAAAGTCTAAATTACTCTTTTTTATCCCCTCAAGCTCGGCTTCCAGGGCTTTTTTATCGATATTTCGGTATAACAGCCCGAAATTCCACTCTTTTTTCATCTCAAGATTTACTGCCATACCTTGCATTATATCACCCTCCAAATACCCATAATTTGTTGTGATAACGGCGTAACCTAGAGTTCGGGTCATTTGACACCCCACTTTATTTGTGTTAAATATATACCGTTCGAAGAGCTTCTCCCCCTCAAGTTATAAGTCGGGGGAAATTTTTTTGAAGTCTCAAAAGACAGGAAAATAAAAGCATATGGATAAAAAAGACGTAATTTATGTAACAAAAGAAGGTCTCGCAAAACTTAAGGCTGAATTAGCCGAGTTGACGGATGTCAAAAGAACGGAAGTTGCACAAAGAATAAAAGAAGCCCGTGAAATGGGGGATATATCCGAAAATTCTGAGTACGACGCAGCTAAACAGGAACAGTCATACATTGAAGGAAGAATTTCCGAACTTGAGGAAGTTATTAAAACCGCGCAAATTTCCGATGAGGCCGGGAAAAAGGACATTATCGGCGTCGGAGCTATAGTAAAGATAAAAGTCGAAAGCGAAGAAATTGAATATCACATCGTAGGAGCCCCCGAAGCAAATCCTCTCGAAAAGAAAATCTCCCATGAATCTCCCTTAGGTTCCGCCTTGGTCGGAAAAAAAGTCGGAGATAAAATCGAGGTAGAAGCTCCCATGGGAAAGCTTACCTACACTATTCTTAAGATTGATTATTAAAGCCGTTTCTGATTGA
>MEVX01000008.1:143991-162118 GCA_001773135.1 candidate division WWE3 bacterium RIFOXYB1_FULL_43_24 | reverse complement strand
GCTCAATCAACCCCTGCATAGCTTTCGCTCCTTTCATGATTGCACCCTCCTTTCTTGTGTACTCACCGTATTATAGGCTGACCATATTATAGATATACAATTTTAATAGTCAACTTAGGGGTTTTATTGGTGGAGATACCAGCTAGATTTGGCTGAGCATGTCGGTCTAGTACCCACCCACTTCTCCAGGTTCTGATTCTCACATCATTGAGCATGTCGGTCTGGAACTCACGCTCTTCTCCGGGATGTAAATGAGACAAATGAGACAGTACAAAAGCCGTGCATATATAATGATTACACGGTAATCAACTCTCTAGGATCTATCCCATAGTGGGCAACATAGTAATCGATGATAAGTGGTGAGTTTTTGTATATCTTTATGATGTTTTCTCCCATTTCTTTAATGGCAACGTTGATAATATCTTGTGGTAACCTCTTCTTAATTATATCGTGCAGAAGCTCATTCCTTCTTACTCTTAACGAATTTATTTCAATTAATAAGTCGTTTTTGTGATCACACCCATCAGAGTAGCGTGAAATACTTTCATTCTCCCGATTTATTTCTAAACCTAGTTTGACCAACCCTTTCATAAAGGAACTCTTTTTATCGTATAAGTCGGCGGTATCAATTATTATTGCTTCAAAAAAAGACGTGTGTAAAATAACATCTCTAAGTTGACGTCTCTTATTTAAAATTCTAAATTGATCAATAATAAATTTTTCGTGGCTTTGCATCTTAATTACTAAGTGCTACTTTACTACATTTGTATTCACAAGTTTGTACTTGTATTCCGTTACAGTTCCGTTATGTTTATAACCCTCTTCTATTATTCCTAGACCTCTACAAAAAACATAGTATTTTGTATCGGGGAGTTGTTTATAAGCAATTCTATAACAGCTGTAAGTTTTCCCATTAAAATCCTTATTTAAAGAATCTTCAACTTCCCAAACATAGAAACCGTCATCTCTGTTCTTCAGGTTCTCTTCGTTTCCCCATTTTGCACCTTCATATAAAGTCATGGGAAGAGTAAACTTCTGATCTGATTTGCTATCCGGATCAAAATCAAAAGCCCCTTTATTAAAGGTTAGTTTGGGCATATCGCCTCCCTCAAAGTAGACTGTAGTTATACCATCTTTTCGTTCTATACTTGTCACGGAAATATTCTTCTCAATATCTGTAGTAGTTATTTCACCATCGGACTGTTGTTCCTTTTTTATCCCTTCATACTTCCAATAGCCGTCGCTCTTGATCGGTAAAAATCCAGATACTTCACCTAACCCATTTACTACTTCCAGTACATAGATATTCCTATACCATACAGGAGTAAAATTTCCGTCTTTGTGTATATAACGTGTAATCTTAGTATTTGCTGTTGGTATGTCACTCCAGTTGTACTCTTCAGTATAAAAACCGTTTCCACTCTCTGTTTTTACCAATTGTATACTTGGACCTTCGGCTCTGAATATTATTTTGTCGTCTTTTAATATATTTAGTATGTGAGGAGTGTGGTTCATAGCTATGGAGTAGTAGAATACCCGTTCTGCTTTTCCATCGTTATCAACATCTATGGACTCTCCCCAATAAGGATCATGTGACGGATCCATGTTTGGTAAATCGTTAAATCGCGCAAATGGTTCGTTGAGATTTTCAAATTTAATATCAGTTTCTTTTTGAATAGGAATAATCTCGCCCCAGTAGCCCATTTGATCCAGGTATGTATATTCTCCGTTACCCCCGTTATTTCTCCCGTCAAAATACTCAAGGGGTAAATCGGTGAAGTAACGTTTATTTACAGAATTAGGGTTTTTTTGATTGTCTGTATTGGTAACTATATTTGGCAAATTTCTACCGATTAAACGAACTGTTGGTCTGTAAACCTTAAACAAAAGAAAGATTATAACTAAAAGTGAGATTGGTATGTAAAATCTTTTCATGGTAGATATGGACAGATTTATATTTACCATAAGATTATCTATTGTGATTCCTCTGTACTCTTTTTCCGCAAATCGAATTTTTCTTTCACTGCTAATACAATGTCTTTTAAATTATCTATGGACATCAGCTCAATTTCTTTTCGTTTTGTCTGGCTCGGTATATATTTTGTAATCTCTTTTAAAATAAATTGATAATCCTTATTACTTAGCTCTATATTAAAATACTCTTCGAGCACTGAAAGCAGTCTCTCATCTAGCAATTGGTCCCCCCTATCCGTAACAGCATCCCATCCTGCCCAAGTTTTAATCCAACTTATATGTTTCGTTTTAAATAATAGCCAGCACTTATTAAGATGATCCTTGGATGTGCCTGACCTCTTGGAGTCTTCTCTTTTTAAAGGTTGTGATAGGTACTGATTTATAGCAGGCCAGATTAAGTGCGTATCGATATCTTTCTGCTCAAAGGGTAGGTTTTTGATCAGAAAATCAATTTTTTCACCTAGCCATTGCCACTTCTGCATAGGATTTTTTAGAGTACTTTTTTTTAGTACGTATTCGTCGTTAATTTTGTTTATAGCTTCTTTTAATAAATCGTCTAGTTTATCTGCCTGTGCCCTTTTTTCATTTGTTAATAGTTCAGTTTCCGGTAAATATGTCTGTATTTCTACATAGTTATTAGATATTAATTTGTTTTTCCTTACCTTTACTGTCATCTTTTGAAAATCTCATATTTTGCTTCTGAGATTACTTTCGTAAATTCAGTATATATTTCACTAAGGTCGCCGTTTCTAATTTTATCAACATCGAATGGTCCGACAGCTCCTGTTAAAGAAAGATCGGTTTCGATCCTGTTTAATAATATCTGTACAGCGGCTTCAAAGAATATCTGTGCCTGATAAAGACTTAATTCCTCTTCGCTATCAGCGTTCTTTTTGTACTGAGAATGTTCAATATTTATAAAGCAGGTGTACTTGTTATCCCCTTCTGGTTGCAATAACCAGGCAAGTTTATGAATTTCCTGATTAGGATTTGTAGTAAAGTCGTAGAATTCTACGTTAAAAGGACTTCTAAGTGGGGGCTCCATCTCGACCCAAAAACTCCTAGTAACTTTGTGTAGTACCTCTTTAGAATCAGAGTCTCTGAGTATAGCCCTTAATTTGTATTCTCCGGGTTCAGTATAGATAGATGGATCGATAGAAATTTCCAGTTCGTCAAACAGTCTTTTGTCTCCAGAATTAAGTTCAAACTCAGCTTCCAGTACTTTAACTACTTCTCTATTTCCCGATATTATGATGATTTTTAAATCAGCATTAACATTATTATCTTCAGAATCGTTATAAGCGGTACAAGAAAAGTCTTTTATGCTTTCTCCATAGTCAAGTCTTGGGAGGTTTTGTTCATTTGGAAATATCAAATTGTTTATTGAAATTCCAATTAATAAAGGTTTTACAGGCATCACTCCACTGGGAGGGGGGTTAATTCCTGAAGGTGAATTACTTAGTAAATTCCATCCTTTTGTAAGATCTCTTAAAATACTAAACGCTATTCTATCAATTTCAGTTCTTTTTCTATGTTCCTCTACTTCTTTCTTTAATCTGATACCTAAAACTTCCTTTTCAAATTCCTTTATCTCTGTTTTTAATAATTTTGACAACGGATTCCATATCCCTGTATTTGGTTTAAATCCATAATGGCTCGGTCTTTCTACGTCATATAATAATTTATCTACTTCTTTATCGAATTCGGCGAACCCATAAAGGCCATCTTCAGCAATATATGGTCCCAAAGCCTCGACCTTCATTCCCTTACGAAAACAGGCTATTCCTTGATGTAGTTCAGGAAGAGGAGTGTCCTTTAAATACGCCATATGAAGTCTTTTCACTGTATAATTTTTCCCCGCATAATTAAACTTAAGGTTTTCCTTTATGTAAGTATTTTCTGAAGCTTCTTTTATTGGAAAAAGTGTGGGAACCTCAGCTTTAAAAGTGTTATTTGAATGTTTTACAAAAATGTTTGCGCCGTATTTATGGATTATGGGCCACCAGGTTTCTTCGATGAAGTCCTTAAATTCCTCGGTTTTTATAGAGGATATGACATCCTTATTTGGGTTTATTATTATAATACGTGTTCCAGTTTGACTAAGCGGTGTTAAACCCAGTAGCTTTTTTACAAGTTCACGGCCTGCATCACCCTCCTCGTTCCATACGGGACATTCCGTCTCTTTTGCTATTGTATAACCTGCTCTATAAGTACCGTCCTTTCTCAAACTATCGTAAAAAATGCATTTGTCATCAGACGCGTGAAGAAAGATCATTTTTCCCATACCCCGGGCACCTAATCCGCCCCTATCATCTTTTTTAAAAGCCATAGATTCAAAACGCGCCCATCTCTCGTCTTGGCTAAGCTCTGACTGTGGTAGATTATCCTGTGCTGTATGCTTACCCGTAAGCCCGACTGTTCCTGTATCTGTCATTACTAAAAGGTTTTTATCTTTTTGCTCAATAAGCTCGAAAGTAAAACTCCATTTAGAAGAAACGAATTCAGGAGTGGGGTTTGCTATGGCTATGGCGTCCCACCCGTTTTGTATAGCATCTTTTTGTAAGCCGTGTACAACTCCGTGATCATATTCATCAACAACGTTCTGAGCCACCTGTATATAGTCGGTCGGTCTTGGTGTACGGTTACTTCTATTGCTGAGTGTATCTATCAGTTGCATTTTATTTCCCTTCGTAATCAATTTTTATTCTTAAATTTTTATTCATTTCAACGTTAAAACGGTCCTTTGATAATTTAAGGGTTTTATCGATAGCATTGAAGATTTCATCCACGTCCTCTTTATTATAAGTGTAGTTGTTTCTGTTGGACAGATTACCTAAAAGCTGTAAATCTCTTAATATTCTGTTAGTTCTGTTTTGAGCCAGCCTTTTAAAGGCCGCTTCCTTTTTTTCTGTAGATGTTTCTGCTGTTTGCATGCCTGGATTATATACTATAGATGTAGCTAATGCAATACATATCTGTTATGTAGTAATTATAATGAACGTATGCAATGTAGCTTCTCTTTGATTTTATCGTCATTCTCTTTTAAAATGACGTTATGCCTAAAGTAGTAATAGATTTATTTTCCGGTAGTGGCGGATCGGCCCTGGGATTTAAAAAAGCGGGATATGACGTGAGAATCGCAGTCGATATAGATGCAGATGCGTCTAAGAGCTTTCAATTAAACTTTCCAGGTGCTGCGGTTTTTCAGAAGGATATTATCCCATTAAGTGGCAAGCAACTCCTCGACGCTGCAAAAGAGAAGGATGGGGATAATGTAGTTCTCCTGGCTTGTCCCCCATGTCAGGGGTTTTCAACAGCCAGAAGAAAAAGCCAGGGTGTAAATGATCCCAGAAATAGACTCGTTTACGAATTTCTTAGGATGGTCAAGGAAATAAAACCTTCCGCTTTTGTAATGGAGAATGTTCCGGGTTTAGCTAGCGGTAATGGAAAAGAATTTTTTAATGATGTATTGGATCAGCTCGAGAAAGCAGGTTACAGCACTGTCCATGAAGTGGTAAACGCTATAGAATACGGTATCCCGCAGAAAAGACGTCGTTTAGTCCTATTGGGACTTAGGGGTGAAAATATTGCTTTAAGATTTCCATCAAAAACGCATGCAAGTCCTGAAAAGGCATCTGAAGAGAAATTAAAGCCTTGGGATATAGTAAGAAACTGGATCGGAGATCTGCCTCCTTTGGAAGCAGGAGCAACAAGTAATTCAGACCCCATGCATAAGGCATCCAATCTTTCGGAATTAAATATGAAAAGAATGAAAAGTACACCTAAAAACGGGGGCAGCAGATCAGCATGGCCAGAAGAACTTGTTCTGGAATGTCATAAGAACGTTGAAGGTTACAAAGATATTTACGGAAGAATGAGTTGGGATACACCTTCGCCAACAATAACTGGAGGGTGCGTAATGATATCAAAAGGCAGGTACGGTCACCCAGAACAGGACAGAGCGATCTCTTTAAGAGAGGCAGCAAGATTACAGACATTTCCAGATGACTACCTTTTCACAGGAACGGTAGGTTCAATAGCTAAACAGATAGGCAATGCCGTTCCACCCTTATTAGCCTACATTTTAGCAAGCTGGTTAAACGAGTTTTATGGAGAAACGCAAAGTGAGAAAAAGCTTTCCGAAGTATTTCTGTCTAAAAACTAACCCTTACTAACAATAACAGACTCTTCGCTAGCTTCCTTTTTACTTTTTCTGAATCTTTTGTTATTTCTTTTCCCCAGATTCTGACCACCGACCAGCCGTCGTTTCTAAGTAGTTTATTAACTTTCCTATCTCTCTTTCTGTTATCCGATATCTTTTGAAGCCAAAACTCTGAGATATTATTTTTCCATTTTGAAAATGATTTTCCATGCCAGAATTCCCCATCAACAAAAACGGCAATCTTTTGTTTAGGAAATACAACATCTGGTTTACCTATGATTTTGTAGTGTTTTTCATACGGAATACCCAACGATTCAGCTATCACGAATAATATCTTTTCGGGTTTTGTGTCTTCCGCTTTAATACGGGCCATATTATAGCTACGCTGCTCCTTCGTCTTAATGTCCATGAGTTAATTATACTTTTGCGTGTCCATTCTGGCTGTCCGCGTGGGAATTAGTTGGAGCATACAGCACCTATAAATCTTGATTACTGATAAGAATAGCTCTGTTTAAAGATTCGTCATTAATAAATATCACACAATCACCCACATCTAATGCTGTATTACTTGGACCTAACTCAATTTTTGTAGTTGGATAAATATAAGCATTTCGAAAACTATCTTTATCATAGGATATGTTGATTGATTTTGAGGTTGTTTCAACGATCGGGCCAGCAAAACCGCTTATCGAATAAAATTTCAAATATTCTGTTCTACGTATATTTATTATCTCTCCGGGTTTTGGATTTGCTCCATCTTTTCTCAATTGAACATTATCGTAATTATCACGTCTTATCATAGGTGCTAGAGAGATATCACCTAAAATATTTACCGCTATCTTCTCTAACGTGTCACCCTCTTGAGCGGAATATTTATCGTAAAGATAGTTTTCTGGAAGTCGACCGTATTGTTCACATTTAAAAGTAGACGCTAATCTAACTAGATATTCTTGATGGCCTTCAGGAGTAGAATTCCTTATTCCAATTGCCAAATTAGCAATTTGATTTTGTTGCTGATCTATAGTGACTTGTAACTCCTTTATTTTAGTTTTTTGGTATTGAATGCCTAAATAAAATCCCATAAAAGGAAAGAGCACCAATATAGTAAGTGCTAAGTACTTAGAGAATGGTGTGATTGTAGTAAAATTCTCTGGAAGCTTCATTTTTTAAGGTTACTAGAGACGCATTGTAGAGTCAATAATTCGAACACACTTAAAGTATTATATGTTGATTTGACAATGAAAGATCGTGGCTGGGGGATAGGGATTCGAACCCCAATAGGCGGGACCAAAACCCGCAGTCCTACCATTAGACGATCCCCCATCAGTCAAACAAACACAAGAAATTATAACACCCCCGAGCTTCAAAACCGCCCTCTTTCTTCTCTAACCTACCCTTTCCGTTCAAACTTGAGGGGACAGCAACCCCCTCAACCTCCCCATCTCCCCCGCCATCGCCTCCTCCCCTACCAACACCGTGCCTTTTTCTTTTACAAAATTCTTAAAGAGGTTAAAACTGCGTTCGGGTATTTTCGGATTAAGCGCGATATCCGCGTGTTCCAAATTCTCTCTGGCCATTTGGTTTAATAACATCTGGTAAGACAACCTAAAGATTTCCCGGGCGTTTAGTTTCATTTGTCCTTCCATAGCTGCGGTTAAGGGAAAAATATTTCCGTACAGGTTAACTCCGATTACAACATCTGCTCCCATTCTTCTAACTTCTTCCGTGGGTACGGGTGTTGAGTTTCCCCCGTCCACCAGCTTTCTTCCTTCTATTTCGACAGGTGCCAACACCAGCGGTATGGAAATGCTGGCTCTTATTGCCGTAGCCAAATTGCCCTTTTCAAGATATACGGTTTCTCCGGTCAAAATATCTGTCGTCGCGGCTTTAAAGGGTATTTTCAAATCTTCGATTTTTGCTCCCTTTAAATAACCTTCCAGAAAAGCCACGAACTTATTTCCTTTTAAAAGTCCCAGCTCAGCTCTGGGGTCCGACAAGGCGTTTATCATGTCCCGGTATCTAATATTCTCAACGATCTTTTCAAGTTCATCGACGCTTCCGTAATAAGCATACAAACCCCCGATTAATGCTCCGACACTTGAACCTGTAATGTAATCAATGGAAATTCCGTTCTTTTCGAGGACCTTGATGACTCCGATGTGGGCCAGACCGCGCCAGCCCCCGCTGCCCAAAGCCAAACCGACCTTTTTAACATTTCCGCTCATTTTATTTCAACAAAAATTTCGTCAATTAAATTTTCGTACCCGTCAACCATCGTTATCTTGTACTCCCCCGGATTCAGGTTACTGATAACACCGTATATTTCGTAATAAACGTAAGTTTCCTCTTCTGTGAACTCTCCGTCTCTCAAAACCACCGTGATGTTAGGATCAACTACTAAAAATGGAAAGGACGGTTGAAATTTTAATTTTCTCTTCATCTGCGCTGTTTCAAAATTGTCTTTGAGATCGTAAAACTTTGTTTCGAATGTAATGGAATCTTTATTAGGCGTGATTTTCAGAGGAAGTTGCTCTGCGTCATCTATTACAGATGTTTTAATCTCGTAATTAAACTTTGGAGATGACACCTTTACCAGAAGAATAAATCCTGTCGCAAGTGCGAAAATAAGCGCCAGTATAAGGACGATTTTTCTTTTTGCCTGAAATGTCATGACCATATGTTACCACATACCCACGGCAGAGACCGACCATTTAGTTAACAACCGTACTGTGACTTTTAATCTATAGCTGTGTTGACAACCAATGCCCGCCCCTGTATACTACAGGTTATCTAAATCAAGGGTGCGAAAGGGAGTGTGACATGAACTCAGACCTGCTTGTCTGTTGGGTTATGCCCGCATTGGCTGTTTTCTTGGTTGTTTACACTATAGTTCTAAATAAATGGGCACAGAACCGTAAACCGAAACAACCAAAAGAACTTAAACTTGAAGATTACGAAAACGACTTCGAGCTTTTCGTAAGTCTGCTCTATGAAGAAGAGGACACGTTTATTTCCTCTTGCTATAACGTTACTAAGGAAAAGAAAAGCAGCTATCGCCAGATTTGCGATACATTGGCTGAAGGTTTGGAGTCACCGACTTTTTACAAAAAAGTCATAGAAGAGTGGCCCGAGCTGAAAAAAGATACATTTTATGCTTTGAAAATGAAGTACTTAGAACATGATTCTAAAGAGCATAAGTATCTGAGGGAACAGGCGCTTATATACGCCGAATACAACCGCAGAAAGTACACAGCGTATTTAAAAGTGTACCCCGAGGCAAAAACTGATCTTTCAGAGTACCTTTACAATTCAAAAGGTTCTTGCTGACAGGACGACACGGCGTTTCTAACTATAAAAGGGAGGAAGAGATGATTAACATGCTGTGCGTGCTAGGTTTGGCTTTGATTATAGGGGGGTTATTTGCGTTGAGTAGTTTTTCCGAGTGGCTGTACAAACGCATTCGCCCCGGTATACCCGAGGAAGAAAAGGCCTACGATAGCTATCTAAGAAAACTTTATTTGCCGGACGAAGACGGTTACGATCCGCACTGTGATCCGGAAAGCCTCGTTTATGATCCTCTAGCGTGGGAAAGGCGCGAAAGAGAAAGGCAAGCCGCGGGGTGGAGGTACAATAAGGCTCGCGAGTCACGCCGGGAGTACGAACAAACAATAAAAGGCCACCCCGAACTGAAAAATATTTACTACGATCTAAAATTTCAGTTCATGGAGGAGAATGTTTCTACAGCGGAAAAAAACAAATTGAACAGGCTTCACAGATGGGAGAGAGAGAAAGCAGTAGAACTTTCAGAGTATCCCGAGTATCCCGATAAATACAGGGAATGGGTTAAGAGATACCCATACGCAACATCGGATTTTTCGGAGTTCCTGTATAAACGAGCTCTCCTAAAAGAGCAGGAAGCTGCCGAGTGGCGACCTGTGGGGAATACGTTCATAATTATATTTCTGATAGTAGGTTTGGCGGCGTTTGTACTTATGGTGCTTTGGTCACTTAGACTATAGTAAAAATGCTACAACCGGAGATAATCTCTAAAAAAGATATCTCCGGTTTTTTATTATCTAGATGCTCCGTCAAAGATGTAAAAGGCTTTTAAGAGATTAGAAATGGTTTGAACAACGTTGGCCCCATTCTTATTCGATAGCACGGCCTTGATGAAAAAATCTCACTAATAATACAAACTGCGATACAAACTAGATTTGCGCACAGCATTACGGATATTTCCCGTTTTGTTTTGAATGTCATGACCCAGTGTTACCCCATGTCCGTTCGGTAGTACCCGCCCATTCATTTAACAACCATAGCTTGACTTCCGACCCATACTATTTTTGACAACTAGCACACACCACTGTATACTACAGGTTATCTAAATCGAGATCAAAGAAAGGGGTGCGAGATGAGTCTTGAAAGCTGGTGGTGGTATATAAAGGGGGACGTATTGCCTTGTTTGGCATTACCTTGTATCGGGTTAACTCTTCACCTTATGATCATCGGGTTTCTAAGCTACTTGGAAAAAAGAACCGGACACGACCCGCTTGGCCTTGACTACGATCCGAATGCGGAGGTCCCCGAACCCGATTACTCCTGGTATGACTGGTGGGACAAGAGACAAGAAGAGCTTAGGGAAGCATCATATGCCGAGTTCGACGAAGCTAGAGATAATTGGAACGACCATCTTGACCGTGAACACGAAGAAAAGTAGCAGAGTACGAACGAGCTTACCAGAAGAATCTTGATGAATGGAATAAACGTCATAGCTAGTACTGCATATTGATATAAATTCTCTGGCCGCTCACGACCAATTAAAAGTTACTAACGGGGTCTTTATTCTGAGGCAGGTTTTTTTGGTAAAACCACAAAACCTGCCTTTTCTATTTCCAAAAACAAGAAACGTAATTTAAAACGAATTAGGTTTTAAAGTTGAAGTTCCCGGTCAAATCGTAAAACTTTGTCACAAAAGACAAGGCATTGGGCTGTACGGCAACTTCCAAGGGAACCTGGGGAGCTTCATCAACCACCGTCGTCTTTATTTGATAAGAAAGCTTCGGAGAAGAAAGTCTAACCAAAACTATAAAACCCGCTGCGAAAGCAAAAATTACGGCCAAAAAAAATCACGATCTTGCGTTTCGCGACGAATGTCATGACCCTGTGCTACCATATACCCCATGGCAACACCCAAAATGCACAAAGGCACAATTTTAGACAAAAAAGAGATCTCTCCCATGATTACGTGGCTAAAAATTAGGTGTTCCGACGAGAAAAATTTTGATTTTAGGCCGGGCCAATTTATAAACATTCAGGTTAACGAAGATACTTATCGGTCATATTCGATCTGCTCGGAAAAACCGGGTGGCGATATTGAACTAGCGGTCTTAACGGGCATGCCGGGATTGGGTGCTAACTACATCAAAACCCTCAAAAAAGGCTCGTCTGTGAACTTTGTGGGCCCTTCAGGGCGCTTTTTTTACCACCCTCCGGCCAAAAAAGGGGTGCTTTTTGTGGCTACCTCTACCGGTGTTGCTCCCTTTATTCCTATGATCGGTCAGGCTTTGGAAGACCCCTCTGTGGAGTCCGTCGTACTCATTTTCGGAGTGCGTGACCGGGAAGACGTCTTTTTCGAGGACAAATTCAAGAAGTTTTTAGAGATGTCACCCAAATTTAGCTACTTTATTTGTTTGTCGGGAGTTACCGACGGACTTAAACCGCCCTATTTTGCAAACAGAGTAACATTTTGTTTACCCGATTTCGTTAAGGATGAAACTGATTTTTACTTGTGCGGAAACACCGCGATGATCCGCGACTGTTCTGATATTATTAATAAAGCGGGGTTAGAAGATTTTGCTATTTACACCGAGGCTTTTAACCCGAATTTGTAAATATGGAAAACGAGATAGAAAACGCGGATCCGGAATTTTATACGGTCGGAGATTTATTTACCGCCGATAAAGAAATTGTAGATTCACTAAAACTCGAATACTCCTCGGCAACTCCGTTTGAAGAAAATTTGGTGCGTGATACTTTTAACATTGTAAGAGATGAGATGCTGAATAAGTACGGAGACTACATTCCGGATGATGCCAGGGAACGTTTACTTAGTAACAAAGATAATATAAACGGCACCAACCACGTGTTGATTTTAAGTGAAGAAGATTATCAGAGTTTTAACGACGAATGGTTGCCTAAATTACAGCAACTCAATAAACAAGAACAACTACCCCCTCTGCAACCCGGCGGTATGTGGTTAAGGATGGGACAAGTTATTGTTGTTTGCGATATGACTGAAGTTGCCAAGAGAAATTGGGAATCCAGCAAAAAATACTTTGAAAATTATGGGCAGATTGATGAAGAAGCGATGATTAATTTTATAAAAAACTCCACGGTTACTGCCCTTCTTACACACGAAACAATACACTCGTGCCAGGGTTCAATAGAACATATGGACCGCGGAAGAGATATGTACATTAGAGTTGCGCTGGACGAGTGCGGTGTGCACTATCTTTGCGACGAAATACTTAAAACGAAATTTCCCCGGATGGTTTCGGCACCCCAGCAGTTCGACAAAGAAAGAATAGAAAAGTTTCAAGATATTTTAAAAAAATATGGTGACGACGCTTACGGAGTGCTATTTCAGAATGTTCCTAAAGGAGTAGCTGAAAAAGAACACTACGAAAGTCTTAAAAAGAAAATTTATTCTGAGTTTACTGAGGAAGACATAGTAAGGTTGGGAATTGCGGATAGATTGACCTCAAAGTTTTTTGAAAATGCGTCGTAAATCTAACAAGACTAGATTTAGCCAGTGAAATAATTAAAACAACGTAATACCATTTTGGAGAACAACAAGACACGGTGACCACATATTTAGAGATTTTGCATCAGGAAATTTGACTGAAGATTGAGACAACAAAAAAATGTCCGTCTCCAGCTTATTGTAGCCAGATAGGGCGGACGCCCCACGGACTACTGAATATTACTGCGCATTTTTTTTACCAGTCAATAACTAACTAATAAATATTAATATTAAAATTCTATTCAAATTAGAAAAAGAAAAACTTATTTCCGTCCCAGTCTCAAACTGTTTGCCACAACACTAATAGAACTTAGTGCCATTGCGGCAGCTGCAATCGCCGGAGAAAGCATAATACCGAAAAAAGGATATAAAATGCCCGCAGCAATCGGAATTCCTACCGTGTTATATCCGAACGCCCAGAATAGGTTTTGTTTAATAATACGCAGGGTTCTTTTTGAGATTTTAATAAGTTTATAAACCCTTGAAATATCCCCGCCGAGCAAAATTACATCCCCCGACTGCATTGCTATGTCGGTTCCTGTTCCCATTGCTATTCCTACATCGGCTGTAGCTAAAGCCGGAGAGTCGTTTATCCCATCTCCTACCATTGCTACCAGCTCTCCGGGGTGAGTTTTCTTAAGATCCGAGATTACATCTGCTTTCTGAGACGGTAGCACTTCTGCCATTACGTTCTTAATTCCCGCAATTTCCGCTGCGTAATTAGCGTTTGATTTTGTGTCGCCGGTTAACAGATATGTACTGATTCCGATATTGTGTAATTTCTCAATTATTTTGGGCGTATCTTCTTTCATTTCGTCCCTCAGGAAAAATATACCCACAACGTCGTTATTTATTGTCACGGCTACAGGAGTTGAAACGCCGTCCCCTTTAAACTCTTTTTCATTTACACGGCCAACAAAAATTTGGTACTCCCCTACCCTTCCCTCTATTCCTTTTCCGGGAATGTTTTTAAATTCGTTCACATCTTCTGACTTAACAATGCCCCTTTCGTTTAAGAAATCTACGATTGCCCTGGCTAACGGATGTTCAGATCTTGACTCCAGCGCAAGTACGATTTGATAGACTTTGTCCTGATTTATTTTTTTGGAAATGTGTTTGTATGTATGGACTTCCGGGAATCCCATTGTAATAGTACCCGTTTTATCAAAGACAATGTGCTTTATCTTCCCCGCCCGTTCTAAAGTTTTCGCGTCCTTAATTAAAATTCCGCTTCTGGCTGCAGTGCCGGAAGCTGTAACGATTGCTGTCGGTGTTGCCAGACCCAAAGCGCACGGACACGCGATAATCAAGACGCTTGTGAAGGCGTAAAGGGCTGTTCCATAGTCGCCCGGCTTAAGTACCAGCCACGTCCCTAAGGTAATAAACGCGATAGCAATTACTATCGGTACAAACACCGAGGAAACTTTATCCGCCAACCTTTGTATATCCGCGCGCGAACCCTGAGCATCTTCCACCAATCTTATTATTTGAGCTAAAACTGTATCACTTCCTACGTGTACCGCCTCGTAAATAAAATAACCGTCGTTGTTTATGGTTCCGCCGATTACTTTATCTCCCTCTTTTTTCTCAACGGGCATCGCTTCACCCGAGATCATTGACTCGTCGATAGTGCTTTTTCCTTCGGTTATAACTCCGTCAACAGGAATTTTTGTTCCGGGTTTTACAACTACTTTGTCTCCGACTTTAACGTCGGCGGCGTCAATTTCTTCCTCTTTACCGTACCTTATGATTATTGCCTTCTTCACCTGCATACCGATGAGCGACTTTACAGCTGAACCTGTATGTTTTTTACTGTTAGACTCCAAAAATCTTCCAAGAAGAATAAAGAAAATTATAAAAACGGCTGCCTCAAAATATTGTTCCCGTGCAGTTAGTAAATGAGGAAAAAACGTAACGACGGTAGAATACGCCCAAGCTGTAAACGTTCCCATCGCAATTAAAGTGTCCATGTTGGCTGTACGTACCAAGATAGATTTGTACGCAGCGTGGAAAATTGAACGGCCTCCCCAAAACACTATCAGTGTAGCTAAAACAAATTGTCCATAAGTTAGTAGGGGCATTGCCTCGCCCAGCACCATTTCGGGCTCCGGTACTAGTCCTGCTTTAGCCGCAAACATCCAAATCATTAGTATGAAAAACGGAATAGACCCCAGACCAGTAAGTATGACTGTCTGTTTTAACTTTTTATTCTCTTCGTGGTGCATGTGGTCGGCGTCATGTTCGTGTCCTTCGTGATGTTCTTCGCCTCCGCTCACAATCTTGTAATTTCCTGCCGATGAAACTGCGTGAGAAATGTCGCCTACCGAAGTTAAAGAATCGTCAAAACTTACCGTCATTTTCTCTGTGGCGAAATTTACAAATACATCTTTTACGCCTGATATATTTTTTACAGAATTTTCTATCAGGACTTTACAGCTCGCGCAATGCATTCCGATTATTGGGTAAGATTGTTTATTTATAGGCATACTATGTTATGAGCAGGAGTATTCTCTCCTGCGAAGAAAAGAAGGTGTTTACTAACATCTTCATTTAATTACTATTGTGACGGGAGGAACCATTCCCATCGAACATGTTAGTTTATAGGTTCCTGGGATATCGGTATTTATCTCAAATTCATTATACCCTTCCTTGATATGTTTAGATCCGGTGAACAACCCCCGGGATACAATGGACGCAGCACAACCGTACGCTCCCTCGTTATAGAATTTTACTTTTGCAGGGACCCCCGCTTTAAGTTCTGAGTACTTCGGAAAATATTCAAACCCCTGAGCGTACATTTCCAGAATTTGATAATCCCCTTCTTTCTCTACTTTTTGAATATTTCCGTTTATCGGGGCAGCGACTAACGCTGAAAAGCTTGGAACCCCCAGTACATTTAGTTGAGAATTTATTGTGTAGAGAGCGAAAAAGAACACGAGTATGCCTGCAGTGTAAGTAAATAGCTGCGAAAATTTATTGCTCGAAAACAGCTTAATGCTGCTAAAACTCACTAAAGCTAACATCGGGAGTGTGCCGAGTGCGAAGAAGAACATCATTAACGAGGCGGTAAGGACGCTTCCGGATGTCAGGGCATTTGTTTGTGCGATTATCGTAAATCCGCAGGGTAAGAAAAATGTTGCTGCGCCAATAACCAGAGGCATATATTTCCCCCTAAAGTTTTTTTGATCCGACGTGTATTCAGTAAAAAATTTCGGGGGTTTGATACGATATTTTTGAAGCCAATTAATTTCCAGCATCTGTAGCCCCATTAAAGCAACAAGACCGGAAACGATAATTGTAAATACAGCGGCAACCGTAATATTAAACGTAAATGCTGTGCCGAGTAATCCGAGAAGACCGCCCAAAACTGCGAATGCTGCAAGACGCCCGGCGTTAAACATGGTAAACGGTAAATGTCTGTCCCCTGCCGTATAAATTGTTGACCATGTCTTAGATAAGGAAAGTAAAATACCTCCGGTTAAAGCCGCGCATGTTGAAGCTCCTGCAGCCAAACCGAACACGAAGTAAGAAAGATAGCCCGAAGTGCCTGTAACCGAATATTTTGCCAAAAAACCGCTCTTTTCGTTTATATAAAAAAGAGCAGCAGTTAAAGCAACAATAAGAATAGCTTTTGTCATCGTGTCACTCTTGTTTACCTGAGGGCTGGTGTGAAATGTGTATCCAAGATCCTTAAACTCCTTGTTAAGATCGGAGGTATTAATAGATCCGGTATCCGAAACTTGAAGATCTAATTGGTTATTGGCAAGAGATGCTTTAGCGCGTTTTACCCAGGGTTTATTTTTAAATCTCTGCTCTAAAATCGATTCACAGGCCGCGCAATGCATGCCGCTAACATATAAAGTTTGCTTGGCAGGATTACTCATTTTAGACCTTATACTTATAAATAGTTAACAACTCATCCACGACTTTTTTAGTTTCACCTTTTTTAGCCTGCTCTATCACACAGTGGTTAAGGTGGCCTTCCATCAACTTAAGATCCAGACCTTTTAGAGCTTTCTGGACAGCAAGAGATTGGTTAAGGATATCAACACAATACGCGTCGTTCTCTATCATTTCCTCTATAGCGTTTAGGTGTCCCTTTATAATTTTTATTCTGTGAATATTTTGTTTTTTACTATCCTCGTGTTTGTGCATGTAGTCCCCCATGGGGGGATACCATAAAACGTAACACATCTAGAAAAGGTATGCAAGAGAAAAAAATCCCCGGGGTGTTTTGCAACAGCTCGGGGATAGGTGCTCAGTAGATAAGAATGACTTCTCCGTTCATCATATCTACTGCGACTTGGTGCCTTTCTTCTGTATCGTTACCGGTTGTTATTTCCAACTCTATGCTGTAAGAAGATTTGCATAGGAGTGCGTTTACTACCGGTGTTGTGGACAGAAGAGTGATGTTTCGCTCGGGCACTTTATACTGTGCAATAGCAAAGTTTTTTGCAAGTACACGAGCTTCTCTTTCCGTCACAGTCATGGCGTTATGGCGGTGCAACTCATGCCTGCTTTGGACGATCCTGCCCAAATCAAGCAGTACTGGGCGGGCAGGTCGCAACCTTCCGTTGGGGTGACCACGAATGCCTTCATCGAGCTCAACCCTTTCGTTGTCCAGTCCAGAACGCCCGGGGTTACCAATACCTCTTCCACATTGACCCCACTTGGGCAAATCTGACTGTACTCAACTGCCAGTGTATCAGCGGAGGTGGGTACGCTATTTACGAAAAGACCCATCACGACCGCTAAAACTACAGCTACGCCCACCAACAAGATCTCTTTTTTACTAAACATTTCCTTCTCCTTTTTTTTGATTGCTTATTTACCGAGTATGAATGTTAGCACAACCCGACTTATATGTCAACCTATAGTAGTATGGCAGGGGGAGTGGCGATTAGTTTTACCGGCATTTTCCCTATTCTATTTGTAAATATTTGAGAACTAAATTAACCGCTTTAACTAAGACGGTAAGAAAATTGTGTTATAGAGCTATTCTGGTTTAGTAGTTGGCTTTCCAGAAAGATACGCCGAACACTATTGCAAAACTAGCTACGAAGATAATAAGGGTCTTAATATATTTATGTTTTATATATTTAAGATTAATCATATTTAAATGATAGCACTTTGGGGAATTCTTTAAAATGGTGGGCCTGCCTGGGCTCGAACCAGGGACCTTTCGGATG
>MEVX01000008.1:0-143981 GCA_001773135.1 candidate division WWE3 bacterium RIFOXYB1_FULL_43_24 | reverse complement strand
CGCAGCATCCTTAAATGGTGGGCCTGCCTGGGCTCGAACCAGGGACCTTTCGGATGTAAACCGAACGCTCTGACCAACTGAGCTACAAGCCCTAAACTTCAAACAGGTCAAAAATAACCTGCGCACCCGTCCGTCCATTATTCTATCAAATCTCTTTGAAATTGCGATATTATTTGGTTAAATTAGTGTGTGCCCGATACTGTCCAAAGACCTCGTGTGAACAACAAGGATACAGACTTTTTGTTAATATTCCTACCCGTTTTGGCTGCAGCAACGTTGTTCATACTGGTACTGAGCGATAAATTCAACATAAAACTCTTTGGTAGAAACTTTATAAAAGAGGTTGTTTACCAGCGTAACAACACTACGCAAACTTCAACAAAACCCATTATTCAGGACGAAATCACCTTCACAAAAGTAGAAACCGAGTTTGTCGAACTAACGAAAAAACTGACCATAGAACCGGGTGTTTATGGGTTATATATAAAAGATGTAGGTTCCGGAAAGGAATTTAAGTATAACGACACCACGGAGTTTTATTCCGCATCTTTGTATAAAGTACCGATTGCTGCAGCTGTTTTAAAAGAGGTAGAAGCAGGAAAATTAAAGCTTGATGACACGGCTACCTATCTTCCTTACGACTATGCTTCGGGAACGGGCGTAATAGGTACGTATTCACACGGAATACAATTAAAAATTAGCGATATTTTGTCAGAACTACTAAAAAATAGTGATAATACAGCTCAAAATATTTTACTGCGTACCTTAAGCTACAAGAATGTCCAGGATACGTTTAATGCTGTTGTACCGGATAAAAACACGAGTACGTTTTACAGATACAATTTAAGTACTCCCGGAGAAATAAGCTATGTTTTTGAAAAACTATATTTCGGCGATTACCTGGGCACGGAAAATAAAAAGTATTTATCAGATCTTATGATCAACACTTCGTTCGAAGATAGGATTAGCGCATACCTTACAGATGGATTGATATTCTCGCATAAAATCGGGAGCTGGCCCGATTCATGGCATGACTGCGGTGTCGTCTATACCGAAACAAAAGAATCCGAGCTGATAGTGTGTCTTATGAGTCAGCGGGCACCTTACGAAAACTTTTTGAATTCTGCCAAAATGACCGGAGAATTTATTAATATTTTGATGAAATAAGATGTCCATTTCCTTTAATAAGAAAATAGAAGATTTTAAGTGTAAGAATTGCGGGGAGTTTGTCGCCGGAACCGGATACACCAACCACTGCCCTAAATGCCTTTACAGCGAACATGTAGACATAATGCCCGGTGATAGAGCAAATAGTTGTAAAGGTATGATGCGCCCCGTCGGGATAGTAAAGAAACGGGGCGATTTTTTTGTTGTGCATAAATGCGAAAGGTGCGGTGAAATAAAACACAACAGAACATCTGAAAACGATGACCCCGAAAAAATAATTGAAATTTCAGTTCTGCCGGTTTAACTTTTCTTTTCTCTTTTCCACAGTTTAATGTTGAAAACACGGGTAAACGTTCCTTCCCTATCGTCCCCGTAGCTCAAAAAATCCACGAGGGATCTCATGGCTGTCTTAGGTTTATATAAAACGGTCAGTGAGAGCGCCACCACCATTACCACTATTCTGTAAAACAAACCCGGCTCACCGATAGTTCTAAAAAGGTATGTAATGGATAAAACATAAACTAAATACTGAAATATAGACAAATAATCAGCGTAGTTAGTATCCAGCATACTTTCCGCGTAACCTTGTTTATGTTCTAGTACTTTTTTGCCTGAAGCAATACTCAGGTATGCCAAGATATCCGTAATTACAACAGCCAGAAAATTGAGAGGGGACACCGAAGCCAAAACAAAACCGGTAATTAGTTTCATTGAGTGAAGCGCGGTAGACATTACTATATCCGCAATAGGAATTTTTCTTAAGAAAAACAGGTAAAGCAAATTTAGGACCAGGAATATAGCGAAAATTACAAAAAGCTTATAAGATAAAAGGAGCGCGAACACGAAGGAAAAGAAAAAAAGTATTTTAAAAATTCTTCTTGCCGCAGCTAACGAAACTTCACCCGAAGCGATGGCGCGGCCGTGACTTTTTACAGGATGTTTACGATCTGACTCAAGATCCCGTATGTCATCCATAATGTAAATTGCCCCGTAAAAAATCGGGCTAAATAAAAAAGTTGCTAGAAAAATAAATCCCAATTCTTTTATGGATAGGTTAAAATCTTTTGCCAAAAAATATCCGTACACTAACGGAAACGAACCTAAAATGTTCGGAAAAAAACGTATGAGTTTGGCAAACAAAAATAGTTTCTTAAGAAAGACGGGTGTATTAATTTTTTCCCGTTTAAATAAAAGAAACCAGTTAGGGTTTATTCTCCCTAAAAGTAGCCAGTCTTCGAAAATATCGTAGGAATAGTGTGAGATCATTCCCAATGTAAAAACTGCTGCCCCGAAATTTTCCTGCACGAATGCGAAGTAAGAAAAAAATATTATTGCTATGAAAACTGTTACTAGGTTGTGGGAATAAATGCCGGTGTTAAATTTATGATTTTCTATGGCAAACTTTTGGAATTCTCTTAATTCTTTATTCCTTAAAAAGTACCTTAAATTCTTTGCGTAGTCGGTTTTTCGTCCATACGTAAATATGTAGAAAAGGTGATCGGCGTCAGGGAGCATGGCCCCCAGCGCACCTAAAATAAGTGACGGAATAATGCCGTAACTGGGCTCAAAATAGAAAAACACATACCCCAGCAAAGCACCCAGAAGTGAGTGCAAAAGCATATGATACTTATTGCTTAATTTACTTAATGTTTCCTTAGAAATAAACATGACAATCATGAATTATACCCTAGGCAGGTGTACTCAGTTTTAGAATATAGGCTGGAAACTATTGTTCATTTCTTCGTCGTAATATTCTGACCCTCCCGTATCTTTTGCGAACGTGTATGCTTGGCCTAAATCGTATGTGTAAACCATTTTTGCTTCGGGTACGTATTTAAGTACGTATATGTAGTTTATTCCGCAAAGGGACTCTCCAAGTTCCAGCCCGTCTCCCAATATTTTTACGTCGTACACCTTATTATTAGCTGCAGTGCTTGTCATTGTGCCGACGGAACAACCGACCCCGAATTTTGTTTGAACAAATGTTTCCAGATCTTCTTTAGTCGGTACTGACTTTGCAATAATATGCCAGGATTTCGTCTCACTCTTCAGCCAGCTTAAGGTTGTAGTTACTTTTTCGCACGAGCTAAAATAAGAAACGTTATCAACTGTTTTTGCGCCCGATAATTCATTTCTAAATTCGGGGTATATAAAAATACCATCGGTGTCTTCGAATATTTTTACGGGCACCTGAGCGGTTTTAAATCTGTAAGAAGTGTTTTGTCCTTCCACTTGTTTTTCGCAGGATCCTTGCTGACTGTAGACGGTTTTAGGGTAGTTTATAGAAAACTTTAAATCGGCGTTTGAGTAGACTCTCCAACCTTCGGGAACGATGCTTCCCTCTGTTTCGCTACCCTCGGAGGTTGCAGGTAAAGGTTTGGTAACTTTTTCGGCAACAGTATTAAACGTGTTGGCAGCTGTACCGGTTGGGTCTTTGTTAAGTATTACAAATAGACCACCTCCGATAATAATGAGCAAAAAAGCGAAGAAAACAATCATTAGTGAGTTTTTCATATAGTTAGTTTAATCTTTTTTACGTACTGTAGGAAGGGAGTGCTCTAAAAAGTGGGGTTTAAATAAAGCGTTTTTTAAATTTTTCATGGTGGGGAGGGTGGGGATCGAACCCACATAGCCGGTTTTTCAGACCGGTGCCTTGACCAACTTGGCTACCGCCCCATGCAAAGCAACTAGCAAATTTTCTGGAGCGACAGACCGGACTCGAACCGGCGACCTTCTCCTTGGCAAGGAGACGTTCTACCAACTGAACTACTGTCGCGTGCAAACGTTATTATAAAGGAGGGTGTCTAAAAATCAACAACTACGGCCTAAACGTCATCACTAACTGTTTACCAGCTACCTCCTCCCCCGCCACCGCCCCCACCGCCACTAGAGCCTCCTGAAAATCCGCTACCGAAGCCCGAAGAGCTTCTGGATGAAGCGCTAGCACTGTGATAGGAGCTGTTAACTATCGAGTTCAGCACTACCAGCCGGGTAAAATCATCTCCCCGGTACCATTCGGGGTTGGTGTTAAATAGGTCCTTAAACCGTTTAATCCAGACGTCTTCTACTCCGAATGCTGTAGCATAAGGTAAAAGTTTCTCAAAAAACATCATTTCCTGCGCCTGAAAATCAAACTGGGGGTCCTGACTGACTAAAAAGTTTTTCAGTGACACGGCTTCGGAGTAAGTTTGTATCCCCGAATCAGGTCTTTTAGGACTTTTTCTTCCCAATATAAAGGACACCGCCGCTAAAAATATATTCCCTGTGAAAAAAGACATTATTGATAATGCCAGATAGCCCCCAGACGTATTAACAGGATTAGATTTGAAAACACCGGTCTTTTTTAAATAATCAGCGGCCTCACTTGCGAGTGAAGTACCTGCCACCCCGAATTTTTCATTTTTACTTAATTTTTTGGTAGACACCTCAATAGCATCTTCGGAAAATATAGCAGTGTAGATATCTTTTTCATACTGTCTTAACAAATCATCCTCAGGTTTTTCGGTTTTTGAAAAAATGAATTCTTTCTTTTCTTTTTGTGTGATTTTAATGTAGCCCCTCTGTGCCAAAGAAATTATTGTGGCGGGGACGGCTTTATTTCCGGCGGTCACGTCAGCGGTTATTACAGTCTCTACCGGTGTCAGAGCTTCTCCGTCAGCAGTTTTCGGAGGAGAGAACCACGCCGCCACTATTCTCGCAGTGTCCCGGACATGCTTTTTTTCACGGAGCCACTTAATTAACAAGAAAATAGGTAAAAAGACATAAAAACTAGCCGCTACAATGCCCGCCAAGGCCATTAAAATCAATTGGACGGTAGAAGGTTTGTCTTCTGCGGGCTCTAAAACTGCTGCGTAGCCTTTAGGAAATTTAACTGCAAAAGTAAAGGCTTCCCCGGGGTTAACCTTGTTGGTTGTGAAGGTTACGCCGTTGTGTAATTTATCAACGGCACACTCTTTATTAGTACTTCCCTCCAGACCCGTGTAACATACTCCGTCCAACTCCCCTTCTCCAAAACTTTGACCAAAATTAACCTCAGCGCGTACAAGATTTATCGGTATGTCCCATCCGCTTCCGATACCGTTCCAGTAGAACTCGTCGTACGTATCAAAGTATGTCAGACTCCCGTTAACCCTGTAGGATATTATATATATGTGCTGCCCCGAGACAGTTTTATCGGGGTCTCCTATTTTTATAGTTAAATCGTTTCCGGATTTTGTAACAGAATATCTATAACCGTTTCCTTTTTCATCCGAAACCCCCTCAACTGTTATATCCATAACATAGGACTTGCCATCCTGGTTTACTTTTTTGTAAGGAATATATCTGAAAATTCCGTGGCGCTGTTCATTACCGAAATCGTACAGCATGGTTTCAGTAATCCTAACGGTGCCGTCTTTGTTAACAACAGAGTCGATTTGTAAGGCCTGGATTAATTCCTGGGCAGATACACGGGCTGCGAAGAAAATAAATAAGCTAAAAATCAGAATCGAGATTTTGCGTAGTGAACTCATGTTATTTTTATATGGTGGGCGAGACAGGACTAGGTCACCTGTTCGTGTCTGGTGACACGCCAGTCGACCCCGCCTCCTTCGCCTTCGCTCAGTCCGGCATTCAAGTCCGCCGGTCAAAAAAGTGTATTGGTGGGCGAGACAGGACTTGAACCTGCACCGGTTTTACCCGACAACGACCTCAACGTTGCGCGTATACCAATTCCGCCACTCGCCCAAACAGAGAAATTATACCAAACAAAGCGCTATTTAATCACTATTTCTTCGGCTTGGATAACACTTGACTCTGCGTAACCCCAAGTTATGCTACCTTTTATCTCTACGTGCATGCCGTCAAACACGTCCATTCCCTCTATTTCCTGCGCAGGAAGGTTGACCTGTAGCTTGTCTACGTTCATAGGCATGCCACGTGCGTTTTCTTCAAGGAGGTAGGGTTCATCAAAATATAACCAGTACCAATAATCGCCTAATTCCAGCTCAGCAGGTATCTCGTCTTTTGTGAGAGTGCCGACAAAAGTTTCTAAGGCAACCGGATCTTCCGCGGGAATAATATCTTCTGTAGCCTCCAAATTACTTTCGGGAAGAATACTCTCGATGTCTTTTATCTTGTTCTCAAGATTCCTGAGATAGAAGAAATTGTAAAAAGAAATAAACAAAGCAACAAAAGCCAAGACCGTGACTAAAGCAATTTTTATATTTTTCATCTTGTTTTTTAAATCAATTACTGGTGCCAGAGGTGGGACTCGAACCCACACACCTTGCGATACAGCCTTCTGAAGACTGCGCGTCTGCCAATTTCGCCACTCTGGCTCTTAATAATCAGATTATATAGTATTTGCTCCTTTATCAACAGAAAAAGAAAAGACCCAAAGCTTTTTAAAAATACGCTTTGGGCCTAACAGTGGACTCTACTGTTTATGTTCTTTTCTCGAGTGACGGCGTCTGCGGCGACGTTCATTCGGAGCGTTCGGACACTTGCTCGTAACGTTGAAGCTCCCGTTTATGAAATTAGTATTTACCTGCCAATCACGGTTACTGCTTCTGCCAGATATCTGCTCCGTATTTGTTCCCTTACAAAATATCATCTCGCTCCCCTTTCTTAATAAAAGATATTTTTAGCAGACCCACTTATGAGGGCATATTAATACTCAGAACGTTCTAAATCAATAATTTAATGGGACAGTTTAAGTTAAATCGTTTCTTACCATTTTTTTATGATAATCCCGGCTTAATGTGGTATTATCGGGAAAAATCAGAATAAGGAGGAGAAAATGCGTGTTACAAGAACGTTAGAAAAGCAAGATGCTCTGCTTATTGCCGTTGGTTTGAATGAAAAGTTTCCACGGCTTCATATAGTTCGTGAAAACTGGCCGGTTGTCATTCTGGAAAATTGGGGTAATGTGGAGTACGAAAAATACCGTGTTTGCTACCTCGAAATCTCTTTTAAGGTAACCGATGTAGGACCCCACACTCTGTGCTCAACGATTAAAGGTCATGTTGAAATCGGTCAGGAAGACTTCACATTCGAGGGGTTTAATCCGTCTGTTTTTTCGAAAGAACCGGATATTCAAAAACTCCTCAGACATCTGGGTTTACTGGCAAAAGACGTACTGGCCCGTAAACAAGAGTGCCTCCTGAAGGAGTTAGATGCAGTTAATAAAGATCTTGCTTTGTTCTCTGGGGTT
The DNA here is from genome assembly GCA_001773135.1 of candidate division WWE3 bacterium RIFOXYB1_FULL_43_24. Lineage (GTDB taxonomy): Bacteria > Patescibacteriota > WWE3 > UBA101185 > UBA10185 > UBA8498. The sequence continues at coordinate 136,621 of MEVX01000008.1, read as the reverse complement.
ATTTAGACTCGCCGGCTCACATTTTTGCTGAACGCAGACTTGTGAGCCTTTTTTTATGAAAACTAGACTTTAGCAACAATATCTTTTGCCCAATGTTCTGCAATTTCAGTATTTTTTACAACCCGGAAAGCGAACATCTTTCATGGTGAGGACGGAGGGATTCGAACCCTCGACAAACCGGTTAAGAGCCGGTTGCTCTACCACTGAGCTACGTCCCCAAGCCCGACAATTATACTACACAGTGTTGTTAGAAAAAGCGGTTTCTACCCATTTTCCTAAGAAGAAAGTAATAATAACTACCGCAAATCCGACCAGCAGATGCTCGGCCACAACCTCAAGCCTGTTTTGACCCGTCCTCTTCGCAATCCTTAAACTCAACAATATCAACACGAGAGAGGCATATATAATACTGACTACTACAGCGTGTGCTACAGGTAAGGAAACGAAGGGAATTACGAAAGACAAACCTACTATCAGTTTTGTTAAAAATGTGGAAATTGTTATGTTCCTGACATCTGCGTCCAGTGGATTCTCTTTTGATTCCTCCGAAATATGCTCACCCAAAGCGTCCGATAGAGCGTCTGCAACACTGACGGTAAATATTCCCCCTATGATGGCCAGCCTATCAGAAGATGAAGAATAAAGCCCCACTATCATACCGAGCGTAGTTATAACTCCCGATGTGGAACCAAACCCAAAACCCGCTATTAACGAATCGGCTATTTTTAGCTTCATAGCCTAAATTATATTTTATGGGGCGGTTAAAGCAAGGAAAAGAAAACGGACATCGGATTTTAATGTTTTCCGGATGCCCGTCTATAAAGAATTTAGATATGCACTTTCCCGTTCTCGTCCAAGTCAATTTTGCCTGTACCGATCATGTTATCCAACGTAGCTTCTATATAACTATCCAGCTCACTGATATTCATCTGATCGGCGACTTCCCGTACAAGAGTTTGCTTGTCTTTCGGGCCCTCTTCTTTCAGCAAAGTTCTAATAACTTGTTCTACAAAAATCATGCTCCCGGGCATTTTGCTTCTCCTTTTCTAGTAGTCGGGATTGTATATGAAAGGACAGGCAGTTTCAAATTAAGTAGGATGTAATATCCCTGTCGAAATTTCTTGGCGCCCCCAGAGGGATTCGGTCACCGGTTCGTGTCTGCTGACACGCCCGTCGACCCCGCCTCGCTCACCTTCGTTCGCTCCGGCATTCGAATCCTAGAAAACTCTATCAAATTACGTCGGGACTTAGCCCGCCGCAATTCGATGGCGCCCCCAGAGGGATTCGAACCCCCGACCCCTCGTTCCGAAGACGAGTGCTCTGATCCGCTGAGCTATGGAGGCACGGCGGGAACCCTTAGATTACTTGTAAATTATACCACCGCAATCTGTTAAAATAGGCGTATGAATAAGTTGAACAAATTATTACTGCCACTCTATATTCTTTTTCTAATATTTTCCTATTTTTACGTTAAGTCAGTTATAAAGGGCATTCCTGTTTCAGTTGAAGACAAAATAGATGAAAAGTCAGTTGAAGTAAAGAGAGTAGATGTTACGCTTACTGTTAAAACTCCTACTTTCACAAAAACATATAAACAAGAGTCTAAGACTAACAAAACCGTATCCGATTTATTGCTGCAGGTCAGAGAAAACAACACTGATTTTACGTTTGACCGTACAGCATATTCTTACGGTAGCCAACTCGATCACGTTAACAACATCAAAGCTACCGATACAATGAGCTGGAAAATTTTTGACGGGGACAACGACATTACATCTAAAATGGACAGCATCGAGCTTGTAGACGGAAAAAGTTATTTATTAGTCTACGAGAAGATTTCTCAGTAGCTTATTCAAACCTAAGAGCTTCGATGGGATCCTTTTTGCTCGCACTTAATGCGGGATAGGTTCCGAACACAACACCTACTATAATTGAGAAGCTCATTGCGAGAGCAATAGCCCACCACGGTATGGTAGCTCGTAAAAAACTTTTAACCGCTAGCGTTGACAGATAGCCTAAGAATAAGCCTACCATGCCTCCACCCACACTTATGACAATGGCTTCAGTTAAAAACTGTCTTCCGATATTTTTCGAAGTTGCCCCCAAAGCTTTTCTCAAACCGATTTCCTGTGTGCGTTCTGTAACCGAAACTAACATTATATTCATGATACCTATGCCTCCCACCAATAAAGATATTCCGGCAACTGCCGCAAGTGCGGAAGCTAGCACACCTAATATCTGGTCTATAGAGGACAAAATGTCCTTTTGAGTTACAACAGAAAAATCGTCCGCTTTTATATCTTTCAACAACGCCAGCTTTATCTCGTGCATTAACTCATCAATATCCTGATTTTCCTTAATTTTCACGGCGATACTGGATAAAACATCCACATTAAAGGCTTGCTTCAAAGTAGTATCAGGCATGAATATCCTGTCGTCAAAAGTTCCTCCTTTTGGTTTTGCTACACCTAATATTTCGAAAGAAACGTTTTCTATTTTAATTTCTTCTCCCACGGGGTTACGTTCCCCGAACAATTCTTCTTTGACGTCCGCGCTTATAAAAACAACGTTAGCTTTTTTCGAATCATCAAATTTTGTGTAGTAGGATCCGTATTCGGTTTCTAAACCATATACTGAGTATGACTGGTAGTTACCACCTACAACTGTGGAAGCATATGTTTTCGTTTTGTATTCGGCAGTTTTGGCTATCCTTATTGAAGGTGTGACCGCACTAACCTTATCTCCCAGATACAAATTTATGGTGTCAACATTTTTAAGACTGAGTTTATTCCCCATAAAAGATCGGGATGGGTCCTGACCTTCACCAACTTTGGGCGTGACCAGAATCAAATTTGACCCCAACGCACTAAATTGATCGGTAATATAGTTCTGAAAACCCTGAACTACAGCAACCAAAGCAACTACAGAAAAAACCCCTATAATAACGCCCAACATGGTAAGAAAAGTCCTTACTTTATTTAGAGCCAGGGCTGAAAACGCGCTTTTAATTGTTTCAGGAATGTAAATCATTCGACAATAGAACCATCTTTTAAGACTATTCGTCTTTGAGCTATTTGTGCCAAATCATTGTCGTGTGTAACCAGGATAATAGTCTTTCCACGGGAATTTAATCTTAAAAAGTTATTTACGATCTCATCGCCTGTTTTTGAATCTAGGTTTCCGGTAGGTTCGTCCGCCAAAATAATACTTGGATCGTTAATCATTGCTCTTGCAATGGCCACTCTTTGTTTTTGTCCGCCCGATAATTCATTTGATTTATTTTTCAATCGGTCCTGCAGTCCTACTAATTCGATCATTTCTTTAGCTTTTCTGACCCACTCGGTGCTAGGAACGTCACTGTATTTAAGGGGAAGTATTACATTATCTAAAACGGTTGTTCTTTGGAGCAGGTTGAATGTTTGAAAAACGAAACCTATCTCGCTATTACGTACTGCGGCTAGTTGCTTTTCCGACATTCCCTTAGTGTTTACCCCGTTTAGAATTATTTCACCTTCCGTGGGCGTGTCCAACAAACCTAAAATATGCATCAATGTAGATTTACCGGACCCCGATTTTCCTACAATAGCAACAAATTCTCCTTTATTAATTCCGATATTGACCCCTTTCAGAGCCTCTATTTTAGAAGTTCCCATATCGTATATTTTTGATACGTTTTGAGCCTGTAATACGGGAGTCATTTTAGTTAATTACTTTGGCAAAATATCCTTCGGTCAGTTTTTGGTTTTCTTGCGCGGGAACCACAACTTCATTAATTTCAGTTTTAATTTCGGTGTATATGTCGCCCTCTATCCCAAGTTCTACAGGAAGTTTTTTGAGCTTGCCGTTTTCCACTACCCATACAAAAGGATTATCAGACACATCATAAAATATTTCGTCTATTGTAAGGGCGCGGACCTCATTTTCAGTAGTTAAAACATCGATATAAGCATCGCCTAACATCCCTATTGCCAGGGCGTGATCTGCATCCCCCGACAGTGGAATCTCAATTTCAAAAACCCCGGTAACAGGGTTTGCCGTCAAAGGCACCTGGGTGACTGTAGTTTTAAACTCAAAAGTATCGTACGAATCGAGCATGATTTTTGCGTATTGTCCAATTTTGATGAGCCCATAATCTTCCTGATCTATTGTTATCTCAAAAATAAACTTATCCATATTTGCCAAAGTCATGACCGTTTCCCCTATCACAACTGTTTCTCCAACCTTTTTGTTAACATCTATGATAGTTCCGGCAAACGGTGCGTAAATATAGGAGTTACTAAGAATTGATAGCTGGGCTTTGTAAGATGCCTCTGCTTGGCTTATAAGTTCGTCAAGCTGCCTGAGTTTTATATCATACGCATCTTCTCCACCCAGAGCACTTACGTTGGCATCTTTTTCCTGCACAAAAAGGTCTTTATTTCTTAAAGCTACATCCCGGGCGTCCTTGTAAGATTGAGTAGTTTGAAATTGCGTAGTTCCATCCAAATATGCAAGGAACTGTCCTTTTTTAACTTTATCTCCTTTTTCTACTAAGATGTCGGAAATTTTACCGGCCGACATAAATGTTAAATCGGCTTGTTCGTCGGATTTAACCTGCCCGCTTGCTGAGACGGTCCTTGAGACTACTATGTTTTCTACAGAGACTTTTCTTACAAGCGCAGTTAGTTGTTTTGGTCTTAACAAAAAAAACCAAACAGCTAAAGCTATTGGCAGACCGATTAACAGAAGTTTAATTACTTTTTTAGACACTAGTTTTTTCACAACTGTGATATTATAGTACCATGTTAGGATTTTTGAAATCGCACCACCCGCTTAGACATGCAAGAAGTTTTAAATATGCGTTCCAAGGCATACTGCGGGCTCTCATAGAAGAACCGAATTTCAGGGTACAGGTAGTTATTGTTCTTATTTCGGTTTTGCTGGGATTCCACTTCAACATTACGAATACAGAGTGGGGGTTGCTTATACTCTCGATGGGGTTGCTTTTAATGGCAGAGGTTTTAAATACTGTCGTTGAGGATACCATTGATTTTTTTATCAAAGATTTCGATGAGGGTATAAAAGTGATAAAAGATTTGTCGGCGGGTTTTGTTCTTATAACTGCCATTACCGCTCTTGTAATACTTGTCCTGATCTTCTGGCCTTATTTTACGATTCTCTTACCTGCTTAGATATATCAAAACCGCAAGATAAATACCACCGAAAATGTAGCCTGCTACAACGTCCTGAACTGTATGAGCCCCGACCAATATACGGGAAATACCGACAAAAAGTATATTGTATATGCTTACTCCCCGTATAAGGTAAGCGACAAAACCATCTCCGAAGATATCTTTTTTAAAGGACAAAAATAATAATAAACCCCAAAAACATACATAGAATATAACGTGACTGCTTGGGAACCTGTACATATCTCCAAGTTTTGCAGGATCTCCGACGTATGTGTCTAACCTTGGAATTTTAAATATATTTTTAAGTAACACGGAGTATAGGAGACTAAGCACGGCGAGTACAAGTAATCCTGCCTCTTTTATATATCCGGATGCAGCAAAATAAACTAAAAAAGACAACGACACCACCACTACAACCGGAATATTGTTTCCAAAAAAACTTGCCGACTCAATAAAAATTCTTAAAAAACCGGGCATGTTTATTTAATAACCCTTGTCGTTAATTTCTTTTAGCGTACCGGGCTCCATAATATACATTCTTACATAATCCTGATTGGCTTTCGTTAGCGTGAATATGGGGTCGTATTTTTCCATCCAGTACTGTGATTTTTCGCTAGAGGCAGTCTCTGTAAATGTTTGGGGATTTCTTATGTGTATATAAAAACCCGCTTTATTTGTATCCTTTTCCAGAGGTACGAAGTAACGGACAATCGATTTTCTCTCATTTGTAGAGTAAGCGGATATTTCAGGATATTGTTTAACAAAAGCTGAGATGCCTTCCCAATCCCTGTAATACGGAAATCCAAAAAGGCTTAAATGATAAATCGGGGTAGGTTCGGGAAAAGTCCAAACTAAGAACTTTTCTTCTTCCCACGGATACTCTTTCGTGTTATCAACAAAAACGGCGTAACTCTGTGCAAATATAAAAGTGAATATTAGAAATAAAATAACCTGGTACGCCCACGCAAGAACAGTTCCCGGAAATTTTTCACTAAGAAAATCTAAAAAACCGTCTAAACCGATTGAGATTATTATTATTACCGGCAATATGTATACATATATATGTGTTCCCGGAATGTATACAAACCACTCCATAAAAACAAAAGGTATAAAGAACCAGGCAAATAATGCTATGTAAGACGCCGCACTTTTAAATTTGATCTTTTTAGGTAACTTCAGACCGTATGCTTTGTAGTAAAGGAAAACGAACCCCAAAAGTGATGCGAGTATATAGAAATGAACCACGTAGATAGGTTGGTAAACAGAGAATAAGTATTTTGAACTGGATATTTTTGAAGACACCTCACCGGATATTCTTCCTGACCAATACGATAGCGTGGACTCGGAGATTGAAAACACGAACGGAATATAAAAAGCAAGAATAAGCGCGCCCGATACAGCCAAAGATATTATTAAAGTTTTTAGGGCTGCCGGATTAGTTTTAGAGTTTCTTTTAAACCAGACAGAAATTAAATACATTACAAAAGGCAGGATAAACACAGCATCATAGTGAGATAAAATTCCGAAAGCCCAAAAAACAAATGCCCAGATCACACCTTTGGTTTTGTAATCCGGCCTTTTAACCGCGAGTGTCAGCATATACAAAGTGAGTATCATAAAAAGTATTACAAACGACTGGTATTGAACTATGCGTGAAAATGCCACAAAAAATCCATTGCTTCCTAAAAGAAGTGCTGAAATCCATGCCGCTTTTTTCCCGAAATGCATTTGAACAAGTTTATATAAGAAAAAAACAGAGAGTATCCCCGCCAATGCAAACGGCATTCTCATTAATAGTTGGTTTGTATAGTCCGGGTTAATAAATTTTAGAAAGTAAGTGATAATGAATTGTACGGGTCCCTTACGTTGATCCAAGAGGTAACTGAAAAAATTCTCTCCGGTTCCGGGTAGGTAAAGAGCTTTTATCTCATCCCCCTGATAATCTGAGTAACCAAGGTTAAAAAGCCTTAATATTACGGCAGGAACCATCAAGCCAAAGAGAGCCAGATTAATCTTTTCAATTAGTTTTTTCATGATCCCTTACACCATATATTACCAGTTCGTTCATTGCTCTGGTAGTAACAACGAAAGCTTTTCTCGCTTCGTCAAAGCTCTCGATTTTTTCGGGATTTAGTCCGAGAACGTAAACTTTTGAAAACTCGAGTCCTTTTGAATTTATGCTGTTCATAACATACACACCTTTAGGGATATAATTGACGCGGGTTCCGGAATCTAAAATCACCAGCTGTGCGGGGTTCTTTATTAATTTTTTCATTTCTCTAGATACCTGGTCAAGTAATGTATCGTCGTGGCAGATAACCCCGATACTTTTGTCTAAATCCTTTGCTTCCTTTTTTATCGCTGACAAAAACTCGTTCATCACTTGCGCATTGTTTTCAACCAACCTTATTAACGGCTCGGCGCCCATTCTATTTATAGACTCCGGCATGAAATTATTTGTAAACGGGTTCAGAATTTTTCTGGCTAGATCGATTATGGGTTTGGTGCTTCTATAGTTTGTGGATAGTTCAAACCTCACAGATGATTTTGCTTCTTTGATAATTTCAAAAAGGTCTTCCCACCTTTCTATTCCTGATGGGTCTAATGACTGATTAAGATCTCCGAATATTCCAAATCTTCCCCGTAGTACAACTTTGGACATTATCGCGTACTCAAGCGGAGAAAAATCCTGCCCCTCATCTACGACACAATACTCGTACGTTGGGTGTTTATGAATGCCCATAAGGGAAAGGTAGATATATACATATAAGATGGTTTCCGCGTAAGTAAGGCTTTTCTTGGTATCTACTCCGAAACTTTTAGCGACCTCCTGGACAGAGTTGGTTTTTATATCGTTTTTCATATCGGACAGCTTGTTAACTAATTTTCTTAAACTCTTTAGATTTTCCCGGCACAAATAAGCCTTAATCGAATCATTAGGTAACTCTTTAAGCTCGTCCTTCTGGTTTGAAATTTCTTCTTCAAGCTCTGTAAGTATTTCATTGATATTTTCGAAAGGCGACATGTTTGTTGAATACCTGTACCCACCGAACGGTTCAAATTCGGTTACTTTAAAAAGATCACTTAGTTTTTTTTCATAAGTAGCGTGAATTTTTTCCAAAGAAATATAAAGATTATTTAGATCCTCAAGTTTAAATCCTTTTAGATCGCCCAGGTTATCCAGGTCGGTTTTAATCTGTATTTGTTCCCGAAATATTAGATTAACAACCATCTCTCTAACTGTTTTGTAATTTATGTCAAAAATTCCTAACCTCGGGAAAAGAGTAGAGAGATACCCCACCAGTATTTGATTTTTTGCAACAACTATAGATTTTTCTGAGTGAATTAAGTTGGGATAATTAAAAAATATATGAGCTAATTTATGAATGGCTACGGTACTTTTTCCGCTACCCACACATCCCTGAACAATACAAATTTGCCTGGGATCAGACTCTATTATATCCATCTGAGATTGTTGGATTGTTTCTATAATATCTTCCAAAACGCCGCCGGTTTTCTTTCCTATTTTATCGATAATTATTTCATTTTCGTCCAATTGTATGTCGTTGTTGTAGTACTTGATCAATTCGCCGTCGGCTATTTCGTAGGTTCTTTTTAACAACAGGTCTTTTTTCTCCACTCCGCCCGGCGTGTCGTAGTAAATGTCTTTCTGAGGGTACCGATACCTGTAGTAAACGGATGCGATCTTTGCGCGCCAATCAGTTACCGATGAGGGCGACTCGGGAAGTCCGAACTTTCCGATGTAAACTTTTTCAGCCTTCCCACCTCCTTTAAGATCTATTCGGGCAAAATACGGCTGGGATAAAAGATATTTTAACTCCTCCATCCGCTTAAACTTACCCTTCAAATTTAGTGCGGCATTCTTTTCGTGAAGTTGTTCCAGGTACATCAAAAAATCGGGACCAAATTCCCCTTCTTGTTTAAGCTCTTTAAGTCTGTCGAGATTTGTTACACCTACTTTTCTTAATATTTGTTCCAAATTCGACAACGCCTTTTTCACAGAATCTTTTATCTTTTCTACGTGATTTTTTTCTGCAATAAAAACTTTGTCCACCTCAGTAATCCTTTTTCGCTATCAACACAACATACTCGCCCTTTATCTTTTTTTGTAAATAGTAATTGGAAAGTTCCATCAAACTGCCCCTTACAACTTCTTCGTGTAATTTTGTGATGTCATTACACACACAAGCCTGCCTATGTCCTAAAACTTCGTGGGCAATTTTCATAGACTTTGATAGTCTAAATGGAGACTCATAAAATATCAAGGTTGCATCAATATCTGCGTATTTCTTGAAAAAATTTTCTTTTTGGGTCTCAGTTTTAGGCAAGAAACCTACAAACAAAAATTTGTCAGTAGGGAGACCGGAGATTGATAATGCCGCAGTGACCGCAGAGGGACCCGGGATGGATTCTATTTCTATGTTTTCAGTAATAATATCTCTCACGAGTTTAAATCCGGGATCCGATATTAAAGGGGTACCGCTATCTGAGACTAACGCTAACGACTTGCCCTCTCTCAAAGAGTTTTTTATTTGTTCTATTACTCTGGCGTGGTTCTGATCTCTATAGGAAATTTGAGGCTTTGAAAATCCGTACATTTTTAAAATCTTATCCGTTTCCCTTGTATCTTCTGATAAAATCATGTCTACAGCCTTAAGAACCTCTACGGCTCTGTAGGTAATATCGGCCATATTTCCAATCGGAGTGGATACAATATATAATTTCGGCTTAGGTATAAACATAAGCATTGATCATTTTAACACTATATGGGTCTAAAGACTAAACACGGTACAATAGAATATCCCGCATTTTTCCCCGACGCTACTCACGCTTATATTAAAGGGGTTTCTTCTTCTGACATATTATCCTCGGGAACCACAGGTCTGGTTGTAAACACTTACCACGCAATTGTAGACAAGACGGTGGAAATTATTGAAGAGTGTGGAGGCCTTCATAAATTCATGGGTTTAAACTTACCTATAATAACCGACTCGGGCGGATTCCAGGCAATGTCTTTAGTTAGAAGAAACCCAGGAAACGGTAAAATTACAAGAGAAGGTATTAAATTTAAAATAGACGGTTCGAGAAAAAAAATCACACTCACACCGGAAAATTGTATTCAAACTCAAGCTAAACTTGGAGCTGATATTATGATGTGCTTGGATGACTGCACGGACCCCGGCGAATCCCGAAAAGAACAGGAACTTTCTGTTATGCGGACAATAGAGTGGGCTAAAAGATGTAAAGACGAATTTAACAATATAAAGAAAGGGAAACCTCTATTGTTCGCAATAATACAGGGAGGGGACAGCAAAGAACTGCGCAAAAAATGTGCCGAAGAACTCATAAAAATAGGCTTCGATGGCTACGCTTACGGCGGCTGGCCGGTTGATGGAAACGGACAGTTTTTGGACGAAATTACGTCTTATACGGCTGATTTAATGCCTGAAGGGATGCCAAAATACGCTATGGGGGTGGGCAAACCGGAAGACATAAAAAAATGCGTCGAAATGGGGTACAACATGTTCGATTGTGTACTTCCAACCCGCGACGCAAGGCATAAAAGACTTTATGTTCTTGATGACAAAGCTGAAAAAGGTTACGGATTCGTTTATATGAGAGCTCAAAAACACAAAACAGATATGAGTGCGGTGTCTGATTCCTGCACTTGCGAAGTCTGTACAAAGCATAGCCGTGCTTATCTTTACCATTTGTTTAAACAGGGCGACTCTAATGCCGGGCGTCTTGCTACAATTCATAACCTAACTTTTTACTCAAAACTAGTGAGTAAGTTGCATCCATTGACACTCCTGAGATAATAAAAAAGGAGGGAAGTTTCCTAAATAAATGAGTAATAAAGATATCGTCGAAAAAGCCGGGTCCGTTGCCCTAAAAATACACGAGAATCATCAACGCCTTTCCGGTGAGGGATACTATTGGCACTTGCACAGGGTGGTTGAACTATTGGAAGAAAACAACGTCAATGACCCTGAGATTTTGGCGGGGGCTTATCTTCATCACGTCCTCGATAGTAAAAAATATACAAAAGAAAATCTTAAAAAAGATTTTGGTGTAGAAATTGCCGAAATAGTGACTGAGTACCACCGTATTTCCGGTAACGAGATAAGTTCGATAGATCCTAAAAATTATAATGAAAGCATAATTGTCCAGACTTATCTAAACCTGATTAAAAATCCGAAAACTTTGATAATTAGACTTGCCGATAAGGTTGACAATATAAGATCCGCCTTTGTTCTTCCTAAAGAAAACTCCCGGCGTGTGGCTGAAAAAGCCATGTACCTTTATTCTCCGATCTGCCAACTTTTAGGCATCCACAGGTTTGTTGTGGAGTTGGAAAACGAAGCTTTTAAAATATTAAATCCCGGAGAATACTACTCTATTGAAGCCTATCTGAAAAAGAAAATGTCTGAGATGGAGGTGGTTCTAAAAGATACAGCCCAATTTGTTAAAGAAATTCTTGAAGAAAAAGAAATACAAGCAAAGGTGGATTATAGAATAAAACATACTTACAGTATTTATAAAAAGATGCAAAGATACCGCCAATCCAAAAATTACAAGAGTTTAAATCAAATATACGACCTCGCGGCAATGCGGGTGCTGGTTGACTCTGTAGAACAGTGCTATTTAACAGAAGATATATTAAAACAAGCGTGGGGTGTTGTTAGCGGCGAACGGGATGACTACATTCTGCACCCAAAACCCAGCGGGTATAAAAGCATACATAATACTTTTGTAATTAGCCCTACTATGAATTTGGAGATACAAATTAAGACAAAAGAGATGCACGAAGAGAACGAGTTCGGTCTGGCAAGTCACACGTTTTATAAGACGGGGGCGCAGCTAAAGAAAAGTTTTCAGGAATCCCCTGATTGGATCACTGATATAAGTTTTATTAAAAACAAAGGGGATCTTAGAATCGATTTGTTTAAAAAATACGTGTATGTATTCACTCCTAAAGGTGATATTAAACAATTACCCCGTAGTGCTACCCCGATAGATTTTGCGTACAGTATCCATAAAGATTTGGGCAACGCATGTGTCGGAGTTGCTGTAAACGATGATTTTCAGAAGCTTAGTTACGAGTTAAAAGATGGAGATAGAGTTGAAATAAAGATCCTGAAACACAAAAAACTTCCCAGTCCTGACTGGCTGGATTTCGTTAAGACGCGTAAAGCCAGGGATGAAATCAAAAAAGCCTTAAGAAAGGATTCTGATAAAAAAGAGCTAAATTGACCCTAAGTTAGGGTTATTTGAGCCTCTGTACTTCCTTATGAAGAGTGTGTTTCCTAAGTTTGCGGTTATACTTCATCAACTCGACCTTATCCGTTGTATTGATACGGTTTTTCTGAGTTACGTATGATCTCATACCTGTTTCGGTGCACTCAAGACCTATTATTAATCTGTTGCCTTTTTTCTTTGCCATAGGGTGAAATATATTATAAAATCAACTAAATTACAACCTTTATTTTTCAAAAAATATGGAAACAAAATACGACCACAAACAAATAGAGAATAAATGGAAAGAGCATTGGTACCGTGACAATATTTATGAAGCAGTAGATTTCTCCGAAAAACCTAAGAAATACATCCTCGCCGAGCTTCCCTACCCCTCCGGGCCTTATTTACACGCCGGCCACATGATGAGATACACCGTGCCCGATGTTTACTCCAGGTACCTAAGAATGAACGGCTATAACGTGATGTACCCGATGGGCTGGGACGCTTTCGGTCTTCCTACCGAAGGATATGCCTTAAAGATGGGTAAAACGCCACAGGAAGTTACTGAAGATCTCGCAAAAGGGTATAAACAATCAGCGCAGGATTTTGGCTACGGAATCGACTGGAACCGCGAAATCACGACGTCCGACCCCAAATACTACAAATGGACGCAGTGGCTTTTCCTGAAATTTTTTGAGAATGGACTAGCTGTTCAGGAGAAAATGCCGGTATGGTGGTGTAAAGAGTTGGGCGTCCTTGCCGAAGAAGAAGTTTTGACAGGTAAAAACGGTGAAAAAATAAGCGAACGCGGAAGTTACGCGGTTGAAAGAAAAATGTTTAAGCAGTGGGTGTTAAAAATACCTGAATATGCTGAGAAATTAATAGATGGTTTAAAAGAAACGGACTTTCCGGACTATATAAAAACCGCACAAATTAATTGGATCGGTAAATCAATAGGGGCTGAGGTCGATTTTAAATCGGAAGATAACCCGATAAGGGTTTTTACAACAAGAATTGACACCATATACGGTGCTTCTGCAGTAATTATTTCTCCTGAATATGCAGATTTGTACAATTTCGTATCTGAAGAACACCGCGGAGAAGTTGAAACATATGTTAAAGCTGCAAAACAAAAAAGCGAAATGGAGAGAACAACAATACAAAAAGATAAGTCCGGTGTGTTCGCGGGAACCTATGTTCTAAATCCTTTTAGTGGCGAAAAATGTCCTGTGTGGGTTGCCGATTTTGTGTTAACAACCTACGGAACAGGAGCAATAATGTGTGTTCCGGGTCACGACCAAAGAGACCACGAATTTTCCGTAAAATACGGACTTGAAATAAGACAAGTAGTAAAACCCATAGACGGAGAAAATACGGACGTATTAAAAGAACCGTTTACGGGATACGGCATATCTATAAACTCCGGAGATTACTCCGGTAAAACATCAGAACAAGTAATAAAGGAAATGACCGATAAGGCCGAAAAGGAGGGGTTCGGCAAATTTAAAATAAATTACAAGCTAAGAGATTGGGTATTTTCCAGACAAAGATACTGGGGAGAACCCATACCGGTTGTGTACAGACAAGACGGAACTTTGGAGGCTGTTGTGGATACAAAAAACGTACAAGAAGTACAAGAAAAGCTTCCGGTAGAGCTTCCTTACACAAAAGATTACGCGCCTTCCGAAAACGGACGTGCTCCCTTAGAGAGACTGGTTGATTGGGTGCAAACAACCGATAAGAACGGGAACCCCGCAAAAAGAGAAACAGAAACAATGCCCACATGGGCCGGTTCAAGCTGGTATTACCTAAGGTATTGCGATCCCAAGAACGAAAATGCTTTTGCAGATCCGGAGATATTAAAATACTGGCTTCCGGTCGATAAATACTTCGGAGACGGAGGTCATACAACCGCGCATCTCTTATACTCGAGATTTTGGCACAAGTTTTTTTACGATCTCGGCTTGGTTCCCACATCCGAACCGTATAAATGGAGAATGACCGGCGGACTACTGCTGGGAGCTGACGGTCAGAAAATGTCTAAATCACGCGGTAACGTGATAGATCCCAAGGAACTGGTCGATTATTTTGGGGCCGACGCGTGCAGACTTTATCTGTGTTTTATAGGCCCTTATGATGAAACATACCCCTGGGATGACCACGGGGTCAAAGCAACAAAAAGATTTATCGATAATCTGTTTTTGCTGAAAGAAAAGGTAAGTAGTGAGGTGAGTGCAGGATTAGAATTGGAAAAAGACTACAACCTGATGGTTAAAAAAGTTACGGAAATGTGTGAGGACCTAAAAATGAATACCTGCGTTAGTGAGTTTATGATATTCGCAAATGCGGCAAAGAAAGCTTCTTCGATAAACATAGAACAGTGGAAAGGGTATATAAAATTACTGGCCCCCTTCATTCCTTTTGTCGCCGAAGAACTTTGGCACGAGATAAATAACCTGACCGGTTGGGACAAAAAGAACAGTGTGCATTTGCAGGAATGGCCTAAATTCGATGCCTCAAAACTAACTGAAAATACCCTCACTATCCCGGTGCAGATAAATGGTAAAGTGCGCGCTGAGATTGAATTAGATAGGGGGGCAGACGAACAGTCCGTCGAAAACCTGGTTAGAAATAACTCAGATGTTATAAAGTCATTGGACGGACGACAAATTAAGAAATTAATTTATGTGAAAGATAAGATTGTAAGCCTGGTCGTGTAAAAAAGAAACGCCCCTTTTCAGGAAGCGTTCCATTATTTTTTCAATTAGCGATTATCTCAATTCAAACACTACGGTTACGTTTTTATAGGTTGTTGTAGAACCCGGTTCAACCGGTATCCCTCCCCCACCTCCGGCGCCCATTCCCATATCATATTTGACACCACCGTACATATATTGGGCAGAGCCCTCGTTTATCATGACTACTTTTCCAAGCTTTTTTCCCACTCCCGCAGCTATAGCCGAGGCCTTGCTTCTGGCATCCTCTATAGCTTCACTAAGAAGTGCTTCTTCGTCTATAGTTTTATCGTCAATTGTCAGGTTCGGCCCCCACATAGAAGCTTTTTCTACAGTTGCCAAAAGAGCGGTTAAATCATCCGATTTTGTTAAATCACGCAGCTTTGTGTTTATTGTGTAAGAAGCGAACCAATCGCCCAATTCATAAGTTGTTACACCCCCGCGGTACACAGAGTCCTGGCGTTGGTAAACGTTTAAACTTGTAGTTTCAACGTCGGCTTCGGGTATACCAAAATCCTTTATTATCTGAACAACGCTTTTGGCTCTTTCGCTAAGAGCTTCGACTGCTTTGGCCTTATCAGGATCCGATACTTCTATTGTGAGTGAGTACGAGGCAATTTGATTTTTTACAACAGAGGTAGAAGACCCGGATACCGAGATGGTCTGGGGTGTAGAAACTTTAACTAAATACCAAACACCCATTCCTACCAAGGCAGCAAATACGATCGATACGAAAATATTAACCAAAAGGGATATATTTATGAGTTTTTTAATATCGGGCATACCCGAATATTATCATTTTTGTATTTGTAAGAAAACTAGCGACTATAAGTAACCCCCATAATTCTGGGGTATAATGGACTATATGGGTTTTGTCAAAAACACCGAAGATATAAATAAAATGAGGATAGGCGGAAAAATCCTTGCCGATATATTGTCGGAACTCAGAAAAATGCTTACACCGGGCAGAAAATGCCTTGATCTGGAAAAGGAGTTTATAAGAATGTGCCAAAAAAATAACGTGACTCCCACCTGCAAAGGTTATGCTCCGTACGGGATGCCGCCATTCCCTACCGGTCTTTGCTTAAGTATAAATAATCAATCAGTACACTGTTTTCCAAGAAAAAAAGTAATTTTAAAAGACGGGGATGTAGTGACTGTTGACACGGTAATAAATTATAAAGGACTGAACGTCGACGCCGCGTTCTCAACCATTGTCGGGAAAGAAAAAGACGGGCTAAAAAAGAAGTTGGTAGACACTGCAGAGAAAGTACTTTACGCATCCATCTCAGAAGTTGGTCCGGGCGTACGGATAGGCCGGATTAGCAACAAAATGCAAAAAATAGTAGAATCACAAGGCTTAAACGTACTCAAAGACTACGCGGGGCACGGCATAGGCAGGGAAATGCACGAATACCCGGAGATACCTTGCTACGGCAATGTAACCGACGGCGCGAAACTTCTTGAGGGCATGACCATATGCATAGAGGCTTTAGTTTGTACGGGCGGCGACAAAGTGATTAACGCTAGTGAGTGGGAAACACGTATGGAAGACGGCGGGTACTTCGCTCAGGCCGAACATACGATTTTAGTAACAAAAGATGGTTACGAAATATTAACTTTAAAAGATAAATGACACTAAAAGATTTATTTACCGGCCAAGTCGGTAAAAATAACATGGACCGAAAGGTATTCCAACTACTTACTACTTTGATAGTAATATTGGCGCTGTTCCTTGCTGCAGGTTTCCTGTTTCCGGAAACAGTTTCAGTAATACTAAACGTTGTCTGGATAATTCTTATGGCATCAGCCGCTATTTTTTTTACACTGGGAATTTTGGTCATCATAGGAATGAAGAATGAAGCCGGTAGGGTACTTGATCTTTTACTTGAAGGCGCGCTTACATTTATCGACTTCCTAGAATTCTTAAAGAATCTTTGGAAAAGATTTGTTGACCTTCTAAAAGAATTTTTGCTGTTCGCCTCACCTATCTTTGCTTACATAGCCGCATTTTTGGTATATGTTCTACTTTTATACATATACAAAACAGTAGGTAAAAGCCACGACGTTACTATAATGACCGTGATTATAACGGCAGCTGCTATCCTCGGCTTCGGATTACTTAGCAAACCACAGCCTAACACCATAATAGAACTTACCTGGAAAGGACAGTTTCAGAAAAAGTTTAAAGCAGGCTTTATTGATGGAATTGAGGTTGTTTTATTCGTCTTCTTTTTAACAATGGACAGTGTTAACCTTTTCTTTCTACCTGCAGACCTTAACATTCCGTTGAAAGCTGAATTTAGAGGTTACGATCTTATGGTAAGAAGTTTTGTTTACGACAAACACGTTACTACCACCATAGCCTTAATAGTAACAACTGTATCGCTGGAAGTATTGAGAAATATGATAAAAGTTTTTGCCAGTGCCAGAAGGTATTACTCAAACTTTTCTCACGAACTTGAAAACTTCGGAGGTACAAAAAGAAACACCATGGATATGCTGAAAGAAGCAATTAGAAAAAGTTTTAATGATGCAAAAAGTGACCTAATAAAATTCGTAACATTTAACACTGTTCTATTCGGAGTCTTCCTACTGTTTCCCAGACTTAAACTTCTAACTTTGGCAGTTGCGAGCGTTACCAATCTGGCGCTGGATCTCACCATCCGTTCAAGATTAACAGCAAAAAAAGGCAGTGATCTTATTTCGAGAATACTGCAAAAAGCATTTAGGCTTTGACGGGCGCCCTTTCCAAATGTATTATTTCTCTACGGGTAATATTTGGGTAATTAAATGCAACCTCTAGCGGACAAAATCAGACCTAAAAATTTAGAGGAAATGTCAGGCCACGAAAAGCTTTTAGGTGAGGGTGGCATAATATCAGAACTTCTAAAAAGCACCGTACAGACAGGCTTTTTTCCTTCTTTGATATTTTGGGGTCCTCCCGGCGTAGGTAAAACTACCCTAGCTAGAATTATCGCCACAGA
Organism: candidate division WWE3 bacterium RIFOXYB1_FULL_43_24; assembly: GCA_001773135.1. GTDB lineage: Bacteria > Patescibacteriota > WWE3 > UBA101185 > UBA10185 > UBA8498. The sequence continues at coordinate 118,468 of MEVX01000008.1, read as the reverse complement.
AACAAACCGTAAATTCTACGAATTTAGCGCGGTGAATACTTCCGTTAAAACAATCGAAAAAGAGTTAGAAGATAACGGCAAAGCTGTCTCTCCGAACTTGTGGACCCAAAACTCTTCATCAAAGAAAAAATCCGGGGCTCCGGTAGTTTTTATAGACGAAATCCACAGATTTAATAAAGCTCAGCAGGACGCTTTGCTTCCGATGGTAGAACAAGGAAAAATAATTTTTATGGGGGCGACCACCGAAAATCCTTCATTCGAAGTTATTGCTCCTTTTCTTTCCAGATGCCGAGTAGTAATTATGGATCAACTCTCCGAAGAGGACCTGGATAAAATTGTGGACAGGGCGTTAGAAGATATTGGTAAAAAACTTGAGAAGGACGCTAGAAAGTTTTTAATTCAAAGCAGTAACGGAGACGCACGTACGTGTATTAATGTTTTAGAAATAGCTTTCCATTTACAAACGGGTAAAGAAATCACTTTTGATGACATTAAAAAAGCTTTGCAAAAAAGTCAGTTAACTTTCGATCTCCAAGGAGAAGAGTTTTACAACACAATTTCCGCGTTACATAAATCCATCAGAGGTTCCGATCCTGACGCAGCTCTTTATTGGCTGGCAAGAATGCTGGAAGCAGGACAAGATCCGATTTACATCGCCAGACGTTTAATAAGACTTGCTTCCGAAGATATCGGTCTCAAAGATCCACAAGCACTTGTTATTGCAGTGGCAGCATTTCAGGCTTGCGAAAGAATAGGTATGCCCGAATGTAATCTTGCCCTTGCCGAGGCTGTCGTCTACTTTGCGAAATCTCCTAAATCAAACGAACTTTATATTGCATATGGAAAGGCAGCTGACGATGCGGTAAAGTACGGAAACCTTCCGGTGCCTTTACATATAAGAAACGCACCCACGAAACTTATGAAAGATGTAGGTTACGGAAAAAATTATAACTACTACCACAGCCCCGAAGGTAAAAAACTTCCGGATATTGAATATTTTCCCGATAAACTTAAAGGAACAAAGTATCTCCGTTAGTCCTGTAGTGTAAATTCCTCCAGTTCTTTTATCCCGCCGAAAGCAATTCTGTCGTGAACGTGTTTTTTGGCTGACAACATTCTCGCAGGCGTTATCACAAACTCTCCCCATTTGTCAGTAAGCTCGTCGACGGCCGAGTAAAGTTTTTCTTTTCTTCCGATATCGTCGAAAAGATCTAACTGCGTAGTGTCGTTGTCAAAAATGTCGAACACCGATTCGGCAATAATAGTCACCACTTTACCTGCATAAGGTGAGTGACACATTATTCTATAAGCATCCTTAAAAATATCGCGCGGGTCAAAAAGGGTTTTACCGGTAATATGGCCGTGGTGCCAATGAGAGCCGTCGTGGTAGTTTATGGAAACGTGAACCCCTTTAGCCTTGTATCCCGCTTTTCTCAAACGTCTTGCCGTCTTTTCAACTAATTTATATAAGATGGGGGCAAGCTCCTCATTTTTCGATAAACGGTCGGGTATTGCGTAGGAATTTCCATAGCTTCTTCTACCCCACTCTACATCATCTATTTCCCAACCGCGCAAACGTAAGTACCAGTAGTAGCCGGTTATAGAACCGAACGCGCGCTCGAGCGTTGCGGAGGAAGCTTTGTAAAAATCCATGACGGTATAAATATTTTGGATGGCGAGGCGCGCGGCATTTCTTTGCTTAATTCCATGCAGCCCGGTAATTTCCAAAGAAGAATAAACGGATTCGAAATTATTTATATTTATTTCTTCGAGACCGTCGGGTTTTTTGAGACCTGCGGCCGTCTTTGCCAAAAAAATATTCGGACCGATTCCTATGGAAACAGTTATCCAGTCTCCGACATCTTTCTTAATTAGTTCTTTTATTTCGGTACCGACGTTTTTCATTCCTTTTTTAAAGGACGGACAGCCTTCTAGGTTTACAATAAATTCGTCGATAGATTTCGGAGTTACCACATCGGAAAATTTATTCAGAATGGCACGTAGTTTTAAGTGGACGTCGCGGTATTTTTGAGGATCCGGGGTTAAAACGGTGAGGTCGGTGGCCAAAAGCTTTCCTTCCTTTACGCGCATTCCGGTTTTCACCCCCAGCCTTTTAGCCTCATAAGAAGCTGCCAAAATACATCCTGAGGGCGTGTCGTAAGCCGCAACTGCTACAGGACGGCCTCTCAGCTGGGGGTTGGCCTGTTGTTCAATAGTCGCAAAGCAGGAATTTATGTCCACCAGCATTAATGTCGGAGGTTTTGGGTTAAAAGAAAGGTCAGTCAGTTTGTCCATCGGATATTTCCTCTACCTCCCAGGACAAATTATCTGTATTTAAAACCAATTTAAAGTAAACGGTTTCTGAAGCGGCCGAAAAGACGTGAAAAAGGGTTTTTCCGGCCCGGAAAGTGTGGTGATAGCCTAATTTTACGATTTGGTGCCGGTGTCCCTCCCAAATGACCGCAGAGGGCCTAAAATCCCTCTTTTTATGGTCGTAGACGGATATTACGGATACAGGAGCCTTGATTTTGGTTATCATAGTATACGAAGGAAACCCGAATATATAAACACAGTTTAAGAAAAAAGTCGGGAGGCGTCAACGATCTCTCTAAATACTATAAGTTGACTTATAATCGCGGATAGCTTATAATACCTGCCATATCCCAAAAGGAGGGAGAAATGTTTAAAAGAGACGTAAAAAGAACTGAAGAAGCAGCCAACAAAAAAAAGGCCCTCTATGAAAAAAGACGCGGCCAGGCTAAAAAGATTGCCGAAAAAATACAAAAGCTGGTAAATCGGCAATTCCCCGGACTGAAAGTGTACTATCATGAGATGTTGTCCTGGGAAAAAAACAGGCCTGCAACCGCAGACATGGAGTGGCAGGTTGTAATAATGCTGAAGGACGCTGTGGTTTACTCCTTCGATGTGTATTTCGGAGAGGAATACGAGCCAAAAGAACTCGGCCAATCTGAAATTTTAAGTAGGGTATCCCACGGTTTGGTAAACCTTCAGTTAAAGAAATAAGTCTCTAAGCTGGCCCCAAACAGAAATAATCGTAAAAGATTATCATGTTTTGGGGCCTTTTCTTTTGCTTACTTTATATATTTCTTAGTTGGATAACAATTTTACTAACCAACCGAACAGTGAAAAGTTACTTTCCTGTTCACCTACCTCTTCATTTATGATCTGATTCTGATTTTCAATAGAACCGGCTAGAGAATCCAAGGCTTGCTGCTCGGCCTCGGTTAGAGGCTTTTGTCTTAGTTCCTGAAGCTGCTGGAGCATCCTAGTGTTTGCGTCTACTATCGCCTGAAGCTCCCTAATTGATTCGATGTTTGGGCCGATAACAAACTCTACTACCCCGTTTCGCTCGGAGAGTTTTTCAAGTTGTTCTATTGACTCTTCCTGGAGGTCTTTCTGGCTTTCTAAATATTCCTCAAGACTATCTTTTAAATTTTCGGATAAATCGTCATCTTCATCATCACCGTCTTCATCCTCGAACTCATCTTCGTCTTCATCTTCGTCTTCGTCACCGTCATCTTCATCATCTTCGTCATCTTCATCATCTTCGTCATCTTCATCATCTTCGTCATCTTCGTCCTCCTCCTCGTAACTTTCACTACCATCTCTTTCGTCATCATCAGAAAGAACAGACGGGGTATCTTGCGCCAAACTCAGAAAAAGATTGTATGAAGAAAAAGTAAGCATGGAGAATAACATTAAGAGGGCTAAAATCATTACAACTGAAAAACTGTATAAAGTGAGGGGTCTTTTATTAAGCATAAATGTAATGGTGGGTAAATTCTATCTATATGTCAAATCTTCTTATTTCGTGAGAATAATCGCGTTTGGCAAACTTCTTCCGGGTCCCACAACATATTTACCATTGATATACATGGCCGAGGAGCCGCCGCCGTCGAGGTTAAGGGCGTGTTTCGCCCCCAGCGCTCTTATAACGTAAGCTGCGTCTTTCACCGTAGCGCCACTTACAATCACCAGGTACAGGTTTTCTCCTCCTACCCCTATCACTCCCCTCGGTCCTTTAATGTCTTTTTGGTAAGAAGTGAGATCGTCGTCATCTACTACTATATCTCCGTCTTTTACTAAAGAAGGGTAATTTGAGATTCCTGCGGTGACTCCCCCACCTCCATAGTCCGAGGTTTCTCTATAAAACGAAGGGTTACTTCCGTTGAAAGTCATAAGCCCCGTTTCGTTCCAGGAAAGTGCGTCTTTATGTTCCCACTTTCCTTCGTGACTATCGTACAAAGCGAAATCAGATGAATTTATTTTTCCCCCACAAGTTGAGTAGTCAGGTGGGCAAAAGTAGGAGCCGTTCATTCCGGCAAATCCTCCGCTATCTTTAACGTAATCGGCAAGGCTCTTGGTTTCACAACCGTTGGTACAGGTACCGGATGAAGCTGAAACCGTCCTTACTTTTACTTCATTCAGAGGAAGTTTAATGACGAATGCTCCGAAACTACCTCTTTCGGTTTGTACTGTTTGATAGCTGTACCCGGAGGCTGCTACCCTCGTCTGCTCCAGTTTTGTCAGGTAAGCCGAGTAATCTTTATCTAAGAGTGAAACCTCGGCATTTATGCCCGTCATAATTGAAGCGAAATCTTTTTCAATCAAAAGGTTTCCCCACTCATCTTTTTGCTGTGTAAGGTCGGGTGATTTTAAACCGGCTTTTGTATTTCTGTTTATCTTTTGTTCTAAAACAAGCAAAGAGTCATAAACATCTTTTATAGTTTTTTCATCTATGGTTTCCTCTGTTTTTATGGTTTCCAGTTCTTTTTGCAGTGCCGCAACAGTTGCGTCCGATACCATAGACTCGGTCACTTTTAAATGATCTTCAAAAAGTGCATCAGAAAAATTTTCACGTAGGTTAGTCTGGGAATTTTTAATGTCAGATAAAGATTTTTCTGTGTTGTTAAGACGTATGTTTAGATAAACCAGAACAGCTACTAAAAAAACAGAAACAATCAAAAACCCCACAAATCTTAACTGCTTTAGAGTGGACAGTATTTTCACCTATAAAATTATAGCAAGGCTCTCGATTTCCTGTATATAATGAGGGGTGCCCATCGAAACATTATCTTCGGAAAACGAACAAGAGCCTGTATATATCCAGCTGGTTGAGAAACTATCCCCTGAGCAAGTAGACACTTTAAGAGAAAAAGCCGGAAACTACTTGTACGAGAAAGGCGCACATTCAGGAGGTAAGCACGCCGAGGACATACTTTCTTTAATTAAAGAATCTGTAGACAAGGTAAGCGACCAAGAGGTCGGAGCAAAGATAAAATACTCAGTAGCAAATGTAAGAGGGTTACTAGCGGAGATGATGAGTAAAAAGTTGGACCTTTCAGAGTGTGAAACTGTCTACAAACTAAAAGATTTTTTTCCAAAAAGTGTGGCTGTAGACCCTTACGACCATTACATAGATATGGGAGGGTTGAGAAAAGATGCCGTTCTCATAAACAATTTTTTTGAAACTTCTGCGCAAGAGGTGCTTCCTAAAGAAAACGAACCGGGGTACATAACCCAAGAGCAGGTAGATACTTTAAAAAAAGACACCATAACCGCACTCGTTAATTACGACAGCATAGAAAAAAAGATGGACGTCAAAAATACCGGAAGAGATCAACTGATAAGATGGCACATTCAAAATCAGGGACATTTCTTGGGAGGTAAAAAAACTAAAACACAGAACAAACTGTTAAACCAAGCACTAGCCACTACCGATAAGCGTGATACTACGACTCTTAAAACACTTATTGAAAAAAGGGCAGAGCCCGCATATGTTGCAACAACCCTTCCGGACGAATTTCTTGAAGATTCTGAAGGTAAAATTGTAGGAGTAATCGAGGTAAAGGCGTACACTCCGCCCGAAGTAAAAAATTGGATAGAAGCCCTTAAACAGAGTAAATCTCTTGAATTCGAAACTTTCGGTCTTTCAGAACAGGAAAAAAGCGACAAGGCAGCTGATGCAGCTTTTTATAACAGACGGGGTTCTCAAGTTAACATACTGGATAATAACTTAAAACCAACAGGAATGAGGCTGGGAGTTGATTTTGAAGGACTCAGATATTTCATAAATGTAGCGAATAACGAAACTCCGCACACAGCGCTAAAAGTAAAGGTGGATTTAATAAACAACGAGACCGCGGAGGTAGTTCAAAGAGAAGTCGCGTTTGAGTACCCCGTGATTGTCAGGCTTCCACAAGATATTCCGGATGAAGACATATTAGAGCTTGGCTCAATTCTGGAAGAGCTTGGTGTATCAAACATTGCTATACAGAAACTACCTTTTACTTCTAAGGAAATAAATGAAAAAGGACATGGGGTCTATCATCGTTTCGGAGACACAAAAGAAATGGAACGTCTAAAAAGAAGTATAGACCCTAATGTTACCTCAGCGTTGAACCGAAAAACTGCGTGGGTAGAATAATTCTAGGTTAGAAAAAGCGGACTGTGTTTTAAGAAGAAAGTATTTCTTTCACCATTTCCGAACATACTGACCAATAACGTGTATAATGAGCAATTGCTCATGAACCTTAGAAATATAGCTATAATTGCACACGTCGACCACGGAAAAACCACTATTGTAGATGGTTTGTTGAAACAGTCCAAAACCTTTAGAGACAACGAGTCCGAGATGAGTCAGGATTTAATACTGGACTCTAACGATCAGGAACGTGAAAGAGGCATTACAATTCTGGCCAAAAACACGGCCGTCATCTACAAAGACACAAAAATAAATATTATCGATACCCCCGGCCACTCCGATTTCGGAGGAGAAGTTGAACGTACCCTTAATATGGCGGACGGTGCTCTACTGGTTGTGGATTCTCAGGAAGGTCCGATGCCCCAAACCAAATTTGTTTTAAAAAAAGCGTTGGAATTAGGTTTAAAAATTATTGTTGTCGTAAATAAAATTGATAAAAAAGACGCGCTTATAAAAAATTCACTGCACAAGATTTACGACCTCTTTCTGGAACTTGCTACTCACGAAAACCAACTTGAATTTCCAATACTGTACGCAATCGGAAGAGACGGCAAAGCCTGGAAGGATTTCGATTTTTCAAAAATTTCCGAACTTACATCCGCCCCTGCAGATTTCACTCCTATTTTCGAGGCTGTTTTGAAGTACGTTCCCCAGCCGGAATCAAGAGATAACGAACCGTTTCAAATGCTGATTTCTACTTTGGACTGGGATAATTACAAAGGTAAGTACGCGATAGGAAGAGTAACAAAAGGTGTAGCCAAGGCCGGAATGCCTGTGCTTCTAATGTCCGCAGACGGTAAGCAGGAAAAAACAATAATCGAAAAGGTTTTCGTTAACCAGGGTTTAAAAAGAATAGAAACCGATGAAGGAATATCCGGTGACATAGTTTCAATTACAGGGATTAAAAATGCAAATATAGGAGATACCGTGTGTGATGCTTCTAATCCGGAAGCTTTGCCCACAATAAAAATCGAAGAACCCACACTGGCAATTTCAATAGGACCGAACACCTCACCTTTTTTAGGTAACGAAGGAAAATTTTTAACAGGACGCCAGATCTTAGAAAGAATAGAAAGGGAATTACAGACAAACGTCGCTATGAAATTTAGAATCGCCGATGACGGGCAATATGTATTATCAGGCAGGGGCGAACTTCACCTTTCTGTTTTTTTAGAAACACTAAGAAGAGAGGGATTTGAACTCAGCGTCGGAAAACCGAGAGTTATCACTAAGATTGTAGACGGGGTTGAAATGGAACCAATCGAGGAATTGACTATCGACGTTGAGAACACACACGTTGGGGCGATAAAGAGCGAACTTGGAAGGAGACACGGAGTTTTAATTTCTCAGGAAGAACTTACTTCTGCTTCCTCAAGACTCGTCTTCGAGATCGCTACCAGGGGCATACTTGGACTGAGAAGCACACTATTGACCCTGTCAAAAGGCACGGCGGTTTTGAGTTCTATGTTCATAAGATACGAAAAAATGGGTCGCGCTATATCAAAACTCAGAAAAGGTGCTATTGTGGCCTCCCACAGCGGCAAAGCAGTACCCCACGGGCTGGTACCCGCACACGATAAAGGCCCTGTTTTTATAAGTCCTCAAACAATAGTCTACCAAGGCATGGTGGTAGGCTTAAACGGTCGGGATGAAGACGTTGAGATAAACGTATGTAAAGAAAAACAACTTACCAACAACAGGTCTGCGGGAGAGGAAGGAATCACTATTCCTCCGCCCGTGGAGATGAGTTTAGAGCAGTACTTAGGCCTTTTAGAGGACGACGAGCTTTTGGAGATAACACCGGCGTCCTTGAGGTTGAGGAAGAAAATCCTAAACCCCACCGTTAGGCGTAGAACTGCCTCCAGGGCTATTTGATTAAACCCCGCGACGTGTTATACTTCTCGCTGTGATTGATTGAGATTAACCCGTTTTTTCTCTATCCCCACTGAAAATATATGCATACTAAAAGTTATGGACATAGTAATAGCAGTTCGAGGTTTGCCCGTAGCCGAAGAAAGTTCGGAAGTGCCCGTAATTATGGGTCTAATAGTAAGTATGGCAGTTCGGGCGGTAGCTTCGGAGGAGCAAGCAGATTTCAAAGAAGAAATCCCTATTCCGGAGCATATATAAATACCGATTTATTCGTCTCTAAGGCCGTAAAAGGTGAGTCTGAGTCTATGTACGTTCCTACAATGACCTTCAACGATTACATTCTGGTTCAAACGTTACAAAAAAACATCTCTAAAAAAGCGTATTTACATCCCACTAAAATCCAGGCAGAAATAATACCTCAAATATTGAGCGGACAAGATGTTCTAGGTGTCGCATGCACGGGCTCCGGAAAAACAGCTGCCTATCTCATACCTATGATAAATAAGGTCATAAGAAATCAGGGACAGAAATGTTTAATAATTGCCCCTACCAGAGAACTAATTAATCAAATCAGAGCCGAATACAGCCTTCTTACTTCAGGAACTCACTTAAGAGACGTCGTTATTATGGGGGGCGCCAGCTACTCAGAACAAATTAGACTTATTAAAAAAGACCCGCACTTTGTGATAGCTACTCCTGGAAGACTTCTAGAGCTGTGTGAGAGAAAACAAATAGACCTAAGTTCTTTCAATAACATTATTCTTGATGAGGTAGACGAGATGCTGGACATGGGATTTATTAACGACGTTAAAAAGATTGTTACAAAATTAAATAATTCCAGACAGTCATTATTCTTCTCCGCTACCCTATCAAAAAAAGCGGAAGAGGTTGCGAATTCTTTGTTGAGAAACCCCTACAAAGTGGAAATAGAAAGACAGGAAGCCGTTAGAAACGTGGATCAAGATATAGTAAGAATAGATTCAGGCAAGAGCAAGATAGATGTTTTGCACGGACTGTTAATTAATGCCGATTTCAAAAGAGTCCTGGTATTTTCAAAAACAAAAAGAGGGGCAGAGGAAGTATCTTCGGAATTAAGAAAAAGAGGCCATAAATCAGGTTCTCTCCACGGAAATAAATCATTAGGACAAAGGTCCAAAGTTTTAAGCGAATTTAAAAAATACGAAATAGACATTCTTGTGGCCACCGACGTCGCCTCAAGAGGAATAGACGTTCCCGACATTACCCATGTTATTAACTACGATCCTCCGGCGACCTTTACCGACTACATACACCGCGTTGGCAGAACCGGAAGAATGGGTAAAAAGGGCATTGCATTAACATTCATCAGATAAATATTTCTCAAATTTACCGGCAAAACATAATTTGATTTCCCTTGTAACAGCTGTATAATCTCCCAATCGAATCTTTCTAGAATCCAAATAAAGGAGGAGATAGAGATGGGGAAAAATGCTTTACTGAGGGGAATTGAGAGGTTATTGATACGCACTCCGGAAGTTCCGCTAAATTCCGAGCAAATTCTCGAGGAAGTTATGAAGATGGGGCCGGGGGATGAAAGGACGTTCAATTTTGACCCGAATGACCCCAAGCTTTGTAGCCCCGAAGCGGTAAAAATATTCCAGGGAGAAATCGCCATGGATACGAAGAACATACTAACCGGGTCTATCGACGTAGACGAAAAGAAAAACAAATTCCTCTACACCGTGATCGTTATCGCGCCAATCTGGAGATAATTAGAGTCGCGCACTCCGTTAAGGAACAAAGTTGTTTATACGCTTTGTTCCTTTTTTTATTTCTTACACTCTACTAACGAAATTTTAAAAAGGTCGGGGATACAATACGCAGCCAAAAATATTTACCAAATGTTTAGAAATCCAACCACCTTAAATTCCACACTAATGGTTTTCACAGAAATGCTGGAACGGTTCATTTTCATATTCTTCATCAAAATTTTCCTGTTCCTCCCTCAATTGTTTATATGCCGCATCATACAAACCTTCGACGGCAACATTCAAAGCGGTTTCCGTGGGATAATATCCGAGGTTATTTAATGTGTTTACAAATTCGGTCGCGTTTTCTACCAAAATGCTTTGGTGTTCATTTTCATGTGCCACTACTGCGTCCTTAAATCGTCTCCAATCGTTTTTAGTGTCATCCGAAGCTCCCCCGCTGGATGTCCATTGAGGTACAGTAATTACTGAATCGGTTGTTACTGTAAAATCGCCGATAGTGTAACCTTTTAAAGTCAAAACGGCATAATACTCATAACGCATACTGGAAAGTATATAACCTATTTGAACTCTATCTTCTTCAACCCGTCTTTCTTCTACGTTTATCTGATTACACAGCGTCTCGCGGTCGTTACCACTTACAAAGTAACTTTCATTTTTAACATTTACTACCGGGGCTGCCTGGTATCCGTGTTTTGGTTCTTCAGGATTTTTATACATTGCGGTAGATTCGGATACCGACTCTACCTCAACACGTTTTTCAACATTCTCTACTATGTTGACTACTTCATCGGAAAAAGTTTTAATGGCGAGATAAATGTATCCCGCGTAACCGGCTATACCAGCCAATGTAATTATCAACGCTACTGTAACAAGAACCTTAATGTAAGACATTTTTGCAGACACCCCAGTAATAAATTACAAAGATGTGACGTAATTTGAGTATAGTACTCATTTTGTAATTCACCAGAATTTATATGGTAGAGGAAAACTAAAACGGCACCTTACTTTTAGGAATTCCTAACTTGAAGATGCCGTAATATATTCAATTGTATTTGATTTATTCTGCTACTCTACTCTGCAAGCTGTACGTTTTCTGCTCTGGGACCTTTGTCGCTGTTGACTACATCAAATGTAACTGCTGCTCCTACCTGTAGTTCGTCGAATGTAACGCCTGTTAGATTGTTAGAGTGAAAGAAAAGATCCTTAGTTTCTCCATCACGAGAAATGAATCCAAATCCTTTATCTGTCTTGGTTTTAATTGTTCCGTTCATATTTTTTTATAGATTGGGGGGTTAAACCTATTTATACCTCCTTCCGCTCTAGCATTGTACTACATTAAAGGGTAAACGGCTAGTCGGCACAAAGTTCAGCTTTTAAACACCAAACATTTATTTTAAGGCTATTCCAAACACTTCTTGGTAAACTATTATAATATGCGTTCTAAAAGACACTATGTTGAAAACAAAGAAACTGCCAGAAAGATAATATTAGAGGTTCTTGAATTTTTTGCACATTTATATGGTGTGAAGTATCGTAAAGTTGCCATAAGAAACCAAAAATCAAAGTGGGGAAGTTGTTCGAAAGCGAGAAACTTGAATTTTAACTACAGGGTCGCACTTCTGCCAAAGGATCAAAGAGACTACGTAGTTGTTCACGAACTCTGCCACCTGATAGAGTTCAACCATTCTAAAAAGTTTTGGGCCGAGGTAGGAAAGACTATTCCGAATTACAAAGAGATTAGGAAAAAAGTTAAATCGGTTAGTTTACGGTAAGGTGCTCAGTGCTGTAATCAAAGGTGTCTTTGTCACTACTAGTCTGAATTAGGCTGTACAGGGGCTTAGTATCTCAGAAGTTAGTACCTGTTAAGAATAAATCAGAATAAAAAAAGACCCTCGTTCCGGTTGATTGGGTTGGGGGTGGTAGTGACTTTTCTTTACTTGTATTTTATTAGGGTATCGAAAAGTTTTTTAGCATCAGTGTTCGAGTGGAGATGTTTTTTTCCTTGTAAGACGCGGCGATCGAAACTATTTGCGATCCCCATTATCAGCAGTTTCTGTTTTTTCACTTCGTTCCACAAAACAGCCCTGCTCATTACATCAGGATCGTCGTGCCTCATGGCACTCTCTACGTCGTCACCGAGGTCATTTAAAACCTTTTCGAATGACTTTCCATCATTAATCAAGTCGGCGATTATAGCAAATTCCCTTTCATTATCGCCTACCTGGTGATGGGGTATCCCGTCGTAAAAACCCTCTAAAAAGAGTGAAATTTCCTTTTCGTTTCTGTTTCTCATGGGTTTCTCCTATTTGAGTTTGTTGTTTGATTTTAACGGGGTAATTTTACTATAGTATGGGGAGAGGGCCGAACCAGTTAATAGGTACTTTGGTGTTGTTTCCTGAGGTACTTTGTACCTCGCAAGTCTCAAAAATTAAAGACCTGTCTATAAGGAGTAAGTTCACCTTTAAACAGGTCTTTGTTGATTGCCATTGCTCGTTTTAGTTCCTGCAATCAGAGCATTGGCACTGGCATTCACAATCACAATCGTAGCAGTCGCCTCCACATTCGCAGTCACAGTCTCGGTCACACTGTTGGCTACATTGTGAGGCGCAGTCTGTCTCGCAGTCGCAATCAGCTCGGCTTTGAGAATCTGCTACATGAATACCAAGAGCGCTCAAGGTAGGCATGTTTTCCTCTCTTTCAATCTGCGGATCTTTCGGCCTTCATATAGAAGGATTGACGGTAGGATGCGTTTCATTAAATCGCACATTACTGATGGTTTCCCAAAAGTACCTGCGTTCATCGCTAAAACTGCACATCCTCCACAACAGACATTCTTCCAAATACAGGTTAAGCACTCACCTCCTTCCAGGATCGTATCTTGACTAGTGGCGAAACTCAATATGCTGTCTTTGTCTGTGACCAAACCCATTGGCTTATCTACAGTCATCTGACAAAAGCAGACGCCTGCATCGGGATCCACTGCAAAGTAATTTGAGCCACCCCCACAGATATGAGTTCTACCGCCGGTAAATTGAATTCCATTGAAACTCAGTCGCGGCAGGTCGCTATCGGGTAAAAGACATACTTTGTGTAGAAACACCACCATTTCATTGGAAATATGCTCTACATTCATCTTCAAACCCAATTCTTGCTCGTAGTCTCTGGATGGGCTTAGGCTTAGCGTTAGACCCTTCTCTCTCACATAGATCATTAGATCCCACAAACCCTCAACATTCGTATCCGATACCGTTGTGAGTATTGTAGGCCTAACACCAGCGTTAAGCAGGCATTCAATACCTTCCAGCACCTGATGCACACTAGTTCGTCCATCTGCATATTTCCTGGCGTTGTTGAAATCTCCAAGTCCGTCCAGGGATACCATGACCGAGAACGCTTCGTTCTTGAGAAACTTCGCTTTTTCATCAGTCACTAAGGTACCGTTGGTGATTATCGCCAAATGGATTTTTACACCAAGTGGTAGCAACGCCGCTCTTGCTTGGTCCATGAAATAGGAAACAATCTCTATATCAACGAGCGGTTCGCCTCCTGCAAACTTCAGCTCAACCTCCTTTATCTGAAAGGTTTCCGTATCCGCCTTTAATGCGCTGACAATAACATCACAGGCTTCTTTGGATAAGCGCCGTTTACCCTTGTGAACGTAGCAATAATCGCAACGCAGATTACAGGTATCCGTAACATGGATCCAAAGTGCAATTGACTTCGGCTTTTTGGCTGCAGAGAAAGTTTTCGTTTTTCTCTTGTCTGCAAAAAGTCCCCGATCTGTGAAGTACGCAATCACTGCCTGCACGGTTTCTTCCCATTCCGGCGATTGCGCTGTATTGATTATTTCCTCAACAGTTAACCCGCTTTCAAGAAGCTTGTACACCTTTAATGCAACACCTGATAGAACAAACGCTTTGCCGGAGCCGTAAGGACTATAGATCACAGCTTCGCCATTTGAAAGGTTTAACTTAGTGTGACCTGCCTTGTCCAATAACAGCCCCTGATAAGTCAAGTCTGCCATAGCTATCTCTCCTTTTTTTACAAGATATTTTGGATTATTGCGTAGTTATAGCATATTTTATTAGTAATCTCAATTTTTGTAGTATAATACTGTGAATAAATCTGCATTCTACGAAAGGAGAATTGACATGGTTAATCTTGAAGATTTGGGCATACACGTAACTGGGTCTGATAATTGCTCTCACGATTCAGACGCAACCAGCGATTGCGATTGTGATTGCCAACCTCCTGGAGACTGTCCTCAGTTTTCTTAGTAAAAAGTCAGTGACGGTAGAAACAGGGGTATGCTGATTATTTACTAATCACTATACCCCGTATATTACTGATGTTTTATTAAACCTTCAAACGTAGCATATGTTAGTTCCATATCGTAAGTATTTTTAAATAGACCAGAAAAATCTCCATCGTAAGTTTTGTAGTTTTTGAGCATTTGTATGAACTTTTCCTTGCCAAACTGTCGCGTCAATAGTAGTAGAGCATGTCCTGCCTCTGAATAAACGTCTTTGTTGTCCAGAAAGCTTCTAAACTCTGCTGGTTTATTCCACTTTTCGGCCTGGCCTGATGCAAGTATTGATGTTCCTTCCCACAACCAATTAGGTTGTGTTTTACCACCTGTTACGATTTTGAAGTACAAATGCGCTAACTCGTGCATTATTAGCATTTTGTAATCGTCATTGTCTCGATTAGTATTTTTTGTGTTCAAAAATATATCTTTATCCAAAACAAATGCCCCCCCGTCCCCGTTCCAGCCGACAATCCAATCTGGAGTTTGTTTACCCCTCAAAGATTCAGCAGTTTCTCTGTCACTTACTATATAAACTTTTGGTTTGTTCTGTTCCCATCTAATATCAAAAAAGTTATTTAATTTGTCTAGTGATTGAGCGTATACAGATTCTAATTCTTTTTGTTCGTTTATTTTTATTCTAAAAATTTTACTCATAAGTAAAGTCATTATAACTCAACATCGTTAAAAGCGTGATTATTTAATACTACTTTTAAATGCTTCGTATATATGGGGGGGGGCACTTTGGCTCGATTAACCGTTAGGGAATATGTAGAAAAAGGCGTGATTACAGCCACCAATTTTGGGGTCGGTAGTGGAGGCTAATTTGAACCAGTTGCTAGATACTCTAGTAATGTTTCAAAGGGTAATTCAAGTATGCAACTGAATAAGTGTTATTTTGTAAGCAGGTAGTTTATACTTTCGTATGATAGATTTAAGCCAAAAGCTTCCTGAAATACTTTTGCAGTTGTTTCTGGATCTTTGACACCCTTCAAAGATTTAGTGAATTTAGATAGCTTATCTTTACCGAATTTATCTAACAATAATTTGACAAGATACCCCGATTCTTTGTACAGTTCAGCATCTGTTTTATCAAAGTAGTTCAGAAACACCTTAAATTCCTCTATTGGTTTGGTGTTATCTAATTGACCTGATATGTATGTACTTATTCCCTCATTCAACCATCTTGGTTTATCTGTAAAAGTAATCAATTTGTAAAACATATGGGAGAGTTCGTGTTTTATTAGTTTGTAAAATTCATCTTCTGAATACTTGTGCGAACTATATTTTTCGTAATTTTCTCTGCTAAGTATAAAGATGTTCCTTGTATCTTCAGCCCATGCAACCATCCAGCTCTCTGTTTGTTTCCCATATACAGCGTTTATAGTATCTCTATCTTCAATAACTATTAGCTTAGGAGTGTTTTTTTCCCATCTAAATTGGAAAAATTCTTTTAACTCTTCTAATGCTTGGCTATACAGTTTTTCTAAAATAGGGTCTTCAAATGTCTGTATCTTAAATATCATATAAAAAAAGTATCCCTCTGACAGCTAGTTTTGTAAACAAACTATCAGAGGGACAGGTTAGGTTGCGCAACCCAAACTGTGGTTAGGAGTAGGCGCGGGCGAGGCGGTTAATCGTTCGGACCATCATCGCTGTCTTGACACATTTCGTAGCAAGGCGGGTCTTCAACATCAACGCACGGAACGCCATCAATGTCTTCGCCATCACAGTTGTCTTCGCAGACACGCGTGGTTTGCAACCTCAGAATACCAACGGCCATTACTCTCACCTCCTTTCGCTTTCAGATTATTTGGACAATGCCTTTTGCTGACAAAATGCTCAGCGTTTCCAGGGCATCATCTTCAGAAGATTGATATGCGGTCGCCACATCAGTGACCGATACTGGTTTGGACGGTACGACTATACCATAAAGCGTTGAATCCATAGCTACCCAGTTGGTTGAACTTCTGTAGGCTATGAACCCAAAATTCTCTTTACGAAATCGTACCTTTGGTTGTAGTTGTACTATCACGGCGGGATCTAAGAGCTTGAGCTTTGCTACTGCTCGCTTTGCTGCTGGCGCTGCCTCAAGGCTATAAGGGTCGCTGCCACCTACACCCTGGTGAACATTAAGAGACTCAATTCTGCAACCGCCACCGCACTTGCCAGGATACTCACCGCACGTAAGCTTACATACAGATGGTACAAGGCTATCATCTCGCCATGCGTCCATACCTATCCAGGCAACGCTTAATCCTTGTTCTGCTACATTACCGTAGGACATAGGAGCGTGCGAGCATGGCCGTATGTTCCCATCAAACCCTATCGTACAGCTTGTTTTCGCGGCCGAACAATTTCTATTACCAAACATTGTTCTTGTTTCGGTATTTGGGAATACACAAGCAGGATAGTGCTCCAGTGAGGCGACTTCAATTCCAAATGCTTTCCTTATCCGGATAAGCTCATGGAACATACTCCCAAGCTGCTCTCTGCTAAGAGGAAAGCCTGTGAAGTCTTCGCAGTTTGAGGGTTTTGACACCTTGGTTGCACAGAATGCTTTGGCACCAAGTGAGTATGCAAGTTTTCCAGTATCGTAGATGGTGTCAAAGTTTTTCTGAGACACAACCATATTCACCGACACTCGGAGTCCCATTGATACCGCTACCTTGATACCCTCTATAGTCCGCCTAAAGGCACCTCTTTGTTGAGCGATCTCATCGTTGAGTATTTCGTCTGCTGACATCAAGGATGTAAGAATTGAACGAATACCCAACTCTTTCAACAATTTACCCATCTCCGTGGTCATCAGGGCTAGGTTAGTGTTGATGCTCATTTGTATACCTGCTGATGCGAGTTGGCGAAGTTCAGGCATTACCTGCTCAATTACGCCAAGCGGCTCACCTCCAGTCAGTGTCACATGAAAAACCTTGTTCTCAAGAAGCTCTTTGGCAGTCTTTCTACGTACTACCAGCTGATCTTCTGTAAGAACACGCATTGGTCGTTCGTCCCTACGCCAATAGTTGTAACAGTGCACACAGTTATATGTGCACCAAGGCGTAAGCTCCCATTGCACATCCAATGGTGCACTTAATCGTGTGTACATCTTTACCTCCGTTGGTTTATTTAGTTTTCAAGATTAACAACGACAATATAACCTATAACAGAATAAATGTAAAGGAATAGGCTGCAACCGCGCCACATTCAAGGGTTGTACAAGTTAAAAGATTAATATATTTTTGTAGACCTGGTTCAATTTATCATTAGGGGTACTTAAAATAATGTTGCTAAATCAACCTTAATTTTTGGGGTGGCTGATGGGGCTCGAACCCACGACCTCCGCTTCCACAGAGCAGCGCTCTAACCAACTGAGCTACAGCCACCATAACGGTCAAGAAGATTATAACATCAGCACCGCGAAAACATCCAAAAAATTCTAATTCGTCCTCAAATACCTCCAGTTCTCAAAGTCCAGGAATCTGTCCGCGTAAGTAAAGGTATATTTCTCCCCCACACCCTCTATGTACTTGGAGACGTAAAAGTTGGTAAACGGGTGGTACAAAAAGACTGCGGGAACTTGCTCTACAATAACCTTCTGAAACTCATTATAGTGAATAATCCTTTTCTCGTTGTCCAGCTCTTTTCTACCTTCTTCTAAAGCCCTGTCGGCTCTAACCTGGTCAAACCCGGAAAAGTTCAACCCCGGGGGGTTTTTCTGCGCAGAATGCCATAAAACATATCTATCCGGGTCTCGCCCAACCTCCTGCCCGAACAATAAAACCTCAAAGTCGCGTGGTTCTATAATACGCGGAACGATATCGTTGGAAGCGATAGGCTCTACTTTCACTTCTATATCTAACTTCTCTCTCCAAACTGACGCGATTTGTTTTGCCAAAATTACATGAGTTTCAATATCCGGAACTCTTATTGTCAGACGTGCGTCGCCCAAGTCCTCAGAAAAAAGCTCGTCGTAACGGTCAAATTCGAGCTCCAAATCCGTAAAAATACTTCGGCTAATCGGTCCCTGAACTCTAATACCTTTTCCGGCTGTAAAACTTTCCAAAGGTATTACCTTTTCCAGCTTCTGCCTAAAATCAACGTCCGCAAGCTTTTCGTTTCTAATATTAAAGAATAAAGCATAGTAAATTCCCTGAACCGGATATTCATAGTTATAAAAATTTTCGGGGGATTTCTTTTCAGACAAGAGGTAGCCATTGATTTCCCCCAACTTAGCCGCAGTCACAATCTCATCTTCGTTCGAATAATATCTGAAGCTTATTTTTTGAATATCGTATTTATTATTTGGGGACACCAAAGTTATCTGTCTTATATATTTACCTGATTTTTCTACCCGGGCTATCCTAAAGTCACCGCTCGTTACAGGAGACAAAGGAGTATTATTTTCTTCGGCGTTCATAGGCATAATACCTACGGTAAGTAAACTTAAGAACGGGGAGTACTCGTTAGGAAGAGTGTATCTTACGGTCAAATCATCAACTTTATCTGTCGCAACTCCAGAGAGATCCGTAACCTTGAAGGACGTGTATATTAAGTCATCAGAATTTATCTTTTTACCGTTGGTCCAGTATTGGTTGTCTTTTAGCTTAATAGTGTAAACAAGACCGTCGTCCGAAACTTGCCACGTTTCAGCTAAATCTGGTACTGTTGCCCCGTAAATATCATATTTAAACAACCCTCTGTAAAGAAGAGAGCTTATGGCCTTATCCGTTTGCTGCACAATCTGGCTTGGAAAAAATGTTTGGGGCTGGCCCAACATACCCTCGTTATAGCTTGCCCCGGGTAAAAGCGCAGCAAAAAAGGTGTACATGTATAGATAAATAGTGGTTAGTATGGCCATTTCGACTCATTTTACCACTATTTTGCGGGCATGGAGCCGGTGCAGCTTACCCGCTGTTTTCTTGCAAAAGTAAGGGTTTTGTTGATAATATACCGTTGTGCCATGTGTTTGTGGCGGGGATGTTTGCCCTGTAAACCTTGGCCCCATCGTCTAACGGTTAGGACGCCGGGTTTTCATCCCGGTAATCGGGGTTCGATTCCCCGTGGGGTCACCAGAAATTTGATCGGCACAATTTGTGACGAGCAAATTTTTGTGTATTCACCGTTGGAATGTACCGCGAAGCGGTTCGACTTTAGATGCTATAGAGAGCAAAGCGAACTATAGCTCTAATGGAAGCTTTGCTTATTCCCCGTGGGGTCACCAGAAAAAAATCCACCACATAACCTTATTGCCCCTCCACCAACATATATAGATCAAAATTATGTATAATTGCTCGAGTGCTGAAGTTTTTATTCGTACAACACGAAAACGAAAATATAGGCGTTGAGTACATCTCTGCTGCACTGAAAAGCGTAGGACACTCCGTGGAACTTGCGTTCTTTCCACTAGGATCCAACCTACAAGCAGAAAACCAAGCTATCATAAAGAAAATTGAAAAATATAAACCTGACTTTGCATGTTTTTCACCATTCTCTTTTCAATTCCCGTGGTCTTTGGCCAAAGCAAAACTAATCAAAGAAAATTATCCAGAGCTTTTCATTTTGTTCGGAGGTGTTCATGTTAACTCTGTGCCCGACGTGGTAATGGAAGAGAAAGCTATTGACGGGATACTTCTTGGGGAAGCCGACAAAACTATCATAGAATTTGCACAAAATCACGAAGCCGGAGATATAACAAAAACGAGGTCATTATGGTATAGAAAAGACGGCGGGATAGTTAAAAATCCTACCGCGCCTTTAGAAACCGATTTAGACGCTCTGCCATACCCCGACAAAGATCTTTTTTACAACTCTCCGCTTGACCCAATTAAAAGAAATATGGCCTATACAGCCGTAGGAAGCCGCGGTTGTCCTTTCGCATGTACATACTGCTCAAACAACGTTTACCAAAAACTATACCTCGGACAAAAAAGATTCAGACACCGTAGTCCTGAAAACGTAATCGGAGAGCTGGAAATGAATTTAGCAAAATACCACTATCCGCGTGTAGAGTTTGCTGACGATGTACTGGCAATAGACATAGAAAGACTCCGCAAACTTATGGATTTGTATAAAGAAAAGGTAAATGTTCCTTTCGCTTGTTTCTTCCACCCGAGACTTGTAAACGAAGAAACAGTAAAAATTCTTAAAGAGGGCGGATGCACTTGGTTTAAGCTCGGCGTTCAATCCGCAAACGAAAATTATAGAAAAACTTTTCTTAACCGTCACGAAACCAATGAACAAATTTTAAAGGTTTCAGAATTATGCAGGAAATACAGCCTTCAATTTTCTTTCGACCACATCTTCAACCTACCGGCTGAAACTAAAGAACATTTGATAGAAGCCGTCAATTTATATAATGAGTGCCGTCCTACAATTATTAATTTCTGGGGTTTAATGTATCTTCCCGGAACAGACATCATACAAACAGCAATTAAGCACGGTTCAATTTCTGAAGCGGATGTTCCCGCTATAAACACAGGACAACACGATTTGAGCAAACTTAATCTTGTACCTTGGTACGACAACAAAAACGCCCAAATAAATACTTCGGCGTTTATGCTTCTGTTCGTACTTATCTCTCTTTTACCAAAAGGCATTATTGATTGGCTGATGAAGATAAAATTTTACGATGTGAAATTTCAAATCCCGAACATAGTGCTTGTACCTTTGAAAGTTCTCTCAAAAATTAAGGCGGGGCAAGGATACTTATACTACTCGGAAATCCTGGGATATTTTATCTATTCTTATCAGAAAATAAATAGGGCTATTACTAGGATCTGGAAAATAGCTCCCACACAAAATTAGAGAGATAATTTGTAAATCCTCGCTGCACAAACATAACAGCTAAACGACTTCCTACCCCGCCCCACCTATTGTAGAATAAACACAGTATGTCTAATAAAGGGAAAATAACACCTTCAATATTGCCCGGTTTTATGGAGTTACTGCCAAACGATCAACTTGCTTTCAACAAGATGCTTAACTCCATAAGGGAAAGCTTTGAACTGTGCGGTTTCGTACCGTTAGATACCCCTGTGATTGAAAAAGCCGAAATTCTTATGGCAAAAGGTGGAGAAGAAACCGAAAGACAGACATACTCATTTAAAAAGGGCGACAACGACCTGGCATTAAGATTCGACCTCACGGTCCCCTTTGCACGCTATGTAAGTCAGCGTATGAACGAACTGAGCTTCCCTTTTAAAAGATATCAGATCGGAAAAGTTTTCCGCGGTGAAAGACCTCAAAAAGGAAGGTTCCGGGAATTTTACCAGTGCGACATAGATATAGTTGATAGGGACAATTTAAGTTTAGCCTATGACGCCGAAATACTTTCCGTGACCTATACAACATTTGAACGCCTAAGCATCGGTGGTTTCTTAATTAAAATAAACAACCGTAAGCTACTGGCAGGATTTATCGAAGAATTCGGGCTGTCAAAAAAACTCAGCAAAATTCTAAGAGAAATAGACAAGAAGGATAAAACCGGCGAAGACAGTGTAAAAAAAGAGTTGGATAGCATCGGCTGTACTTTCGAACAAATAGACAAATTGATGGATTACCTGAATTTAAACGGCACGTCGGACAAAATATTAAAAGCCTTGAAGTCCTACGACATAAAAAATGAAACCTTCCAAACAGGATTGAATGAGATGGAAGAACTTACAAAATATTTAGGCTACATGAACATACCGGCGTCGTGCTGGAAAATTGACCTGTCCATAGCACGCGGATTGGACTACTATACCGGCACCGTTTTCGAAACCGTCCTAAAAGAATATCCCGAGTTCGGCTCTGTTTGCGGCGGGGGCAGGTACGATAATCTTGCAGAATATTTTACGGATCAAAAACTACCGGGAGTTGGGGTTTCCATTGGTCTCACGAGACTATTCGACCAACTTAATGAAAATGGTTTGATTAAAAATGACGAAGCTGCGACCTCCCGTGTTGCTGTTGTTACTTTAGGTGATTACTCTGAAATCGCTTACGGACTGGTCAGAAACTTAAGAAATAACAACATTGCTTCAGAGGTTTTGATAGCAGGTACCGGTCTTAAAAAGAAACTAAGCATGATTAGCAAGAAAGGTATAAGATTCGCTGCGATATTGGGAGAAAACGAAATTAAGAATAAGGTCATCACAGTTAAGGATATGGATAGTGGCAAGCAGGAAGAAATTTACTTCGAAAATATAGTTAATTTTATTAAGGGAGCTTAAGCTCCTGGCAGGAAACCCGCACACAAAAGTGCTAGTATTGTAGGACATGCGTATTTATATAGGTTACAAATATACAAACGTTACGGATAAGAAGGCCCTCATCGAGAAGCTGCTAGAATTCTCATCGTGCTTAGAGAAAGCAGGACACCGAACTTTTATACTCGGCCGCGATATCCAGAATTGGCAAGGTTCCCTACCACTTTGGAAAACCTTTCCGGCTATCGTGGGTAACATGCTCAAAAGCGATGCTTTCATTGCATATGTTACAAGTCCTGTGCCAAGTAAGGGTTTGGAGGTAGAAAAAGCTTTGTCCGGAGTTCTTGGCAAGAAAAGGTTATTCGTTTTAGATGGGTTAGAAAATACCCCGGATAGCCGCGATTTACGCTATATAACCGCCGGAAACAGCGTCGAGAGCACAGCAAACGAGATATTGGCGGGGTTGAAATTATAATTTATTGTAACCATCCGATTATTCCAATATACTAAGCAGTTGTGTATAATGTTGTAGTTTTTGAGGGGGCGTAGCTCAGCGGTAGAGCAGCGGCCTTTTAAGCCGCGTGTCCTGGGTTCGATCCCCAGCGCCCTCACCATATTACACCCGCACGTACGTTAAATAACTTTTCTTATTATAAAAACCCAACGTAACAACATATAGGTAACTTTACTTCGTCCCAAGTTTATGTAAAATTAATTTATGGAAAATTTTGAAAAACAAGAACCCGAAGAACAACTTACACTACAAGGTGCAGGTGAAATTCTCGGAGTGACAAAAGAAGAAGGCGAGGCATCCGTAGATTACGTGATGCGCTTAGTTGAAAAGTCAGTAAATATAGTTAAAGAAAGTGGGATCGACGAACATAACCACGAAGAAAAAGCGAAAACTGATGAAGAGAAAACTGCCTGGAGAGTGTTAGAATATATCTCTCGCTCAGAGTAATCAAAACAATAAGTAAGTCCGTTTCCCATTCTTCACCATAAAAAAAGCTGCGAATTCGTTTGATAAAATCAAAACGAAATCCGCAGCCGGTTACTTACTTTACATAAATCTCTCCTACCCAAATGGTATTGGCAAGCTGAATCTTCATCGTGTCACCAACCCGATCCTGAATAGTAACTTTAAGGTCAGGTGGCGCTATCGCTATAATGTTATTCAACGAGCTTTCTCCATAAATATGGGCATGACACAAGCTTTTCCTTTGGAAATGACCTTCGCTATGATATTTGCATAGAAAGGTTCCCGATCCGTCCGATAGTTCCTTTACCGAATCTTTATTAACCCAGCCTGAGAGTAACAAACCAACAACGTCCCCACTCGTCTCAACAACCTTCAAGGTAATGCCCTCTTTAACCTGGCCAACGCCGGTATCAGAAAGTGAACCCGAAGAAAGTTGAAACCAAATCCAATCCCGTCCCTCAGTAGTTACTGAGGTAAGAGGTATTTTGGAGGGTGTGTTGGTCGCTACTGGTACAAACGTGGGCGAAGATATCGGCGTACCCATCGGATACCAGACTGCGGTAGGTGTGGGAGTATTTACCCGAGTCTCGGTTGGGGTAATTACCGCCTCCACAGTACTTTTAAATTTGTATTCAGCAATAGCTGTGGCTGCGCCCAAAGTTTTTCCGAGTGCAATATCCGTTGCCTGAGCTTGTGACCCTGTCCGGATTGGAAAACAACCTCCAATTAATAGTGACGCGGCTAAAGCTACACAAGCGAAGATAAAAGCTCTCTTCATTCTTAACTCCTTTCTCCCTCTTCTCTGATTAGGGACTAACGTAAAGGTTGGGATTAACGAAATTCCCGCCGTCACAGAAATCCCCATTCCCTCCTATTTTTATTGAAAAGTGCAGATGCGTTGCATTCGAAAATCCTGTGTTTCCAGAACGGAATAAGAATTGCCCCGCACCTACTGCATCTCCAACTCTTACTCGTGTGGTGTTCGGATAACCGTGTCCATAGAACGTACAAATTGGCGTTCCATCTTGAGTTGTCCCTCTTATCACCACAACGTTTCCTGAGATCCACCA
This sequence comes from candidate division WWE3 bacterium RIFOXYB1_FULL_43_24, assembly GCA_001773135.1. Classification (GTDB taxonomy): domain Bacteria; phylum Patescibacteriota; class WWE3; order UBA101185; family UBA10185; genus UBA8498. Next base: position 93,796 of record MEVX01000008.1, on the reverse strand, counting down.
TGCTACGGCTAAACCCTCGGTGGTACTTAAATATCTGGAAAACGTCACAACACCGCTGTGGGAAGCAATAACGTCGGCTGAGCCTATGTAATCCTGCCCCGTGTGGTACGCTACAAGAGCCCCCGCGTAATAAACAGGACTCATCCATGTATACCCGCTGGGAAAAACTCCCGGTATCGGATACATTAGACCATCGGTCAGATTAACAGGTTCTTCGGGAAAAGTCGGATTGTATTCTGGTAACTTACCGGTTAGTTCAAGAGCCAGATTTTCCAGAAAGATTACCGGCCATTCTAGTATCTCCACTTTTCCAAGTGATCCGATACCTTTGTTAGTATCGGGATAAGCACGGACATTTCCTTTTATGTATGGTTCCCAAACAGCTGCTGCATTGAGCACTGAATTTACGTAAGGTTGTCCGGCATTCGGGTTATACCTCAATATCGCTTTCGATGGGTTACTTTTCTTATAACCAGCATCTTTTAGGTATAAACCCGCGTACTTAACAGACAGCTGAACACTATTGTAATCTCCACCTCCATATTTCATCCAATTGCTTGGCATGAGTTGGAAGCAGCTAATAGCGCCCGCACCTACTGACCCAGGTATCGATTTTACATCGATGCCTAGTTGTTTTGCTAAGTTATTTAGTGAAGTTGCATTTTCCTGCCACCACGCAATTTCTTTGGGGGGTGCAACGGCGAGTCTTTTTGTTACTTCGTCTATTGCAACCCCCTTTCCTATATTGCGGCAGTACGCTGTTTCAACTTCAGCAAAACCGAGCATGTGCGATGGCTCTATTCCTGATTCCATTGCTCCCGCAATAATCGCGCGAAGCTTTTCTTCATCTACCCCTCTACCTGCTGCGTATGTAGCAAGATCCTGCGTAACCTGAATGTCTTCTCCACCTATGTACGTACCTTTTGAGAAAGCTACTGTGCGCTGAAACGCAACGGCGACATGCTCGAAAGGTTTACCGGAAAAGACTGACCCTGTTACAACTACAACCAGGTAAATCAAAGCGGGTACAAGAACCAAGCCAACGCCAGTTGCGACTAGGTTCTTTTTAAACCTCGCAACAGCTCGGTCATAACTCTGCAACTGTACATCTCCTTTCTATCGGGTTCTTTTTCGGCTTAATAACTCAATGGCTTTGTCGTGTACAAGAATTCTCGCGGGGTATATCTGACGATTCTTAGTTATCATCGTACAAACACCCCTCCACTCAGGCGGAATCCATGTACCCATAAGCCCGGAGCTACGTTGCCCGATAGTGTCTACCAACTCATCATGGAGTTCTTTAAGCTTCTCGGTGACCGGTTTTATTCCGATCGACTCAGCATACGAAGCATATGCCGGAGTAGTAAAAGCAAAGTATCCATTGATGATGCTCGTTAACTGTGAGTGCGCTCCGATGTTGATGTTTTTAACAGCCTCTACGGATTGTAGAGTTATCAGTGTCATCACACCGTGAGCGTTGCACCCCGTAACAACCTCGTCTGCTAACTTGATCCCAAGGTCTCTGTCCATAAACAACGATGTGACATCGTCGAACACTGCAATCCCCCTGGTATCTTCTTCAGTCATACTGCCGGGATCAAATTTGGATTTAATGTGATCCAGCAGCCAGTCCAAATAACACTCGTCGTTATCCTTTCTCTCTACACTGGGATAGTACAGAATAAAAGGACCCTTTCCGGCATCTTCCAGAGCTTTATACAGATTTTTTCTGTCATCGTAATCTCTGGAATAAACCACGGTGCCCCCGACTGCATAGCATAGATCGACCCAGCCCTTCTGGTCTTCAACTCTTGCCGCGATATTCCTATCCCTGGTGTTAGAAGCGCCCTTGTTGTCCATCACATAAACCTTGTTCTTGGGGTTCTGGAGCAAAGACATATAAACTACCCATTTTGCCCAAAAACTTTTTCCAGCACTGTTCTGCCCGGTGGCACAATAAATACCAATCGGTAAAACAATGAGGCTGAAATCAGGTTCTGTAAAACCTATAGGAACGCCCTTTTCCTGGATCGGAAGACTGTTGTACGTTAGTGCATATTCGACGTCGGATCCTACAAGAGGCTCCGTTCGTTCCAATTCCTCCCGGTAAATAGCGGGAACAGCACACCGTAAGCCTTCTTCCTGCTCAGTCCAATGTTTCGGAATTTCATACAAAATATTAGATTCCTTAAGCTTCGTCAGAAAGTCTTCTCTGAGACCTTTCATTCTACCGGACGAAGTTTTTAGAATAACTTTTGTAGAACCCTCAAACATAGGATGTTCTGATAAGTACTCGTTTACGTGGCTAAGGATATGGTCGTGAAAGGAGATTTCTGAAACTTTCTTATTCTCCAAATCACGTTTCTGCTTAATGCCCAGCTTCTCTCTCATATCTGAGATAGAGGTTTTTACGTAGCGTCGGGCATTCTGGTAACTTACGGGAAGGCACGTCTGACTTATGATGATTTTGTCGTCCTGCGAATTTATGCAGGACAATATGACCTTCCGGATGTTCGACGTTCTCCAATGCCCCCCGGGTATTGTAACTGTCGAAAACTCGGATAGATTACCATCGTGCGTGCCATATACAGCCTGTTTCCTTAACCGGATCTTGGTGGGAGAAACTATCTCCTCGGCGATTGAAACCTTTCCCGACATCGCGTTGAAAGTTTGAGCAAGAACTGCCTTTTCCCACGATTCAGTGTTTGTTTCGGTAAGATTATCGAAGACTTTCAGAAAGTATCTTTGCAGGTCAAGTTCTGAAAATTCGCCTATTGTTTTAGGCAATGCTTCGTCAACAACCGTCTTACCGTCAATCCTGCAAGGAAGAATCAGATATATAGAAAACTTTCTCGTAAGTGCGCCGATTCCATCGATCGTGCTGTAATACACTTCTTTCCAAGTATTAAAGAACTCGGACGAAACGCCCGGCATGTGTTCTTTTAATACTTTTTCGGAACATGCCAATTGTTCCTCAAACCACCTCTTATGACCTGCAACGGCACCGCGGGTTATGGAGGCAACTTGAATTATCTTGAACGGAAAAATTGGTTCTGAGTCGTGCAATACATTCACAAGAGAATGCACAATACCAAGCACGACATCGTCAGAAAGATTAGTAACATCATAGACCTTGAAATCCAACCCCTCAGCTCTTACCAAAGAACCTTGGAGGTGAAATCCTAAAGATCTGGTGACGCTTTCCAGAGTGTCCTCATACCTAGAAAAAGTATCTTCTAGAGATCGGACGACCCTTTCAAAGCGGGAGCCTAATACTCCGTACCTCGCTTTGAGTCCGGCTACTTTTCTAGGATATGTCATTTCAATCTCCTCTCCTTACAAAAAAGGGAGAAGCTGTACTCACCAGAGCGGTTAGCTTCTCCCATTGATTCTCAGAACACCCAAAGTTGAAATTTTCCCTGGATTGTTTGAGTTACAAAAACGGCAAACATCACGAAAGAAACAAATCCCAAAACAGCGGGTATGCGGGTTTTTCTAAAAATCCACATCCTATCCAGGATAAAAATTTGTATCACTAAGATGGACGCGAACTTAAAGATGAGGTCTTTTGTGACAAAAGACGCTGATTCTAATTGAACTACCGGATACCACCAAACAATCCCCAATGAAACAGCAATCCAAACGTACGATAAATAACGTGAGAACCTCATCATAGGATCGTTTGTTTTGGGTTCGGAGCGGGCACGTAAATCTGATCTGGCAAAACCAAGCCAGGCCAAAACTCTGTTACGATTTCTACGCCCTGTCAAGAAGCTCACAACATTAAGGGCTATGCCTAAAACGTGAACGTACGGCGTGAATACCGTTGCGTCAACTCCCGACAATCTTGTAACTAAGGGTTTTAAAATTGCCACCCAAAGTACAAAAGCCGAAAGGTAAATTACTGCAGGAAGAACTGCGAAACTATATCCACCCGGCAGTTCTTTCCTGTAACTAAGCAGGTGACCTAATTTTCCGTAGTTTCTACGGCTGTAAGTCATCATCTGCTGTCTCGGAACCGACGGATTGTCGTCAGGAGTCAGATTTGAAGTTTTACCAAAAAATCTGACTCCTTTTTTCTCTTTAACATGCATGGCTACTCTCCTTTGATCCTGGACACCACATCTCTTCCTTTACTCGCCCAAGCTAAAAACTCAGGGTCATCCGAAGAAAGACTTTCTATGCGGAATCTGGCATCTTCTAGAAGATTTTCGTATGATCCCACGTTCCCACCTTCGTATTTTGCGGTAACCAAACCTATCAAAGCTTGATTTTTAGGTAACGAGGAATCCAACTCTAGCATCTTAGAAATATACGACTCCGGTAACGGGGACGTAGATTTCTTTATGTTTACTTGTATCGGTTCGGAATTACTGATGCTAGCTTCAGATGTTTCTACAGTATCCGTATTAACGGAGATAGAGACACCTTCGTCTGCATTGCTAATATCACGGTTTGAGTTTTCTGTAGCCACATCGTGCTTCGAAAAATTACGTGAGAATGAATTGTAAGCTTCTTCAACATTTCCGCTCTTCACTTCACGTAATACTTCTTCAGCGGTAGCGATAGTGACCCCGGCCTGAGGTGATGCTATTTGAACGGCTTTTTTCCCCACGGAGATAATCCTGGAAGTCAGGATACGTTCCCGTTTCAGGAAATCGACAGAGATATCTTCGTTGCCTTCGATACGTGCAATTTCGACATCTATGAAGTCACCGCACAACGTCGGAATTTTAATCCCGGCGTAAAGGACAACACCCAATGCCAAGACCATGAAAAAACCATTCAAACCGGTGAATACGACTATGAATCTTGGTCCGATTAGAATAATCAAGACCGTTAGGATTAGTAGAGTTAGCCATTTTAAGTAGCTGAGGATGGGTATCCATAGGCTATAGTTCGGATCGTCTACGGTTCTTGCCGCCAACATAAAAAACTCTATGTTGGCCCAGAGAAATCTTATGAATCTCCAAAACAGAACGACGACGATACCCAACCCTAAAATGACAGTTACACCCCACAAAGCTAGGAGCATTTCTATCGTAGGTTTCTCGAGCACACGTTCTACGATAATACTCCAGGTTTCTGCTGATGTTCCTTGTCCGCCATACAAAGCCTGAACTAACTCATAAACCAGGGTATACGACAGATCCAGAACCCACTGACTTATATATACGCAGGTTCCTGCTATAGAAAACAGGATACCGAACTTTACGTACATACGCGCCGTATCTACGACCGGGGGCATGTCTCCGATAGGAGCCGACTTTATTGTCTCCGCATTAGTTCGCCAGAATCTTACCGCGGCAAATATTAATACGGGAGCTGCGACAACTGCCACCCCCACACCCAAAAGTTCTCCTATAGGTGTGCCGTAAATCTGAGGCGTTTTTGTAAGGTTTATTACAAAGTCATCGATAGCTATCCCTACTTCCTGGAAAGCCATGACTTTGAAAGCTTCCAGTAACATGGTATCCATACTGAACGGTTGTCCAGAAGGCCAATTACCGGCGACCTCAAAAAACGCCTTTACGAAACGTATTAATAAGCCGATCGGGCCTGTGTCAAGTAACAAGAGCGACAATAGAATTATCTTCATGTCAGCTCCCTTCCAAACACATGTTAAGCTCCAAGCGAAAGGATGCTAAAGATCATATCAAGAAATTTGGAGCCGGAAGTTCCCGCAGTCGTGAAAGTCTGAAAGCTGGGGAGCACGAAAACAATCCCGATGAACAGAATCCCGATAAGAAATACAAGTACAGATAAAAGACCGTACTTTATGGTCCTTCCTTGGTCCTCATCAGATTCCTGCATTTCAGAAATTTTCTTTGTGCTGTGGACGCCGCCCTTAATCAAATTAAAAGCCATAAGAACCACACCCACTAGCACGGCGGCCGATATTAAAAATGCCGCCAAAACACCGAGCCCTTCCTTAATCGCGTTAAGCTGATCCATTTCAGTCTCCTATTCTCCTAATATCGGATTGATTCCCAAAGATGGGTTGTTTTCATCTTGCGACAGGTTTAACACCGGCAACACATTCGAGGATCCGGAAAACGATTGTTTCGTTTGTTCCTTTCTCAGAGAAAGCATCATAGATGCCTTCTCCTGAGGGGTCAGATCCGGAAGGTATCTCTCAATCAAATCTATAAGCGTTTTGTTTACTGATGTATCGGCCTCAGCCTCAGTAACCCTTGCGCTTTTTTCAAGCTCCGCCCTAAGTTGCCGGATGATACTGTCCTGAACCTTTTCATCGGTCACAACAATATCTGAAAAGCGGGCGTCGCTCACTTGAACCCCAAAAGGTTCCATTTTCGAGCTAAGTTTATCGAGCAAAGTTACAGATGCCTCCTGTCTCACCTGCTGGTCATTCAAAGCCATTACGGACCAGCCTGAAAGTAGGTCTTTCGTTGCAATCTCGGCCTGCGCTAGAAGCAAAGCTTCGATATCGTCAGTCAAAAATACTGACTTAAGCGGGTCGAAGACACGGAAAAAGATGTTTGCTGAAGCGTCTACCGGGATGTTGTCTGAGGTTAGTGCCTGGTTTGCAGTCACTCCCCGCGTCTTAGTACGCAAATCTACGAATTTTACCCAACGTTCGAGTACGGGCAAAGTCCATGCATAACCTGCTTTGTGAACTTTTCTGAACTTACCGAAGGTAAGTGTTACCAAAGCGGTGTTGTACGGAATAATAGTTGCGCCTGACATGACAACAAAAGAACAAACCAAGATAAACACCCAAAACACGAAAAGCATCACATTTCCTGCATTGATTAGGCTCTGCCCTGCAACTCCAAAACTACCGCGTAGAATGCTTAGTACGGCTGACCGGATTGCCCAACTTAAAATAGTTGTAGTGACGCCGGTCACAACAAAAGTGGCGAACTTCCAAAATAGGACCTCACCGACACCCGGTCTGAGAGCTCTTGGAAGCTTATCCCAAACAATCTCACTGTCCTCCATATCATCTCCTTTCGTATGATTCGTGATTATGACAAAGCTGAATTATATTTCTTGAATTACAGCATTGTAAAAGCTACCGTAACAAGAAACCTCTAGTCTAGTACTCACTGTCTACTATCATTAATTTTCAAAGTGCCCATCTCAGCTTCATCTTCAACCCTAGAGGTCACGTGCTGAGATGTACAAACAGGCAAGGCGGCAGTTATAAAAATTCTATAGTGTTAAGCGACAGGATTGACACTTGGTTAGGATATTGCCATTACTAGAGGCCGATGTCAAATTCACGATTACTAATGCTATAGGTCTTCGTTTGAGGCGTCCTGACAGCCGAAAAAACGTCTTAAAAAAACATACGACGACCCAAAAAAAGTGCTTTTAAAAAGCTCCCGGATGAATAAAGAATATATAACCGAACATTCGAAAGTTGAATAAAAAACGCTAGAAAACACGAACTCCTGTAGATAATAAAGCTTAATTTTTGAAAAGTTCTCTTAACTCTGCGATAACCTCATCCGTATCAGGTTTTTTCTCTTCGTGTGTCTCAGGCTCTATTACATCGAATTCGGACTGCAAACTATCAATCAATTCTTTAGTTGGGGGCTGTGCAATACCGAGTTTTTCCTCCCTAGCTGCTATTTGATTTCTCATACTTTCGTTAGCCTCGGCTTGTTTTCTGCTATCTTTTGCGAGTTCTTCCTGCGTGGGAGCGCGGCCTAGCCAACCTTCAGTTCCATCAGTGGCCGTAAACGTTTCGGTGCTGTCAGAGTTAAATCTTTCTGCCATAAATATAATGGTATTTAGTAGCCCCTACATTGTCAATAAACGAAAATCTGTCAAACACTATTACACCTAGCCACGATCGACTAATTACTGTTAAAATCAAGCCATGTTCAGTATGTTCAGCGTTCTCAACAACCTTGTGAAACTTAAAGGAAACCTTTATATTACAGACTTTTTCGACATCCTGATAGTAGCTCTCCTCATATACTCGTTGTTTCTTTTCCTCCGCAACACCAAAACTTTAATGGTGTTTTTGGGCCTGGCGATTGCAGCGACGTTGTATCTTTTTGCAAAGAGTTTTAACCTTTATGTCACATTATTAGCCTTGAAATATTTTATAGGTGTGTCGGTTCTGATATTTGTCATTATTTTCCAAAATGAAATAAGAAGGTACTTCGAGTTTCTGGGTCTTATTGGTTCGAGGCAGCTGAAGGTACTTCCTTTAGCAACAAGGTCTCCGACCACCTCAGAAATTATTCAGGCGTGTGTAAAAATGGCGCAGGCAAAAATCGGTGTATTAATAGTAGTGCAGGGAAAAGACAGTCTGGACCAGTTTGTTGACGGCGGTGTCCCTTTGGATGGGGTAATTTCTGAAGAGTTGATTTCAAGTATTTTTGAACCCCGCTCTTACGGACACGACGGGGCCTTGATTATTAGCAACAACAGAGTTTCAAAATTCGCTACTCACCTACCGTTATCTACAAACTTTAAAGAAATAGGAAAACACGGTACACGTCACAGTGCTGCATTAGGAATTACCGAACTAACGGACGCATTTGCCATAGTAGTATCCGAAGAAAACGGGAAAATCTCTATATCCAAAGACGGTAAATTAAAAACGCTACAGGAATTCACCGACCTTGAAAAAGAATTCGAAAAGTATATTAAAGCTAAATTTTCAAAAAATGTTAAAGAGAGCAAACTGAAAAAGATAATTAAAGAGGACTTTTTGCTGCGCCTGGGTTCTCTGACAGTTGCAGGCATAATATGGTTTTTTGCTGCCTACCAGGCAGGTATCGTTGAGAAAACTTACAACGTGCCCTTTGACAATTTAAAGGTACCTAAAAACATCATCATTCAGGAATATAGTCCTAAAGAATTAAAAATAAAGGTTTCAACAAGAGGAGAAGATTCTTTTAAAGATATAGCGGTTAAGGATTTTAAAATTAATCTTGACTTATCCAACTTACAGAGCGGCATAAATAAACTGCAAATATCAAAAAATCTTATTACGGGGCCGGCAAATTTTTCTATCATTTCGTTCGAACCATCCACACTACTCCTGACTGCGCAAAAATATTATCCCGCAGAAATACCCATTTCCGTGAAAACGGCAGGAAAACTTAAAGCTGATCTTGCCCTGAAAGGAGCAGAAGCTGAACCTAAATCTTTGAAAGTTTGGGTTCCGGAAGGAATAGAAGCTTCAACTGAAATATCCACAGAACCGATAGATCTATCTGACAAAAACGAGTCTACAGTTCTACCGGTAAAGTTGTTGTTACCCGAGGGAATTCTTCTAGAAGATAAGATGGTAAGCGTTAGTGTGGCACTGACAATAGAAGAGGACAAATAATCATAGCGGGCGCCTAGCTTTTGTTCTTGTGACCTTACCTAAGCCTGACGTAACTTTTCTATATTTAGAATACGAACCACCTGTAATAGATTTTTTCTCACTATCAACAAAAGAAACATACCTTTCGAATAATGAAATCCACTGAGGAAGGGTAAGATCTTTTACTTTCGACGTTACTGAAAAATTCAGCTCGTCTGAAATACGGTAATACTGTAAGGCGGTAAAGAGTCTGTTAAGTCTGAGTTTTAGAGTGGGTTTTTGTTGATTCACTACGTAGCATACGAAATCTAAATACTGCTCACGGAGATTAAGTGCAATCAAAGGTTCTTTCTTTTTACGCATTCTTAACATCACAACGTTAACTAAAGGCCGGGGTGTAAAATCTTCCCTTTTAAATTTATAAAACACGCTAAAGTCGAAAAATGGTTGAGTTAACAAAGAAAATAGATAACCCTCACCTTTTCCCATAAATCTATCAGCTGCTTCCTTTTGAACTACCAGAAAAGTATCTTCGGGAACACGACCTGTAAATAAAAGTTTATTAACAATCAGAGAGGTAATACTAAAAGGGATGTTAGAAAAAACTTTGTATGGTTTTAAAGGTAACGAATAAAGTAAAAAATTTTCGTTTAAAACATGCACATGAGAATCACCCGAAAATTTTTCCCTGACTTGAGCATGTAACTTGGGGTCCAATTCCAAAGAAATAACTGAATCGGCGATACTTGCTAGAACTTCGGTGATGATCCCCTTTCCCGATCCAATATCCAAGACCACGTCGTCTTTTGATATGCCCGCTTTTATAGCCAATCGACGAATCAACTTAGCGTCCGTTAAAAAGTTTTGAGATATCGATAGATCGGGCACTCTCACAGTTTAACAAGAATTTTGGTTAATGCCACCTGTGTCCTTGACTACCCGCTTCCCGAACCGTAAGATGGGGACAAATCAAGTAAAGGAGTAGGAGAATGGAAACGCTTGGAGAAATATTATCCCAAATCTATGTTGTGTCGGGTGTTTGTGTGACGATATTTTTTATAATCCGCGGTTTCGTTTTAGCGAGGAAAGAGGTAAAAAAACACCAGCTCTCATCATTTTCGATCGTACTGCTTATTGTAGCATCTTCTATAGTTTTTATTGGGGCAATATATTGCTGGACAGCGATTATCTCTTATGTTTTCTAGGAGGGAGATGGGAAAAATACTCAAAAATCGTCGCCGTGACACTTTTCGGGGAAAATGTATTTAAAGTACCGGTCCCCAAGTAAATTTCTCCCCGTTCTATGCTTGGACAAAGGCAACGAACGGGATTTTTTTAGCTCCTTACCAATTTTCCAAACCTATAGTTTCGTGCTAAACTATCGGGTATTCACACTCTAAACAAAGGGAACGTGTGTACTTTGAAAATTTGACTATTATCAATGACCTAGGAGGGTCGATGAAAAAAACTGTTATGGAAGTCTTGCTCTTTATTTTTGTCCTGCTGTTGTTCCTTGACTTTAAGGTGATGGCACCCATTGCTCAGGAATTATTGCGCGGGGCACCCATGTCAAGAGAACAGTTCGTATCGGCTAAAGCACCTGATTACACAGCAACACCAACTCCATTTCAACCTTTCCGGAGTACTCCCGTGTCTGTGGACCAGCCTGTGCTATCTATGACGGTCGCCGCGCCTGAAACGACACCGGAACCGACCTTACAAGTAAATCCGTATGATTTTAAGGGAATAAGATTCGACAGTTTTGATACGATAGAAATATGGTTTTTCCCAACTCCGGGTGATCCCTTTTCCGTCTCATTCACCCCGGTTATCCCTGTAAACGGTCCTGACGATTATAAGCCGGGAATTTACAAATCAGGGGTCTGGGCAGATGATTGGGGCAATGTCACTGTAAATCCTCACTCAGGATGTTTTAAGTACCGCGGAAAGTCCGGTTGGACCGAACTTGAAGGTGAGTACCTCAGACGTCATTTTGAAGGGGGAGGGTGTGACGACGCACTAACAGATCTTTCGGAAAGCCGGATGAGCACGGCAATCGAAGAGCTGAAAAAATCTCCGGTCGTATTAAAACAAAAGGATGTTTCTGTTGAATTACTGTTGATCGGAGCCGGGATAATCAAATACGAAAATCTCAGCTCTGTAAGGTCTATGGATCCGACAGAACTATCCCAACTCATCGGCGTCTCCCTGAATGACAGAAGTATCGTCATTATTACCAGCGCCAGGGATATATTCCACGAACCGTGGTATTCGAGCGAGCGCCTAATTGTAATCCTTGAATATAGGAGGCAGTAAATGAATAAGCTCAAAATTGTGACTATACTATTTGTTTTTGTTTTTCTGGCGGCTATGTTGAACACCGCTGCTAGCGCAGGTTTTGATCTACCGAAAGAGGGTTGGCGCGTAATTGACGATCTGGGCTATGGTCCGGTACCGGGAGTGTCGGGCTCGCAATTTAGGTTTGAGCTCGGTGGAGCAGGTGGCTACGTTGTAAACGCGTACTGCAACAATCCCGCGTTGCCAAATCCCACGGTAGGAACTGTGTGCAGTTATATACCCAGCGTAAATCGCTTCTGGTGCGGAGACACAGTACAAGAGTTGGTTCCTTACGACGTGTTAAAGACACCGGAACCTACTCCAACGAAAACCAGCACACCTACATCTACGCCCACGGCAACACCTACATCGACGCCCACGGAGACACCTACATCTACGCCCACGGCAACACCAACATCGACACCCACGGAGACACCTACAACAACACCGACAGAGGTACCGCCGACAGAAATCCCGCCAACCGAAGTACCGCCAACCGAAGTACCGCCGACACCTACAAATACTTGGGTACCGCCAGCTACTGCAACGCCGGGGCCCCCTCAACCAACCCGCACACCCCCACCTGTCCCCACAAGTGGCTATGGAGAAAATCTTGCGGTAACCGTTACCAGATTCTATGGGGGAGAAATTCTCGCCGGTTTGAGTATGGGTATTTTGTGTGTGTTAATCTTTTATTTGGGTCTGAAAAAATACCTCCTGAATAAAAGAAATTAACTGCTCGCGAAGGGTAATCTTGAAACCAGAAATTTTTGGTCTCGGGGTTACCCTTTTTTATTGTTCAACTAGTTTAGTTACCTCACATCTCACACCTTACGAAATCGTCTCTACCCGCCTTTCCAAATATACATAACAGTGATATAGTATGCGTCTGCTTGGTCGCAGATTCACCAATTCTTTTAGTTGAAACGGAGAGAAAATGAAAGCGAAGAGACTGTTTTCGGTAATACTTGCACTCGTGGTGGTCTTAACGATCGTCTCACCTGTCTTGGCAGACAAGCCTGTTGGGTTTGACCCGGTAACCGGGGCAGAAACTGCGTGGTCAACCAGCGATTGCGCTAAAATCCAGAGCGGAACAATTTTAGATTCTGCGGGGAATCCCCTTGAAACCGGTTTCGATATTTACGGATACAACTACCAGGCGCATCTTTTCGACGGTACCTACGACTCAGCTGACAGGAAGTTGGACGGCATGTACTGGGGACAAACCGGCGACTTTGTCGACGATAAGTTGCAGATGAAATGGTCGGACGAGTGGTTGTCAAACGTTGATTGCAACGGCGACCATAAGCTTGATAGAGGTCTTATAAATGGCGTTCCTACCAATATCAGTGCCGGCTGGTTAACAAACCACGTCAACGGTGATTACATCGACGCCAACGGTCTGCAACACTACACGTACTTCGTCAAGATTGGATACTTTGGTCCTGATAGCCCCCTTTGGGGATCCTATGATGTGCTTGAAGAGGTGTACAACGATCCTGCAGTAGGCGCTCATGGCGTAACAATCTACGCAGATCCTGGTTTGGGATTTTTTACACAGCATTAAGCACTACGTGTAAATAACTGACCAAGCATTGAACTCTGAGGAGATTCGGCCAAAAACCAGTCTCCTCTTTTTTTAAATTCTCCGTCACTATGCTAAAATACCTGCACTCACATATAAAACAACGTCTAAAATTAAGACATTAAATAAGGAGAGAAAATGGCCAAACCAGGTACTATCGAAATCAGGGTAAGGAAAGATTCGGCAAATGTCCAATACAGAGAATACTACACTGACCAACAGATCTCTATTGCTCCTCACAAAATCTATACACTGCCGATCGGTGCCGATACAAATGAAAAACTTAATGATGAGATCGGGCCAATCGGAGCATCCCTCCTCACTATGTTAAACAAGATCGAAGAACTCGATTTTATCTATTTAACTCACGAATACGTAGGTCTTTCTAAAAAACGGGGGAGGGATTGGACAAAAATCGAACAGGTAGTTTTTCTTGACATCCAAACGGCATTGGGTGGAACGTCTTACCGGGCCAGGAACTACTACTAGAATTACCAACCGGCGCAATCAAGTTTTAATAAACTGAAAGCGCCGGGTTTTTTTAAAAATTAAAACAACAGCGTACTAACGTAGATAATTATAATATTTTAATTTATACGGGGTTATTTCTTCGCTTCTCTGACTCTCATAGCTTCTCTACCGACTTTATCTCTTAAGTAAAATAGTTTAGCTCTTCTTACGTTTCCGTGTTTAACTACTTTTATTTTCTCTATGTTGGGGGAATGCAAAGGTAAAATTCTTTCAACTCCTATCTGATTGGCTCCAATTCTCCTTACAGTGAAAGTCTTCGAAACGTCAGAGCCTCTAAAAGAAATCACAATACCCTCGAATGGTTGAATTCTCATTTTCTCACCTTCGATTATTTTATAGAAAACTTTTATAGTGTCACCGACCCTAAATTCCGGGATCCTGGGCTCTTCTTTAGAAGCTTTTTGGAGTTCCTCTTCAGCTGCTTTGGACTCTTCCTCGGCCTTTTCTTCAATGGCTTCCTCAAGTTTTTCTTCTTCAATTTCTACCGCAGGAGCTTCGGCTGCTTCCTCTTCCTGCGCAGGCGCTTCGACAATGCTTTCTTCTACAGGTGCGTCCTGTTGAGTTGTGTCGTCTTGTTTAGTTGTATCTTGATCTTTATCGGCCATAGACTGTGCTAGGATAGCAAATTATACCTTCAATATCAATTATTTCTTTTTCGAGGTCACCTTCGCGGGTTTTTTAACCTCCACCGATAAGCCACCCCCCGGAAATACGCCGATTTCTACCAGGTCTCCTTCCGACGTTTCAGCTCCTATTATTTTGCTTGAAATTGCATTCTCCACCTCAGTCTGAATTAATCTTCTAAGAGGTCTTGCCCCGTACTCCTCGCTGTATCCGTTCTCAACAAGATAATCTACCGCCTTATCCGAAACTTCAAGGGTGATCTGTTGCTCGGCCAACATTTTCCTGGTTTTATCCAACATCCTCAGGGTTATCTCCTTAATATCCTCTTTTCCGAGACTTGTAAATAAGACTATTTCATCAATCCTATTTAAAAACTCCGGTTTGAAAGAGTCTTTTAATATGCTGAATATTCTTCTGTCCGCGGCTATTGCTACCTCATCGTGGGACTTTTTCTTATCTTCGACAAAGCCTATGTCTTTTCTTCTTAAGAGATCAGAACCCACATTTGAAGTAAGAATCAGTATAGTATTTTTAAAATCAACCGTTCTTCCCTTGCTGTCAGTTAGACGCCCGTCTTCCATTATCTGCAACAAAGCGTTAAATGTATCGGGGTGAGCTTTCTCTATTTCATCCAGCAATATTACGGAAAAGGGCTTTCTTCTCACAATGTCGGTTAACTGGCCACCCTGTTCATACCCGACGTATCCGGGGGGCGCCCCTATCAATTTACTTACCGAATGCTTTTCCATATATTCACTCATGTCCAAACGGACGATCATATCTTCGTCGCCATATAAAGCCTCGGCTAAAGTTTTGGCTAATTCGGTTTTACCTACACCTGTCGGACCAAGAAACAAAAACGATCCGATAGGTCTTTTCGGGTCTTTCAAACCTGCTCTGGCTCTTCTTATCGCTTCCGACAAAACACCGATTGCCTTGTCCTGACCGACAACTCTGTTCTTAATAGTACGCTCAAGGTTTAAGAGCCTTTCACGTTCTACAACATTTAATTTCTCAAGCGGTATTCCGGTTGCGCGTGAAACAACTTTTATAACAGCGTCTTCGGTAACATCGGGAATTTCTTCAAGTTTGGTTTTTGTCCAGATCTCAACGAGCTCTGATTTTATTTTTTCAAGCTCTTCTGTCTTTTTCTTCAACGTTTCCTTATCTTCGTCACTTAATTTATTTTTCCTCGCATCATTTTTTAATTTTGAAATTTCTTCTTCGACGGTTCTTAAATTCTCCGGCTCTTTCACCTGGGACAAGCGGACCATCGCGCAGGCTTCGTCTATCAAATCAATTGCCTTATCGGGTAAAAAGCGATCAGAAACATAACGGTCGCTCATTTTAACAGCAGCTGTAATAGCATCATCTGTGATTTTCACATTGTGGTGAGATTCGTAGCGCTCCCTCAGTCCTCTGAGAATTTCGACGGTATCTTCCGCGGTAGGTTCGTTAACCATAATAGGCTGGAAGCGGCGTTCAAGTGCGGCATCCCTTTCAACATATTTTCTGTACTCGTCGATTGTTGTAGCACCTACCATTTGTAATTCACCTCTTGCCAGGGCCGGTTTAAGGATATTTGCGGCATCCATCGATCCTTCTGCA
This sequence comes from candidate division WWE3 bacterium RIFOXYB1_FULL_43_24, assembly GCA_001773135.1. GTDB lineage: Bacteria > Patescibacteriota > WWE3 > UBA101185 > UBA10185 > UBA8498. Next base: position 77,816 of record MEVX01000008.1, on the reverse strand, counting down.
CTTCCTGCTCCGATAACCGTATGCAGCTCGTCTACAAATAAGATTATTTGACCGCTCGCGGAGATGACCTCAGTGATTATGTCTTTCAGGCGACCTTCGAACATTCCTCTATGGGAAGTTCCTGCGATTATTGAAGCTAAATCCAGCATAAACACGCGCTTACCCCTTAAAGGCTCCGGAACCTGTCCGTTAACGATTTTTTGTGCCAAACCCTCAACTATAGCTGTTTTACCCACGCCGGGGTCTCCGATTAACACGGGGTTATTCTTTGTCCTTCTTGAAAGGATGTGAATAACACGTTCGATCTCGTTTTTTCTCCCTATAACAGGGTCAAGTTTACCCTCACGTGCTAATTGGGTAAGATCGCGGCCGTATTTATCTAGTTTTGAAGCGGATTGAGACGTCTCTTTTACAACTTCCTCGTAGCAGACTTCGCAGAGAGCCATGTAGACTTGCTTACCGTCTACTATCTGATTTATTGGGTATTTTGCGGGACGCTGTCCGCATCTGTGGCAGAGTACCATGAGTAAGATATTAGCACTCAGAGCTTTCGAGTGCAAGAGTTTTCTTCATTAATGTTCCCAAACATCGCCTACAAATGGATCACTTTGAACCTTTACCTTTTTAATAAACAAAGCGGCTGCCCGCACCATTTCGTCGGATTGCACTTTTGCCCAATACTCCGCCTGGTCGTCCCTGATTTCCGATACGATTTCGTCGTGAACCGTAAGGGTCAGCCCACCATCTATACCCTCTTTTTTCATCCTGTCGTTTAAAAAAATTAGGGCATACTTAACCGCGTCGGCGTTTGTTCCCTGAATTGGGTGGTTTTTTGCCTCTCTTTCAATACGCGATTCTTTTTTCCTGAAATCGGGATCGTCCTTTAAAGGCTTTTCGTACCAGCGTTTTCTGCCGAGCGGGGTTGTACTGAAACCGTCCCTTACAGCTTTCTTTGCCGTTTTATTTAGGTAGTCCTTAACACTGGGGTAACTCGCGAAATATCTATTCATGTAATCTTCTCCCTGTTCCCGGGTTACGGGAGCTCCGGTTTCATTCTCAATTCTTGCGGCCAACCCCATCGATCCCATGCCGTACATCAATCCAAAACCTATAGGTTTGGCAATTTGTCTATAGCTTGGGTACTTCTTTTTGAAATCATCGGTGTAAGGTACATTAAACATAAGTGACGCAGTGTACGAGTGAATATCTAATCCATCATTTAAGGCTTTGATCATTTTCGCATCTCCGGAGAGCTCGGCCAGAATTCTCATCTCAAACGAAGAGTAGTCTGCCGTCACTAATTTGTAACCGGGTTCGGGGTTAAAACAGGTTCTAAAAGGAGCCTCTTCGGAATTTCGCGGAATTTGCTGAAGGTTAGGATTGTTACAGGAAAATCTTCCTGTTGCAGTACCAAGCTGGTTGAATTCCGGATGCAGTCTTTTTGTAACGGGGTTAATTTTTGATAACAATGAGTCACCAAATGCCGACAATAATTTTTCGTATCCTCTGTAGTTTCTTAATAACTTAACAATCGGTTCGCTGTGCAAAGCCAGGATGGCATCCCCGGTAGACGGTAAATTTAAATTTAGTTTGTTATTAAATAAGTCCATCAACTGCTGTTGACTATTCATATTTATAGTGTCCGCGTGGTTTCCGAAAAGATCTATCATGTTGTTGGAGTAATAAGGTCTTATGGCTTCCTGAAATTCTTTGGCCAAAGCATTCCTTCTTTCTGATAAATGCACCATTATGTCCCGCCACTTTTTCTCATCTATGTAGATGCCTTTCAGCTCCATTTCGCCCACTGCTCTAGTCGCGGCAAATTCAAGCTTAGCGACATTTAGTAAGTTCTCACTTTTTATTTTAACTAGCTGTTCGTTGAAGATAGGAAAGAGTATTAATGTATCCAGCGCGGAATACCTCAATTGTTCGACGTTAATTTTTGTTTTGTTCGTCACGCCCTCAAATGTTTCCCGTACATCCTTCTTTAAATCCAACCCCGTATATTTTTTTGTAAGGTCCTTTAAGGAGTAATAACCGCGCCCAAGTCCTGCATTTAAAATAACTTCCGCAAGCATTGTGTCATATAAGTTAGTGGGCGCCGCACCGGTATGGATTTTAATGTGCTTGTAGTCGAATTTTCCGTTATGAAATATTTTAAGTATTTTTGGGTTTTCAAGAAATTCTTTAAAACGGCAGAAGTTCCTTAATTCTAGAGCGCGGGCGTCGAAGATGTAGCTTTTATCTTCTGTGCCTATTTGCACCAAAAGCAAATTTGAGGTGTAAGGATCAAGACCGGTACTTTCAATGTCCACCCCCACTACCTTCACTTTCTCTAAAATTTCCAGAGCTTCGTTTGCCTGATCTATTTTTGTGATGTAGTCGTATGAGGGATTTGCCGGATCAAATTTTAATTCCATCCTGTATATGATACCACTTGTATTTTTCATATTTATCAACGATCGTAATATTTTTAGTTTCCAAACCAGTGTTGACCAAAAACCTATAGTGTGATATTCTTCGAAAAATTCGATGTAAAAAGGAGAGGAAAAATGAATGACAGTAGCAATAGTGTTGTTGGCGTCATTTTCTTTGTTTGCGTAGTTGTTGCCTTACTCATTGGCTATGATTTAATCACCATAGTCGCAACAGCTATCCCCGGATGGGTCTACACTATTTTCCTGATTCTTCAAATGATTACCGGCGCGGTGATTATTAAAGTTTCAAAAGAGAAAACGGATGATGTCATTGGGACTATCATCTTGATGATGGGCATGTGGGAACTACTTTACCGAGCGCTGTAACACGAACAAGCCACAATGTAGAAACATATAATCTACTTGTGGCTTTTTTTATCGTTATTATTTACTTAGAAATTCCTTTATCAAATCTAAGGCAATAACCGGGTCTGCTTTACCCTTCATCTCCCTCATAACGCTACCCAATAAAAACTGCAAAGCGCTTTCTTTTCCGTTTTTAAAATCAGAAACAGCGGACTGGTTCTTTTCCAAAACTGACTCTATAACCTTATTTATTTCCCGCGCATCTGAAACTTTGTCATCTTCGCCTTTTAATTTTTCCGATATTTCGCTGGCATCCAGTTCAAAAAGATCCTTCCTGTTTATCAGCACTGTGGCCGCTTTTGATGCATCCAGACCCCCGTCCACCAACTTCCCGAATTTTTCCACAACCGGAAGTCCCATCACTTCCACCAAAATCCTACTCTGCTCTTTTGTGACACCCTTTTCTTCCATTTCTCTTCTTAGTGACCGGGGCAAGCTACCTTCAACCGCCCTTAACTCGTTTATATACTTGTCATCAAAAACCATAGGCGGAATATCAGGTTCCGGAAAGTATCTGTAATCAGAAGCTTCCTCTTTATCACGTTGTGCGACAGTAATATTTTTAAATTCGTCGTATCCCCTGTTTTCCTGTTTCGGCATTTCGCCTTTTTCCAAAATTTCCCGCTGTCTTACAATTTCCGCTCGTACAGCTTTTTCCATATATTTAAACGAGTTAATATTCTTAACTTCTACTTTATAGGGGGACAGTTCGTCTTTTTTCTCCATCTCGGCTGTTCGTAGTGAGATATTAGCTTCCAGTCTCATCTGTCCTTTTTCCATATCGGCTTCGCTTATTCCTAAATACCTGCAAATTACCTGGAGTTTTTTACAATAGTCGACGGCGTCTTCAATGGAACGGAAACACGGCCTTGTTACTACTTCGATGAGTGGAAGTCCTGATTTATTGAAATCAACTAAAGTTTTACCAGCTTCGTGAAAAGACTTTGCCACGTCTTCTTCTAAGTGAACTCGTTCGATGTCGGCTGTATCCCCGCTTTCCAAAAGCAACGAACCGTTTTCACACAAAGGTTGTTTGTACTGACTAATTTGGTAACCCTTCGGAAGATCGGGGTAAAAGTAATGTTTTCTGTCAAATCTTGCATCGGTGTTTAAGTTGCAGTTTAGGGCTAAACCCAGTAGCTGCGCTTTTTTAACTCCTTCTAAATTAGGAACGGGTAAAGCACCCGGTAATCCCAGACAGGTTGGGCAAGTGTGTGTATTAGGCTCGGCGCCCCATATATTAGCGTCGCATCCGCAGAACATTTTTTGTTCCGTTTTTGGTTGGACGTGAACTTCCATTCCCACGACCAGTTTGTATTTTCCTAATAATTCTTCGGTCATTTTTTAAACGTTAACTCCTAATTTATATAAAGCTTCTTTTAAATTTGCGACTGCTTCGGTAACCATAAAATATGCCGGCTCAAAACCTGCTTCATGTACCAAACTATTTCTTAATTTGTGCGCATCCCAAATTCTGTTGTAAGTCGGCCTGTCGAATTTATCAACGGCGTTTTTTAAACGTTCTCCCATTGTCTCGCCCGGAACAATCTCTTTTAATACCGCGTCCAATGATTTGTCAGCCATAATCAACGCCTGTTTTAATTGCGAAGGACCTTTTTGTTTAAGTAACACGCTTATATTTTCCCAGTCAGAGGTTATTTTTCTCACAGTTTCCTGGCTCACGCTTCCGTAAGATGTTCCCGTTCCTGACCCGAATATAAAATCAAAAAATCCCATTTTATTCCTTAATTAACGCCGGTTTTTCGAGATGAAAGCCCGTCGCCCCCTGATAATTAAATAACGCCCCGAATATTTTCGACTCTTCGTTTATTTTGCTCATTATTTGGACACCCACTGGCAACCCATTGTAAAACCCGCACGGTACACTTATTCCCGGGACTCCCGCGATACAACTCGGCTCGTTCAAAACATCCATCATTTCTCCGAACATCGGCGAGTTAGAACTTTCGCCGACATTCAAAGCAACGCACGGCATAGAAGGGGCAATCAACAAATCGACTTTTTCAAATGCTGAATCAAAACTTTGTTTAATTAATGTGCGTACTTTTTGCGCTTTCGCGTAGTAAGCATCGTAATATCCAGAGCTTAAAGTGTAAGCTCCCAACATAATTCTTTTCTTAGCTTCAAACCCGAAAGAGTTGCGGTCGTGACCATATCTTATCCCGTCGAGTCTCGCCAAATTCGAAGAAACTTCTGATCTTTGTAAAATTGTGTAAACGGCAATTGAATATTTCGGACTTAACATATCGACGTCAATAATTTCCGCTCCCAAAGATCTGAAAACCTCGATTGCTTCATCAATCTTTTTTCGCGTTCCCTCTTCAAGTTCCATTTCAAAGTAGGACACCGGCCTTCCGATTTTGACCCCCTGCATACTAAAAGATTTCCCTTCGGATAAGTAATCGGGTACCTCGGTTTGTAAGGATGTTGCGTCGAGCGAATCTTTTCCTGCCATAACTCTCAGAATCACAGCCGCGTCTTCGGCTGTTTTAGTTAGCGGACCAGGAGAATCAGTAGAAGAAGCCATGGCTACAATTCCATATCTGCTTACTCTGCCGTAAGAGGGTTTTACGCCCGTAACACCGCACCAGGACGCAGGTCCCCGTGTACTTCCTCCTGTTTCACTTCCGGTTGCAAATAACACCATGTGGGACGCTACAGCGGCCGCTGAGCCTCCCGAGGAACCGCCCGGAACCTTAGTTAGGTCCCACGGATTAAAGGTTGCTCCGAAGTCCGAAGTTTCGGTGGAAGAACCATGAGCAAATGCGTCCAAGTTCGTTTTTCCCAGCAAAATCGCTCCCGCCTCGTTCAGCCTTTTAATCGCTGTGGCGTCAAACGGTGGAACATAACCTTCCAAAACTTTTGAGGACGCGGTAGTTTCCACATCTTTTGTTGAGTAATTATCTTTTGCCGCGTACGGTATGCCTAATAGTGGTTTGTTTATGAAAGCCTCAGCACCTTTAGCTGAAATTTCTTTGTCGGCCTCCTCCGCTTTTTTTAACGCGCTATCCGCAGTAACTCTCAAAAAAGCCTTAACCTTAGAGTCATATTTTTCAATTTGGGTTAAACAAGCTCTTACCAGTTCTACCGAAGTAAATTCCTTCTTTTTTAAACCTTCGATCGCCTCTAATACTGTAAGCTCATTAAGTTTACTCACGGTCGAAAACTCCTTTAGTAACCACAAGGTTTCGCGCAGTCTCCTTCACATTTTTTAACGCGTCTTCGCGGGGAAGAGTTACTTTTTGTGAACCGTCCTGATAAACATTTGTTAAACCCGTAACCTGAAATGTTTCACTAACTTTAGAAGTATCTAGCTCATCCAATATTTTTATGTAATCTAGAGTTTGTGATAATAATTGGGAAAATTTTTCTTCGTCGCCCTCAATGTTAAGTTTGGACATCTGAGCAATCTTTTTGACCTCTTCGATTGTTATTTTCCTGCTGTCCATAGTGTTCATATTAAAGCATTTTCGTGGATATTAAAAGGTTTTTGGGCGTTTACATTTGCAGGAGACGATTTACGCGTTCTTCTATCGGAGGGTGTGTAGAAAATAGGTTGCTTGCTGCTTTTCCCAGGTTTTTCACCGGGCTTACGATATAAAGATGGGCTGTAGCACCGTTGGCTGCTTCTAAAACTTCCTTATCGGACCCCAATTTCGTTAAAGCATCGGCTAATCCTTTCGGGTGTCTTGTTATGGATACCGCTGTGGCGTCCGCTAAAAATTCCCTGTTTCTGCTAATGGCAAGTTTTATCAAGGTGGCAATTATAGGACTTAGTATAAGTAAAACCATTCCGATGAGAAAAAATATGCTACCTCCCGAATCCGAATTGGAACTTCGTTTCCTCGAACCTCCGAAAAACGCTCCTCTCGTGAACCAATCTGATAAAAGCATGACTGTCCCTACTAATATGCTCACAATAGACATAAGGCGTATATCATAATTTCCGATATGAGACATTTCATGCGCGATAACTCCTTCAAGCTCTCTTTTTTCTAAGCGTTGGATAATTCCTGTTGTAAAACAGATTACCGAGTGGTTGGGATCGCGGCCGGTAGCAAATGCATTCATAGATGAATCCTGAATAACGTAAATCCTTGGCTTGGGTATACCCGAAGCTATACTCATATTCTCTACTAATTTGTGAAGATCCGGGCCGTCTTCAAACTTAACTTCTTTTGCTCCCGATATTCCTAAAACTATTTTGTCTGAGTTGTAATAAGAAATAAATCCTGAGATTCCGGAGAAAATAAGGGCACCCCCTAAAAAAGTCATGCCTGACCCATCGTAAAAATATTCACCTACAAACCAGCCTATTGCTGATACCACAGCAATAAACAAGGCGATGATTATCATTGTGTCCCGTTTATTTTGATTTATATGCTGGTACATGTTCATGATAGTTCTGTGTATCCTTCTTCCCAACCAAACTCGCTGTATTTTTCTCCGACGAGCATTTTTTCCATTCCGGACTTCACGACGGGTATCAGGTTGTCAGGAAGAGACGACTTATCGAACCACTCAATCCCGTCACATTTTTCAGGTTCGGTATTTTCCGGAGTTCCGTTCCACTTTTTAACAATAAAGTAAAAATACTGCCTGCTGCAGTCTGAGATCTTTGCAGGTATCGATAAAAAGTGACTGAACTCCAAATCTTCCTCGAGAACGTCAACTCCGGTTTCCTCTTTAATTTCGCGGCATAATGCCAACTTGTAAGATTCTCCTTCGTCGACGTGCCCTGCTACTAATCCATACCAACCGTCCCGCCAACCGGTGTTCTTTCGTTTTTGCAAAAGAACTTCTCCGTCTTTCTCAAAATAGGCCAAGACAGCAATCTTTATCTTTAAAATGTGCTTGTCCATCTAAGCTTAGAACTCAACTTTAACTGCTTCTCTGTCCTGGGCTTCTGCTTCAAAGAATGCTTCCTGCTTGAATCCGAACATTCCGGCAATCAGGTTTGAAGGGAAAGCAACAATCTTCTCGTTGTATTGTCTTACAACGCTGTTAAAGAATTGTCTGGAATAAGCGACCTTGTCTTCCGTATCGGAAAGTTCTTTCTGCAAGTTAATAAAACCTTCCTGAGCTTTCAGTTCTGGATAGGCCTCAGCAACGGCAAAAAGACTCTTTAAAGCTGAAGTTAACTGCATATCAGCTTCACCGGCAGCTTTAGGATCTCCTGCGGTCATCAAAGCCGCACGGGCTTTGGTAACATTCTCGAACACTTCCTTTTCATGAGCAGCATAGCCTTTAACCGACTCTACCAAATTAGGTATAAGGTCAATCCTTCTTTTAAGCTGTACATCTATCTGACTCCAGGCTTCTTTGATCTTAACTTTCAGTGTTGCGAGAGAGTTATAAATTGAAATCAAGAATACTGCGGCTAACGCAATGACAACTAATAGTATCTCCATAATGCACCTCCTTAGTTAACAAAATTACTAAAGCTATTATATATCTTTTTCTGAGGAATTCACTTCAAACGTATCCCGGCTTCTCTCACAAAGTCAGTAAAACCGAGCGTATTTAAAATATTTTTCTTTTCCGCCCAACCCCGGCGTGCGTTATAAATTCCGTACTTCATGTGTGAAAACTGATCTGTAGCGTGTGCATCACTACTTATCACCATTTTCACTTTCCAGCCGATTGCTTCCTTTACCAAATCGTCGGTAAGGTCTAAACGGTCGGGTTGAGAATTTATTTCAAGAATTTTGTTGTTATCACGGGCAGCTAAAAATATTTTATCCCACGCGGGGTCTACCGGATCTCGTTGATTTAGCAACCTCCCCGATGGGTGACCGATTATATTCACGTAAGGATTTTCTATTGCGGCCAGAAGTCTATCCGTTATCTGCTCCCTGTCCTGATTAAAAGAAGTGTGGATAGAAGCTACAACATAGTCCAGCTCAGAAAGCACTTCGTCGGGTAAACCTAATGCCGCGTCAGCTAGAATATTAACTTCATAGCCGAAGAAAACTTTAATAAAATTTTGTTTTTCGTTTATTTTATTTATCGCCGCCCGTTTCTTTTTTATAATATCCGATACTTCTTTGTAGCCGCGTGATGTAACGCTCGGTGCGTGGTCTGAAATTCCTAAATATTCGTAACCTAACGCGATGGCCGCATCTACCATTTCTTCCAAAGTGCTTACTCCGTCCGAATCAGTAGTGTGGGTATGAACTTCTCCTTTAATATCCTTTAGCTCAATCAAATCAGGTAGTTTATTTTCAATAGCCGCTTCAATTTCGTTAGAACCGTTCCTCAGTTCAGGCTCTATATAAGGCAGCCCTAAAAATTTATAAAAAGACGGCTCATCTGCAAACTCGTAAATGTCGCTTCCTTTTTTAATCCCGTACTCGGATAAAGACATATTTCTGGAAAGGGCAAAGTTGCGGAGGAGAATGTTATGTTGTTTGGAACCTGTAAAATACTGGAGCATGGCACCGTACGCTTCGGGGGTTGAAACTCTCAGGTCCACCTGTAAATCATTTTTAAGGACAACGCTGCATTTTTTGTCACCTTTTACTAAAGTCTCGGCAATTTCAGGAAATTGTAAAAAGTGCTTGATTGTTTTGTCAGGGTCGGTAGTAGCAACAGGTATATCCAGATCCCCGATTGTGGCGTTCTTCCTGCGGAATGATCCGGCGGCTTCAATGTGACCGAGTGCATCCAACTCCTTCATGTAATCGTAAATTCTCCCCACCGTTTCCTCCGCTCTTGAGTAGAGCACGCGTTGTTTCTCGTTCTTGGTCATCTTGAACTGACCGATAGACTCCAGTATGTCTTTTTCCGATTTTTCGCCGAAACCTTCAAGCTCTCTTATCTCACCTTTTTCTGCGTGTTCTTTAACTCGTTCAACTGCCCCCTCCCTTGTTTTTATTTTGAAAGCATTAGCAAGTTTAAAAGCTTTTCTTGCTCCGATACCGCGGATACCGATTAGCGCAAACATCCCTTCAGGTAGATCCTTTTTAATTGCTTCGAATTCTTTAACTTTCCCTGTGGAAAAAAGCTCATTTAGATGGCCGTAAATACTTGCCCCCACACCCGGAATTTCTTTCAGCCTGCCGTTTTCCCACAAGTCGTATATTGAAACTGTCAGGTTGTCGAGTATCGCTATAGCGTTCTGATAAGCCCTCACCCTAAAAACGTTGAAATTCTTCACATCCATCGCAGCTAAAACTTCTTTCATAGCTGAAATGACTTCTTTGTTGGAAATACGATTGGCGTTCATATGTAAATAATAGCAAAGTTATAAGAAGACGGTGACAAAAAAATGCGGTCTCTGTTGTTTATAAAAACAAGAACAGAAAACCGCATTGAAACAAAACGCTAACGTGGAACTCTTACGTACAACGTACTGCTAAGCCTACTAACTTCAGCTTTGCTCGGACGAAACCGAAGACTTTCTGAAATCTCATGCATTGTCTCCTCCGGAATCTGCTTAAAGCTTCCATCCGCTACCGAGTACTCAATCGGCTTACAGCACACATGGTTGGCTCCCGGCGCGTGTGTTTCCGTGTACTGTATTGACAGCAAACGTATCCCCTGCGCCCTTAACAAACTGCGAAACGAAAAAGCTTCAAACATTTTACCCCTCCTCAGACCTGATTTTTTGTCATTTTACCAGAAAAAACACCAACGCAAAATGTAATAAAAGCCGGATAGTTATCTAATTTATTGACCATATAACAACAAATTGCTAGTATAACACCAGCATTAAGGGGTCGTAGCTCAGTCGGTTAGAGCGCCGCACTGTCACTGCGGAGGCCGCGGGTTCGAGTCCCGTCGATCCCGCCATAGTATTAATCTTATTTCTGCCCTCATATGAAGGAGGTTCGTAAATGTCCACAGACGTAAAAGAAAAAGGTAACGAGAGAGACGGTTTGGCTTTGATAATCGGCGGGTTATTTATAGTTGCTTTGGTTTTCGCTGCATACAATTATTTCAACAAAAGCTCGGAAGAGATAAGTAAAACTCAGGAACAAGCAGTATTTCAAGAGGAAAACGGCGATTTCGAGGAGGTAGAGGGAGATATAAACGGAAACGCAGCGGCAGATAAAAATTTACCGCCTACAGTCGCGGGGACTATTTCGAAAGCTGATGTGAGTGGTCTTGTTAAAGCCGAGTGGGTAGCCAACAACTACCAAAAAGGTGATATTCAAGGGGCAACATACACAGTTAAATCCGGCGACACTCTGTGGGAAATAGCTGAAGGAGCTTACGGCGACGGCTCTCAATGGACAAAGATATTGGAAGCAAATAAAGGTGATGTGGGATTTTTAGTTAACGGGCAGCAGGCTTTGATTATTCCCGGTCAGGTTTTGGTTCTTCCCTAATTTTTTTACTTTCGAACTTAAGAACACCCTTATAGCTGAGGGTGTTTTTTGTTGTGCTCTGTTGTTATAATCTCTTTGATACGCGGGTGTGGCCTAGTGGTATGGCGTTTCCTTCCCAAGGAAAAGGTCGCGGGTTCGAATCCCGTCACCCGCTCCAGAAATTTGACCAACAGCCCGCAGGGTTGGTGGGCAAATTTATAGGGTGTAAGGGATGAGAATGCCGCAGCGAACGAAGGTGAGTGAGGCGGGGTCGACGGGCGTGTCAGCAGACACGAACCGGTGACCGAATCCCGTCACCCGCTCCAAAAAGGTTGGCGGGAGTTTATCTCCTGACAAGCTTTTTAGTCTGACGGGATGAGAATGCCGCAGCGAACGTAGGTGAGCGAGGCGGGGTCGACGGGCGTGTCAGCAGACACGAACCGGTGACCGAATCCCGTCACCCGCTCCAAATGATTGAAATTCAATCCACCCCGCCTTTCCAACAATATTCCAAACCTACAATACAATTCGCGCGGTTAAGTGTTTTTTTTTTGCACGTGTCGGGCTAAAAGAACGCAGTTATATTCTGTGATATACTGCAAAAAATCTGATTGAAGGAGAGATAAATTTATATAGACGCGCTAGAGCAAAACCGATAACCCCACTAATTCGAACTGCATAAAGAGAGGGAGAAAATGAACAACACTAATGGCACGTACCGCATGGTAACACAAGTTTGCACGATCAAACACTTCCAAAAAAGTGCACGCGGAAATCTTAAAGCAGTCACGTTCTATAAACAAATACCTGTGGGGACATTGTTTATTGACCAGGAGCCCCTGGGAGTCAGGGAGGTGGAGTTTCAAGACAAAGTAGCAACATTGAAAATCTACCGCGCTTATTATAAAAACGAGGAAGTCGCCTTCGTTTGTTATTACCTCGGTTTTGAACAATTGACAACTCACGAAGAAATTATCTCTGTGGAAGAAGGGAAAAAACTTTTAGAGTGATCTGCCATTAACGCTGAGATAACACAAAAACTATCTCAGCGTTTCTTTTATTCTGGTAAAATTATGACGTTGGCCGGTATAGCTCAGTTGGTAGAGCAGTCCCTTCGTAAGGGAAAGGTCACAGGTTCGACTCCTGTTATCGGCTCCATTTAGCCTCGAAACCCCCAACTAGACAAAATACACACTATGGGGTATAATTATCAGGTTAAAATTAAACGCAATTAATCCATTCATTCCAAAATAAGGAGCATAAAAATGGCTAAGATGATTGTTACTATCGTACTGCTTTTACTTGGATATTTTGCTTACCGTTACACGTCCAATTTAGAGAGTTTAGCAGGAATTTTCGCAACTGCTTTTGTATTCGCGTTCCTGCTTTTGGGCATAGTCGGACTATGGATTCCAGGAAAGCCAGAAAAAGACGATAGCACCCAAACAATGGCCCGAAAACCTCGCAAGTAAAAACGGGTTAACCACCGAGCAGACAAAGACCCCAACCCTCACCGGTAGGATCACTGTCTGCTCTTTTTTTGTGATAAAATTGAATGACTATGAAGCAATATTCCAAAGTAACGAAGGCTGTTATAGCAGCCGCCGGATACGGAACGAGATTTCTTCCCGCAACAAAAAATCAACCCAAAGAAATGCTACCAATCATAGATAAACCTATTGTTCACTACCTTGTTGAAGAGGCAGTTAATTCTGGTATTGAAGAAATAATCCTGGTCACAAGAGCGGGAAACCATATTATGGAAGACTATTTCGATAACAGGTCGGATTTGGAAAACTCCCTGGAAAAAGACGGCAAACTTAAATACCTTGAAATCGTCCAGTCCATACCCCAGATGGCTAATTTCGTTTATGTACGCCAGAAAAATCACCTTCCCTACGGTAACGGCTCTCCCCTACTTACAGTTAAAGAATTAATTGATAACGACGAAGCTTTTGTATATATGTTCGGCGACGACTTAACCCTTTCTGACGTACCCGTCACGAAGCAATTAATAGACGTTTATCACGAGCAGCATCCGGCAGCAGTACTGGCAGTTCAGGAAGTACCGTGGTCTGAGGTAGAAAGATACGGATCCGTAAAATATAAAGAAAATGCCCCCTACAAATACACCATGGAGAGAGGCTACGAGAAACTTCCAAAAGATCAGGCACCCTCAAATAAAGTGCAGTTCGGGCGTTTTGTCTTTTCCTACGATGTTATTGAGGCAGCTGTAAATACTGCAACGGGTAAGGACGGCGAACTTTGGCTCATCGACATCCTTAACGGACTCGTGGACGCAGGAAAAACCGTAATTGCGCAACCGATTGAAGGAGAGTGGCTGACGACCGGTGACCCTCTAAGATATCTGAAAACGACCTTGAAATTTGCTATGCAAAGAGACGACTTGAAAGACGAACTTAAAACTTTTATAAAAGATGAGATAATAAAATAGGATGGTAACAAAAAAATACAGAAGCAAACAATACGGTATGAGCGAACAAGAGCTTTCAAAGAAGCTTATTAAAAAGTTATTGGGAATAATCGGTTTGATTGTGTTCGTTATTCTAGCCTTGTTTGTGTTCGCCCCAACTTTCGGTTCGGCATTCGGGCTTTTATCCAAAAATAGAAACGCTAAAGAGGAGGTTGTAACTGTAAGAATCAGGCCACCAACTCTCACGAACGTCCCTACAGCAACTAAGGAAACGAAAATAAATCTGGCCGGATATGCAAATGAGGGCGAGACCATAAAACTTTTCGTGAACGGTCCGGAAGTTGCTCAGACAACCACTGGCGCCGACGGTATATTTAACTTCATCTCAATAGAACTTATAAAAGGCCGGAATACTGTTTTCGCTAAAGCCGTGAACGCAAAAAACGAAGAAAGCGAGGCCGGTGAAACTTTTACGATAATACTGGATACCGAAGCACCTAAAATTGAGGTAGATTCACCAAAGAACGACTCAACTGTAAGGAATTTGGATAAAAGAATCACTATCGTGGGCAAGGTCAGCGAAAAATCTACCTTAAAAATAAACGGCAGGATGGTTATTCAAAAACCGGATCTTACGTTCGAATATATTCTGGGTGTTAAATCCGGAGACGTGGAAATAAAGATTGAAGCAACAGACGAAGCCGGAAACAAAAGCGAGGAAACCATAAACGTTAAATATCAAGAGACGAGCTAAAGATTACCGCGTACATAATAAACATTATCTGTGGATAAAAAAGCGAGTTTATAAAAAGTGATTCCAGCATAAGTGCGGGAAGCAAGGTTATTATCACCAACCTATATTTTCTTTTTGAAAAAATGCTGTCGATAAACGGAAACGCGAGGGCAGAAACGTAAATTAACATACCGAATATTCCTGTGGTAGCTAAAACAAATAGAATGCTGGAGTCGGCACCGGCGCCCGAGCGCGTCGAAATATTATCTATTGTGAGAAAGCCGTAATCTTTCTGAGCATATCTATACGCATTAAATCCAATTCCCGTGAATAAATTGTCCCGCGATATTTGTAAAGCATTTTTCCATGAAACGAGCCTAAATCGCGCAGAATCTGCCGGATCAGTAATTCCCGACAACCTGGTCTGAACCCGGGGCACCAAAAAGTAAGCCAAAAAAGCCAATAACAAGCCTAAAAGCAGGAGTTTGCGTTTCTTTAATAGACCGAATACGAAAATTACAACAGCCAGCATTACCCAAGCACTTCTTGAGAAGGTAAGAAAGATGAAAACTAGAAGTGTGACTGCTGAAATCACCCTAAATCTGTCTTTTTTACCTTCAAAGATACTTCCTAAAATTAAAGTCAGTACAGCAACCAAGTAGGCTCCGAGAAAGTTAGGGTCGAAAAAAGTCGAAGCTACCCTATTTTTGTGCGGATCCCAGCCTAGCGAGGCGTCTAAAATACTAAAGTCAGGTAATACCGAGAGTTGAACCAAACCCGCAGCGCATAGAAAAAGAGCCGAGATATAAAAGTATCTTTCTAGCTGGTCACGTGTGATGTACTTATCAACGAGCATGTTGTAAACAACTAAGCCTGCTAACAAATAGGTGACATACCTTACTAAATAGAATGCCGCCGTTATAGCTTCGGCTTCTCCGTACCGGTAAAAATTTATAAGTAACGACGCCCCTGCCAATAACGAAAAAATGAAAAAGAGAACCGAATAACGTGGAACCTTTAAATTTCGCTTAAATAAAAAATAAATTATTCCATAAAATACAAAAACTACCGCGGCTAAATCAAAAGTGTAGAGGTCTCCGACCCGCGACAACTGACCGAGCGATAATGTCGCGAGTAGTAAGTATAAAAAGTATTTAAGCAGCATAGGTTTTACGCCACACTTTCCGGACAGTAACAATCAAAAGAACTAGTATCAAAAGCTCGGATAAATGGGTTATAAGAGCCGAAACATAGAAAGAATAAACAGGAATAAATATAAGATTCAGTACTACGTTAAAAACACCGCTGATTAGATAAATACCCGGAAGATACTTCTGGTATCCCAGTGTTACGATTACCCACGCCAAAGGCTGTGTGACGCTGTAAAGGACGAGTCCTGATAATAATATCCTTAGTACGGGAACTGAAGCAGAAAATTCTGCGCCGCCTAAAACATTAATTGCCAAAGGGGAAAATACATAGCCTACAAGTGAAAATACAATAGCGATGACAATTAAGAATTTGAGAGATTGCTTTAATGTTTTTTGTAATTTTTCCTTGCCTTCGGACATGCGGATTATCATTACGGGATAAACGGAATTCATAAAAAATGTCGGCATCACTAAAGCAACTTCAAAAATTTTATAAGGAAGTGCGTATAATCCTACTGCTTCGTTATTGGACACATTTAAAAAGGCCGGAACGGGAAGAACGGATAGTAACAATGAGTCAGCCTTGAAATTTATCTGGCTGAACACAAACATCAAGCCCAAAGGCAGGGAGCTGGATAAAAGATACCCCCAAACCTTCTTATCAAGTACAAATTCAGGTTTTACACCGAGCGATTTTACAAAAAAATAGTTTATTGCAAACGTAATAAAACCACCTATAACGTAACTGAAGCTAATCCACATTACATCAACTTTTGCCTGAGATAAAAAGAAAACTAAAATCAAAATAATGGCGTAGCCTGACAGGTACCCTATTGTAGAGAGGTCATACCTTAGTTTTGCCTGAAATATTATATTGGTTGACGTAAAAAGTGCCTGAGTAAGAACAAGAAGAAGGCTCAGAGTGATACCTGCTTTAAGTGCCTGAGAGTAAGGAAAAAACCTCGAAGCTACAAACAAAACAGCCATCAAAATAACAGAAAATATTATTCTAATGAGTAAAATATTTCCAAAGTATTTTCCGGCCTTACTCCAGTCCTTGGAGATCTCACGTGTAGCGATAGCGTTGATACCAAAGTCTACTATCACAAAAAACAAAGCTGGCCATGCCTGCATCAAACTAAACTGACCATAGATTTCTCTTCCGTATGTTCTGGTGATAATAATGGTGGCTAGTACCGTTATGCCTAAACTTACGACTTTCCCTACTAACTGATAAATCGTGTTGGCAGCTATTTTTTTACTTGCCGGAGAAAAGCTCATTACTCGCAACCCCCGACTTTTATTTTGTTAACTACAAGTACCGGGGGCTTCCCTTCTTCTTTTTTCATATCCCTGACAACATCGAAATGTTTGTAAGGGTCGTTATCTTGGTTAAGCCATGAAAAGTGATCAAAAGGAGGATCGTATCTTATTGTAAACGGCATAACTGCCCTCACCCTCTTATCTTTAAGCCAAACATCTTTAAATGCTTTTTCAAAATATTCGGAAATCGTATCTACAGGTAAATAGCTGCTGTTATATTCCGATCCTTCAGCATGGGCCCAACCGGTTTCAGTGATAAACACCGGTAAATCCTTTTCTACCTTAAGTACTTTTTTAAGATAACTTAATTCGGTCTCGTAGGCTTTTATGCTCCACCTTCCTTCGTCGTAAGGGTTGCCCGAAAAGTTCGGCTGGGGGTAAGAATGCGACGCCCAACCGTCCAGTTTTTTAAAAATTCCCGGTTCGGCAACTTCCATACGTCTCATATATTCCAAAGAATCCATGTGATTATCATCGGAAGGAGCAGTAACGTTAAAGGCACCGTTCAGCATAAAAAAATCGGGATTTTCTTCCTTGTAAACGTCGATCGTATAATCCAATATCTCCGCGTACTCTTTCGGACTCACCCGATCGTACCAAAACTTACGGTCATTCGGTTCATTGTAAACACTGACATACCTATACCGTACGGGCCAAACAAATCTGTTTAAAAAGGCGGCGGACTCCCTGGTTTGATCTTTGTAGTCATCCGGATCTACATCATGTAACTGAATGACCGGAATCAGATGCTTTTCATTGAGCTTCTTGAAAACGTTTTTCCATTTTTCGAAATTTTTATCTTTTACGTTATAAGGGATCAACACATAACCCCAATCGCCCTTACCGGAATTTACAAGTTCTGCGGCCCGGTCAAAAAATTCGTCAATTTCAGCATAAATATAGATTCCGAATTTATTATTTTCATTCCAAAGGGGGTCATTACCCGAGTACGTGAAGTATTCAACCTCCTGAACTTCGGCACAATTGGCCGAAGCCTCGGCTGCCCTCAGCCTGTCCGTGTATACCTGTCTCTGCATCTCTTCAATTTGCTTTTTTTCAGCAAGATAGCTTTTATACTCTTTTAGAAAGACAAAAGCCGATACCAGCAGCGTGCTCAAAACCAAAAAAAGGAGAATTGTCCAAAATTTATATCTACGGATATTTAGAATAGCCACAAACCAATTCTATCATTTATGGGATTTTATACCGAAAACATCGGCTGTATTTATTGAGATTTTATGCTTAAAATTACTTGGTGAGAGCAGAGATAAAAACAATTTTAGTACTATTTCTTATTGTTACGATATTGGGAGGGGTAAGCCTGCATATAAGCAAACTTAGCTATAAAAATCACCCCCTGACCCCTTATTCGAGCTCTTTCGACATTCTCTCTCTTTTCAAAGAACGCAAAAAACCTGCTTACAGGATTTATGGATACCTTCCCTACTGGACCTTGGAGAAACTGGAATTTATTGAGCTTGACAGATTAACTGATGTTGCCTACTTCGGTATTTACATAGACGGCGAAGGTAACTTTGTAAAAACCGTGCAAGACGCGGAGGGTATATGGATTGCAGAGCCCGGGTATAGAAACTGGAAGGAAAACGAGAAAGTCACGCAACTTGCTGACGCATGCAAAAAATTCGGGGTAAATTTTGCGCTGACGGTAGTAGCTCACAACGACGAAGATAACGATGCTTTTCTGGACTGCAGAGAATGCTGGGATAATTTACTAAAAAATATTTACACAGAACTTGATGAAAAAAATATAACTGACGTTAACTTAAATTTTGAATACGCCGAATATACGGGAAAAGACATGGCTGTAAAATTCTCCGAGTTTACAAAATACGCAAATCAGGAACTCGACAAAAGATACGGAAATTCTAATGTCGTTGTGTCCGCTTTTGCAGATTCATCGGTTAAGGATCGTGTAAGTTCTGATTTGGAAAATTTGGCTAAATACAGCGACGGCATCTTTATAATGGGATATGACTTTCACAGGCCCTCCTCGGATAATGCCGGGCCTGTTGCCCCGATCGGCGGTAAAGGAGTCCACGCAGAATACGACATAGAAACAATGCTGAAAGACTATTTGGCTGTCGTACCGCCAAATAAACTGCTGCTGGGTGTACCCTATTACGGCTACAACTGGGTAGTCGGAAAAGACGAAAAATACGCAGAAAGAATAAATGGAAATGACGCGATCGGATACTCCCAATCCCAATCTTACGAAGCTATTATGGACGTAATTATTAATATAAAACCCAGAATTTTATGGGACGATCTCGGTCAGGTGCCCTACTTTAGTTACATCAGTGAAGAAACCGGACAACTAAGACAGGTCTTCTACGAAGATCAAAAGTCTTTGGCAGTTAAATATAAACTTATTAAAAATAACGGATTGATGGGTGTGGGCATTTGGGCACTCGGATATGACGGCGGTTATACTGAACTTTGGAACTTACTTTACGACGAATTTATAAACTGAAAACTCTTTCTCTTACTTTTTTTAGTGCTGTATTAAAGATCTCATTTATCTGAGTTCTCCAAATTAGTGGGGAGGAGTGTTCCTCATGAAGACCTAAATATTCATCGACAAGCACGTTAAGGTTTTGTTCTACTCTTTGGTAAGCTTCCGAATTCTTGAAGATCTGAACGAGCGGAGCCTGGTTACCAAGCTTAGCGCATATATAAAAGGACAGTTCTTGTTCATCTTTATTCAAGCCGAAAGAGTCCCAACCCAGACCGGAGGCTTTTTCTCCAAAAGCATTATAAAGGTCTATCTTATCCTCACTAAACATATCATCCTCAAAGCCCGCCACTTCTATTGGATTGATACCCATTGCAGACAGGTACAAATAAAGTCTGGCACACTTTGTGCATTTACCGCACCAGCGCTTCTCCTCACTTCCGTCCCAGCATGACATTAGATAGGGAAAAGTTTCTTTGGCATAATTTTCGTTCAACACCGCAACTATAGCCAAATCATTTAGCCCTTGTAAAAATGTTGATGTATACAACTCGCCCTCCGACATAGCCTGTGTGAGTAATGACATTTCTTCTGTTGCCTGGTATGCCTGTTCATATTCCGGTACTACTTTAAATCCCTGGTCGTCGTAGTAAAAAGCGTTAACACTCTTTTCATTACTGAATAAAATGTACCCTGCCTTATATTTGTAAGCAAGCGGCAGACACATCAACGCCCAGGATGTCAGACTTAATTCCCACCCAAACCAGCCATCTCCGTTATCTCTCAGACCTTCCATAGGATTTTCCAGAAAATAAAGATCATTTTTGTTCTTTTTTAAGAACTCTTCAAATAAGACTTTTTTATGCGCCCCCTCGTAACCCAAAAAAGTTGGGTCATTGAAGAAAACCAGAATTGTGTTTAATTTAAGTTCTTTGCAAACATGGTAAGTTAAAAAGCTGTCCTTACCGAATGTAAAAGGTAGTATAACGTTCTCGTCGACGCTGATCGGGAACTCCGGGGGAACATCGGTGGTGTCGCGAAAGTACGCCCTGGAATTAAGCAGCGTTTTGAGCATAGGCATTACGCTCATGCCCCGCTTTTTATAGTAATACCAATATAGTGGCAGGTGCCTCATAAACGACTGCTGGGACCAGGAAAAGCACTGAGGATATCCGGTATTGTATTCGAGTCTTATATTTCCTTTTAGCAACATAGGTAGATGGGCTGTAAAAATATATGCGATGTTATCAAGCAGCTTTGCTTTATTGTCTTCCGGATAATTCTGCCAGATACCGTTGGGGTACTTCATTAAGTTATGTTCGTTAATCAGCTTAGATTCAATATTTATTTCTATACCTTCTGGTCGGTTGTACGAATTTATTCTTATGGGTATTTCTTTTTCGTGCCAAGCCTTGGAGTTTTTGTTCAGCATTGCAGGAGTTCGAAAAAACTCCATGTTGTCTACTTCCGGCATTGATATGGGATCTGAAAAATCTGAGGGCTGGCCTCCGGGGTCGTTATCTGAGTTATTAAAATTCGACGGTTCTTTGTTCTTCATTTTTTTACTTTTTGGAGTACTCTCCAGAATGATGCTACTTTTTGGAGTACTCTCCAGAATGATGCTACTTTTTGGAGTACTCTCCAGAATGATGCTACTTTTTGGAGTACTCTCCAAAATGAGTACTACTTTTTTACTATCTAATAATTCTTTGCTAAATATTTTCTATAGTCAATAATAAATAATTTCAAGTGAGCGGGGTATTAGAATACAACCAATCAAGTACACAAGTTTGATAAATGGTGGGCCCGCCTGGGATCGAACCAGGGACCTCTCGGATGTGAACCGAGCGCTCTAACCACTGAGCCACGGACCCGTGCGCACCTATTTTACAGCATTTTTTCTTTACGTCCTAGTTATTTGGCCAGCGCTGTTATAAAATTTCTTTATGGTTCGGAAATCCAGCATAAAAAATACAATCGCCGACATCATAGAGTTGTTCCTGATAGGAACGACCGTGTTTATACTCGTTTACATACTCGTAGGGCAGTTTCTTGAAGTATCGGGAAGTTCAATGTATCCGTACCTACACGACAGAGAACAGATAATAGCTGAGAAACTATCTATAAAGTTTGACCCTGTCAAACGCGGAGAGGTAATAATATTCTGGCACCCGAAAACCAAATCAGATCTGCTTGTTAAACGTGTCATCGGTCTCCCGGGAGAAATAATAAAAATTCAGAACGGTTTCGTGTTTATAAACGGTAAAAAACTTGAGGAACCTTATCTATCAGAAGCTGTGGTAACCCGAGCAACTGATTTTTTGACGGAAGGACAGGAACACAAAATTGCGGAGGATTATTACATTGTTATGGGAGACAACAGATCTGAAAGCACAGACTCAAGATATTGGGGCCCTATCCAAAAAGAGACAATAATAGGGCGCGCGTTGCTAGTGTTTTACCCGTTTGAAAATATAAGACTATTGAATGGTGGGAAATAAGGTAATTACTCAGACGCGACAACTTCGATTTTCTTTTTCTTTTTCGTAAGCCATGAAAATTTAACAACTCCGGATACCTTGCTGAAAATTGAAAAGTCTTTTGCCATAGCGGTATTTTTGCCGGGAGCAAAAGTTCTTCCGCGCTGTCTAATAATAATTCCTCCGGCTTTTACTTTGGAGCCACCGAATACTTTAACACCGAGCCTTTTACCCGATACATTTCCGCCCTGTCTTGCTTTTGATCCACCTGCTTTTTTATGTGCCATAGTTTATTTAGTCTCTTTCTTTGTCACTTTTTTAGTCTTTACGGACTTTTTGGTAGCTACTTTCTTCTCTACTTTCGCGGGCTTGGTGTGCACTACCTTTTTTGGAGTTTCAACTACTTTCTTTTCCTCTTCATCCTTTTTTCCACCCAGCTCAATTTTTTCAACTAAAAGCTCGGTCAAAGTATCTCTATATCCTCTGTTTTTTCTGTATCTTGACTTAGATTTAAACCTACCTACAACGATTTTGTCGCCTCTTAAGGCTCCTGAAATTTTGAGTTTCACGTGAGCGTCTTTTACGATAGGATCGCCCAAAATTGTGGTTTTTCCGTCGGAAAAAAGGAGAACTTCGGAATCTACTTTACCGTTTTGATTGTCTACAATCAGGGTTTCCCCTTCATGTACTTTATATTGGGCTGAGCCTATTTTAATTATCGCGTATTTATCCATAGAAAACATTGGAATCTTACACTAATTTTGAAGTTTGGGCAAGAATTCCCTTCAAACAGCCATATCGCCGCTTTGGGGATACCTATAATTCGCTTGTAGAACCCGCTACTATAAGCACATCGAACTCTTCGGTATCCGGTAAGGTGTCTTCCACCACAATTTCAGGGAAGGCATCCTCGGTGTCACCCTGCATGAGGTCTTTATAGGGCAGTTTGTCCTTTTTGAACCTAAATAACGTTGCGTCGCGGGTTTCGTCTGCTGTGTCGATATCGACGATTGTGTAACCTTTTTCCTCTAAGAGCGTCTTTGTTCTGGCGGCCAACCCGTTCAATCCCGAACCGTTTAATATTTTTATTTTTAAGTCAGCTTTATCCAACACCGGAGTGGGTTGTTCAGCAGCCTGGTTAACTTCCTGGGAGGTCTGCTCACTCAAAACGTTATCCTGGTTATTCGATGCGACCTGAGAGCCGCCGTCCTTATTGAAAAAAAGGAAGAAAGAAAGCAATCCTGTTACCACAAGTACCGAAGCCGCGCCGGCATAAACCAAACTTTTATTGCTTTTTACAACTACAGGAAGGGGCATTAAGTTTAGAAGGTTCATCTGGCAGAAAGATATGTCCGGCTCAGTATCCAGCATGTAGTTCACAAGCATGTTGACCTTAAATTCATCCTCGAACTCGCTGTTGACAGGCGGTATGCCTATTTCTGATACCTCAAAACCTTTAACATCAAGGTCCTGATAATTCAGGGTGTACACTTTTTTGACCGGTGTTTTTTTCTTGTACAACGATAGGTCTGATACGAAACCCTCGAGCTGTTCTGCGGTAATTTCTTTATCACTTACTCCGCTGTAGAAAATTCCATTTAGTTCCGACAAAGCCATTACGTGGCTTCCATCCACCCTGCATATAAAAACGGCGGGGTCGTTGGTACCCACATACTTAGGCATTAGCAATAACCAGGGAACGACGTTTTTAAGTGAAATACCTACTGCAAAAGCCACTTCCAATAAATTGTCCATGTAGGGTTTTCTTACACCGATGAACTGGTATAGAAACGGAGCTATTTTTTGATATGAAAAGTACAGATCCTCGAGAGGAGCTTCCGTAATTTTAGCTTTCATATCATTCAGTAACTGCTCCTGCTTGTCCCCATCACGTTTATTTACCATTATAAATCTTAGGATCGTGTCTTCGGGTTCTGTGATTACAATAAGATTCAATTTAGAAGGAAGGGTTTTGGTAATCTGAGAAATGCCTTTTTTAATTTCGTCGGCGTAACGCTGAATATCGGATATCTTGGTATCGGAAACAATGTCCTCAGCTAACTGTGTGGAATAAGTTTTTAAACCTTCTTTACCGATGTGAGTAAGCCTAAGAATATTGTTATTAAGTGACAGGTATACATCTTTCATATCTATAACTATAGCACAATTAGTTAACTTTTCGGATTGAAAACTCCGGGCCTACTACAAGTTTTGAAGCCTGTATTTTCTTAACAATCTCCTGACCGTACAGCTCTATAACTTTTACCGTTTCGGGATCAGAAGGATACGTAATTTCAATTATATCTCCGACTTTTAAACCCGCCTCTTTTCTTAACTCCTGTACTTTTCTCACAAAATCTCTCGAGAGACCCTCGTATTTCAAATCATCCGTGATATTTGTATCCAAACCGACAACAATACTGTTGAAAGACGCCGAAGCGTAAGCTGACGGCACCTCACTAACGTACTGAACCTCTTTAACATTAAGTTCGTCCAAAACAAGGGCAGATAAATCTTCGGGGAGTTTTTCCATTCCTGAGACTGCAACGGTTCCTAACGGTTGGCGAACAGAAATTTTCCTATCACTTCTAATCGAGAGTCCGCACGAAACCAGCTCCCTAACTTTTCTCATATCTTCCAGTAAACCTTGATTTAGCGCTATAAAGTCGTTGTCGTATTCGGGGAAATCTTCAAGATGAACAGATTCTTGGGCATTTCCTGCAGAAAATTTGTTAAGTGTTCTATAAATATTTTCTGACATAAACGGGATTGCCGGGGCAGATACTTTAGAAAAGCTTAATAGAACTGTGTATAAAGTACTTAACGCCTCTTGGTCTCCGGACGATATTCTTTCCCGCGATCTTCGAACGTACCATCTTGAGAGATCATCTACGAATTCTTCGAGCACCCTTACCGCAGCAGGAACGTGATACTGTTCCATGTTCATTGCAGTTTCTTTAGTTACCTCGTTGAGACGGGTCATGACCCAAATATCCAATATGTTGTCTGATTTTACAATCTCGGACTCTCTCCATTTGGATGGTGTTGCATACGTTTGAAAATATTTTGCTGAATTCCAAAGGGGGTTTAGTACATTTCTTAATTTTGTCCTTAATTCGGACTCTTCGAAATTTGCATTTTCCCCCATCATTAAAGGAGACCCCATTAAATATAGTCGTAATGCGTCTCCTCCGTAGTCCTGAAGAACCTGCCGCGGGTCTGCATAATTGTTAAACGTCTTGCTCATCTTTCTCCCATCAGAGCCGGCCATAATCCCGGTAGATATAGCGTTTGTAAATGAATTTGAGTCGAATACAGCTGTCGAGAGTATGTGCATCACGTTAAACCAAGCCCTGACTTGAGCAATATACTCGACTATGTAATCTCCGGGATAGTTGGATTCAAACTTCTGTTTATTATCGAAAGGATAGTGTATCTGCGCCCACGGCATCGATCCCGCGTCAAGCCAGGAATCAAGAACTTCCACGCGTCGTTTGTATTCTTTACCGTTCTTTTTGATTACTATTTTGTCGATGTAGGGACGGTGTAAATTTTCAACTTTTTGCCCGGACAATTCTTCGATTTCTTTAACAGAAGAGGCTACTATCCTATCACCATCTTCAGATTCCCACACAGGCATGGGAGTTGCCCAATATCTATTTCTGGAAATACACCAGTCCGGCTGTTGATTAATATTTTGTCCGAACCTTCCGTATTTTAAATGCTCGGGTATCCAGTTTATTTTCTCGTTTAACTCCGACATCCTGGGTTTAAGAGACTCAACATCTATAAACCAACTTTGCTGAGCTCTTTGAATCAATAAGGTGTCACACCTATCGTGATAAGGAAATCTGTGAGTAACTTTTTCGTTTTTAAATAATAGGCCTGATTCAAGTAAATCGTTTATTAACGATGAATCAGCATCTTTGTAAAAAACTCCTGTGTATGGATTTTCTTTTTCCGTGCCCGGCAAAAACTTTCCATCATTATCTATTGTAAGCATTAAAGTAAGACCAAAGTGCTTCCCCATCTCTGAATCGATTTCACCAAATCCCGGAGCACTGTGAACTATGCCTGTGCCCTCTTCCATGCTCACCATTCCGTCGTAATGATATATTTCGAACTCACCCTCCTTTGAAATGTAGTACCTAAAAGGGGGCTCATACTTCAAACCCATTAATTCAGCGCCTTTTATTTTTTTAAGTACCCTGTAATCAGACCCCGATAAAACGCTGTCATTACGGGCTTCCGCAATAATATAACTAGTACCACCGCTTTCTACAACGTTATAATCAGCGTTCTTATCGACTACTAAAGCCCGGTTTGAAGGTATGGTCCAAGGAGTGGTAGTCCAGGCTAAAGCAAAGGCATCTTTAAACTCACCGTCAGTGGTTATCTTAAATTTAACTGTGATAGCGGGATCCTCAACATCTCTGTATGAATTGTCCATCGCTATTTCGAAATTCGAAACCGGGGTTCCGCACTTCGTACAATATAAAGATGTACGAATACCTTCGTATATCAGTCCCTTGTCGTACAGTTGCTTAAAAGTCCACATTACCGATTCCATATAGTTTGTATCGGTAGTTCTGTATGCATTCTTTAAATCTACCCAACGTCCGATTTTATTAACGTACCATTCCCATTCTTCAGAAACTTCGCGGGTATAGTTGTAGCATTCTTCTGCAAATTTTTCTAAACCGAATGCTTCGAAATCGCGTCTATTTTTTATCCCCAGCTTTTTTTGTACTTTATTTTCTACGGTTAAACCGTGAGCGTCCCATCCCCAAACTCTCTCGACTCTTTTGCCTTTCATTGTCCAGTACCTGGGTATGATGTCTTTGGCAATTGAACCTAGAAGATGGCCATAATGCGGGAGCCCGGAAATAAAAGGGGGACCGTCGTAAAACACATACAAATTTTCTTTAGATTTATTTTCTACTGACTTTTCAAAAATCTTGTTCTGAAGCCAATACTGTAAAGTTTCCTCCTCCATTTCGGGAATTGAAATATTTTGTTGTGAGTTTTCCTTTTTATCCATAGAACAGTAGAATTTTATCAGATTTCAGACATTTCCAAAGATTCTTGCTCCGAAAAGAATCTATCGTTAGTGTAGGCCCTGTAAACTAAAAGACCCACCAAGGCTGTCATAATAAATACGAGCAATATAAGTAAAAATATGTAGGTTTTATTCATTATTTTATCTTCCATATTTTCTCTTTCTTACCAAGTTTTATATTCACATACCGCGCCAAAACAAACAATAGGTCCGACAGTCTGTTTACATAAGGTAAAAGAAATTTTAAAGACTGGCTGCCCTTGTAGGATACAAGGCTTCTTTCTAAAGACCTGACTTTTGCCCGTGCTAAGTGTATCTGAGAAGAAGCTTCGGAGCCGCCCGGGATAATAAAAGCTTTTAAAGGGGGCAACTTGGCGGAATACTCGTCTATCACACTTTCCAGATTCTTCACTTTTAAACCCCAATCAGCTCTATCCCGGTGAGATACCTTAAGCCCGGCCACGTACGAACCGATTAGAAACAGATCTTCTTGAACTGACTGCAATATGTCGCTTTCACGGGATTTTTTCAGAGTTACCAAAGCGCAGCCTAGTGTAGCATTCACCTCGTCCGAAAGACCCAAAATCTCAAACACCGGTCTTGATTTAAGTAAGCGTTTTTTGGAGCCGAAAAGCGCGGACGTGCCGGCGTCACCTTCCTTTGTATAAAGCTTCATAGAAAGATAATACCACTAACACCTGCTATAGCCGCATTCGTAACACTTTGCACACCCCTCTTCCAGCACAAGAGTGTAATTCCCGCACTCCGGACACATGTCGGTATTGGTAAACGAGTGGGGAAGTGCCAATTTCTCTTCTTCCCGGGTATTCGTCACTTCGGTGGACTCGGGCCCTTCTTCAGATCCTTTAGTTCCATTTTCTTTTACGGTGAAACCAAATTCCTCCGCCAGCACTTTAGCTACAGCATCGGGCAACGAACTAACCCTATTTTTACCAAAACCGATGGATTTTGAGCCTCCAATACCTGCAAGCTGAACTATAATCTCCCTCACGACCTCCAGGCTATATTGGGGCATACGGAGCCAACCCGACAATAACCTGCCTAGTCCTTCGGCCAATGCCGAAACATCACTACCCGCCTTCCCCACGTTAAGGAACACCTCCAAAGGCCTTCCTTCCGTATTTTTATTTATTGTTATAAAAGCTTTGCCCTGAGGGGTAATCATTTTGTAGGTAGTTCCACTCAATTTGTATCCACGCCTTATAGTTATCTCTTCTGACGGTCTATCTTTATCGGTCAGTAAGATTTCTTTATTGACCGGATCAGCTGTTTCCTTGTTTTCTTTCTGATCCTTCGTAGACTTCGTTTCTAATACTACCTCTTGTCTGCTCCCCGTAACGTAAACGGTAAGACCTTTACAGCCGGTTTCCCAACCCAGAACGTATACTTTTGCTACATCCTCTTTCGTCGCCCCTTCGGGAAAATTGCAGGTTTTAGAGATTGAGTTGTCTACAAAGGCCTGAATGGCAGCCTGCGTCATTATGTGTTCTTCAGGAGTAACTTCGGCTGAAACAACGAATGTATTTCTTACTGCCTCCGGCAACTCCAATATATTTTTGCAAGTTCCTGACTCGATTACTTTATCTATTATTGATTTTCTCGACTCGTCAGACAAATTTAAACTGTCTAAGGCTTTCTGAAAAAACCGGCTAACGTATGCTAAAGTCATCTTTCCTTCATTTCCCGCCGACTGATAAACATTTCTATAGTACGCAAGAGCAAAAACCGGTTCACATCCGTACCCCTCGACCCCCGCAACCGTAGAAATCGTTCCTGTTGGAGCTATTGTGGCCTGTGCCCCGTTTCTTATACCGTACAATTTTATTCCTTCGACAACCGAAGCCCAATCGATCCACGGTCTGCCGAAATTTCTTTTATATTCTTTAATAGGCTTCGGGGGTTCCCATTTTAGATTTTCAGGATCATAAATACTCCCATGTATTTTTCTAAAAGGACCTCTTTCTTTTGCTAACTCAATAGATGCCTTCATAGAGTAGTACCTTATGAATTCGGAGACTTGGGCTGCAAATTCCTGTCCTTCTTCACTGCCATACCTGATACCCATGGAGTACATCGCGTCCGCCAAAGCCATAAATCCTAATCCGATCCTTCTCACATCCATTGCCGCTTCTTTTATTTCAGGCACTGCAGGAATGTACTTATTAACCTCAACAACATTCTCAAGGAAACGGGTAGCTGATATTGTCGTTTTTTTCAGTTCTTCCCAATCCAACTTCCCGTCTGCGTTTAAGTGTTCTGCCAGGTTTATTGAACCCAAACAACAGTTTTCATAAGGCCCTAACCACTGCTCTCCGCAGGGATTGGTTGCCTCTAACTGGTACAGATGGGGGACAGGATTTTCCTTGTTAGCGGTATCAATAAATAAAACCCCCGGTTCACCATTTTTATGTGCACACTCCACAATCAAATCGAATATCTCTCTTGCTCTGGGTGATTCGGTTATCTTTAATGAATGGGGGTCTATCAAGTCATAGGTCGAGTCGTCTTTTACAGCCTCCATAAACTTGTCGGTGATAGCAACGGACAAATTAAAATTCTGAACTGCCCCTTCTTCAGACTTACACGCTATAAACTCACGTATATCCGGGTGGTCCACGCGCAAAACTCCCATATTAGCACCACGTCTTACTCCACCCTGAGCTATTTCACCAAAAGCTGCGTCGTATACCTTCAAAAATCCTACAGGTCCTGTAGCTATCCCGTTACTTGCAGCAACTCTGGAACCTTTTGGTCTCAGGCGCGAAAACGAAAAACCATTTCCTCCCCCACTTTGCTGTATGAGGGATGCAACACGCAGTGTAGAAAATATTCCATCTTTTTCCTTGCCCAAGTCATCCGAGATGGGTAAAACAAAACAGGCGGCCAACTGACCTAACGGAGTACCTGCGCCTGTAAACGTCGGCGAGTTGGGGAAAAATTTTTTGGAAGATAAAAGATTATAAAACTCTATACGTGATTTCTCGATATCAGTATACGAAGCATCGGGCGCAGCTACTACATTTGCGATACGCTCAAACATCCCTTCAGGAGACTCAAATACCTCTCCGTTTGAGTCCCTTCGTAAATATCTCTTCTCCAAAATCTTTTTTGCGTTCTCCGAAAAATCTATTGACGTATTCTTTGAAAAAACCGACCCATCCTCACGATAGAGAAAACTGCTCATAAGTTTATTTTTTATCTCACGAGCCGGCAATCTCTCACTGCCCATATCCAAAGATTGCCGAAACACGAGAAGACTATTCTAAATAAATACTAAGTATATAAATCAAAACAAAAAATCACTCAGGATACAAGGAAACGCACGTTGTAGTATCTCAATATTTGATTGTTATTATGCGGGAACGTTTTTTTAATTTGTTGTAGCTGCGGAACATCCACTATTTCTTTACTAAAAAAGCACTTTTGTACTCAAAAGCATCCTGCCTTTTGTACAAATGAACTACCTCTGTAATCAGATGCGTAATCACTTCTGTATTCAGATGCGTAATCACTTCTGTAATCAGATGCGTAATCACTTTTGTCTTAAAAAAGTGGGGATATCAAAACCTGTGCCGTAATCTTCGTCTTCTGCGTCATCGGGTTTCCACATTTCGGAAGGAAGCTTAGGCTGTTTTTTATCTTCAGGGGGAGTTTCAGCCTGTGGTGTCTGGGGGATGTTTTGTTGAAACGGCACTTCTGTTTTGTCTTTTCTCAAAGGCTGCCCGTAGTGCTTCTCCACGTATCCTGCCATCGAATCGTCCTCTTCGGGAACTTCAAATCCCGTAGCAATTACTGTTATCTTTAGCTGCCCCGCCAGTTCATCATCGATCGAAGTTCCGAATATTATATCGGCCTCTTCTCCGGCTATTCCCCTGATAATATTCGCTGCCCTATCTACTTCCCTCATAGTGAGATCCGGGCCACCCGATATATTGAAAAGTATGCCTTTGGCACCTTCAACCGATTGTTCAAGCAAAGGTGAGGAAATCGCTGCTTTGGCTGCAACTTCGGCTCTATTTTCTCCTGTACCTATCCCTATGCCCATTAAAGCAGTACCGGCATCTTTCATAATTGTCTTAACGTCGGCGAAATCGACGTTGATCAAACCGGGCATAACGATAAGGTCCGAAATTCCCTGCACACCCTGGTTTAAAACACTGTCCGATAGCCTAAACGCTTCAATAATAGACATGTCTTCGTCCGCAACTTCTAATAGTTTTTGGTTGGGTATGGTGATTAAGGCGTCAACTTCTTTTCTTAGCTCCATCATCCCTCTGTCTGCTGCCCTCATTCTTTGTATTCCTTCAAAATTGAACGGTTTAGTAACAACACCAATAGTAAGGGCACCCGACTCCTTGGCAATCCTCGCAACGGTAGGGGAAGCTCCCGTGCCTGTTCCGCCGCCTAAACCGGCAGTAATGAACACCATATTAGCTCCCTCGAGGTTGCTTTTTATAAGGTCGAGTGATTCTTCGGCTGCTTTTCTTCCAATTTCGGGATTTGAGCCCGCACCTAAGCCTTGGGTTAATTCCTGACCAATGGGTATCTTTATTACTGCTTTATTTATTGAAAGATCTTGAGCGTCGGTGTTTATTGAAATGAATTCAACACCTCTGATCTGATTTGACTCGATCATGGAGTTTATTACATTACCGCCGGCACCTCCGACTCCGACAACTCGAATTTTTGCAAAGCGTTCTATCTCAGGTTTAACTTGCATTGCAACACTATACCAAATTTACTTTCGGTATTTAAATTTTTTTAGGGCAGGAAAGATTTTAATTTGTCAACAAACTTCGAAAAGCTTTTATTCATATTACCCCGTCTGTCATCAAATGACAACAGCTGGCTACCTCTGAAAAGCTTTACACCATACAATACAGCACCGACTCCGGCGGCAGATGAAGGACCCTGAATTTCATCAATTAATCCGGTCACTCCTCTCGGAATTCCAAGTCTTACGGGCATTTTCAAATTAACTTTTGCACTTCTTTCGACATTTGCAGTTAAAGCACCGCCGCCCGTTACGACCACTCCTGCAGGAAGTTTGCCGTTTAAATTCACTTTAGTTATTTCAAGGGCGATGAGACGGAATATTTCTTCAAGACGGGCGTCTAATATCTTATAAAGCATTTGTCGGGGTAATCTGTCTATCTCAAGACCGAACTCAGAAACATCAAAATCCTCGTCTTTCCTTACGTTATCACTATTTCTTGATAGAACAGCTTCGTTACTCAATCTTATTTTTATTCTTTCGGCGTCCTCCAAACGGGACCTCAACCCTATTGCCAAATCGCTGGTGATGAGTTTGCCCCCAATAGGCAAAACCGCCGAATGCACCGGGCTTCCGTCCAAAAAAGCAATCATTGAAGTAGTGCCCCCGCCAATATCTACCAGCAAAGTTCCCAATTCCTTTTCGGTATCGGTTAAAACTGCCTCGGCGGACGCGAGCCCCGCGTAAACCATCTCTTCAACGTTTACACCTACTTGGTTTACACACCGGGCAATATTTCTTAACGCTATAGAAGCACCGTGTATTATGTTAGTTTCCACCTCTAAACGTACTCCCGACATGCCGACAGGATCTTTTATACCTTCCTGGGAATCAATTGAAAAATCACGCGGTATTACGTGTATAACCTGGCGCGTGGACGGCAAAGATACTGCCTGGGCAGCCTCTATAACGCGGGAAACATCTTCCTTGCTAATTTCATCGGTCTGATTGGGGGAAACGGCAACAACACCGTGCGAATTTAAAGTTTCAACATGGCTTCCGTTTATGGTAACAAAGGCGCTGGATACGGAAACTCCCGCCATACGCTCCGCTTTCTCAATACTGGCGGCGATTGCTTCTACGGCGCTGTCTATGTCGACAACATTTCCCTTATTTACGCCTTTAGACGGGACCTCCCCCGATACGCCAATTACCGAAACTCTGGATTCGGACACCGAAGCAATAGTAGTACCTACTTTGGTGGAACCTACGTCTATTCCTGTTATTATCTTTTCTTTGGGCATAATGTGGTTAAAAGCTACTCATATAATACTATTACTTTATCATAACGTAAATCAATTTTTATTACCTTTTTTCCCTCAAGAGTAAGATTTTTATATAGTTTTTCGAGTTTTTGAACAGAGCTCCCCACGTCCTTGGTATTGCTTAAATAGACATCGGTAGAACCCAGTTGCAGCCGTGAGTACCTTTCCCGGAAACTTATGCTACTGATGTTCAATCCCGCTTTACCTATCTCCGACAGTATCTCGATACTTACAGGGACAATCCCGGCTTCCAGAAAATCCCCAACCCGTATCTCTCCTTCGTATATTATTTCCGGAAGACCCATAAATTCATCTGATACCTCGCCCAGGATATACCCATCGGTGTCTATTAGATAGTGATTTGCTGTTTTTTCTCCCGAAGTTATTACGGCAACAGGTAACCGTTCTTCTATTTTTACTACCAAGGCGTCGGGGTAATCCAAAGATGCATCTACACTTTTTGCCCCAAGAAAATTGCTCTTCAACGTCCGCTCTAACTCCTTTGCGTCAACTGAAAATATACTCTGCCCTACAACTTTTTGTTCCGTAATTGTTCTAAAATCCTCCAGGTTAACGAACTTCCCACCCCCGACAATAGAAACCCTCTTAACTGTAAACCTGGGGTTAAGATATACATATTTATAGGACAGGTAACTAAATGAGCCTAAGATAAGTAAAATCAGAAGGATATTGATGGGCGCTCTATACTTTCTCGCTATTACCCGCGGACTTTTTACTCCTCTATGACGATTTTTTATTTTGTTAAGTAGTAGCTGGTTCCCGCTGGTCTGTTTAGAAATCGGGCGCCTACTTGGTATTACTTTGTGCGAGTTTATCCGCGAGTTCATAGGTTTCATATGCAATTATTTCCGGCGCTTTAAGATTCACCGCACTTGCTGCTCCCCCATCGTTAAGTTTGTAATTCTGAAGGTGCCCCAATACTTTTGTGACCGACGCAAATAAACTACCTTCGTTCAAGTCCTTTTCCTCCAGTATCTCAGCCAACCCATATTTTTGAAGTATTAAAGCATTTTCTTTTTGTTCGTTATGACTGACCCACGGTATAGGAATTAAAACACAGGGTTTTTCTAAAGCCAAAAGCTCGGTTATGGTGTGCGCTCCCGATCTTGATACTACTACGGATGCTTTGTTGAACGCTTCTCCGATTTCATCATCCATAACAAACTTCCTTAGATATAATTTACCGTTAGCCAAACCACCCACCTCCTTATAAATCATTTCCAACTGATCGTAGTCATTAAATTTTGAGTGATCTCCGCTTTGGTGTATTACATTGCATATAGACAAAAGCTCGGGGAGTGCTTCTTTAACAACTTCATTTATTGTATGTGAGCCAGCTTTACCGGCAGTTATATAGATAGTCGGAAGGTTGTTATCGGAATTAAACGAATCGGAGCCTATTTCAAACACCGATTTTCTGAGAGGTACCCCGGAGTATATTACCTTACTTGCGGGAAAAAACTTCTCCGAATCCTTCCAGCCAATACATATTTTTTTAACAAATTTAGAGAGAAGTTTATTAGCGTAACCTACTACCACGGTTTGCTCGTGTGTAATAGAGGGAATACCGAGAAACCACCCCGAGATAACAGTAGGCACCGCAAGATAACCCCCAAAAGAAAGAATTACATCCGGTTTTATTTTTAATAACCACTTACATGCTTGTAGAAAACCTAGCGGAACCCTAAGCAACCGTATAATATTAAATGTTTTATACACTTTTCCCGCTTTAAGATCGTAAAAGGGAATGTTAAGACTAGTAATTTCTTTAAATTCCAAGGAATCATGCTTATCACTGGCTGCAGAGCGCCTGTGACCAAACCAGTGGATTTCCGTACCGGGGTATTTCGATCTAAATTCCTCAATAACAGGCAGAGCCGAGCTATGATGTCCTCCGGTAATTACAATTTTCATTTTGAGTTATCCTTACCAATATTAGCTAAAATACCGAGTCCCATCAAACTAAAAACCATGCTTGAGCCTCCGTACGAAATTAACGGTATCGGGACACCTGTCAAAGGCAACAGTTGGGTCATTGCCCCTATATTTACGAAAAATTGAAGGCCAATCCAGGAAGTAATGCCGGAGGCTAACAGTCTTCCTCTTTGTGTCTTTGCGTTCTTGGCTATCTCAAAACCCCTGTAGATTAGATAAGAGAAAGCTATTATTACTAAGGCCGTGCCTAAGAATCCGAATTCCTCACCGATAATTGCAAATATTGAATCGGAGGCAACTTCCGGAAGGTAATAATATTTTTGCCGTGATTGCCCAAACCCAACTCCAAAAAGTCCGCCTGAACCAAGTGCTATTTGAACCTGTTTTATATGGTATCCTTCGGCCCTGTCGGTAGTGTCGAAACCTTTCAATTGAGTGAGCCATCTTTCTCTTCTATATGGGGAGCTTAATATCAGTAAAACAACTAATAACACCAACGCCGGAGAAGCTAATAACAAAGGTTTTATCGAGGCTCCGGAGGAAAAATACACGACGGTTCCTATAGCCGCAACCATGACAGCTGTGGACATGTTGGGCTGAGCTATTATAAGTAGAAAGAGCAGTCCTGTAGCTACTGCGTACAAACTAAAGACGTTTTGGTTTTCCTGAATTTTTTTAGGCAACATTACACTTAGGTACATTATTAGCGTTAGTTTTGCCAACTCACCGGGCTGAAAGCCCGCAACACCAAGTAAGGGTAATTTCGGTAAGGGAGGAGCGTTTAGATAAAACCATCTATTAGCCCCGTTTATACAAGGAGCAAAAAATATATCCGATGAGCACGGAAGCAGCGCAACGAAAGCAAGTAACAGGAGAAACAGTATGTTTGCTCCAAACATAAATGCCGTAATTTTGTCAATTTTTTTGTAATCCTGGTTGTAGAAAAAAAAGAATCCTGCCAGGCCCATTAACACCCACCCGATTTGTAAAAAAACAAATCTATATGGATCGTTGTAAAGACTGTCAGAGTGAATAATTGTGGAATCAGCGATAATAATTATGCCGAAGAGTAAAAAACCCAGTATTAGCAATACGAAAGACCTATCTTTTTTACTCATTGTGGGAACAGTTTTTGATTTCATAGCGTTACATTAGGGCAATGAAAATACCGGCAAAAGCAAAAAAGGCGCCGAATAACCAAAATCTCAATGTAACCTTTGTTTCCGGCCAACCGAGCAACTCAAAATGGTGATGCACCGGGGCATAGCGGAATAATCTTTTTCCGGTAATTTTTACCGAAAGCTGCTGTAAGGGGCTGCTTATTCCGTCAAATAAAAACACGGCGCCGATTACAATAAATGCTACTTCGCGGTGAAGAAAAACCGCCAACAAAGCTAAGGTGCCCCCCAGAACATGCGAACCTACGTTTCCCATAAATATCCTCGCGGGGTAAACATTAAAGTATAGAAAGGGCAAAAGAGCTCCCACAAAAGTGGCACAGAAAATAGCAATAGAGTTGTATTCAAGCACTCTGGACACTGCCCAAAAGGACAGGAAAGCGAAAAGAGATAATCCTCCTGCGAGGCCATCCAGCCCGTCAGAAAAGGCAACCGCGTTCAAAATTACGATAAAAAGTAAAAAAACAACGATGGGGTATAAAAAACCTATATGAACATCGCCAACGAGAGGAAACCAGAGATAATCCCACCCAAGCTTAAAATAGACCCAGTAAGCTACAAAACCGCCGATTAGACCCTGAACTATAAATTTCTTGTAAGTCTGCATACCGCTGGCGTCTGTACTCCCCACAACACGCCAGAATTCCTTAAAATATTGCCACGGTTTTAGAACTACGCCGAGCAATCCTTTGGGTCGACTATTCTTTTTCTTAAATAAACCCCGTAAATGATACTCAAAAAAACCGGGGAGTCCTGACCTTCTGTAAACCTTTGTGAAATCTTCGAAAAGCCCGAGTAATCCTGCTATGAGAGCAACAAAGATCGGTAATAGGGTTTGTGTGCGGGAGCGGTTAAATAATAATGTCAAAACTGCAACAACAGAAACCAGCACTAAACCCCCCATTGTAGGCGTACCCATCTTCATTAAGTGTGTCCTGGGGGCATCTACACGTACTTCTTCTCCCATTTGAAATTTATACACAAAATTTATCCATATAGGATACAAAATGAAAGATAACAACCCCGCAGCAAATAAAAATAATAAATCCAACATTATTCCCGCTGATCCCATATTTTTGCTCCTAAATTTTTAAGCTTTGACGTAAAATTTTCTATGTAACAATCAAGTACGTCTGTGCCTTCAATTTCACTTCTGCCCTCGGCGATAAGTGCGGCTAAAACGTGTACCGCACCGTACCTGAAATCTGTTATGTTTAGCTTCTCTCCCTTTAATTTTACAGGACCTACAGTTTTTGCAACTGTGTATGGTTCTCCTAACCTTTCGGTATCGTACGTATCATCACTAACGACTGAGATTATACCTGCTTCGGAGGGTTTCAACAGTTCAATTTTTGCTCCCATCCTATTTAGATCTTTCACGTAACCAAACCTATCTGTGTATACAGTGTCGTGTATATAAGATGTACCACTACACTGCGTCAAAAGGAGCGTTGCGGACGATTGCCAATCGGGAACAAAGCCCGGTGTGGGCGCAATAGTAAGGTTCGTAGCTTGGAGTTCTTCGTCATGCCGCCATATCTTAATTGAATTCTGCTCAAATTCGTACCTGGCTCCTACTTTTGTTAAAAAATTAACCAGCGGAACCATTACATTCCTGTTGATGTTCTTGATAACGACATTTCCCTTAGTAATTAAAGCCGCGATAGAGAAAATAACAGCTTCAGTTTTGTCAGGCTGCACTTCCAAGGATGCCCCTTTAAACACATTTACCCCGTTCACTTTTATTACACGCGGCTCCGAGCGCACCACAGCACCTCCCATAGCATTCATTAGTTCTATAAGATCGTCTATTTCGCATTCTTCCGAAGCGTTATTTATTTCAGTTTCTCCGGGAAGAAATGCTGCTGTCATAATAAGTGCGTCTGTTGACATGTGACTGGGAATTTTAAAATTAACATGCCCGGAAATAGCGTTTGCAGAAGAAATAAAATAATAATTCTCGTCTTCGTCAATTGTCACACCTAATGTTTTCCACACCTCCAAAATTCTGTTTACAGGTCTGGGTACGGTTAAGCCTGTCTTATATTTAGGAACGGAAGCCTTACCAAACCTAAAAAGTAAGGGGGGTGCCATAAGTAAAGAGGTTCTGTACTTAGATCCCAGATCAAGAGGGATTTCATAAGAAGTGATTCCGGACCCGTTGAGAATAAGCCTGCCGGCGCCGGCCCAATCGGCTTTCCCGCCGAGAGCACGAATCATTTGTATATCATCCTCTACTGCGTCAATTTTAGGAACATTCTGGAGAATTACGTCGTCATTTGAAAACATTGCCGCGGCCATCAATTTTAATGCCGAATTCCTTGTACCTGAAACCTGAACGGTGCCCAGTAAAGGAGAGCCACCTTCAATTATAGCTGTGCTCATGTCAGGATAGTTTGATTAGCAAAAACGAATTTGCTACAAGAAGAA
Organism: candidate division WWE3 bacterium RIFOXYB1_FULL_43_24; assembly: GCA_001773135.1. Taxonomy (GTDB): domain Bacteria; phylum Patescibacteriota; class WWE3; order UBA101185; family UBA10185; genus UBA8498. Next base: position 39,363 of record MEVX01000008.1, on the reverse strand, counting down.
CTCCTAATGCGGCAGTTAAGATAAATACTGCCTTTTCCGCACCTCTTAATGACCTGTAGGCAGTAAACGAATTTTTAAGACCGGAAGAAAGTCCGGCATTTTTCGTTTGAACCAGGATCAGAAGTACCAGAATTATAGAAATTATTACCTGTGTTATTTTAAGTATCGACATCATATTATTTTTTAGAGCCGCTTAGCCACTCGAAGAAAGTATATACCATTGAGATAATAAAAGCAGAAAATAGGGCAGACCAAAAGGCTGTAAGGCTTTTCGATGGTAGCATAAAGCCAAAAATAATCAAATCCGACAAAGTCGTCTCTCTTAATGTAAAATCCGGCAAAAAAATAGTGAGAACATAAAGAGTTAGCGTTGTTAATATTGTCGCGATAAACAAAAATCCGATGCCTTTTGTGGGTAACCCAAAAGTGGCCAATAGGGGTTTACCCAAATAAAACAAAACGCTCAACGCAAAAGCTACTATTATAAACGTCTTCGGATCGTCACCATAAAACAAGGACGATAAAACATAGTTGGCGGAAAAAAGTGAAATCAAAATATACGTTAGGTTCTTTATTACGCCCCTCATATTTTAAATTATAGCGTGTTATTCAGCCGAACCAAAGATTTTCCTGCTTCTTAGCATATGGTGGTATCTCTGAGCAAACCTATGGCTTTCGTCCCTGAGATTTATCAAGAGTCTCATGCCGGGGTTATTGACTCCGGGAACAATCTCATGAAAAACTCCGTCGTAATATACAACCGTTTCTTCCTTTTTGGCTAACCCAATCATCGGAATATTCAAGTTTAATTTGGTCATCGCAGCCATGGCCGAAGATAACTGCCCTTTTCCGCCGTCGAGAACAATGAGTGAAGGAAGACCCCAACTGGTTTTCTTTTTATCGGTCTCGTGTGAAAGTCTTCTGTATAAAACTTCAAAAATCATATAAAAATCGTCGGGAGTATTTTTTGTTCGTATCTTAAATCTTTTGTACTCCCTTTTTTCGATTCTTCCGTTAACGGCTGTTACCATCGATCCGACTGCTTCTTTTCCGGAAATATTTGAGATGTCGTAGCACTCTATTCTTGAAGGTATTTGTTTAAGTACCGGTATTATTTTGACCAAATCTTCCAGCGCCGATCTTGCCAGATCATCCAGCAAGTAGGGGTTTTCTATATACTCTCCCGGAAGTCGGAAGCTCTGTCTAACATATTTAAATTTTTGAAGCGTGTTTCGAATTTCTGCTGCTTTTTCAAAGTTCTCTACAGAAGCAAAGTTTTTCATCTGCTTCTCCAAAGCTTTGATTAATTTGGATGTTTTTCCTGATAAGATGCTATTTATTGTTCTAATATTACTTCGATATGCCGGTAAGACGGCCATACCGTTTACACAGGGAGCCGGGCATAAGCCAAGATGACCGTACAAGCACGGCGCTTTCAACTTTTTATACTTCTCGTATTTATTGACGCTACAATCCCTGAAAGGAAATATTTTACGGAGCGTTCTTACTAACTGCCGCACTGTGCCTCCATCCGGAAAAGGGCCGTAGTGGTACTGAAACTTTCGGGTGTCGGGTTTTCTGAACGTTTCAACCTTTGGAACATTGATAGGCTTTCCATCTACATCAACTTTTTCCGGCCTGATCCCAACGTATAAATAGGACTTATCGTCTTTTAGACTGATGTTAAACTGGGGCAAATGTTTTTTTATTAGTTCGGCTTCCAGTATTAAGGCCTCCAACTCACTTTCTACTTCTATAGTTCTCAAATCGTGGATGTTCTCCACAAGCGCGAAGGTTTTAGAATTTTTATTTAGGTTCAGACCAAAGTAGGAAGATACCCGTGACTTAAGGTTTTTAGCCTTACCGACGTATATAATTTCGCCTCCGGAGTCTTCATAAATATAGACCCCCGGTGTTGTAGGCAATCTCTTGAGTTTTTCTTTTAGATTTGAGGAAACCACGAAGTTATTGTAGCATTTACCCATGCTTGGTAATGCTCTTAAAAAATTCCTGGCGGTCATTACATTGACCGTAATATTGTCTCCTATAGCGGGGGCGCAGACCGAAGAAAATTTCATTATTAATTACGATATCAGGTACGATGTGCAGGACTCAGGAGAAACTTTTGTATCACAAACCACCACAATTACCAGTTTAAAAAACGATGTTGTGCCGACTACCTATTCTTTCAAAACAAAATATCTCGATGTTTACGATATAGCTGCACAAACTAACGGGAAAAAAACCGAAGCCCGTAAAGAAACACCGGGAAAAAATGAAATTGTTATTACAGTTCCGTTTTCCACTTACTCCATCGGGGAAGGTAAACAGAATATAGTGACAATGACTTACAAAACTAAGGGAATTGCTTCCAGAATTGGAGATGTGTGGAATATTTACATACAAGGTATAGATACTCCGGATACCACGATCGTATATAATATTGTCCTCTCAGTTCCTCCGTCTATGGGACCCAGGATATTCGTTTCACCGGCACCGGCTAACGAAAAGTTTGAAAACGGTAAATATAATTATTATTTTACAAAAGAAAGTTTTTCATCTAAGGGGGTAACCGCGGCATTTGGAAAATACCAATCCCTCAACTTTCGCATTAAGTACCAGCTTAAAAATAACAGAATTTTAGGTTCGGTGTACGAAGTTGCTCTCCCTCCGGACATCAAAAATATCCAGCAAGTAAAATATGACTCAATAGATCCCAAACCGAGAAAAATAAGACTCGATAAAGATGGGAATGCTTTAGCACTTTTTTGGGTAGGGCCAAAAAGTAAGCTTGAAATAACTCTTACAGGCTCGGCAAAAATCATGGGAAGACAGATAAACCCGGATTTTGGTGGAAAAATACAGGATTTACCTAAGGAACTGGTAAGAGAATACACAAAGAATCAAAAGTACTGGGAATCCGATAATGATGAGATTAAGAACTTTGCCTCATCCATTTTAGACCCCAACTTAAATGTTTCACAAAATACAAGAAGGATTTACGACTATATTTCTTCCAATCTTACGTACGACCAAGCAGCGGCAAACCAAAATCTGGTAACCAGGAAAGGGGCCGTAGCGGCATTAACACAACGCGGTTCTTTCACTTGCATGGAGTTTACCGATCTTTTTGTAGCTACCGCAAGAGCGATGGGAATACCTGCAAGAGAAATAAATGGGTATGCTTTTACAAACGACAATGTGGAGAAGCCTATTTCGATTAGTTTGAAGGGCGGCGACACACTGCATTCCTGGGCGGAATACTACGATCCTTTTTACGGCTGGGTACAGATAGATCCAACTTGGGGAACCACTTCCGGAACTGACTACTTCACTAAGTTGGACACAAACCATTTCGCCTTCGTAATAAAAGGAAAAAGTTCCGAGTACCCTTATCCCGCGGGCGCGTACAGTTTTTCAGATAACGAAAAACTGGTTGATGTTGATTTTTCAGGAACTGCCAACTCCGAGAAAGATTTTTCTCCGGTACTTTCGATAACCCGTGCCGTAAATATTAATCCCATACAAATTGTGCGGGGTAATATCAGGCATGTTGTAGAAAACACAAGCGGATATTTTATTTACGATCTCCAGGGAAAAACACTGGTGCCGGGACAAAAAATGAACGTGTACCTTAAAAAAGGAGAAGATAGTATTCAGTTAAAAGATTTCCGGGACAAAAGTTATTCGATAAAAATCTTATGATCCTCTAGCACGATCCAACATCCTCAATGCTTCTGCAGTATACGAAGTTTTGTGTGTTTTAAGTTCTTTCAGAGTTCCGGAAAATATTAGTTTTCCTCCCATATCTCCGCCGTCAGGGCCAAGATCTACAACGTAGTCGCAGTTATCAATTACGTCCAAATTGTGCTCGATAACTACCACGGTATTTCCTTTAGCTGTGAGACGTTTAAATATTGTTATAAGATTTTCCAGGTCCGCGAAGTGAAGACCGGTTGTCGGCTCATCGAGAATATAGAACGTACTTCCCGTTGCTCTCTTGGAAAGCTCCAAAGATAATTTAACCCTCTGAGCCTCGCCTCCGGATAGTGTGGGCGCCGGCTGTCCCAATTTAATATATCCCAACCCGACATCAAATAATGTTTCGATTCTTCTTCGTATCTGCGGAATATTTTCAAAAAATACCAGGCCTTCTTCGACGGTCATATCTAAAACATCAGCGATATTTTTACCTTTGTAATTTATTTCCAAAGCCTCCCTGTTATATCTTTTTCCCTGACACACCTCACAATTAACATAAACGTCCGGCATAAACTGCATTTCTATCTTTATCTGACCCTCACCCCTGCAAGCTTCACACCTTCCGCCTTTAACGTTGAAACTAAAACGCCCGGGTCCGTAACCTCTTACACGCGCTTCCTGAGTTTGAGAAAAGAGATCTCTGATGTGGTCGAATACTTTTGTATAAGTTGCGGGATTAGACTTAGGAGTTCTTCCTATCGGACTTTGATCTATAGCGATAATGTTAGTTAAATTATCCGCACCCTCGAGAGATTTAAACGGCTCGGGTTTCTGATCCAGCTTCATTCCGAAACTTTGCCTCAATCCTTGATACAAAGTATCCATAATCAATGTAGACTTCCCGGAGCCCGAGACGCCGGTGATACAAACAAACTTGCCTAACGGAATAGAAAGGTCGATGTTTTTCAAATTTCTGCCGGTCGACCCTTTTAAAACTAATTTTTTACCTTCGATGGACTTCATTACTTTAGGAAGTGGGTCCAAATCCATAAACATCTCGCCTTTCATCTTTCCCTTACGGTCGTTTTTACCCACTATTATTTTTCCGGACAAGTATTTGCCTGTTAGCGAGTTTGGGTTTTTAATTATTTCGGGCGGTGTTCCTTCTGCTACAACTTTTCCGCCTTCCGAGCCGGCTCCCGGGCCAAAATCGAAAATGTAGTCACTTTCCATCATTGTTTCGGCGTCGTGCTCCACAACTAAAACCGTATTACCAAGATCTCTTAACTGGTGAAGTGTGCGGATAAGTTTTCCCTGATCTTTTTGGTGTAACCCAACCGAAGGTTCGTCCAAAACGTATAAAACACCGGACAAGCCAGAACCTATTTGGGAGGCCAGACGGATTCTTTGTGCCTCTCCCCCCGACAATTGAGATGAAGACCGGGCGAGCGTTAAATAGTCCAACCCCACGTCTTTCAAAAAGTTAAGTCTGTAGTTAATTTCTTTAAGTATCGCGTCGGAAATTTTATGCTCTCTTTCAGTCAATACCTTATCAAGCTTTCTTGCCCACTCTATGCTGTCCTTTATAGAGAGGCTGCTAATTTCCGTTATGTTTTTCGAATCGACCACAACAGATAAAGATTCTTTTTTTAATCTTGAACCGTTACAAACCGGACATTCCTCATCTATCATAAATTTCGCTATCTCGTTTCTAATATAATCTGATTCGGTCTCGCGGTGGCGTCTTACTAAATTTGGTATTACACCTTCAAAACCTGCTTCGTAAGTATGTTCGTGCCCTGTTTGCCCCCTGTAAGTAATCTTAAATCTCCTGTCACCCACGCCGTACATAATTATTTTTAGCGCTTCTTTCGAAAGGTCTTTAATAGGTGTGTCGAGAGAAAATCCATATACCTGAGCAACTTTTTTAACTACATTTTGTGTCCAGGTCTGGTGCTCAAATAATCTCTGCCAGGGCAAAATACCGCCCTCGGATATTGATAATCTAGGGTTAACAACCGAGTCTTCATTTACTCTTAACTGCATGCCGAGACCGTCACACGCGGGGCAAGCTCCGTGCGGCGTGTTAAAGGAAAAAGTGCGAGGCTCGATTTCCGGTAATGAAATATTACAAACAGGGCACGCAAAGTTTTCGGATAGCATGTGGTCTTCGGTGTCTCTTGGATTTTCCGGAAAATCAAAAGAAGAATCTTTTACTATCGTAAGGATTACCGTTCCGTTACTTAAACGTAAGGCAGTTTCTACCGAGGCAAAAATGTCGGAAAAAGTATTTTTAGCTTCCGCTGAGTCCCCGACCCTTTTGTGATTTACCGAGTGTCTCGAAATTAATCCGTCAATTGTGTGCTTGTTTGTTTTTATTAAATCGAAGCGTTCTTTTAAGCTCACAATATCACCATCGACTCTTGCTCTGACTATTCCCTGCTTTTTCAAATTATCGAACAGCGCCGAATATTCTCCTTTTCTGTCTTTCACTATCGGAGAAAATAAGAAAAATCTCACTCCTTTTTCTGATTTAAAATCTTTAAATTCGGAAATAATTTTGAGAATTGATTGGACAATCTCCGTAGAACTCTGTCTTTGAATTTCCCTTCCACAGTTCGGACAATGTGGGTGCCCGACTCTTGCGAACAGCAGTCTCATATAATCATAAATTTCAGTAATAGTTCCCACAGTAGATCTGGGATTTTTCGACGTGGTTTTCTGGTCGATGGCGATGGCGGGCGATAGCCCGTCGATTTTGTCGACATCAGGTTTATCCATAACTCCCAAGAACTGACGGGCATAAGATGAGAGACTTTCAACGTATCTACGCTGACCCTCAGCGTAAATGGTGTCCATAGCCAGAGATGACTTTCCGGAGCCTGAAACACCTGTAAGGACAACCATCTTGTTCTTCGGAATGTCGAGGTCTATGTTTTTTAGATTATGCTGACGCGCGCCTCTAATTAGAATGTGCGAGAGTGAGGTGTTTTCCATAACCAAATGATTTTACGGTAAAAGTTCGGGTTTGTGAAGATACTTAGTCCGCCTTCTCCGCCCTCTCCGTAGCCGGACACAAACTCTTCGGAACATTCGATCCCTTTATGAACACCTCGCTCCTGTTGCAACCCTCTTCTTTTTTAACAAACACGCCTAGTGGCATGTCAAAAACCTCGTTGGTTTTTCCTGCCAGCACCTCCGACATTATCCTGTTCCAAATTGGCGCAGCCCCTGTTAATCCGGAAGCCATGTATTTATTCATCGGCTTGTTATCGTTGTTCCCAACCCACACTCCTACTGTGTAGCTCGGTGTAAAACCAAAGGTCCAATTGTCCTTTATCAAATCCGTTGTGCCGGTTTTTGCCGCAATTTGTTTGCCCTCAACAGTAAGAAAGTTACGCGTTCCAAAGGCCGGAAGACGTGCCTGACTATCCGATAAAATACTCCACATTAAATAGGACACCTCTTCTGAAATGACCTGCCGCGGATAAACCTGCTTTTTCGAATATATTTCATATCCCCTGCCGTCCCGTATGGAAATAATAGGGGACAGTTCGGCATAAGATCCTTTTCTGGCTAAAGTCGTGTAAACATTGGCAAGATCAATTAGTCTGACTTCTTTTCCTCCGAGAGTTACGGACAGTCCGTAGGAGCCATCGACTTTCCAATTTGTTAATCCCATGTCCTTTCCCAAAGAAACAATATTGTCCGGTCCAACCGCTTTTGCAACTTTAACGGCTGGAATATTGTAGGAATTAGCCAAAGCAGCCCTTAAAGTAACGTTTCCGTGGTACTTTCCATCGTAGTTAACAGGTCTATATGGTTCGGATCCTTCGAATTTATATACAACAGGGGAGTCTTTTATAATCGTCGCCGGTGTGTAGGTATCGGCCAAAGCTAAAGAGTACGTCACGGGTTTTATCGAAGACCCGGGTTGTCTGTAAGAAGTTACAACGTCGAAAGCGCCCCATCCCGGTGCGAAGTAATCGTAAGATCCCACATAAGTTAATATCTCGGCATTTTTAACATCCAGAACTACGGCCGCTCCGTTTGAGAAACCGTATTTACCTCCCTTTTGTACTTCGTCAAACACTATAGCTTCGGCTTTTTGCTGAAGACCATAATCCAAAGTCGTGGTAACCCTCAGACCACCGCGGTTAACAAAATTGCTGCCGTACATATCTTCCAGAACTTTCCTGACATAGTTCACAAAGTGGGGCGCCCCTATAAAATCTTTTTGCGGAACAATATTCAATTCTTGCTCCAGAGCTGCATTAGCCTCGTCGCTATTGATATATCCTAACGAGACCATCCGGTCCAAAACATATTTCTGGCGTTCTTTTGCAACCCCCATGTCGTTCAAAGGAGAGTAAAGCGAAGGCGATGAGGGGAGTCCTGCTAACATTGCGGACTCAGCCAGATTTAATTCCCACGCATTTTTGGCAAAATATTTTTGGGCCGCTGACTGAATTCCCCACGCGTTACCGCCGTAAGCAATGTTGTTTAAATACATTTCAAGAATTTGTTGTTTGGAGTACGTTGCTTCCACCATCAGGGACAGGACAGCTTCCTTTAGTTTTCTTGAGAAAGTTCTTTCGGGGGTTAAAAGTACGTTTTTCACGAGCTGTTGAGTTATAGTAGATCCACCTTGTTTTTCTCCATCCACAAATGTTTTTCTGAAAGCTCTTATTATACTGTCGGGCCTCAATCCTCTATGTATGTAAAAAAGAGAATCCTCAACAGCAATTGTCGCGTTTACAGCATCTTCCGATATACGGTCAAGTTTTACAGGTTCATATTTTTTATCAGAATATATTTCGTAGAGTAAAACTCCGTTTCTATCCAAAATTTGTGTGGGGCCGTATTTCTGAGCAACAGTCAGCATTTCGGGATTCGGTAGTTCTTTAAACCACGATTGAACGACATACGGAATAAAAATAAGGAGAAGCGACGCCGCAAAACCTAAAATAAAAAGCCGTATGTTTTTAAAAACTTTTCCGGTATGGGAAAGTATGTGCGTCGGTACGTTTCTGATTTTTTTCAGAAACTTCGGAGTTCGAAATTTACGGATCTTTAGTTTAGGAAATTTTTTTATTAACTTATAAATTCTGTCGGGAATGCTGAGAAAAAAGTAGCCGATGTTTTTAGTGAGTTTAAGTAATAATGCACCAATTTTTATTGGAGTATTTAGCATCTATCTGAGCAGATTTTAGTTTATGAAATTGACCGAGTCAACAGGTAGTTTGTGTAATAGAAATGTTGTAATTACGCCTATTTCTCTACCCCTAAGGTATTTTTAACTACAACCACAACCCTGTTAAAATTTTTGAAGTTTTCTTCCATCTGTCCAAGATTCTCCGCTTCAAAATGTTTTGCTTTGGAGTTAAGAACTGACACAGTTTCAGCGAAGGATTTACTACGGACACCGAATTTTTTTAACACGTCTGATATTCTTTCGTCCCCGATGCCTAAAGCACCCTCTTCACCGGCTGCCCTTCTAGTTAAAAAACCGCTTTTTTCTGCAATCTCGTCCGCAGTATTTTTTATACGGCCCCGCGCATGAAAAGTTTCATATCTGTTTTTCATAAATGCGTGGTAATACTGACCGATATCGTCCTGGATTTTTATAAGGGATGCGAATTTTTCTTCCGCATTTTCCACCGAAACGTCTTCCAGCAGCTTCCTAATTTCAGACTCTTCTGAACCGGGGATACGCCTGGCCGACTCTAAAGCCATTGCATCAATATTGCGCTTAACTCCTGCCTGTAAAACTTGTGTGATTTCATGCATTTCCGTAAATGCTTTATACTTGCCCTGTCCCTCCCTATCGGCGCTTATAACGGGCTTAAGACCTTCAAGAATCCGATCTTGATAACGCCTGTCCATAATTTTGATTTCTTCCGCAGAACTTCCTATCTTTGCCAAAGACCGGCAAAGTTCTGCCGTCTGCTCTCCCAGCTCAAATTTAGATTCCGGAGACTCAGCGTCATAAATAAATGGATTTGCACTCATATTAAAACTCTACTATTTTGGAGGTTACGTTACAAATGTTAATTTAACAACTTCTTTAAATCCCTAACCCTGTCCCTCAGCGTTGCTGCCTTTTCGAAATTCAAAACCTCTGCTTCGTATATCATTTCCTTTTCTAAATTCTTAATTTCTTTTTTCAATTCGTTAGGGGGCAATTGGCGGTAATCAATATCCTCACGGCCGTGTCTTTTTCCTCTTTGTTCTTCGAGTACTTCCTCTAATTCTTCGTCTATCAATTTTTCGCGCCTGGGTTTTGAAATGTTTTGAGGCTCGAGACCGTGCTCAAGGTTGTATTTAACCTGAATGGCGCGCCGTCTGTCTACTTCCGCAATAGCTCTCGTCATACTCCCCGTCATGTTGTCCGCGTACATTACTACCTCTCCTGAAATATGTCTCGCTGCCCTTCCCATAGTTTGTATTAAGGAAGTTTCCGATCTCAGAAATCCTTCTTTATCCGCGTCGAGTATGGCCACCAAAGAAACTTCGGGCAGGTCCAAACCCTCTCTTAGTAAGTTGATTCCGACCAGCACATCATATTTCCCGCTTCTTAAATTGTCTAAAATATCGGTTCTTTCCAAAGTATCGATGTCGGAGTGAAGATAAGTTACTTTTATACCTTTTTCCGTCATGTACTCAGCCATCTCTTCGGCCATTCTCTTTGTGAGTGTTGTAATTAATACCCTTTCTTTTTTCGCGACACGTTCTTTTACTTTTTGCAGCAGGTCTTCGATCTGTCCTTTTGTCGGTAATATCGTAACCTTCGGGTCAGTAATCCCGGTAGGTCTGATAAGAATTTCGGCGACGTTATTATTCGATTTTTCCAGTTCCCATTCGTCTGGTGTAGCACTTACATATATAACCTGGTTAACTCTTTGTTCGAACTCGTCAAAGTTCAATGGTCTGTTGTCCATGGCTGAGGGAAGTCTGAAACCGTAATCAACGAGAACCTGTTTTCTCGAGCGGTCTCCGTTATGCATTCCTCTGATTTGAGGAACCGTAATGTGAGATTCATCTATGACCAGCAAATAATCCTTTGGGAAATATTCCATCAGCGAGTGTGGGGCATCGCCGGGATTTCTTCCGTCAAAGTAGCGGGAGTAATTTTCGATTCCTTTGCAATACCCGACCTCCTGAATCATCTCCAGATCGTAGTTGGTTCTCTGCTCAAGACGATAAGCTTCAAGTTGTTTTCCCTCTTTTCTTAAAAATTCCAGCCTTAGCGCCAGGTCTTCTTTTATCTGCGCCAAAGCAGCCTGACGGGTTTCCTCGGGAGCAACGTAGTGTTTTGCAGGATAAACAACTGCCATGTCCTGGTACTGCTGCTGCACGTACTGGCCGGTTAAAGGATCCATATAATTTATACTGATCAGAGTGTCGTCAGATAATTCAAGTCTGAGTGCGTGGTCCTGGTAAGCCAGGTAAACATCTATTACGTCCCCTGTTACGCGGTACGTACCTCTGTAAAAATCGTACTCAGACCGGTCGTAATAAATCTGTGAAAGTCTTTTTAATAAATCAATCTTGCGTATTTTCATTCCCGTCCTTAATTCCAAAGCTACTTTAGAATATTCTGCGGGACTACCCAGGTTGTAAATGCACGAGACCGAAGAAACAACTATGACGTCCTTTCTGGTCATTAACGAAGTGGTTGCAGAAAGCCTTAACTTATCAATTTTTTCATTTATGTCTGAATCTTTTTCTATATACGTGTCGGTTGAAGGTATGTAACTTTCTGGTTGGTAGTAGTCATAGTAACTGACAAAATATTCCACGGCGTTCCCGGGAAAGAATTCTCTGAATTCCTGATAAAGTTGGGCAGCCAAAGTTTTGTTGTGTGAAATTATTAAGGTCGGTTTTTGAACATTTTTTATAACGTTAGCGATGGCAAAAGTTTTTCCGCTCCCTGTAACACCCAACAGAACCTGATCTTTTATTCCGGAATCAAGTTTTTTTGTGAGCTGCTCTATTGCAGCGGGCTGATCGCCCGTCGGCTGAAATGGAGATGCCAGTTTAAACATCTTCAAAATTTTATCACACTTTTGGGTTTTATTTGGTTAATATTTGCATTTAAAAACGAAGCGTAATATACTGATTGCTGGTCTTAATCCCAAAGGAGGGGTAAATGGACGAGACGCGGTGGGCGCGTTACGAGGCCGAAGCACGTAGGGCGGCGGTAATGGTTTTCTGGGGAGAAGTTTTTAAGATTCTCGGAACTCTATTAACTTCCTGGGTGACTTACGTTGCGGCACTGATAATTTGGGGGCTGACGAAAATATTCTGATAGACCACAGCGGCCGGGCGTTTTTAAGGATCCACACCCATGCGACCCCGCCCGGTAACACATGCCGTGAAACCTTTTAAAGCTTCACGGCATTTTTTCTTCTTGACATCTTCGTATAATGTTCGGTAGTATAAAAATACCAAAGAAAAACCGTAACTATTTAAACAGGAGGATTCTTAATGAGCCCCGTAACCCTTTATAAAAGACAGAAACAAATTTTAGACTATATTTCCCAGTATATTCAGGTAAACGGCCATTCTCCCACCTTGCAGGAAATAGCTGACTCCATGGATCTTTCATCTTTAGCCACGGTACACGAGCATATTCAGGCGTTAGAGAAAAAAGGAGTCATTAAGAAGTATGATGGGTCAGTAAGGGGCATAGAAATACTCGACAGGACCTTTAACACCTCTCTTTCAGCCGTTGAGCTGCCTCTTGTAGGTTATATTGCGGCCGGTGAGCCTATTGAGGCTATAGAAAACTCTTTAGCAACCGTAACCGTAAGCGCTGACATCGTCTCCAAAACAAAAAGATGCTTTGTTCTTCAGGTTAAAGGAGACTCCATGATAGACATGGGAATATTTGACGGGGACCACGTGGTAATTCAACAGCAAGACACAGCAAGGGACGGACAAATAATCGTGGCATTAATAGACAATGAATTTGCCACGCTAAAAACCCTTTACCATGAAAAAAATGGACAGATTAGACTGCAACCGGCAAATAAAATGATGGATCCGATATTTGTAGAACCTAAAAGTTTAAGTATTCAGGGAGTTGTCACAGGAGTAATCAGAAGATTTAAGAATTAGCGTCTTTGTGGCCCGAACGTGATCTGCTTTTTATAAACTCAAGTATCATCGGCACCACTGACAAAAAGATGATGGCGAAAACGACCAGAGAAAAGTTTTCTTTTACCTGAGGTATGTTACCAAAAAAGTACCCCGCAAAAATAAAGGAGGCAACCCACACAAAACCCCCCAGAATGTTATACATTATGAAATGCCTGTAGCTCATTTTCCCGATACCGGCGACAAACGGGGCGAATGTTCTTACAATCGGAATAAAACGGGCTAAAAATATAGTTTTACCACCGTGTTTATCATAAAAAGCCTGCGTCTTATCTATGTGTTCTTTCTTAATAGGGAGTCTGGGGTTACTGATAATTTTTTCGCCAAAAAAATGACCTATCCAATAATTTGCTGTGTCCCCGAGGAAAGCTGCTGCCCATAAAAGGAAAAAAAGGAAAACCACATTGAAGGAACCCAGCGCGGCAAAAGCACCGGCGGCAAAAAGTAAGGAGTCTCCGGGAAGAAATGGAGTAAAAACCAACCCCGTCTCTATAAAAATAATCACAAATAAAATTGCGTACGATAGCGTGCCGTACTGAGCTATAATTTCGCCCAGATGCGTATCAATATGCAAGATAAAAGAAATTATTCCCGAAATTATGTCCATTTCAAGATGATAACATTTTGTGCTACGATTTAAAAATGATAGATACTGCCCTTCTGGACGATTATTATAAGAAATACGGTAAGAAGAAGGTCGATGAGGCGCTTAACTACCTGAGCTATAAAAGTGCAGACGTCATGCCAAAAAATGAATCCTCCGACAAACCCGTGATGTATATTTTTAGGCATGGGCAGACTGAAGATAACGCTAACTTTATATTCAGCGGCTGGCGCGATTCCGCACTTACAGATAAAGGTAAAGAACAGGCACTGGAACTGGCTGAAAAAATAAAGGACAAGAAAATCCACATGTTAGTCTCTTCTCCGCAAATAAGATCTGTTGATACAATGAAAATAGCTTGTTCACTTAATAAGGACGCCGCGCTATTAGAAATAAACACCGACGAACGCATCAAAGAACGCTCTTACGGCGTTTTACAGGGTAAAAGTAAGCTGGAGATTCAACTGGAAAACCCGGAATTATTGTTAAAAATAAGACGATCCTTTGACTATCAACCCGACGAAGGAGAAAGCATAAAGAGGGTATGCGAAAGAGTGAAATCGTTCTGTGACGAAATGATACCCTTGATGAAACAACACAACATAAATATCGCCGTATCTTGTCATGGAAATTCTATCAGGGGTTTTAGAAAGTATTTTGAAAATCTGTCGGATGAAAAAACAGCGACTGTGGAAACCCCATTGGCTAAAGACTACGCAGCGTACACCATCGAATAATTATTTGTTGTGAGCGTTGAATATCTGCAACAACCTATTATATTTCACTACCCTTTCGCCTCTGACCGGAGCACCTGACTTAATAAAATCCGCTCCTACCGCCAAAGAAAGATCCGCGATAAACGTGTCTTCGCCAGTTTCACCGCTTCTGTGTGAAACTATTATTTTCATACCGGCCTTCTGAGCGTTTCGGATGAACTCAAAAGTCTCGGACAAAGTACCTACCTGATTAGGCTTAACTATAACTGCGTTGGCTAACTTCCGGTCTACAGCACTTTTTAAAAACTTCGGGTTGGTAACAACCAGATCATCCCCGACAACCATCAGTCTGCTTCCTACCGATTTAGTAAACTTAGCCCAAGCCTCTGCGTCCCCCTCATAAAACGGATCTTCGAGATAAATTATCGGGTAGGTTGTGATTAAGTCGACATACATCTGCGACATTTTATCGCTATCAAATGTTTTCTTTTCCTCTTTTATAAGGTAAGAGTTATGCATGTAGAAAGAACCGGCTGCTACGTCCATGCCCATAAAAATCTGATCGCCTAACTTATAGCTTTGTGATGCTGCTTTAGAAATATATTGAAGTGCTTTGGAAACAGTTAAGTTATTCGGAGCAAAACCTCCCTCGTCCCCAACATCTACGTCGAGTCCGTCCTTAATAAGAATTTCTTTAAGATTGTGGTAAACCACAACTCCCATCTCCAAAGCTTTATCAAAAGGAAGTGTGGGCGACGGGATCGCCATAAATTCCTGAAATGAAAGGCCGTTATGAGAGTGCAGTCCCCCGTTAATTATGTTAAAAACCGGAACGGGGAATTTAAGCTTAGTGTTCGGATCTTTTTTTGGTGCATACAAACGGGCTAAGTACTCATAAAGCTCCATTTTTTTGGATTGTGCAGACGCTTTGGCCACAGCTAACGATACTGAAAGAATACTGTTACCACCAAGGTGCTTTTTATTCGTGGTGCCGTCCATGTCGAGGAGAATCTGATCTATTACGAATTGTTCCGTAGGATCTTCACCCTCCAGAACATCGTTAATGGCCGTACTGACAATATCAACTGCCCTTTCAACGGGGATATATACAGCCTCGTTCTCGCCCTTCGAAGCGCCATCAGGAATTGCCTGGACACCCTCGGAACCGTCATCTAACGTAACCTTTGTCTCGATAGTCCAGTCCCCCCTGGAGTTCAGTATTTTTTGGCAAGTTATACTTTTTATTTTTGGCATTTTATTTTGTTGCAGTCCGGTCACCCCGTATTTCACAGGCCTGCTGACCTGCTTATCACTTCTTCTTCTTGTCGCCCAATACTTTTTTCTCGGAGTTGTAGACTATCTCCCTGGTTTTTTCTATTACATCGGGACTCACCGAAACTGAGGTCACACCCCAGTC
Source organism: candidate division WWE3 bacterium RIFOXYB1_FULL_43_24 (assembly GCA_001773135.1). Taxonomy (GTDB): domain Bacteria; phylum Patescibacteriota; class WWE3; order UBA101185; family UBA10185; genus UBA8498. The sequence goes on along the minus strand of MEVX01000008.1, from coordinate 23,762 downwards.
AACGAGCATCTCAACAAGCTCGGGGAAAACCGAAGGTGCCTGTCCGCAGACGGAACAAGTAACTTTCCTTTTTCGGCATGTCGTAACGATTTTTTCAAGAGATTGTAGTACAGCCGGATTCATCTCGCTGTAGGCATCTGCTACTTTCTCGTTATCGCGGTCAACACCCAGCGTGAGCATTGTGAGATCGTTGGTTCCAATTGAAACACCGTCAATTCCTTCGTCCAAAAACTCATCCAGCAATATAACGTTGGAAGGAATTTCTACCATCATCCAGAACTTGAAAAGACCGCTTCTTCTCAAACCGGCGGCACTTAACAATTTTTTAACTTCTCTGAACTGCTCAACAGTACGGACAAAAGGCATCATAACCCAAAGGTTTTTTAGATTCTTTTTGTTACGTACTCTTTTTATTGCTTCTACCTCCATTTCAAAAACCTCCGGTTCCTTGAGATACCTTGAAACTCCCCTGTACCCGATCATCGGATTAGGCTCTTCAGTTTCAAACTCTTTTCCTCCTGTGAGATTCGCATATTCGTTCGACTTAAAATCGTTGAATCTGTAAACAACCGGCCTTGGATAAAAAGCTTCGGCGAATTTCTCCAAACCGTCCGCCAGTTGATTGATAAATTCTTTCTGCTTTTTTTCTTTGATAAATTTCATCGGGTGTTTACCGATCTGCGCCATGATGAATTCCGCTCTCAGTAATCCGACTCCATCTACGTTTCTCTGCGACATTTCCGTTGCAAGTTCAGGCTCAGCCAGGTTCATATAAATCTTTGTTGCTGTTTTAATGTGTTCCAGATCCAGTTTGGATTTTTTTACGTCTTTAACTTCAGAAATATCTCCCTCATAAACTTTTCCTTCAGCCCCATCCACGGTTATCAACTCCCCGACTCTTAATATTTTAGTAGCGTGGCTCGTACCTACTATTGCCGGAATACCAAGCTCACGACTTACAATGGCTGCGTGGCTGGTCCTCCCCCCGAGATCCGTAACAATAGCGCTTGCTCTTTTCATTGCAGGCACGTAGTCAGGGTTGGTCATTTCAGCAACAAGGACGTCTCCTTCTTTAACAATGTTTATTTCGCTGGGTTTTTTGACGATTTTTACTTTACCTACCCCGACTCCCGGGGAAGCAGCCAAACCTTCTAAAATAGCTTTGGCCTTGTTACCGGTCTCGATGGCAATTTCGGTCTCTTTTTGCACAAGTGTTGTAACCGGTCTGGACTGAACGATATATATTTTTCCGTCTTCAATTCCGTATTCAATATCCTGAGGTCTTTTGTAATGTTCTTCAATTTTCATTCCGACGTGTGCAAGTTCAACAATCTGTTTGTTGGTCAATTTCTGAACCTGCTGATACTTTTTTGAAATGGGCGTGTTACCGGCTAATGTTAATTGCCAGGTTTGTTTGGCTAAATATCGCGAAGTTATTTTTCCGGACTTTTTGTTAACAATATATTGATCGGGAGTAACTTCTCCTGAGACAACGGGCTGGCCTAATCCAAAAGCAGCTTCTATGGAAACCTCTTCCTTACTATTTGTTAACGGATTTACTGTAAACATAATACCTGAGTAATCCGACTGAACCATTAGCTGCACCGGTACCGCAATTCCTACTTTTAAGTGAGAGTATTTATTTGTTTCCCTATAAAAAATGGCTCTTGCCTCAAAAAGTGACGCCCAGCATTCTTGAACCTTCTTAACAACATCTGACCACCCCTTAACATTAAGGTACGTCTCTTGTTGGCCTGCAAAAGAAGCGTCGGGTAAGTCTTCTGCAGTTGCAGAGCTTCTAACCGCTACGTACCTGTCGTTCTCCCCGCACAATTTGTGATAATAATCCTTAATTTTTACAGCTAAGTCGCCGGGCATATCCGCAGCCATTATCGCAGTTTTTATTCTTTTTGAAGCCTCCTGAAGTTTTTTAGAGTTGTCGACATTTAATCCCGACAGCTCATGCATTATTTTTTCTTTTAAAGATGTGGAATTTATGAAATCAAAGTACGCTCCCGCCGTAACAACAAACCCGTCGGGAACAGGAATCTTGGCGTTTACCATCTCACCAAGATTGGCGCCTTTCCCTCCTACGATACTTATATCTTTCTTACCAACTTCCTTGAACCATAATATTTGGGCAGTTTTTTTATTCATATAAGACATAATATATCAATTTCTGAGCATTTGGAACTGTTGCGGGTTTTAAATTTGAAGGTTGTGAGTCTTTAGTAGTTCATTTACCTTGGCTTTTAAGGAGTTAAGTTCCTCTTCGCTATCCGCTTCCATTCTGATACCTAAAAACGGCGAAGTGTTTTTAGCGCGTATTAGAAACCAGGATGTGTCGGTAACATTTGCGCGCACACCGTCTACAAAATTTTCTCTTGTGTAGTCATCTGAAGCTTTGACTACTTCTACGATTCTTTCCATAATGACGAACTTGAGATTGTCGGGACAAGGAACTTTAATTTCAGGAGAACTGACCCTCTCAGGAAATTCTGACATCAAGTCCTCTATGCCGGAATTCTCCGTGTCCATAAGCTCCAACACTCTGCAAATGGCGTAAATTCCGTCATCATATCCAAAATATTTGTCTCCAAAATAAGTATGGCCCGAAAACTCAACACCGAACACGGCTTCTTTGCCCGTAACTTTTTGTATAAAGTACGACCTGCCGGTCCTCATAATCTCGGGCTTTCCGCCGTATTTCGTTATTATGTCGTCAGCCAAAGATGTGCATTTAACATCGAAGGCTATAGTAGCGCCCGGGTTACTTTGCAGGATGTGTTTACTAAAAAGCAAAAGAACACGGTCGGTAGCGTAAGCTTTCCCGTCCCCGTCTACCATCAAAAACCGATCTCCGTCACCGTCCAGTCCAAACCCGGCGTCAGAACGGCTTGAAATAACCGCAGAAACCGTTTGCTCTACCATGTGAGCCTCTTCGGGATCGGGTGTTCCGTTGGGAAAACTGCCGTCAAACTCCAGGTTAACCGGAACCACTTCCACCCCCAAAGCGTCGAGAACCTCCTTTGCAACCCCTCCGGTAACACCGTTACCCGTGTTTAGTACTACCTTGAACTTCTTTTTAAAATTGAATTTACTCTTAATAAAATCTACGTACTTTCCGATTAAGTCTTTTTCGGTAAAAGAGCCTTTTCCTGTCATGTAGGCTTCTTTTTCGATAATGTCGGCCACTTCTTTTATTCCTTCGCCGAAAACGGGGTTGGCGTTGGAAAACTCTATCTTCACACCGTTATATTCTTTGGAATTGTGACTGGCTGTGGTGTAAACACCGCCGTCAAATCCTTCGGTAGTTGTAAAAAAATGTATTAATGGATAAGGAACGGTCCCAACAAAAGTAACGTTGCAGCCGGTTTCCAACAACCCCTCACAAAGTTTTTTAGTGAGAGACTCCGAACTTATTCTGTTATCCATCCCTAGAACTATGTTAGGTAGATTATTACGTCTGTAGATAGTGCCGACAGCTTTGCCTATGTGAAAAAAAAGGTTTTCGTCAATATCAGTACCGTATACACCGCGTATATCGTATTCTCTAAAAATATTTCTGTTTGGTTGCATGTTAAAGAGGCAGTGTGAAAATGAATTTTGCTCCGGTAGGTTTATTTTCCTCCACTCTTATATCCCCTTTGTGAGCTTCCACTATGGCTTTCACTATAACCAACCCGAGACCGGTTCCTTTTTCTTTTATTTTAGAGTGGTTTGAAGTCTGACTAAAAGGTTTGAATAAGAGTTCGCTTTCTCCTTCAGGTATCCCTATTCCGGTATCCGTAACAGTAACCTCTGCGTGGTGATCAAATCTGTTAGCAGATACGGTCACCTTACCGCCCTCAGGTGTAAATTTTATGGCATTAGACAAAAGATTTCCCATAACCTGCTTTATACGCTCGGGGTCGAAGCTAAAATTGCCAAAGTTCTCGTTAAGTTCGATCTCGAGTTTAACTCCTTTTACCTGAGCCAAAGGATTAAAGTAACTCCACTCTTCCTTCAAAGTATCGTTTAAGTTTGCGTAAACCTTATTTATTTCGAATCGCCCGGCGCCTATTTTAGAGACATCCAGAATATCGGCAACGATTTTAAGCATGCTGTTGGAGTTCTCTTTGATCTGAGAAAGAAGACCGTGAATTTGATCTGCATCCAACTCCCCTGCTTCCTTTAACAAAAGATCGGAGGCACCTTTAATAACAGAGAGAGGGGCTCTAAGCTCGTGCACTAACATGGGTATATAGTCCTTATTACCACCGAATAAGCCGTCCGGTGTACCTCCGGACGCTTTAATTTTACTAATCTGATCCAACAGCTTATTTAATTCACTTGATTTTCTGAAAAGGATAACGGAAATGATTAACAACAGAACAGATTCAGCTATTATGAGCCATATATTATAAGTTTCCATATAGCATCTATCCCGTTACTACAATACCGGTGTCCGGAGTTTCCCCCAAAAGGACAGCAATTTTCTCGGGTAATTCCGAAGGTACAACGTTGTATTTCATGTAATAATCCTCGGCACCGTACTCGACTGCCTTCTTTATGTTCTCATCATTACCAAAATTAGTAAGCATGACCACTTTTATTTCTTTAGTGTCCATGTTTTCCTTCATTTCCTTCAATATGTCCAGACCACTCATTCCGGGCAATATTATGTCCATAAGAACCAGATCCGGCTTTTCCTGAATAATTGCGTCCATTGCCCTGGAACCTTCAGCCACGTGGGCAACGCTGTAACCTTTCATTTTCAGGGGTACGGAGAAGATATTAAAGAAACCCTCGTCGTCCTCTACAAATAGCACTTTCTTTGGCATAAGCTAATAGTACAAGAATATTAGCTGTTTGTTCAATACTTTTCTTAGACAGAAAATTAAAGCTAAAAACATCTTGGAGGTTCTAATATTTAAATGTATATTTGTCTAATTACGATATATTGAGGAAAAGCTTCTTTCTATGATTAAGAAAACTCTCATATTTCTATTTCTAATAGTCGCGTGCCTTGCTGCCGGAGCGTTTTATGTCTATAACAAAACTACTGTAGGTAATGGAAAAGAAGTACATCTTATACCGAACCCGTCCGAAAGCGTGTTTTCGGGGGATAAGCACAAGGAACCTCCTTCGTACGCAAGCGTTTTTCAAAAAAACCCTCAAATAAACATATTGTTAATAGGTACCGATACAAGTCTCGAAAGGCGGAACAACGGACAGTACGGATATAACTCGGATGCTACGGTACTTGTGAGCGTAGATACAGTTACAAAAAACGTTCTTTTAACATCTATTCCACGGGATTTGTGGGTTAACGGCAATAAGATAAACGCTCTTTTCGTAACATCCGGTTGGCCGGGATTAAAAAAGGCCTACGAAGACATAACGGGTCTCCAAATCGAAGGCTACATAGCTGCAGATTTTGACGGATTTCAATGGTTCGTCAACCAAATAGGCGGTGTTGATGTAGATATAAATACATCTTTCACCGATATTTCTTTTCCTAACTGGCAGGACAGTGATGTCGTACAGGTTTCGTTTGAGCAAGGCAGCGAAGTTATGTCCGGGGAAAGAGCGCTGACCTACGCGCGATCCAGAAAAGGGAACAACGGAGAAGGAAGTGACCTTATGAGGGCAAAAAGACAACATCTCATTCTCCGGGGAATCGTTAACTCTTTCGAAAATCCGCGTAATATTTTTTGGCCAATGGATATCTCCGGTTTTTATGACACTGTGACAAAACATATGGAAACAAATTTAACTTTGGAGGACACAATCTATCTTTGGGATTTTTACTCCTTCAAAGATGAATACAATATCCAATCATTCGTGATCGACGATGTATTTTTGTATCACCCGGGGATGTACCCGGACAGCCCTTACACGGCCTGGGTTTTTATCCCCCGTAACCCTGATTACTCCGATATTCATAATGCAATAAGAGATAAATTGACAGGAACGGAGGCACCGGTAACCGCAGAAGTGTCCGTAACCGCAGAAATTCCGACTCAACCCGAACAGATAGCTACGGAATAGAAAGATTTTTGTAATGCTTTAGCAAAAATTTTGTTCCGTCTTTTACTATACCTACAAAATCGTAGCGCCAATCCGCACCTAATAAATGGTGCCTTAATAAAAAATAATTAGAACTGTGATACCACTTTATCTTTTTTCTGCGAGTAAGCATCGCCGAAGGATTATCACCCGTCCTTTTTGAAAGTGTTTTTACTTCAACAAAAACGAGTTTGTTCTTAAAAGCAACGATGTCCAACTCACCCGCGTAACAAAACCAGTTTCTTTTTAAAATTTTGTATCCCCTTGATAATAAGTATTTTTCTGCAATCCTCTCTCCTTCCGAACCTACTTTTTTATTTAGAGAACCGGTCACCCGTCCACAATATATTAAGCGGGTAAAAAATAAATATCCGTTGTTCTAATGCTATTGGGAAATTTGTTGCACTTGAATTCTGTCAGGTGCTATACCGTAAAACTTTACAAGTTCGGACATTATATCCATCCATAACGGTACCGCCGTAAGAGAGGCGTAGACCGATGTTTTAGGCTCTTCGAGTTTAACGATCATCGAAACTCTGTGTTTACCTGAAAGGAAACCCACAAAAGTCGCGTTTGTTTTATCCGCAGAGTAACTACCTTTTTCCGGTATTTGGGCGGTTCCCGTCTTTCCGGCGATTTTATAGTCTTTTAACACGTAAAACTTTGCCTCGCCACTTACCGCAGCATTTTCGAGCATTGTGACCATCTCTTCAGCTGTTTTTTCTTTAATGACTTGCCTTAATTTCTTCGGTTGCATCTCTAGAATTTTTTTGCCATCGTCGATTTTTGTAATTATCAAAGGTTGATACAAACTTCCCCCGTTTGCAATCACATTAAACGCATTTAGCACCTGGAGCGGGGTGGCCGAAATTCCCTGGCCAAAAGAAATGTTAGCTAGTGTAATATCCGACCAATCTTTTATTTCGGGCAAAATACCGGTGTCCTCACCCTGAAGTTCTATGCCGGTCTTTTTTCCGTATCCGAAGTTGACCAAGTAGCTTCTCAGGTTCTCAGTACCTACTTTATGACCCACCCATGCAGCACCGATGTTATTCGACAACTCCAACAACTGCTGAACCGTAAGCACGCCGTGATGTTTTAAATCCCAGTTGTCCACTTTGTACCCTGAATAATATACGGGCCCGGAATCCTCGTAAGTTGTAGTTGCAGATACTAAACCCAAATCTACAGCTGCCGACACAGTCATCGGTTTCATCACCGAACCGGGCTCGTATGTTTGTTGAATTGAAAGGTTTCTTCGCTCAACCTTTTTGCGGATCTGTTCCCCGTCCTGGATAACTTCCGAATCAGCGACCGAAAAATCAATAGGGTCATAGGTGGGGTAATTCGCCATAGCTATAACTTCAGCTGTATAAGGATTCATCACTATCACATTCCCCGACACTGCATCATATTTCTCCACACCATCTTTTATCATTCTCTCAACCATATACTGCACAGAACGGTCTATTGTCAGCACAATATTTCTGCCGGGTAAGGGGTTGGATTTTCTATAACCTCCGGCTAAGATCGAATTCCCTGCTGCATCTTTCTCTTCGAGAATTCTCCCCGGTTTCCCCTGCAAATCCTCATTTAGTGCACCCTCTATTCCGTAATAACCGGTCTTTTCGCCTTTTTCGTCACTTGCTACAAACCCCAAAACGTGACTTGCCAAAGTTCCCTCGGGGTAATATCTTATTGGTTCCTTTTCAAAACCTATCCCCTCAATTTTTAAATTCTGAATAGCTAACATTTGTTCGTGAGATAAATTTCTCTTTAGGGGAACCCAGAAAAGATCTAGATTCAACGCATCTAGGACGTGTTTATTGTAGTAATCAAAGCCCTGTTTTACCACAGGGGTCGGACCATCAACATTTTTTTCAACATCGGGTTCAACGGAAGCCAGGTACTCACCTAAAGAACGGGCTACCTCTGTTTTATTCTGAATAACTTTGGGCTCCCCGTACATTAGATAATTATCCACAGTACCGGCCAGTAAAAAACCATCCGCGGAAAATATATTCCCGCGTCCTGCAGATATTTCCTGAGCTGCCCAATATTGATCCTGCCCCATTTTTTCAAACTTCTCGTGTCCTAAAACCTGAATTTGGAATAAACGAAATATAACTGCTGCAAATCCCAGCAAAAAAAGCACAATTAAAGAATTAAGCCTCAGTTCAAGAGATGCTCTTTTCTTAGTCCTCGAATTTTTCATCTATGATTATTTTACCTTGAAAGTGAAGCCACTTGACCGGCTGAAGATAAATCTAGCGTCATTAACCGCTCTTTCATTGGTTTAAATCCCATCTTTAAAGCTTCGGATTCAACATACTTCATTGAAGAGAGCTCGGAATCCTCGTATTTAAGAAGCGTGATTTCTTCTTCCAAAGTCAGCTGGCTATCGAAAGCACCCTTGAGGTCGCGGTTTTTAATTGCGAGATCGTTGTAGAAGTACATCCGCGCAACAGTACTGGATAAAAAAATAGCGCAGCAAGTGAAAAACACAAGGTTGCAGGTTTTTTGAGTTTTTTCTATTTTATCTATTCTGCACATCTTTCGAATACGCGCATTTTTGCGCTTCTTGCCCTGGGATTCTCGCTTATTTCCTCCTCTGTGGGCACCAGAGGTTTTTTTACTACCTTACTCAACTTGGGCTGCGCGTCCAGACCGAATTGTTTTACGATACCGTCTTCCAAAGAATGGAACGATATCACTACGATTCGGCCTCCGGGCAGTAGAAGACGCGCAGCCCGGGGCAGTGAGTTTTCAAGATTTTCAAGCTCGTTGTTAACTGCGATCCTCAGAGCCTGAAAGGTTCTGGTGGCAGGATTGATTCTCCCGCGCTCATAGTCTGAAGGAGCTGCAGACTTTATTATTTCCGCCAGTTGGCGGGTAGTCTGAATCTTCTTCAACTTACGAGCTTCCACAATAGCTTTCGCAAATCTTCTCGACATCCTTTCGTCGGAGTAGTTGAACATTATGTTGGCCAAACGTTCTTCGGGCAGAGCATTTACTAGATCTGCTGCCGTTACCCCTAAGGTTGAGTCTAACCGCATGTCTAAAGGCTGATCCTCCAAAAAGGACAATCCTATGTTGCTCTCTTCCAACTCGTACGTACTGTAACCAAGGTCAAAAAGTACGCCCGAGACAGCTTCGAAACCGTTGGACAAAGCAATTTGCTCGATGTCCTTAAAGTTCCCGGTGACGCCGGTGAAATTTTCATCCAGTCCAAGCTCTTTTATGCGATCCGCGGCCCTCTGCAATGCTTCCGGATTTACATCCAAACCAAGAACCGTCCCTCCCATTTTTAAGATCTCTGTGGCATGTCCTCCGTCTCCGAGAGTGGCATCGATATACTTTGCGTTTTTATTAACTTTTAAATGTTCTAAAACTTCATTTAGCAAGACCGGTTTGTGATACATTTCCGAAAGTTTAGGCAGTAACTTCTCCGCTAATTTTCTCCAACCGGGCTGTCCAGCTATCTAAATTCCAGATTTCAATGTGATCGCCAGCACCGACTACCGCTAAGTTTTTTCCTAATCCGGCGTATTCCTTAAGATTACCCGGTATAACAACTCTTCCCTGCGGGTCTATCGTTACTTCTGCGGCGCCCGAGTACATATACCTTTTTATGTCTCTCGTTCTTGCGTCAGTTATAGGATTTTCAACTTGCTTCTGAGCCTCTGTGGCCCAATCTTCCTTATCGTAAACAAATACGCACTTCTCAAATCCCCGGGAAAGAATCACTTCTTCCCCTCTGATTTGATCCCGAAGTTTCTTGGGCAGGGCAATTCTTGATCCTTCGGTGATATTCGGTTTGTATTCCCCAAGAAACATTCTCATAGTGCTATTCACCATTCATCACCAATTTATACCAATATGCTCCACTGAGTATCCATTGTCAATACAAAGGAAACCCGAAAATGCGGCACTTAAAAGAAAACTGAGGGGTGTGGTTTTGCTATAAATAGAACGTAGTGGGTGGCGGGAATAAAATAATTTTATTGCGGGAAGTTACTGGCTTGATAAGTAAAATTCAAGGTCGGAAGTAGCTATGCGCACCTGTTCCATGGTGTCACGATCTCTAACTGTGACTGTGTCATCCTCCAGTGTCTGATAGTCGATGGTTATACAAAATGGAGTTCCTATCTCGTCCTGAGAGTAGTATCTTTTTCCTATGTTCCCCCTGTCATCCCATGCGACAGAAATACCTTCCGACACAAGCGTTTCGTGAATTTCACGGGCTTTTCCCACTACTTCCTCTTTATTTCTCACAAGTGGGAAAACCGCCGCTTTATAGGGAGCCAGTGCGTGGGGCAGTTTTAGAACAGTTCTTCCCTCCTCTTCAGAATAGGCATTGGCCAGGATTGCCAAAAATACACGGTTAATACCAAAGGTCGGCTCTATAACGTGAGGCAATATTTTTTCTCCGGTTTCAGGGTCTGTGTATCTAAGTTCTTCGCCGGATTTTTCCATGTGGTTTTTCAGGTCAAAATCGGTCCTGTATGCGAGACCGAAAAGTTCTTTTATTCCAAAAGGAAATTCGAAATCCAAATCTTCGGTTTTCGCAGAATAATGCGCCCTTTCTGCATCAGTGTGTATCCTCCACGACAACTTTTCTTCAGGCAACCCCAGAATCAATGCCCATTTCTTCATTTCTTCTTTCCAGTAATCGAATAAAGCCTGCCAATTATCTTTAGTGGGATTAAAAAAGTATTCAAATTCCGCTAAGTTGAACTCCAAGGTTCTAAAAATAAAGTTACCAAGAGTTATTTCGTTCCTGAACGCTTTCCCTGACTGGGCAATCCCGAATGGAAGTTTCGGTCTTATGGTATCCAGGACATTTCTGAAATTTACAAACATCCCCTGAGCTATCTCTCCCCTTAAATATACGGTTGATTGAGAATCAGTAACGATTCCGACATTCGTTTCGAAAAGTAAATTAAACTTCCTTGGTTTTGTCCAATCTCGCTCTCCGCATTTTGGACAAGGTATTTTGTTGTCCTCTATGATTTTTGATAATTCTTCAGGTGATAATCCTTCTACACTTCTATCTTCGCCTTTTGCCTCAAAGTAAGATTCTATTAAATGATCTGCTCTTGTGCGCGTTTTACATTTCTTGCAATCAATTAGAACATCGGTAAAACTGGCTGTATGGCCTGAAGCTTCCCAAACTTTCGAGCTCATTAGTATGCTGGTGTCTAAACCATGAATATTAGCACGACGGGTTACAAAGAAATCCCACCACGAGTTTTTTATATTTCTGAGCAGCAGAACGCCCAGCGGACCGAAATCATAGGTATTAGAAAGACCTCCGTAAATCTCGGAACCGGGAAAAACATAGCCTCTTCTTTTAGATAGTGAAACAATCTTCTGCTGTAGATCTGCAATTTCAGACATAAAGCCAGTATATAGCACCGGAAGTTAATTTCCAATATTATAGGTAGTTATAATCAAAGCAACTCCCGGCTTTTTATCCTAATTCCGAAGTGTTCGTCGATAAGTGCTGAGGTTATGGTGTTTATATCTTTTAAAGTTTTTTCGTCCGTTTTATACAACTTGTTCTCAGTAAGTTCCCTAAGCTTACCCACCGTTTGGGTGGAAAAACTAAGCCCGTGGTGAGAACAATCTCCGCAAATAAACCCGCCCCGGGAAGAATCCAGATACAACTCCGGTCCCTTCTTTACCAAATCACTTTTACACCTAAGGCAGCTCTCGGTATTTAATCCATAACCCATTAGAGCAAGGTAATGAATTTCAAAAAACCGTACCGCGAGGATAACATTTTCCGGAAATCGGGAAGCTATTTTTAGAAACTTTACTAATAATTCGAACGCTGCTTCCGCATTCCCGCCCTCCTCGGTAGTTTTATGTAATAGTTCGACAACGTAAGAACATTGGGTACTCAGCGCATAATCGTTTTTTAATTTTCTGAAGCTGTTTAAACCGGAAACTTCATCTATCTGGCGCATTCCGCCTAACCCCTCAGACAAACCGACCTTCACAAGATTTAAAGTGTCCAGATTACCTGCCCGTCTCGAAGAAATTTTCCGTACACCCCGGGCAATCGCCGATATTTTACCTAAGTCTTTGGACAATAAAGTGTATATTTTGTCGGAATCTTTGTAGTTGATGCTCTTTAGCACAACGGCAACAGTATTAACTTTTTTCATCAGGCTAATTCTATCCCGCCCGGTGCCGGTCGTAAAATCGGTATAAACTTCGGGACTAGTTCTTAATCGTTATCTCTTTAAAGTTAACGAGTTCGACATCAACCGACTTTGTACCGTAGGTCACTTTATATTTATCTCCGTTTGTACCCGCCTGTTTCTGGAGATACAAGTTATATTCTTTGTCTCCAACCAGGTCGGAAGGGATGTAGTACTTAAAAGTGACTTCTTTTGTTTCCCCCGGCTGCGCGGTTACAAATGCGCTATACCAAACTCTGTTGCTCTCCTGGTCAGTCATTGTACCGTCTTCGCTTCCGTCTACCGAGATAAATTCAGACCCTATAGGAGCATAAACTCTGACCCAATCTTTAAATTGTTTAACGAAAGGGGCATATTCTCCGTCGGGAGTTTGGTAATTGTAAACAATATTAACTGTTCTCAACCACTTATCTCCGGATTTTTCCAACTTGTGATTAACCGTTTTCTTAACAAACCAGTTCGTTTTGTCCCCGCCTAAATTTGTAGAAACCACCATTGAATAATCACCTTTTGTATCCTGTTTTATACGTCCGCCCATATCGTATTTGTCTATCAACGCCTGAGCTTCCGGATCAAAGACGTACGCCTGAACGTGCTTTCTCGTTGCCAGACTGGCTGCTTTGTCTATTAATTTCGGCCACAGATTTTTATCGGATTCGAACACGTTTGTAAGCATCGCTTTCATAAGATATCCGAGAACCCTTTTTCTTCCGGCCTGTTCTTTAAGAGCCAACGAGGCAATTCTTTCCAATTCCAACACAACGTTATCTTTTGTGTATGTGATCCCGTTAACTGTTACCGGTCCCGTTACCTCAAGTAACTCGCTTATGACCTGGGTGTCTATAGCAAAAATACCATCAACAGGCTTGACCTCGACCGGGTTAATACGTCCTGCCATGTTATAAAAGCGCAGAAACTGATCCATGGAGGTTATGAAATCAGGAGAATAGTTCATATCCCTGGCGTACCATCTCTCAACCAGCAAATACTTACTGTAAGCTGCGGGCGGATCCGGGAAATCGTATGTGGCGTCAATCAAATCCAAGGTGAGATCAACACTATACATATCTTTTGAAGTAAAGTCAGAGTCAAGTAACCCGTTGGTAATCTTAAATGTAGCGTAGTTGGTCATAAAACCGCCCGTGGGTCTTATCTCTTTATCATTCTGCATTATAATCATGTAACGTTTGGTGGGTGTCCCTACAGCCAAAACTCGCGGAAAAATAGTTAGAGCTTGTTTAAGATCCGGCGCGTAATCATCAGCCTTAGATAAAGTGTCTTTAACAAAAATTATATTCTCCCGTATGGGCGTGCCTCTGAAACTTTCGGGATATTTTTCTACTTCAATTGGTTTGAGCTCGTCTCCTACCTTAGATACTTTTGCAATTACACCATCCATTTGCCCCGCAACTTCGGGCATGATCGATATCCACCCCTGAAACGCCTCCATCAAACCCCGCTCTTCGGGTACTTCCTGATCAGCCGATATCTTTAGTCCGGCTGCATCCGCAAACGGGAGTACTACCTTTTCGACTTCACGCATCGCGTCTATTGCATAGAAACCTGCGTTTATAAACCTTTCCGAATCCGCATAGTACTCATTAATTCTGAATAATTTCTGATCTTTTGCCCAGCCAAAGCTGTCTTCTCTTTGCTGTCTCAAAGACTTGAGGTTATTCTCGGTTTTATTTAGGGTAGCGTCCAGGGCAACCAAATCTCTGTTCTGTAAAGCTTCCCCTATTTTAGCCGTATCTGATTTTAAAATATTCGCAGCCGAATAAAGAGCTAGTGCGGGTTTAACAAGGTAAATATAAGAAAAAACTCCAATAATACCTATGATGACGAGGAAAACGACTGTTCCAATCCCCAGCTTTTTAGCGACACCCTTGCCACTCTTTTTCGTACCTGCTTTATAACCTGCTGCACCGGGCTGAAATGATGCCCCGCCTTCCGAACCTAAAAATTGCGAATTATTCATACTAAACGGCTCCTTTTTTCGTTAAAACTACATACGGTGTCTTCAAGACAATTAATATATCATACAATATTGACTTGTTCTCTGCATATTTCGCATCAAGTTTCACTCTCTCCACAAAGCCTATTGTAGACCTTCCCGTAACCTGCCACGGTCCGGTAATCCCGGGCTTAACCGATACTGCTTTATCTACAAGTTCTGCTGTACCCGGAAACTTTAGCGCCTGATCTTCGATCTCGAAAAAATAGTATGCCCTCGGGCCCACGATACTCATCTCACCCTTTAAAACATTTATAAATTGGGGCAGTTCATCTATGCTGTATTTCCTTAAAAAAATTCCGCCTTTTATAATGCGCGGGTCTTCCTCGGCGTTTAGTTTGTAATTATTTTCCACGTACTTTTTGTAAAGTTCCTGATTCTTAACAAGGTAATCGTGAGCGTTAGGGAACATGGAACGGAACTTCATAAACTTGAAAGGTTTTTTGTCTTTTCCCACACGATCCGGGATATCGGCAAACACAGGTCCCCCCGGAGAAACAGCTTTAATCCAAATCGACACCGCAATAAAAACAGGGAAAAAAAGAACAAGACCTACCAGCGCGCCAACTATATCCATTATTCTTTTCAGGATTTTGTACATATCAGATCGTTTACCTTTTCAAGTATACTACATCTAAAGTTCTCGGAAGAAAATTGTTCCGCACGTTTTATACACGAATCCGAATCAAAAGTCATCTTTTCAAACCTTTCTATGCAATTAGATAAAGATTCTGCTGTCTGTTCTTCAAAAAATACCCCTGTTTTTCCTTCTACCACCGTTTCCAGTGCACCCCCCGCTCTATAAGCAATAACTGGCTTTCCCGAAGCCATGGCTTCCAGTGGTACTATACCGAAATCCTCTTTTTGAGTGTTAATTAAAGCCCTGCAACCTGATAAAAGCTCCCATTTTGTTTCGTCGGGCACCCTGCCTAAAAATTCCACGTTTTCTCCGGCAAGCGACTGTAACCTTTTCATATCTGGGCCTTCTCCCACTATTTTAAGTTTTTTTCCTATTTTCTCGCACGCCCGGATAGCAATATCGACACGTTTCCACGACACAAGGCGGGTGAGTATTAAATAGTAACCCTCCTCGGCACTAGTTTTAACTGTTAAGGGCGGGGAGCAAAAAGGGTGGGTTATAGGACTTTCAACGCCGTGGTATTTCTTTAACCTTTCCTGCGTAATTTTAGAATTCGATATCACAAGGTCCACTCTTTTCATTGCCGGAACATCCGCCAGTCTCATTAAGAAAATAAACGGTCTTATGAAAAACATCGCCGTCCCTTTTAAAAAATAAGGGACACCGAAACTTTCATTTTCAAAGTAATCAAAAGGCTCCCAGAACATGCGTCCGGGTGTATTCAAATAACAAATATGTTTGGTTGCTGGATTTGTAATCGCAAAATGCGCGTATCTGGAAGAGATAGAAAACACCAAATCGTAATTTGAAAAATCAAAGCTTTCGATGGCTAAAACATGGTAGTAAAAAATTGAATAGTAACGGTTTAATTTTGAAGCAAACGGAAATCGATTCAAAAAGGAAGTGATTACACGTCTATCTTTTTCCCTAAAATAATCAAGCCATTTTTTTGACGCAACCGTCGTGTAAATAGGAGCTTCGGGAAAAATATCAGATATAGCTTCTATTATTTTTTCGGCCCCGCCGTGTTGTACAAGATCATCGCACACAATTGCCACCTTCATGTTAACTTCCATTTTATACTATAGCGCTATATTCCGTTTGTAATATAATCGATATAACTATGAAAATCGGAATAAACGGGCAAAGACTTCTTATTCAAGATCCTGCCGGTCCGGAAAGATACACTTACAACTTAATTAACGCACTCGCAAAGTTGGATAGGGACAACGAATATAAAATCTATTTCAACGGTGAACCGGGAAAAGAATACTTCTCTCAACTTATCTACTCCAACAACTCATTCAAGCCTGTGATTGTGAAAAGCAGGGTGTCGTGGACACAGTCGGGGTTGGCTAAAGAATTAAAAAGAAATCCCGTCGATGTGTTTTTTACTCCTGTTCATACCATGCCAATTTACAGAAACAAAAAACTTAAAGTCGTGGGCATGATACACGGTCTTGAATATAAATTCGTAAGCAAAAGTGTAAGTTTTATAAAAAAATTAATGTTAGGGAGGCCGGAAGAATATTTAGCCAGAAAATCACATGCTTTGATAGTGCCTACAATAGCCACAAAAAAAGAAATAATTAAACGGGGTTGGGTCGGAGAAAATGATCCCAAAATTTATATTGTTCACGAGGGGGTAGGTCAAAATTTTTATAAACGTGACGAAGCAGAAGTTAGTGCTGTGAGAAAAAAATATAATTTAGGAGACAAAAGATATCTCTTATTTGTTTCCACAATCCAACCAAGAAAAAACATCCCGCTAATGATACAGGGATATGCGGAAGCTTTAAAAAAGAACCCGGACCTTTCCGACACACATCTGCTTATAGTAGGCAAAAAAGGATGGGGCGCCGAAGAATCTTATAACGCACCTAAAAAGTTCGGTGTTGAAAAAAATGTTTTATTTCCGGGCTTTCTACCCGATGAAGATCTTGCATCGTTATTTTCGGGGGCAGAAGCGTTTATAAGTATTTCTCTGGAAGAAGGCTTCGGCTTACCTTTGCTAGAGGCGATGGCCTGCGAAACCCCGGCGTTAGTATCAGATATCCCGGCTTTCAAAGAAGTAGGAGGCGAATTTCCTTTATACGTTAAACCGAACGATTATGAAGAAATCGGAAATTCGATAGCTCTTATATTTCACGGAGGGTATAAACCGGAAAGAATTTATGGAGCAAAATTAAGGGCTCAGGAATTTACCTGGGATAGAACCGCTCAAAAAACTTTAGAAATTATTCAGCAGGTTGCGGAAAACGCCTAACGTAATTTTCGCTGTATTTTTCCAATCGTATTTTTTAACATTTTCATACCCGAGCCTTATTAAATTTTCCCTAACGGCTTCGTCTGTAACTATCAAATGCAGTTTTTTAAAAAAATCATTTTTATCGGCAGTGTCAAAATACAAAACTGTGTCCCCGTAAATTTCTCTGTGACACGGGATGTCGGAAATGACCGAAGGCAGTCCTACTGCCTGTGCCTCTAAAGGAGTCAGACTAAAACCTTCTTTTAGTGAAGGAAAAACATATGCCGAAGACTTTTTACGTAGCTCACTAATCTCGGCGTCAGTTACGTATCTGTTCATTCCGGGCATTAAAATTTTATCCTGAAGATTCTTGGATTTAATTATTTCTGCAATATGTTCCGAGAATTTGTCTTTTTTACCTACTAAAACCAACTGGTAATTGTTTGACCGGGCAAACTCTTCAAATACGTCAATTAAAAATGGCACGTTCTTATGTTCATACATGCTGCTTATATATAAAAAATAAGGCTGAGTGATACCGAACTCATTAAAAATTTCCGGGGAGGCCGGGTGGTCTTTGAAAAAAACCGGGTCGACGCCTTCATACGCTACAACAAACTTATCCGGTGAAATTCCCGGGTAAGCTTTAATAAAATCCGCACGCACATCCTGAGACGGAACTATAACTTTAAACGAACGTTTAACCGCCCAATAAACGACCGCTTTATAAACCCATTTCTTAAATCTGAAATAAAACTTGGGTAAGGTCGTGCCACGCTCGGTGCTGAAAGAATGCATTATGATATCCGGTATAGCAGTCACAAGTTTACCAGGGTACAACACAGGAATATTAAAATGCGGAACATAAAAAATATCCGGTCTGTCCTTTAAAATTCTAAAAAGGAAACCGGTCTGCTCCTGCCACGAATACCATTTGTAGTCTGCCAATACTTTTCTGAAATTTGGGGAGGACGGTTTATATTGCTCAAAACCTTTCGGCCTTAGATAGATAACGTACTCATTTGAGGTGTCGGATTTTTCCAGCTGTTCGATGATATTTTTAACATATCTGCCCGGACCGGCTTCACCGAGAAAACGGGCGTCTATTGCGATTAATCTTTTTTTTCCGGAGCTCACTTTATTCCTTTTCTCCAGTTCACATATCTTTGCTTGTTCATACGATAAACCTTCAGAATCCTTGTAGTAGCAATGACAAACATACTTACAATTAAAGGGTATTTCTTAAAATAATGTTTTCTATAGAACAACTCCATCGCGTTAGTGGACAATTTCTGAAGTTCGACGCGGAATTTTCCCAAAGTTAATTCCTGATCGCGGAACTTTACAACAGGAACTCTCATTGCGACGTCCTGCGTTTCTTTTCTGATTCCGATTGTCACACCTTTCCAGTGTTCTGCCCGGAATTGCGGAAGGTACATGAGTTTAAAACCTGCTTCTTTAATTCTGTAACAATAGTCGATGTCCTCGCCGTATAAAAAGAAGGTTTCCTCATCCCACTTCCCGATTTTTTGTGTTGCTTTACCCGACACGAATAAAAAGTGTGTTATGCAGGTGTCTATTTCATGTTCTTTGTCTAAATCTTCGTAGGTCATGAAGTATCCCGCGAACGTTTTTGATTTGGGAAACATTTTGTCCAGACCTAAAAAGTGAGTCATTGAAACAAACGGCGTAGGGAATCCGCGGTGTCCGTCCATATCCTGAATTCCGCTTCTTAATACCAATTTAACGGCAGCTGCTCCGACATCGGCGTGTTCAGGAGCTTCGAAATATTCGACAAGTCCTTTGATTGCCCCTTCTTTTGGAAATCCGTCGGTGCCTAAATACAAGTAATACTCACCGGTTGCTACTTCCAGGCATTTATTTAAGGCGAAAGCTAAACCATAGTTAGGAAGTCTCAAAAGTTTTACCCAGGGAAATTCTGTTTCTACCATTTCCGCAGAGCCGTCGGAAGACGCATTGTCTGCTACAACTACTTCCAGATTTTCATAACTATCTTTCAAATTCTCCAAACACAGTTTCATAACATCTTTGGTATTTGTGTTGACTATGAGTACTGATACTTTTTTGTGTTCCATAAATTCCATATTATCATCGTAATCGGAAAAAGTGCAAAGCTACTAAAGATGCACTTTTAAAAACGATGTAAAAAAAATTAATACACAAAGTTTTGAAAAGAGGGCACACATTGCATTGTAAATGTGTGCCCCGTCGTTCATTCGTTACTTAGTTAACAACCGTGCTTTCGCTCCGGAATAATAGATATTATCCAGGTAAGAACCGATGCTAGCGATACAAACACGATTGGAAACACAAACACAAATAAAACATTCCACAGGACGTGTGCAGTCCAAGAAACTATCAAATTCTGAGTTGTAATTCCCAGATATCCAAATAGTGCCCCGGCTGCTCCAGCGATAACGAAACCGACAATTCGCGCAATATTCGAAAAAACGGTTCTTCCTTGTAAGGGCAGTTCAGAATTTTTCGACGAGGTAAATTCCTCCGCCAAACTTTTGTGCCGGGGACCGTGCATTAACGCAAACAAGAAGCTGCTATATATGATCCCCAGCCAAGCGGTGGCGTCGACCCTGTCAAAAACAAGAATAAGGGGTAGACGGGAAATGAGCTCCTCTAATCCCGCGTTAGCGATTATCCACATGACTGCCAGAGCAACAGCTTTAAGCGACATCTTTCCGTCTGCAATCCCGCTAAATATTTGCCGGGTTTTTTTGAACCGTAATATAACGAATATTACTGTGCACACCAAAACGACTGTGAGCACTTGCAGTTGCATTCCGAACAACTTGTCCAGTATCTGCTGATACATCTCTCCTCCTATTCAGTTTTTATGGATTTGGTTCAATTTTTACTCAAACTGGATTTGAGTCTCATAATATTAACACACTCAGTTAAATTATACAAACCTACGTTCGTGTTTCCTTTTTCCATAATTTGACACGATATTTTATATGTGTTAACCTGCGTTAGATCTTGCGTGATCCAGTCACGCGGACAGTATACAATTAATACAGATGCCGTTGGACGAAAAAAAATTTATAGAAAAGATATTGCCCACGGGTAAAACACCTGAAGAGATAGGTGTGGAAAACCTCGACATAATTAACAAAAAGTTGAAGGGGCTGATGCCACATTTTGCTAAACGTGGTATTCATCCGAAGGAGTACACAGTGCTTGGTGTAGACCACGTGGAAGATTTCGAAGGAATCGTTAAGGTCGCATCAGTTGGGATGATACCTCCGGGTGAAAAACGTCTGGAAAGAAAGCGCAGACACATTGTGGTGGGAGATGCTCTGCCAAGAGTAGTCACGCCCATAGTGATAAAAAGCGGTTCTCAAATTTACATGCTTTTGTGCGCTCAGGATAGGATAACTTTAGGCGGAAAGATAAGCATTGAGGTCTATAGAGGGTCGGTTCCTGAAAATACAGCTGCCGATCAGTTAGGTTTAAGTCTTGTGAAACGTAAGTTACCGAATTTGCCAGAAGAGGCGGATTTATTAGAAGTAAGAGATCTTGGATATTTTTGGAACAACACAGGAATAAGCGGTGTTTCTTCTCCGGTGCAGGCGTTGTTTTACGTTACAAAACAAACGATGACTGCAGAGGAGGTTAAACACTCCATTAAGTTGGAGCATAGTTTGGACCCCGATCCAAAAACCGGTCCTGTGCTACCTGCGACTGAACCGGTACTAAAAAGCATTGAAGAGGTAAAAAGCAGGATGGACGAATTACTAAAACTTGATTTGTCCAAAATGGAAAGTGAGCCCGAAGCTTACTTGAACGATCTGTTTACGATGACGGCTTTAACAATGCTGTTCAGATCGATTGAGCTTCAAGGCCTGCCGTATTAACAAGCGGATCCAGTTCGCTTGAACTTAGAAAAACTGAACCAACTAACAACTAAATAAAAGGAGAGAACGATGATTAGGATTTGTAATCCGACGACAGCCCCGCGCGGGATGATTTTGCCCGAGCATCTGTTTGATTACCTGGGCCTTGATGAAAATGAACGCCCGGCACAACCAAATGTGATTGCAATACCATTGGATTCGCTGGAACCAGGAAAAACGTACTTTACCAAAAAAGGTAAGGATCTGGTGCCTTTCGTTCCGAAGTGGGGGTTGGACGGCGACACCGTAACTAATCCGGGATTCGGGGCCTATCAACACTACGTGCAGGCCAGCATTGGCAATAACGGAGAAATTGCAACGGTAGATTATGACTTTTACCGGATTGCGGACGGGGCACTTGACTCTGAAGGAAACGGAACACCGGGAGCAGTAGTTTTCCCAGTATTTTTCCTGGAAAACAATCCCGAACCATATATTGGGTTCTTTCTACAGTGGCGCCCGGTAATCAAAAACCTCACTACAGGAAAACACGGGTGCTGGGCTGCAACGGTACCGGGAGGGTTCGGAAAATTAACCAAGCTCTCAGGTGACACCGCTCGGGAAGAAGCAGCAGAAGAATTCGGTGCAGAACTTCTCGACCTTCGCGATATCGGCTATGCAAGCGACAACCGTGCAAAAACCGAGACACCTATCCGTTACATGCTTGCACAATTTCGGCTTGCAGGTAACGCACCGGATGACAGCCACGAAACCATTTTCGGAAAATTTGGTATTTCCTTCTGGAAATTCCCCCTCGGGGCAGATGGAATTATCAACACCGCTTGGGCATTTGCGGCTTCGGCACTTATGACCAAGTAGCTTCGAACCCGAAACACAGAGAATAAAAAACTTTGTGTTTCGGGCAAAACTAATTTTTCTCACGACTGCGTGGGCGAAATTACTTTTGTTTTATTTATTTATTGAAGAAAGGCAATGTTGTTATGCAAAAAATTCTAATAACCGGTGCTTGCGGTTTTATCGGGCACCATTTGGTAGAACATGTTTTAAAGAACACGGATTGGGACATCGTGGGATTGGACCGTTTAGATGGAACTTCCACCTTCAACCGTATAACCGACTTTGAAATATGGGATGAATCAAAACATAGAATAAAAATGGTCTGGCACGACTTAAAAGCCCCTATTAACGAGTACGTAAGTGCCGAAATAGGTAAAGTGGACTACATTATCCACTTAGCTGCCAGTAGCCATGTCAACAGATCCATAGAATATCCTATGGAATTCGTTATGGACAATGTTGTAGGCACCTGTAACTTGCTGGACTATGCAAGAACAGTCAAGGATATTCAAAAAGTTGTGTATTTTTCTACCGACGAAGTGTTTGGTCCTGCTCCCGACAACGTTGAATATAAAGAGTGGGATAGATATAGGGCCAGCAATACGTATGCCGCTTCCAAAGCAGGCGGTGAAGAATTGGCGATTGCCTACGAAAACACATACAAACTACCGGTAATTATTACGCACTGCATGAATGTATTCGGAGAAAGACAACATCCGGAAAAATTCTTACCGATGCTGGTAAAGAAAATTCTTTTCGACGAAGAAGTGATAATTCACTCTGATCCAACAAGAACTAAATCAGGTTCCAGATTTTACATTCACGCAAGAGATGTGTCTGATTGCCTGTTGTACCTTTTGAATCATGAAACAAATAACGGAGATAAGTTTAACATCAGGGGGTACAGAGAAGTTGATAACCTTGAACTTGCGCAACTTGTGGCAAAAATAATGAACAAGCCATTGAAATATCAGATGGTGGACTTTCACAGCAGCAGACCCGGTCACGATCTAAGATACGCGTTAGACGGACAAAAGGTTAAAGATCTAGGATGGGAACCGAAGTTACCTTTCGAGGAACGCCTGGAAAAGTGTGTTAAGTGGATGGTAAATAGGCCTAAATGGTTATTAATTAACAACAAAAACTCTTAATAGCTGAAGTATAATTTGTTTGCGAGTTGTAAATAACATATGCAGAAAAAAATACGTACATTAGAAAAAACCAAAATTAACGGTGTATATATTTTTCGCCCCCACACCCACGAGGATGCGCGCGGAATGTTCGTGGAGGCTTTTACGATTAGCGTCCTGGAAAAAACCTTAAAGAAAAAGGTTAAATTCAAGGCGTGGAATCATTCAAAATCCAAAGCCGGGGTGTTGAGGGGACTGCATTCGGAAAATACTTCTAAGTTAATCTATCCAAATACCGGTAAGGTCTTTTTGGCTGTTGCTGATATCAGAACTAAATCCAAAACCTTTGGTCATGCTCTAACTTTTGAATTTTCAAGAGAAAATCCTTTTAGTATATTTATCGAGGCTGGTATCGCTGTGGGTTTCTGCCCCGCAGACAAGCATGACGTTGATTACCAATATCTTATGACAAGTGAATATTCCCAGCTTATCCCAAAAGGCGTGCTGTGGTGCGACCACGACCTGAACATAAACTGGCCCTTAAAAAAACCCGTACTTTCTGAACGGGATAAAAATAACCCGACGTTAAGGCAGTTATTTCCGGGAAAATTCAAATAATGAAAATACTTGTGACGGGGGCAACCGGACTTGTTGCTACCCACTATCTAAATTACACAGGAAAATTACACGACTTTATATGCCCCGATGAGAAAGAACTAGACATTACTGATGCGGTTTTGGTT
>MEVX01000007.1 GCA_001773135.1 candidate division WWE3 bacterium RIFOXYB1_FULL_43_24 | reverse complement strand
AACCTGGATGTTGCGGGTTCAGCTAATGTGACTAACCTTTTTATCGCAGGAAGCCAAGTCACAGCAACTGCAACAGAACTCAACCTTCTTGACGGACGCACCGGAATACTTCTCGACTCCAACAACGTCGGTACCTACGCAGTAACCGCAATAACGGCCGGCAGCGGTTTAACCGGAGGTACAGGACCCGGAGCTACAACAATAAATATCGGGGCGGGATCGGGCGTCACTCTAGCCGCCGATTACATTACTCTCGATACCGACACAACCGGAACAACCTCAGTTAAATCCTCAAACTCTGGTCTTGAAGTTGACGGCTCGGGCCTCAGACTTCTTGGCGGTTGCGCAGATACAGAAACTCTTGTATGGGACGCCACTGCGCAAGTTTGGGAATGCGCTACAGGCGGTGGAACAATAACCGGCAGCGGTGCTACCGGACAAATAACTTTCTGGGACGGTTCCACTTCAATTACCGGTTCCAACAGTTTGTGGTGGGATTCTTCAAATTCCCGCTTAGGTCTAGGAACAACAGCTCCTACATCTCAACTTACTGTGATCGGCACCGGCACCTCCGATGGGCAGTTTACCCTTGGATATGACGCTGCCAACTTCACTAAATTTGCTGTAGATTCAACCGGGGCTTTAACTCTTAGCAATAATAGTACGGCGGTTGCCAAATTCGGAGCAGCGAACACCGAATTCTACACATCAACAACTTTCTCAGCATCGGGAGATGTTTCAATGGCTTACGATCTGATATTTACAAACCAAACCAGCTCTCAAATCGAATCTTACGGACCTATAAGCATAATAGCCGGCGAAAATCATGAGAGTAATGATTTAACTTTAAAAACATACAACGCAGGTGACGTGGTTGCAGACTTAACAGGCACAGGAAGAATGAAACTTTACGGAACCGACACTACCCTGGTGTTCGACACAAGAACCACTACAGACACTGATTACTGGATGGGAATAATAGACGACGCCGCGGGAGATGATGATGACGTCTTTGCACTAGGAAAAGGTCTGACAAACGGTACCTCTACTTATCTTGTAGTAACTTCGACCGGAAATCTGGGAATAGGTACAACTGCCCCGGCAGAAAAACTAGATGTAAACGGCAGAATTTATATCGCATCTACCAGCGCGCCTACGCCAACAACTAACCGCCTGTACAACGTTGACGGAACTCTTTACTGGAACGGGACTGACCTTACAGCCTCCACAGGCGGGCTTACAGGATCCGGTGTGGCAAGTCAGATTACCTTCTGGAGCGGTACCAGCTCAGTCACAGGAAGCAATAATCTATGGTGGGATAACACCGGCAGTAATTTAGGACTCGGTACCTCTGCTCCTACCGCATGGCTTGATATAGCAGGATCTACAACAGCCAAACCGTCGATAAGAATCGCGTCCGGCGTAGAACCCACCACTCCGGTAACCGGCGACATTTATAATGACGGGGATCAACTCTATTTCTACAACGGTGCTACGTGGCAGGATTTGGGCTCAACCGGATCGGGCGCTTCGGGGGTTTCCGGCTCAGGCGTTGCAGGACAACTTACGTTCTGGAACGGAACGAGCAATATTACAGGCAACAGTAATTTATGGTGGAACAGCGCGTTATCTCGCCTGGGAATAGGAACAAGCAACCCATCATTCGCCCTTGATGTTGCGGGCAGTGCAAATGTAACGAATCTATTCATCGGGGGGTCGGCAGTTACGGCAACCGCAACAGAGATTAACCTGCTCTCGGGCAGATCGGGTACCCTCCTGGATACAGCAAATGTCGCCTCATACGCAACAACAGCCGTTACCGCGGGTTCGGGCTTAACGGGAGGTGGAACGACCGGCGTCCTGACACTTAATATTGGAGGGGGCAACGGTATTACGATTAATGCCGACGATATTACGATAGATAGTACAACAACAGGTACAACCGCAGTAACATCAAGTAACTCAGGTCTTGAGGTAACAGCAGATGGACTAAGACTTCTTGGAGGTTGCCAAGCTGATGAGATTTTAAAGTGGAACGCAACATCTTCATACTGGTACTGTGCAACTGATTCTAACTCGGTATCAACCGCAACCATAGCCGGATCAGGTGCTGCCACACAAATTGCCTTCTTCTCTGCTTCAACTGCCATATCAGGTTCAAACAATTTATGGTGGGATAACACAGGTGGAAATCTTGGTATAGGAACATCAGATCCTACTGCCAAACTTATGCTTGCAGGTTCTGCTGATACCGAGCAGTTTGTTATCAAAGCAAATGCTACACAATCCAATACCAATCCTTTAATTCAACTTCAGGATTCAACCGGTACTCCACTGCTTTCAATAACATCAGATTATTACACCAATACCTTCGTGGGGAACAGTGCCGGTGCGACCAATATCGTTAGTGGTAGTAGCGGCACGTCAAATACTTTTATAGGCTATATAGCAGGGGCTTCGAATAATTACGGAACCCTTAACTTGGCTATGGGGTCTGTTTCAATGATAAAAAATACTACGGGTAGTAAAAACGCCGCAGGAGGATTTCAATCTCTGTACTCAAATACGACAGGGGACAGCAACACTGCCTTCGGTAGCTACGCCGGTTTATATAACACAGACGGCAGTGAAAACGTCTTTCTTGGTAGCCTGGCAGGAGCCGGCGAGGGTGGGACCGGAAGGTCAGCATCCAATTACAATGTTGCGGTAGGTTATCGGGCCGGGTACAGCTTGTCTGCAAATTCAAGCAGCAACATATTCTTAGGTTACCGCGCAGGGTACTACGAGACGGGTTCGAATAAACTGTATATAAATAATAACTCTGCTCCTGCTGATAGTGCATTTATCTACGGAGATATGAACGCCGACCAACTGACCTTTAATGCTAATGTGGGTATAGGAAAAACAAATCCCACAGCATGGCTTGATATTTCTGGTGCAACAACAGCCAAACCTTCAGTAAGAGTAGCGTCAGGTACGCAGCCCTCCTCTCCTGTAACAGGTGATATATACAATAGCGGAACCTCTTTGTACTACTACAACGGATCTACGTGGCAGGATCTTGGTGCAACAGGTGCCGGAGGAACAGCCACAATCGCAGGCTCCGGTGCTGCAACACAAATTGCCTTCTTCTCTAGCTCAACTGCAATATCAGGTTCAAACAATTTATGGTGGGATAACACAGGTGGAAATCTTGGTATAGGAACATCAGATCCTACTGCCAAACTTATGCTTGCAGGTTCTGCTGATACCGAGCAGTTTGTTATCAAAGCAAATGCTACACAATCAAACGCTAACCCATTAATTCAGCTTCAAGACTCAACCGGTACACCAGTGCTCTCTATAACCTCAGATAATGAAACCAACGCATTCTTCGGTTATGGGGCGGGATCCGCAAATACATATGGTTCGGCAACATCGGGGGGACATAACACATTCGTAGGTTACCAAGCGGGTTCCTCTAACACCAGCGGTTACCAAAACGTAGCCGTGGGGTCAACTTCACTGAATAGAAACTCTGGAGGATACCGAAATACTGCTCTTGGATATCGTACACTTGCAACTAACAGCACCGGATATTCCAACACTGCTTTTGGATACTCAGCTCTCCAGGTTAATACAACAGGTGCTCTTAACACGGCTTTAGGCAACGGCACTCTTTTCTCCAATACAACTGGAAACTCAAATATTGCAATGGGAAATGGTGCCGGTTATTTCAACATAAACGGATCCGGAAATGTATTTTTAGGGGGTGGTGCGGGATGGGGAACGGCTGCAAGGTCAGCCTCTGACTACAACATAGCAATAGGGTATGAAGCAGGATACTCCCTCTCAAATAACTCAAGTAATAACATATTCTTAGGTTACCGCGCAGGATACAACGAGACAGGATCGAATACACTTTATATAGACAACGGGTCTGCCCCCGCAGTGTCAGCATTTATCTATGGCGATATGTCAACCGACCAACTAACCTTCAACGCCAACATTGGGATCGGAAAAACTAATCCCACAGCATGGCTTGATATAGCGGCGGCAACAACAGCTAAACCCTCGATAAGAGTAGCAACAGGCACACAACCCTCCTCTCCTGTAACAGGTGATATATACAACGACGGGGATCAACTGTACTACTACAACGGGTCTACATGGCAGGATCTTGGAGCTACGGGAGCAGGTGCCTCCGGAGTTTCTGGTTCCGGTGTTGCAGGCCAGGTCACGTTCTGGAACGGTACGGGTTCTATAGCAGGAAACAACAATCTATGGTGGAATAACTCAACAGGAAATCTTGGTATAGGTACATCAAATCCCTCATATAACCTGGATGTATCAGGTAGCGCTAACGTGACAAATCTGTTTATCGCGGGGTCCTTTGTCACCTCCTCCGCAACCGAACTTAACCTACTCGACGGCAGAACAGGTACTCTTCTTGACTCAAATAACGTAGCCTCCTACGCTATAACATCGCTTACTGCAGGTTCAGGTTTAACAGGCGGGACTGGACCGGGAGCAACAACAATACATGTTGGTGCAGGTTCGGGTATAACAGTGTCAGCTGACACAATAGCGGTAGACGCAGTAACAACCGGAACAACAACAACCACATCGTCTAATTCAGGTATTGAGGTAACAGCAGATGGAATAAGACTTCTTGGGGGGTGCGGCGACACCGACCTACTAGTATGGGACGACGCTACCCAAACGTGGTACTGCGAAGATCTATTTGGCACGGGGCTTGGGGCACTCGGCGGAGGTGGGGCTGAAAATCAAGTCGCATTTTGGCAGGGACCAAAAAACCTTACCGGATCCAACAGTTTCTGGTGGGATAGCGCACAATCAAGATTGGGCATAGGTACCTCGAACCCCGTTACAACCCTCGACATAGCAGGAACTGCTTGGCTCAGAGGCGCCAGCACCAAACAAGGTCTTTACGTCGACTCCAACGGTAACGTCGGTATCGGATACACTTCTCCTCAGGCCTTCCTCGACGTAGCCGGAGCTACGACCTCTCAGGCTTCAGTTAAGGTAAGAGCTGGCGTAGCGCCTTCCAGCCCCACTGCCGGAGATATTTATAGTGACGGCGACCAGCTTTTCTACTACAACGGGGTAATATGGCAGGATCTCGCCGCCTCGGGCTTGGGCACATCAGGAAACGCAGGATCGGGAGTAGCCGGCCAGGTGACTTTCTGGAGTAGCGTCTCCTCACTTACCGGAAACAGTAATTTGTGGTGGGACAATTCGGGTGGAAATCTTGGTATAGGTACTTCAGATCCCTCATACAACCTGGATGTAGCAGGTAGCGCTAATGTAACTAACCTATTCATTGCAGGAAGCCAGATAACAGCATCCGCAACTGAGATTAACCTACTTGATGGTAGAACAGGTACTCTTCTTGATTCAAATA
>MEVX01000006.1 GCA_001773135.1 candidate division WWE3 bacterium RIFOXYB1_FULL_43_24 | reverse complement strand
TCCCTTTTGGAGAGGGAAGTGATGCCATTTCACTACGAGCCTATGAAATTTCTGGAGCCTGGGGAGAGAGTCGAACTCTCGACTTCTTCCTTACCATGGAAGCGTTCTACCACTGAACTACCCAGGCATATTATCATGGTCATTTTAGCTTATTAGAACTTTGTAGACAATCACTCTTTTTTCGAGTTTAAAAGACTTTAGTTACGCCAAAATTTTTGCCATTGACACACGACGTCGAAAGAGACTAGACTTAAATCCCAGAGGATGAAAAAACGCTGGGACATAAATTCAAATACAAGAAATCTTAGAGCCGAAAGGCTCTTTCCCATTTTTAAGGGGGAATTTTGAGATGAAATACCGGGAAACATCGAAGTTTTTTGAGATTGCGGAAGAGATGGTGACCCCCAAGGAAAAACTGCTACCTAGTTTGGTAACAAGCACGTTAAGAAAGGAGAAATTCAAACAGATAAATTTGTTGAAGTCGCCGGATTACACTGAAAGTAGGGGAAAGAGCAAGGTGTTAACAGGCGAAATGAACCTGCGCAAGATTTATAAAAGCTGGCCGAAAAATGTGCCAAACCCCAAAATTGTATCTCTGGCTACCGAAGAAGGGTTGGCTCTTTCGGTCGGAAGATGGACTGTAAAGCCCGATGGAATAAGCTTTTTACCGTCCAGGCTGGACCTGGGCATCCCGGCGCAAATAGATCTTGCGACGCTGACAGAATACCTGGTTCAGACATCTGAATTTAGGGATATATTGACCGAAGCAGACGGGCATTTGG
Organism: candidate division WWE3 bacterium RIFOXYB1_FULL_43_24; assembly: GCA_001773135.1. Classification (GTDB taxonomy): domain Bacteria; phylum Patescibacteriota; class WWE3; order UBA101185; family UBA10185; genus UBA8498. Next base: position 104,564 of record MEVX01000006.1, on the reverse strand, counting down.
AAAAGCACCTGGCGGTTACCAACTTAATTAGCGATCCCAAAGTAAATTTACAGGACGCAATATATTTTTTAACAGGAAAGACCGTTGTTTCAACCCAGCTTCATATCCGCCACCAGAAGGACGCCAACCCTGAAAACCCTTACGGTAGGGTAGCAGTGGCTTGTAATTTAAGGGACGAGGGCATTGATGCCAAGTGCGAATATGTTTGTTTATGCGATGCTGTAGCCGGGGGATTACAAATTGTTATGGCTATGGAAGCGTACGAAAAAAGCTTAAAACTTAAAAACGACGGTTCTCATTGTTTAAAACATTTTGTTATTTTCGCCCCGATCTGTAGTTTGTCGGGAGCGGCTGTTATATCTATAAGAGCGGCTATGATGGGGGTGAGAACCACATTTTTCGGCTCTGCCGGGTCTATGCTTCACGCCATGCCGCCGGACAGGTATATGTGCCCTTTTTATTTTGGCAAGGACGCGGAACATCTGACGCCGGAACCTGCCGTATTGAAAATTCAGGAATATATTTTCGGAGACGCCAAGGATAGGGTGTGTCTTTGGTGCAACTGGGGAGCCAAACGTTTCGCGCCTGCACAGGCTCTAAAAGATTCGGAAGATGAGTTGAAGGCTTACGGACTAAGCAACGAATCCATTTTAAGTAGAGCAAAAACTCTAATGCCAAAGCAGGTAAAAAAATTCGGACTTAATCCCTTGAAATTAGTGTCCACAGCCACAGTTTACGAAGCAATAAAATACGGGAAATTGGACGAACTTCACAAATTTTTGAATAGTTAAGTATGGTGCCGAGGGAGGGATTCGAACCCCCGTAGGCATATGCCAGCTGATTTACAGTCAGCTCCAGTTGGCCACTTTGGTACCTCGGCGCATTTAGAAATATATCATTTATTGTTGTAAGTGTGAAGAAAAAAGAAGGGGAACTCTACTCATGAAATGTAAAAGTTCCCCTATTGCCCGGCAGATGTTGAATAAGTACAAAGGCACTCCGAAAAGATATGGGTAGCTCAAATGCGGTCCGAACCTTTCAAAAACTTCAAGGCCTTTTTGTAGTCGTCGGTGTAGGATAAGACCACTCTACCTCGCATCAGGACAAAGTTTGTGCTGTACCCCCGCCTGTAGAACTCGCCATTGAATTTTTCCAGCTCGTGTTCATTGTTTGCCAGCCGGATGGTTACAAGACCGAATTCCATAGAATTATTACGAAGCCTGTCCGTAGGCTGTGGTTGTCCGATGAGCGTTGCCCTTGCATTTGCGGCAGTTCTAAATACCCGAATCTCCACCCCAAAGCTATCGTACACGAAGGTCCTTTGTGTGCGTGGTTAGCGCAATTTCCTAGCCATTTCTGTCTCCTTTCTTATGTATTTTTCCGATTTGTTTACTGAAGAAAGTTAAACTTTAGGGACAGCTTCACGTTGTTATACGTAGAGATGCCCCATTTAGATTACCTGGCGTGAGCCTCGAGATGCTTTTTGACGAGTTCGAAGTTTCTGGTGTAACTACAGCTTTTCCCCGGGTTCAACAGCACGTAGTTGAAGAACACGTTCATATCGGAGAATTCTCTAAACCGCAGTACAAGTTCGTCAAAATTTTTCGCAAACTTGACCGTTAAAAGACCCAGCTCATACTTTCTCCGTATGAGAGTATCTGTTGGTGTATTTACGGCATTTGCGGCTTGTCTGAGGCTGCAAAACACCCTTATTTCCACCGCAACTGCGGGTTCCCGCCCAATCTTCTCTAAAAGACTCATTTTATTCTCTCTTTCTCTAGATTTACGGGGATTTTAGCACAAACCGGGGTAAAAATTAAATGGAGCCAAAGGTGGGGATCGAACCCACAACCTGCTGTTTACAAAACAGCTGCTCTGCCATTGAGCTACTTTGGCGAACGAAGTGAGCCAAAGACTACTGCCTTTGGCGAACGAAGTGAGCCAAAGACTACTGCCTTTGGCGAAGCGAAGCCGAGCCAAAGACTACTGCCTTTGGCCAACAAAAACCTTAACGGACTACACAGACAGCGAATAGATTTTAGCACGAAACTTTTCACAAAAGAAAGTCATTTTTATAGACAAATGCCGTCATTTTTTATAATTACCCTTTACCAAATACTATTTACACATACTTTGTGTCTACTGTAGAATCAATTAAACATCTTTTTTTCTATTCACTTGAGTTCGACAAAAGGAGAGCATAATGAGTACGAAGGATGGTGAACCACACAGGAAGAATAGTGGTGGGAGTAGTGACGTTGCAACATCTGACGTCAGCTACATGTCAGGTGCCCCAATAAGACTTTGGCAGGGAGACTCTCTTTCAACGTATGTCTCCGTTGATTCTTGTCTTGGGTGTCACGATGTATCCGATGCAGTTTGCGACCGTTGTTCAAAAAAGAAGCATCGCAAAATCGGTTTTCAGCACGATTAAAACTAGCTGCGGAGTGCACTATCAGTAGAAAAAAGTGTTCGTCTCATTAAGCCGGAGGAAACGTGAAAATATTACTTATTTCACAACCTCCGGCGCATTTCTTTTTTTAAAAACCCCGCATTTTTCAATCGTTGACATAACAACGCCTTGCGTGGTTTAATTCACTACGTTATGTCAAGAATGTGTGATTTTTGTGGCAAAACTTACCAGCAAGGAAACCTGGTCCCGAGAGGGATTGGTAACCGTGTTACCCGAAGAACTACAAATAAAAGAAAGGCCAATTTAAGAAGCAAAAGACTTGAAATAAACGGCCGTATGGTCAGAGTAACCATCTGTGCCTCATGCTTGAAAAGGCTTAAAAAAGATATAAAAGAGGCTAACGCAGCTTTAGTACAGACCCAAGCCCAGTTATCCGCTTAAACTAAGTAACCGTTCTCAAACTCTTTCCACGACATCACTTTTTTACCTTCTACCTGTAGCGTTTCTAGTGATAATTTATCCTTTTCCAGGCTTGCCGAATATATTTTGACCGTAAGTTGCTCGTCCACATGTTCCCTGAACTTAATTTTTCCCTGTATAAGACACCCGGCTTCCTGCATATCCTTTAAGTAAGTCCAGGCAATTGGCCAGGGGTTAAAGGCTCTTATTTTTCGGTGGATATTTTTAGGGTCGTTTTTCCAGCTAATCAGACCGTCTTCCTTGAATATAAAAGTATTGTGCGGGTGTGTTCTGGAAAAAGTATATGTTGCATTATCTTCGTTTTGTGGCATCGGTTTAATACTCCCCGAGTAATACCCGAGGATAACGTCCGGAAGTTTACTTGCGGCGACGTGAAAAAGAGTTTCGTATAGTTCTCCCGACGTTTCGGTTTGGTTCATCTTATAACCTATCTGACTAAGGATATCACCCGCATCCATACGTTTGCTAATAAGTTGGTATGTAACTCCGGTTGTTTCATCGCCGTTCAATATTGCAAATTGTACCGGGCTAGCCCCGCGGTATTTGGGCAGAAGAGAGAAGTGGATATTGATAAGTTTTCCGTTAAAAAATTTAATTATGTCTTCGGGAATCATGTAGCTAAAATCTGCTACCACGCCATAGTCGGGTTTGTATTTATGGAGATCGTCGAGCACCATTGTCAGGTCGTACTCTTTTAATGACCTGATTTCCACGTATCTTACTTTCTGTTCGCGGGCCCATTTCTTAACCGCCGTTTCCCTTATCTCCCTGTTTCTTCCGACCTTCGTATCGCTTTTGGTAACGCACAAAACCAGTGAGAAATTTTTGTGCAGACTTTCTAAAATAGGAAGCGACCTATCTGAGGTTCCGAAAAATACTACTTTTATTTTTTTCACTGTTCCTCCTGCGCGAAAACTGCGTCCATTTCCTGCTCGGTTATAACGTCTCCAATCACTCTGTCGGTGAACAAAATGCCTTCCAAATGGTCGATTTCATGCTGAATCGTTCTTGCAAAAAAATCCTGAGCCTTTATTTTTATTCTTTCCCCGGAAACGTCGAGAGCATCCACTTTGATCTTTTTGTAACGTGCAACTTTTCCGTAAACATTGGGGACACTAAGGCAACCTTCATAATCAATTTCGGTTTCTTTGGAAGTACTTACTATTTTAGGGTTTATAAGTACGTAATCTTCGTGCGTATACTCACCGCTTTTTGCAGGGTCGGGATAGAAGTTACGTACCACGCACATTTTTTTTGAAACCCCGATTTGTGTAGCGGCAATGCCGGCTCCCTCAGGGTCTTTTGCGACTTCTAAGGTATCTAAAAGGTCACGGGCGAGTTTTTTATCCTCTTCTCGTATACCACTTACCTTTTGAGCTTTTTTCCGGAGTACCGGATCGGGTATTGTTACTATTTGTCTTACTGGCATGCAGATATTTTACCACTATTGTAGGATTTCTATGTGTTCGGGACGGTTTAGCAGATGTGTTGTGATATACTCAAAAATGTTACGCTGAGGTAAATATGAAACTTGTAATTGTCGAGTCGCCTACAAAAGCCAAGACGCTGTCCAAGATTTTATCCGATTCTTACAGCATAAAAGCGTCGATGGGCCACATCAGGGATCTCCCTAAAAGTGGTCTTGGTGTGGATGTTGAAAAGGACTTTGCAATTGTATACGAAGTTCCCGTAAAAGCTAAAAAAGTTTTGAGCGATTTGAAAAAAACCGCAAAAGATGCGGAAGAAATTGTATTGGCGACAGACCCCGATAGAGAGGGGGAGGCTATAGCATGGCACCTGGAGGAGCTTTTGCGTGGAAAAAAGGACACGAGGGTTTTTTCACGTGTGGTTTTTCATGAATTAACAAAGGAAGCAATTGATGAGGCGTTTAAAAATCCCGGAAAGATAGATTTGGATCTGGTCGACGCCCAGCAGGCAAGACGCGTACTGGACAGACTGGTAGGCTACAAACTGTCCCCTTTATTGTGGAAAAAAGTTATGTACGGGTTGTCGGCAGGCCGTGTTCAGAGCGTAGCTGTGCGGTTAGTTGTAGAGCGCGAAAGAGAAAGACAGGCGTTTAACCCGGAAGAGTACTGGGGCGTTTTGGGAGAGTTTCAAAACGGAAGCAAGAAGAAGATCTGGGCGGAATTATCTGAAATAAAAGGCAAGAAGGTTGAAATTAAAAATGGAGAACAGGCGGAAGAAATTAAATCCGGAGCCTTAAAAGGAACCTACTCCGTTACTTCGTTAAAAAAATCAGAGAGAAAAAAGAACCCATACCCACCTTTCAAGACATCCACTCTTCAACAGGCAATGGCCAATATATATGGATTTAACGCCAAAAAAACGATGCGGGCAGCCCAGGGTTTGTTTGAGAAAGGGTACATCACCTACCATAGAACAGATTCACTGAGCCTTTCCCCGCACTTTATCAATGAGGCACGCGAACTGATAAAAAAACGCTTCGGAGAAGACTATTTACCGGAGACGCCTAACCTATATAAGACAAAGTCAGCTAACGCTCAGGAGGCGCACGAAGCAATTCGTCCTACTTCGGCACATGCGGTACCTTCTAAAAGTATAGGGCTGGTAGGAGATGAGTTTAAAACATACTCAATAATTTGGTTAAGAAGTTTAGAGTGCCAGATGGTTCCATCTATATATGAGCAGACATCCCTGTCTATAGGTTCTGACGAGGGGTATATTTTTAAGGCTTCGGGGTCCACAGTACTGTTCGAGGGGTGGCTTGCTGTTTCTAAAATGGTGGGAGTAAAAGAGGATGAAGAGGAAACCCCTAGTATTCTTCCTGAATTAGCCGAGGGGACCAAAATGAAGCTTTTGGAGATTAAAAATGAGCAACATTTTACCCAACCTCCGGCGAGATATAACGACGCTTCTCTAATAAAAAAGATGGAAGAAATGGGTGTCGGGCGTCCGTCAACATACGCGCCCACTCTTTCCACCATACAGGATCGTAAATACGTGTTACGTGACGGCAGGTATTTTTTCCCAAACGACGTTGCTTACGTGGTCGTTGACCTTTTAGTAGAGCACTTTCCTGAAATAGTTGATTACAACTTTACAGCCTTGATGGAAGAGAGCTTGGACAAGGTCGCGGAAGGAAAAGTACAGTGGGTTCCGGTAATCCGCGAATTTTATAAACCGTTCGAAAAGAAAATACTTGCGAAAGACAAAGAATTAAATAAAAGAGACGTGACAAATTTAGGTGACAGCGAAGAAAAATGCCCGGAATGCGGTCGCGTTTTGGTTTTTAAACTAGGTAAATTCGGGAAGTTTTTAAGCTGCTCGGGATACCCGGACTGCAAGTATGCTAAGCCTTTGGAGCCTTTGAACGGTCCCGGTGGGGAAGACGAAGATTTTGGAAAATGCGATAAATGCGAAGACGGTATTATGGTTTTGAAGCAGGGAAGATTCGGAAAGTTTTTAGCTTGCAGTAATTATCCGAAATGCAAGAATACCAAACCTTTCATGGACAAAGTCGGAATGAAATGCCCCCAGTGCGGAGAAGGCGAGGTAGTAAAGAAAAAGTCCAAGTGGAAAGAGTTTTACGGATGCAGCAGATATCCTGAATGTGACTGGAAGAGTTGGAAGAATCCGATGGGTGTGGCGAGTGGTAACGGGGAGGATGGTGAGAAGGACGGGGATAAGGAGTCGGTGGGGAGTATAGCTTAGTTTTCCGGCGGTGCTTTTATCTTCAAATTTATATTCTTGGGCTCGGCAGTTAATCTTACAGATCATGCCATTTTCAATATCTTATAGCAATTGTCATAAAGTGTTGTTGGCTTTTTCGTTAATGTTTTTGGTAGGACTGTCATGGAATCGTTAGCCGCACAGACTTCGCTTATTGCGATGCTGATAGGTGGTTTTTACCCAGGTGTTGCCGACCGCGACTTTAGCATCCTTGCCCATAAAAACAGAAATTCCAACATCTATTCAAATACCGCCCAAGCCTTAATTCGCGGACTCGATTTATAATATGTGATTGGGCGTTCTGTAGGTTGGAGGGGGGGGGGCGTTCTCTCACAATTGTCGTAGACGAAAAAGTAGCCTGTGAGAAGACGGAGAGAGGTGCTAAGTTTAGTTTTCGTTCTAAGTATGTGGTTTAACTACCGAGTCCTACTGCTCTCAATCCGATAAATCTCTTGGTAACCTTAACTTCGAGATTTAATGTCACGAAGCTTCTAAATACCGGGATATTAGCACTATTCCGGCATCTTATTTTATTGAAGCTTACAACGTAGCAATTAGCAGCTTACAATAGCCTAAGGTATTTAATTTAGAATCGTTATTTTGATTTTTAGCTTTTTCTGTGTATAAAATTACACATGGGAATTTCCAAGAAGCTAGTTATTGGAGTTTTATTTTTGTTGTTGGTGGTATCCTTTGCTTTTTTGTATTTCCGTTACTTTAATCCTGTGAATTTGAGTTGGAATAACGGCTCGGTAAATGAAGATTTTGAACAAGAAAGCGCTTTTTCAGACTTTGGTGGACCGTATATGTCTGATTCTGAATTAGGCACTGTTGCGGGGGAGTCAGCTCTCAACGAAGTGGCTAAAGAATTTCTTTATGTATTTCATATCCCTGATTATGAAGTTAAGATAACTGATTATAAGCGATATTCGGTTCAGCACGTTTTAGATACTGAGATTGACGCAATTGAGCAATCTGATGGAAACTCAGCCCGTCGATTTAAATTAGAATGCGATCCCTCGAAAACTGCGTTGTTTAAAGATAGAGATATGTCGTTTGTTTCATCCGGGTTCGCTGTAAAAGATGTTTTGTTGACCGGGGATTTGATCTTCAGCAATTGTTCTACGTCGGGTGTGTGTGCCAGCAACTCAATAGGACCTGACTGTATTATCGTTAGGATAGTGAAGTGACCCGAGGAGACACAGCATTCTTACCCCAAGGCTTATAATTTAAAGGCACCACATTTGTAATTTTTTGTGTTTATGGTATCATATCTAATGATAACCTATAATAAATCATAGTAGGTCAGAATTGCTGGAGGGAGAGTTGATATGAAAACTAAGACTGTTTCGTTTTTTGTTGCTGTTGTGATGGCCTTCAGCGTATTCGCCCCAGCTTTCGGCGATTACGTTGGCAGTGTTTCTGTTCTACCAGACGCATCCTGGTCTACGGAGGAAACCTTCGATTTCGTGGACACCGTAGTGTTCCCAGTGTTCCGGGATCCGTTATATTATCCGGGCTCTGATGTGAAAATGGGCACGTTTGCAATTCTGTCAACCTGTACGGGTGGCTGTGATTTGTGGGTTGCGCACGTTGTCGATGTTGACTCAATAAGCCCGGACTATATGTGTGCTTGGGTATATAGATACGGAATGGAACAAGACTTTGGTAGGCATCGTCGAACAAATGACGGAGGAGTTGTAGAAGTTATGACTAGGGGTGAGTACATAACTGGACTACGCTCGTTCTTAGCTGATGGTATAGCTCCGGACTGCCCTCAGTTTTTGGAAGACCGATGAAAACACCCTAAATTTTGCCGAGGTATTTAGCACACATACTCTCGGCATTTTTTTGATATAAATTGACGCAAATCTTGCGCCTTATTTACATCAACATTTTGATTGGGTAGTATATCTTTATGCGATTGAGTAGGTACAGTTTTCACACCAGTCTTTTTTTGATAGTCACATTTTTTGTATTACCTTTCTACTTGGGTTTATTTCGGGTACACGCAGCATGTACCTGCGAATCATACGAGTATTCCTGCCAGTACGGGACGATGTGTTGTACGGGCGGGGGATGCCCAAGTTACAGATGTAACAGTAGCGAATACAATGTAGCTGTGGTGTGTGACGGTTCCTGGACATGTTGCCAAGATTTTCCAGATCCCTGCAATAGGTCGGTATGCACACCTACAGTGATTTATGAAACCCTCGGCACATGTCGTAGTTGTGACACAGGAGACGATGGTGGCGGTACCACAACCACCTACGGCAAATTCCTTGGCAGAATATTTACCGATTTGGACTCAAGCGGGTGGCAAAACGGCGCAGGCGAGCTGTGGTCAAACACCGCGACAACGTGCTCCGGCTTAAAGCACGATTCCTTTAATATCTCATACAACAGTGCCAACATAGGAGCCACTTGGGCCTGTAATACGGACGGGGCTTTTTATACCACGGGAAATGTTGCAATAGGTACCAACAAAAGCGTCACGTTAGTGGGGCTACCCCCAAATTACAATGATTGCTCGAATGTCACATGGACTTACAGTACGACAGGCACTACTGCTAATAGTAAAAGCGGCAGTGGTTGTACTGCTTCGGGACTAACTGTAGTGAAGGACACGAACAACCATTTATGGTGGCAACTGAGGCCGTCAAACCATGCTCCGACGCTAAGCATCGTACCACCTTCAGTAAGTTTTTCAGGATACGCCAGGCACCCTCTTAAAGTGGTAGCCGCAGATGCCGATCTTGGCGGGAGTTTAAAAATATCTACATCGTTATCACCGCCTAATAATGGGAATTTGCCGGCAATCCCTGCAATAGAATTTGTTGCTTACGGTTCGACCGGGGACGGAATTTGGCCAATTGCCAATATTTATGGTTGGAATAAAAATACGGGAAACCGTGAGTTAATCAAAACCTATATAGTCAACACCACTACACCCACTTCCTATTGGTTTGACCTGCCGTACCCCGCCTATACGTATTACACTTTTTTTGATTTAGAGTTTCCAAATGATTACTACGGGGGACCGGGGAAGGATGTAAATCTCTACGTTGATTCCCTTACTTACCATTATGACAATATGTTTTATTCGGATCCTTATAAAATACAAGCTGAAGATGCAAACCTTGTCCAATACGATAGGGGGGATTCGGACGACGGGTACGATCTGATTAGCCCAAGTACTCTTACAGCGGTTTCTCCCGGCGCAACTTACTCTGTCATGGCTTGGAGCGGTGCTTTAAGATTTCCCGTTATTTGGCAGTCTCCTACCACAGCGTTGAGTGGGAGCATCACCTTTACGGTTACAGATAATGCGGGGGCTTCACTTTCCAAGTCGGTTCCGACAACACCCGTGACAGGTACTGTTACCGGAAAGGTTTGGATAACTGCGGACCCGTCGGTTTGCACAGCTTCTCATACCCCCCTTTTAACGGCATCGGGAGTTGTGGTAACAACGCGTGCGGGGGACACGTATCTATCCGCACCCCTAAGCTCCGGCCAGTATTCGATCGGAAATTTGTTCGGTTCGATTAGTTCATTATGTCTTTCGGGCACGCCCGCAACACCTGCGTATCGCATTGCGTGTAGAAATAATGAACCGGTTTCTGCTACAACTGGTTTGTGCGATTATATCTCCCCTTCACTTCCCGGAACAGGAACCACAACGATTGACATAGGCATCCGTCCTATTACTGCTAAGGGGTGGGTAGCTGCGATGGGTAGTGATGTTTATGCAAAGGATATCCTCGTGAGCTTACCACCTTTTTACGGGTGTCCGGGTTGGAACTATTGGGGTGTATGCCCTACATTTACGGATACCACCAAAGTAGTGGATCATTATGTGCTTGGTTACAATCCTTGGGTGGCAACTCCTGCATCTTCCTCTATATTCACAGAAGATGACGTGTCTTTGTTAGGACCTTCTTTGGATGAGCTATCGGAATCCGGTGTATCCGCAACAAAATTAGGTTCAAAATTTAGGGCTAAGAATAAACAGTATTTTAACTCACTCCACAGTCTCATAGATACACTGAAGAACACCTCTACCTACAATGTTGTGTCGAGCTTAAACAACGTAACCCTTGCCAAAAACTCAATTACAATTTGGGACAAGGGCGTTTCAAATATTCCGGCAACAACAAGCTATACGGTTACGGAAGGATTAGCATTCCTCGTAATTCCCAGGGACGGCCCCATTTCAAAGGCGATTAACATATTAGACAAAATTAGCACCACCGGAGCGGGACGTTTGGTAATTCTTGCCGATAGGGATGTTAATATCGGCATCTCTGCCCCAGGTTTTTCTACTAACAACCTTAAGATTACTTCCGCAACTATTCAGGCATCCATTATTACCACAGGTAACGTGACGGTAAACAATTACTTATCAGCATCATCCTCAGCGGGAACAGTTATCATAGAAGGACCGTTGATTATTGGTGGTACTGACGGGATGACTATAAACAGAAGCTTAGGTACGGATAACGAATTCCGCCCCGCGGTATTTGTCAGATACAACCCCCTTTATATTACAAAATTAAACGAGCTGGCTATGAAGAATACAGTACCTGCACTAAACCCGCTCTTTACATTTGATTTTACAAGTGATTTGGAGTAGGGGAGTAAATATGGATAAACAGTTAATTAAAAACAGTATAACTAATAACAAAGGACAGGCCCTCCTTTTTGTGGTGGTGGCACTGACAATCTCTACGGTTGTCGGAGTTTCCGTGGCAACACGCACACTTTCGGTGACAAAAAGAGTGGCATCAACAGATACGCAAACGAAAGTTTACTATGCAGCTGAGGCAGGAATTGAGAGATTCGTTAATCTTTCAACCCCGGATCTTTCAATGCTGGCGAAAGGCACCGGTGATTGTACAAAGGCTAAAGCTGTTGCTTCCGGCCCCTCCTGTACATTCAAACTTGGGGACAGCAACATAGTTGAAACTAACACAATAGTGACTGTCCAGGAGATAACTTACAATGAAACCACTCCGTCTAGTCATTACTCGGTAAAATCCACCAATGGAGTCTTTTCTTCTATATCTCTATCCGGATACACGGGAAACCAGGTAACCCTGTGTTGGGAAGACAAGTTAGACACCGTACATACGGCTGTCTATTATACCCTTTGGGGGGACACGAATTTTATAAGTAAAGCCATAGTTAAACCATTTTCCGGGACATTGGCATTTACACCGACCTCTGCCGTACAAGGTTTAGGGGGGACCGGTGTTTATACCACTTGCTACCCCATAAATACCCCGGTAAATTCTTTTTTCCTGAATGTGATGCCTTTGGGTGGAGATGCCACAATAGCCATATTTCCGGGTACTCAGGACATACCTCCGCAGGGCTTCTTAATAAGGTCAAAAGCTGTTCTTGATACCACAGGTTCTTTACAGCAGCAGGTAGTGAAAGAAATAGAAGCTACACGCACATATAACCATGTTCCGGGCTTTTACGATTCCGCTATCTACGCCCAGGCTGATATCATTGCGCCTTAACCAATATTGTGCTAACTTATCAATTGCCTATATCTCCCTCCCGAAAGGGCATAGGTGAGGAGCTGCACTAAAGCGGCGCCAAAAGTAAAAGGGAACCCGCTATTAAACTTGTTGTAGTTACGCGCGGTTTCCCAATAAATATAAATTTAAATACGAAAGTTTCGCTTAAACGGAGAAAAACCATATGTCTAAATACAAAGTGCCTAAAATTGAAGAGTTAATTGAAGCAGGTGTCCATTTTGGCCATCAAATCAGAAGATGGCATCCTAAAATGGAGCCTTATATCTACACTGTCAACAAGAACATACATATTATTGATTTGGAGGACACCGAACGTTTGTTAAAAGAAGCCTGTGAATATATGTACAAACTAGCCTCCGAAGGCAAAAAAATAGTGTTTGTTGGAACTAAGAAGCAGTCTAAGGATATTATCAAATCCGAGGCAGAAAGAAGCGGTGCCATGTTCGTGAACGAAAGATGGATCGGCGGAACTCTTACAAATTTTCCCACAATAAAAAAGAACCTGGACAAGTTGATTAAATACATACGTGGTAAAGAAACAGGGGAATTTGAGAAGTATACAAAAAAAGAAAGACTTCTTATAGACAGGGAAACAGAAAAAATGAACCTTGTTTATGGAGGTATTTTGAGCCTTGCTGAGACTCCGGCCGTTCTGTTCGTCATCGACCCTAAAAGAGAGAAAACTGCGGTAAAAGAGGCACAAAACGTTGGAATTCCGGTAGTAGCAATTGTAGATACCAATGCCGATCCGACCGGCATAGACTATATCATTCCCGGTAACGATGACGCAATTAAATCAGTTGCTTTGTTAGTCCGCACAGTTTCTGATGCCGTTGAAGAAGGTTACAAAGAATTCGACAGGAAAGGTGTTGAACAAACCAAGAAGGAAGACAAAAAAGCAGAACACGTAACTTCGGAAAAAGAAGATATGGTAGTTACAACCACAGAGAGCCCTGTTGTCACAGACGAGATAGAAGAGATAGAAGAAAAACTTGTCGTTGAGGTAGCTGAACCTAAAGTTGTAGAAAAGATTGAAGAAAAAGAAGATACCGGCAAAAAGGCTGCAGAAGAAACAAAAGCACCTAAAAAAGCCAAGGTTAAAAAGTGAGTGCTCACCTCGGAGAGTACTCCAAGATGTATTTTTTATAAGGAGACAATATGGAACTAAACATTAAAGATATAAAAAACTTGAGAGAAGAAACCGGAGCAGGTGTTTTAGAGGTAAAACAAGCTTTGGAGAACTCGTCGGGGGATTACAAAAAAGCTAAAGAAGAGTTGATGAAAAAAGTCGGTTCAAAAGCAGCAAAAAAATCCGACAGAGTAACCAAAGATGGTCTGATTTTCGCCTACTTACACGCAGGGGGAAGAGTAGGAACTATGATTTATATGGCGTGTGAGACCGATTTTGTAGCTAAAACCGACGACTTTCAGAAGCTGTGCAAAGAAATAGCTATGCAGGTGGCAACAGGCGATTACGAATCAGTTAAAGATCTTTTAAATGACGAGTACATCAGAGATCCTTCAAAAAAAATATCAGACCTGTTGAACGAAACCATCGCTAAGGTCGGGGAAAAGATTGAGCTTAAAAAGTTCGTTAAATACTCTGTTGGGGAAGAGTAAAACGTTTCGTTGGTAAGCCCGTATTTTTCCTGATATTATTCACTATATGAATACTTCGGAGCTAAAATCTAAACTTTCCAAAATACATGAGTTTTTGCAGGGAGAGTTATCACAGATTAGAACAGGGCGGGCGACCCCCTCTCTTATTGAAAATATTGCCGTGGAAGCCTACGGAGCTAAGATGATGATAATCGAGCTAGGCTCAATTACAGTATTGGACTCACAGAACCTTGCAGTTGTGCCCTGGGACAAGGGTCTCATCAAATCTATAACTAAAGCTATCAGAGAAAATCAGGCGAGCCTTACCCCAATCGAGGAAAGTGATAGGATAAGAGTGCCCGTACCTTCTCTTACAGAGGAAAGGCGCAAGGAGTTAGCAAAGATGGTGGGGGTCAAGGCGGAGGAAAGTAAAAACGCAATACGCAATATAAGACAGGAAGCTATGAAGGATATCGAAAAGATGTTTTCCGATAAAAGTATCGGAGAAGACGAAAAATTCCGTCTCAAAGAAGAAACGGAAAAGATAGTCAGGGAGTTTATAGATGGTGTGGAAGAAATAAGTGAAACAAAAAGGTCCGAAATTTTATCAGTTTAAGGTTTTGAATTATTTATCGTGACAACGCTAATAATCTTTTTATTAATACTCTCGGTATTGGTCTTAATCCATGAATTAGGGCATTTTGTGGCCGCAAAAGCCTGCGGTGTCAGAGTAGAGGAGTTTGGGTGGGGGCTTCCCCCACGGATAGTAGGGAAGAAGTTTGGGGAGACAGTTTATTCTATAAATCTGCTGCCTTTCGGAGGTTTTGTGAAACTTACGGGTGAAGATTCAGGAGAAGGTGCCGATGCCAAGGGAAAAAATGGTAAGCAGGATCCTAAAAGCTTCGCAGCGAAAACACCACTACAGCGCGGAATAATACTGACCGCAGGGGTTTTTATGAATGTAGTTCTAGCTGTCACTATTTTTTATTTCTTCATGTTTGTGAATGGTTTTAAAACTTTCCAAATGCCTTTGATTTTTGATTATGATTTTAAGTTTGGGGAGACCACAAAAATCGGAACAGTTATTTCAGGCATTCAACCCGGGTCGTCTGCTGAAAAAGCGGGGCTAACCTTAGGTGAAGCAATAATTGCGGTAAACGGAAAAGGCGTTACTGATATCAAGCAATTTAAGGATGTGTTAGGCGAATACGGAGGGGAGCCGGTGCAGCTTACCCTGACGGATTTAAAAGATACAAGTTACACAAAAATTCGGGATGTTCAGATTTCCCCCACAAAAGACGAAAGTGGAAAACCTATCATAGGTGTTTATTTGGGGGAGTCCGTATCTATTTCGTATAAAAAGCCTCTTGATAGGGTTTTTGTGGGTTTCTACCACTCATACAACGTGATGGGGTACTCTCTGAACACTTTAGGTCAGATGATCTCAGTTTCGTTTAAAACAAAAGACATCTCTCCTGTTTCCGAAAGTGTGTCCGGACCGGTGGGAATTTATAATCTGGTCGATATGGTTTTGAAATACGGCGGCCCTAACGCATGGTTGACTTTGCTCGATTACACCGCGCTCATGTCATTAAGTTTAGCAATTGTAAACATACTGCCTTTTCCGGCGTTGGACGGCGGTAGGGTAGTTTTTGTGCTCTTTGAGGGAGTAACCCGCAAGAAGCCGAATCCTAAAATGGAAGCAGCTTTTCACAGACTCGGAATGTTTTTTCTGCTGGCTTTTTTGATACTTATTACAATCCGGGATGTAACTAGGTAGTAATTATCATTATAGCTACAAGAGTTAGAAGCCCCGTCTTTTAAGTTGTATTCTAGACGTTTCTCAGGTACATCCTAATAGTAAAAATTTGACATAGGTAATATACTAGAAACTGTCGTAAGTATCTGGTAGAATCGTACAGCTTCGCGCGATCTCTTTGCTAAACGGTTAACAAAAGAGAAAGCAACATGCCAGAATTGTGCATAAGTACAGAAGTAGGTTTTTATTTAATATAAAGCGTTTGGAGGTGTCTACTGACTAGCAGTCTACATTAATTAGCACTAATTGATTATAACTGCTCATTACAATGACAAAAATAAAAATAAGGAACGGTGAATCTTTGGAGCAAGCCTTAAGAAGGTTCAATAGAGAAGTACAAAGATCCGGTATCCTTGACGAAGTAAAAGACAGGTCTCACTACAGAAAACCCAGTGAGCTTAAGAGACAGAAATCCAAGGAACTTGAAAGAAAATTTAAATTTGAGAAACTTAGAGGATGATCTACGATAGTCTAAAAAGCATGGTTTTCGAGCTGCAAAAGTCCGGCGATAGTTTTAAGCTCGGTGTGTTGAGATATTTCATTTCTCAGGTTCAGAACAAGGAGATAGAACTAAGAGCGCAGCAAAAGCCTTTGACCGACGAGGACGTTTTCAAGGTTATCAGAAAACAGATTAAAAATAGAAAAGAAGCTGCGGAGCTGTTTGAAAAAGGCGGAAGAATGGATCTTGTAGAAAAAGAGCAGAAAGAACTGGCTGTATATGAAGAACTCGCCAAAATGTTTCCTTTTGAGCTCGAACAGCCGGGTAAAATTCCTCCTCAGTACCAGAAGTAGATGAAAAATAATCTACCCAAGCAATTAAAAATGGATGACATTGTCATTTCCGTTACCATTACAGGAGATAAGGCAGTTCAGGAACTTAATAAAGAGTACTTGGATAGGGATACCACTACCGACGTCCTGTCCTTTTCAATAAATGAGAAACAAGAAGACGGAGCCTACTATCTCGGCGATGTGGTAGTAAATAAGGAACAGGCTTTAAGACAGGCCGCCAACTACGGGAACGACGTTGAGACAGAGATAGCGGAGCTCGTAGCTCACGGTGTTCTCCATTTATTGGGGGTGCACCATCACGACGATGACGGGCACTCTGTACATGGTAAGCCTGTAAAAAAGGACACCGAGCTATGAAAATGATAGTGGGTTTGGGTAACCCCGATAAAAAGTATTCAAAAACCCGCCATAATACAGGATTTATAATTCTGGACGAGATTGTTGCCGATAAAGGACTATCCTGGGAAAAATCCCCTAAATTAAAATCGGATATTTGTAAAACGGGAGACTTCCTTTTTGTTAAACCCGCAACTTTCATGAACAAGTCCGGAGAAGCGGTGAGCCTGGTAAAAGAGTATTTCGGTGTCGAATTAGGCGATATATGTGTGGTGCACGACGATGTCGACTTGTTGTTCGGTCAGAAAAAAGAACAGGTCGGGGCAGGACACGCGGGCCACAAAGGTGTTATGAGCATAATGGATTCTCTCGGGTCCAAAGATTTTAAACGAATCCGGATAGGCGTAGGCAGGCCTTTTGCCGGGTCGGGAGTGCCCGTAGACGACTTTGTTTTAAATGATTTTTCTTCAGAGGAACTGGGAGAAATTAAAAAAATGAGCTTAGCACTTTTTGGGAATTTTGTCTGATACGAAACTCCATTTTCCTTACCCCTACTGCATTTTTTGAATACGTTTTCGGATAAATATAATTAGCGCCGTTACAACGAAAAGTCGTCCTTAAGATAATAATATTACGGGAAATATGAGTACTTAACGAGTTGTACCAACACAGGTTGGTTGTATCCGATGGGGGTGTTGTAATACAGTTATTATGTTTATGTTTTACACCAAGTACCGCCCTCAAAAATTCAGCGATGTTTGCAGACCGAACGATGCTGCAGACGCGCTGTCCAAACAGGTAGTGAGCGGTAAAACATCCCACGCCTACCTTTTTGTGGGTCCGCGTGGTACCGGAAAAACAACTTTAGCCAGGATTTTGGCCAAGGCCATGAACTGTGCCGATGTTACTGCAAAAGGAGACCCATGCTGTAAATGTTCTTCCTGTGTGGCTATTAAAGAAGGTTCTTTTGTTGATATGATAGAGATTGACGCCGCGAGCAACAGGGGAATTGACGACATAAGGGAAATAAAAGACAAAATAAAGCTGGCACCGACGATGGGCAAGAACAAGGTCTATATAATCGACGAAGTCCACATGCTTACGAATGAGGCTTTTAATGCATTGTTGAAAACTCTCGAAGAACCGCCAAAAAAGACCACTTTTATACTTTGTACCACCGAGCTTCATAAAGTGCCCGACACTATTAAATCCAGATGCCAGGTCTACAGATTTAAAAGAGCTACGATGCCCCAGCTATTAGAAAAACTTAAGGAAATCACCAAAAGCGAAAAAATAAAAATATCCGAAAAAGATCTGGAGAAGATCGCACTTGCCTCCATGGGAGGTTTCAGGGATGCCGAGACTTTGTTACAGCAGGTTTCGGACGGAGAAATTAGCGTTGACTCCCTGGTCGGCATGGGTTCTAAAGAAATATACATAGAGCTAACCGACTATCTGATGAGCGGAAATCCGGGTTCGGCAATAAGAATTGTTTCAAAGGTATATGAAGAAGGTTTAGACCTGTATGTTTGGACGGGAGAATATCTCAGATATTTGAGGGAGCTTCTGTTTATAAAATCCGGAGTGAAAGAAGAAGTATCGGGAGCAACTTCCGAACTTTTGGTGGAAATGGAAAAACAAGCGTCGCGTTTGTCATTAAGTTGGATACTTAACTCAATGAACTCTATTCTCGAAGAGCACAAAAATATTAAGACATCTTTCATTCCTCAGCTTCCGGTTGAGATAGCTCTGGCTAAAATCGGAGGAGGAGAGGAGTTACTTTCGGAGGGGGGCGGTATGGGGGTAATGGGAGCTCCTGAGTACCCGAAACCCAACTTTTCAGTAGGTAAAAAAGTGACAAAAGATGAAAAAGAGGAAGATGAGGATGGGGGCGAGGGGGCGGGCGATGCTTCCGAAGAAGCTGAGAGGAAGAAGAGCAAAAAGAGCGATGTCGAAGACAAAAAGGTTGCCTTAATAACTTTAGAAGCTTTAGAAGAAAAATGGAAAGAATTTATAAAAAGAAGCAGGGAATTAAATCACTCGCTGACCGCACTTTTGAAATCCGGCACCCCCGTAAGTGTGGAAGGTAAGTTTGTCATACTCGAAGTATTTTATCCCTTTCATAAGGAACGACTAGAATCACCCCAAAATAGAAAGCTCGTAGAAAAACTGATGTCGGAGATTTATGAAACCCAACTTTCTATAAAATGTATTCTGAGCAAAGAGAAGCCGAAGAAGTTGAAAAGCGGCGAGTCGGGAAATTTGACAGACCTTAACATAGCACCTGCTCAGGTAGTTTTTAATAAAGACTCAGTGATTGAAGCATTCGACGGCGGACTTCCATTAATTTGATAGAATGATCAAGTGAAATTACCCCCATCTTTAACCAGATTAATAGAATCTTTCGAAAGATTGCCCGGGATCGGTCCCAAAACTGCCCAAAGACTGACATTCTACCTTCTGCATTTTCCACAAGAAGACATTGAGCTTTTTGCAGAAGCTCTCAGTAATCTTAAGAAAAAAACCCGACTCTGCTCTATATGCAAAAATGTGTCGGAAACTGACATTTGCTCGGTATGCGGAGATCCTTCGAGAGACAAAAGAATGATAGTTGTTGTAGCAAACCCCTTGGACTCTTTCGCACTGGAAAGAACGGGTTTCAAAGGAACTTACCACGTTTTGCACGGTATCATAGATCCTCTAAATAACATTGGGCCGGAGGAGATTTTTATTAAAGAACTTATAGATAGGGTGGAGGATTTAGCCGGGGAGGTATCTTTTGAAAATGTAGATCATCCGGAAATTGTCGAAATTATTATAGCGACTAACATGAGTATGGAGGGGGAGTCCACGGCTATGTATATTTCTAAGATGCTGAAGGAACGTAATCTGGACGGAGACAAGATAAAAATAAGCCGTATAGCAAGAGGCCTTCCTGTCGGGGGGGATGTGGAGTACGCGGACGACATCACTTTAGGTAGAGCCCTTGAAGGACGCTTTGAAATTAAATAATCTGCCCCGCCCCTCGTTTGTCAAAATATTCCTTTTCTTCTTCGTTGTGCTAAAATCGAAACAATGAAGTTATACAACTCACTTACCAGAAAAGTTGAAGATTTCAGCCCTCTAAATACCGAGATGGTAACCATGTATACATGTGGCCCCACCATTTACGACTATGCACACATAGGTAATTTTAGGACATATACACTTTCCGATTTTATACACAGGGTTCTGTTATTTAACGACAACCGGGTTAAATTTGTAATGAATCTAACTGACGTAGGTCATATGACGGGTGACAATTTAGGCGACGCGGATATCGGCGAGGATCGGATGGAGAAAACTGTTTCCAGGGAAGGGCGTACTGCGTTAGAAATCGCTGACTTTTACGCCCATAAGTTTGTACAAGACTATGACAAAATGAACTTTATTCGTCCCGAAAAGTTTACCCGCGCAACTGAGTATATTGACGAGCAGATTCGTTTGGTTAAAATCCTTGAAGATAAGGGTTTTACATATACGACGTCAGACGGAGTATATTTCGACACGTCGAAGTTCGAAAGTTACGGTCAACTTTCTGGTTACACGACGGATAATGTGATGGAGGGTGCCCGTGTCGAGATCAACCCTGAAAAAAAACACCCCACTGATTTTGCGCTTTGGAAATTTTCACCAATTGACGTTAAGCGTTCTCAAGAGTGGCCGTCACCTTGGGGAATAGGATTTCCCGGATGGCATTTGGAGTGTTCTGCAATGTCATTAGCTGAGTTGGGGAATACTTTAGATATTCACGTCGGTGGGGAAGATTTGAGAATGACACACCACCAAAACGAAATTGCTCAAAGTGAGTCTGCAACCGGAAAGAAATTCGTCAGGTATTGGGTTCACGGAGCACACATGATGATAGACGGCGGTAGAATGGGGAAGAGTTTGGGTAATGCGTACACCCTGGCCGACCTTGAGAAAAAAGGTTTTGACCCTATGGTTTTGAGATATTTCTTTATGTCGTCTCACTATAGAAGCAAGCTGAATTTCACCTGGGATGCTCTGCAAAGTGCCCAAAATGCTCTGAGGAGACTTTACGAGCTTGCACGCGGTTACAAGAAGGAAGATGCAATCAAGCCCTCTAAAGACTATATTAAGAAATTCGGTGAAAAAATAAACGATGATTTGAATATGCCTGAAGCACTCGCGGTAGTTTGGGAGATGTTAAAGTCCGAGTTGGAGGAGCCTGAAAAGCTGACTACCTTGCTGAAAATGGACTCGGTGCTTGGTTTGAAGATCGAAGAGCACCTGGCGTATGACACACCCCAGAAAGTGCTCGATGTGGCAAAAATGAGGTCAGAATACAGGAAAGCGGGAATTTGGGATAAGGCAGACGTGGCAAGAAAACAGATTGCAGAGATGGGGTATGAAATAGAGGACCTCCCGGACGGGAAATTCAAGATTAAAAGAAAAATGTGACAGAAAAGTGAGTATTTGTACCGCCTTTTTTATTCAGTCGACAGCCACCTGACAGCATTTATTCCCACATATTCTCTTAGTAGGTTTCCGTACTTCGGTTCGTAAGTAAAGTCTTCGGACGGGTCCTCAACATTATCCGTTCCCTGCAAAGTTCTCTGAAAAATAAACTTATCCGCTACGAAAACACCCCTTAACCGTAATGTTCCCGTTTGATCACCCTCGGTGGTGTCGTATGCGGTATAAAAAGTACCGTCTGCGTGGATAGCGCAGTTTATTTCGCTGACGGTTTTCCTGATTTCTACATTTCCGGAGACTACGAATAAAACGGCAGAGGATGGTGCCAGTACGATTTCTTTATCGAATCTTAGATTGCCGTTCACGAAAACAATCTGTTTAAATGTAGAAGTGCCGTAATCTTTGGGAAGACTGGTAGTGCTGATTGTAAAATCACCGTTTTTAATGTAAACCCCGTCTGTGATCGGGAGTGTACTAAATATTTCGACAGGAGTTCTAGCTGAGCTCATAATCTCAAGGTAGTTAGAATCTTTTACACTTATGTTATTTTTTACGACCCAACCTTCTGTACTTGTAAAAAAACTTACATTATTGTTTCCGGCTTCGATCACGCTGTCGGTATTATTGTCGCTTGATTCTGACAGCATGTTTATTCCCAGCCTACTTCCTGCCAGCCCACCGCCACGTAGTTTGATCCACGGGCCGTTAATACAAAGGTCTTTGATGGATGAATTCCCGGCTAAGTCTTCGGCGTAAAACCTTACGGTTTTGCAGATTTTCCAGTTACTGTCGCAAAAATCCGTTTTAGGAGTTAATAGTGTGACAGTTGTAGTTCCGGGAACAAAGGGCGGTGATATGAGAGGAGCCCAAGTATTTGCTTCCCAACCACTTGAGCATTGCATCAAGTCAGAATAAGTACCAAACTCCGGATTTCTGTCTGTGTGATATTGGAATTTGTCGGTCAGGGTAGATAGGCCCGATGTTAAATCGTCAACCATAGTTGTTACATAAAGGTGGTGGTCGCTCGGCCCGATAAGACCTCTGTATGCATTGGAGTTACGCCAATTGGTTGGTGGAGACTGGTCTATTTTGAATGATTCAGTT
Source organism: candidate division WWE3 bacterium RIFOXYB1_FULL_43_24 (assembly GCA_001773135.1). GTDB lineage: Bacteria > Patescibacteriota > WWE3 > UBA101185 > UBA10185 > UBA8498. Next base: position 82,285 of record MEVX01000006.1, on the reverse strand, counting down.
CGTGTCGGTTCTATATTTCCCGAGCGGTCGACTGAGTAATAAGAAATAATATGGTTACCGTCCGTTGATACTGTGAAGGATGTGTCGGCCGATTTTAGGGCATTATTTATCGTAGCTCCGTCTATATACAAAATTCCGGCTCCCTCAAGTCCGACTTCCATGTACACACCTATCGCATCCGGCACACTGACAACAAAGGCTTCGGTTACCTTTGTCCAGGTAGTAGTGCCGTTTATAGCGGTACTTTGCCCCAGTTCTGTGTAAACAAAGTTGTCGTTTATATCTTTAGACACTGCAAACATTTTAAAATAAGCGCTGCCCAGTGCGGATTCTGTTTTCAGCCAGACTTCGGCGTTCATGTTGCTGAGAGGATTGGCCGCCGAGTAACTGACAGCGTGATTAATTGAGTGCCAACCAGTGCCCGAGGAGTTGATTTTTATTGATGTTGCATCAAACACATAATTTAGAGTATTTCTGCTATACACGGTTTGACCGTCCTGCAACCCGGCTTCCCAATACAGCGTGTTTATGGATGAGCCTGAGCCGGCAACCTCAAAAGAAGGGTTCGGTGCAAGATTAAGGGTGTCGGATTTTGTTACTGTGACCCAATTTCCGGAATCTATCTTGTAATTTATCGAGCCCACACCGCTGTCAAGGTCGGTTGCCGCGAGGATGATGTTGACGGGAGTTATATACCAGTCATTTAGCCCATTTGGAAGTGCGGGTGTCTTAGTTAGGGTCGTGTAAGGCGGTGTTTTGCTAGCATAAACGGATTGTTGTGACACTGAGATAAAGAGCAAAGGTAATAGTATTACGGCTAGGGCAGTCTTTCTAAAATTCATCTACGTATATGATAGTTTAGGGCGGTTTATGGTGCAATGATTTATCCTTAAATTTTGGTACGGGCTTGTAAAACGTGTGAGGGTTGTTTACTGTATATATATGGAAATTGGCTTGGAAAGTTATACTGAGCAAGCAGCCGTCGCGGATACAGAAAAACCGGTAGAAGAAAAAATATCTTCAATAGCCCCCGCTTCAGCTCCTTCGAAACCCGATCCCCGGGAAATGATCCAAAGCATGATTGAGGAGCAGGAAGGCCGCCGCAAAAAATCCCGGTTCGAAGCAAAAGAGCGTTCAAGTAAACTTACAGAAAAGGAACAAGAAGAAAAGAGGGTGAGGGCACAAATAAGGGAAAAAAAAGGCCCGACAGAGCAGCAATTGAACGAGTGGCGGGTTGAGTTTGGGCACGAAGGTGAGAAAAGACTACTCGAATATTTGTCAAAAGTGCCTGTTGTATCCGTGGTTGACTGGGAAGGGCATGAAAATATAGTCAGAATGCCCGGAAAAGTTTATGTCGCTAGAATCTCAGCTCTTGAAGATTTCAAAGGTACCGGGGATTTTGCACTTTCCTGGGGGGACAAAGAATGGCTTCTTGTGGACCTGACAGTATCTACCAACCCGGAAATACTGGCCAAAAAATGGGCGAAAGAAAAAAACGGTGGTCCACGTGTTCTAAATATAAACTACAATACGTTGAGCAACGCGTCTTTAGGGGCGATAGAAGACCAGAACAAGGTCATCGAAGCCATAAAGGGCATGGTTTCCGATTATAAAGAGGAACGTTTACAAAGAACCGTAAGTAGGTTATAATCCACATCACTATAGGGTAAAGGAGAGGAAAATGCCACAAAAAAGCTATCTGGTGGCCTACCTTGTACAGATTTCTGAGTTTGTCGGCAAGGTGGTGATTGTAGCAGTAACCAGGTACGAACCGCCCCTGATCAAGGTTTTCAATACTTTAGAAGAGGCGAATGGTGCTGTCTTTGGTATCACTGGAGTTTGTCTTCCCGAGCTGGTTCCAATTTCCAAAGAGATTTTTTGGAGCAGAATCGAAAAGCTCAAGAAAGAGGATGAAAAGCTAGCCCCTATGGATTTTGGTCCTGTTTTGAAAAGACTTACGTAAAATAAAACTTCTCAAGCAGGTCCTTTACCCCCCCCCCCCGCAATAAACTTATTTTTAGGTTTTTAGCGGGGGATTTTTTTGCCCGGATTTGTTTCCAAATTCACATAAGCCCTATATAATCACCCCATATGTCACTATCCGTCGGAATTGTCGGTTTACCTAACGTTGGCAAATCCACATTATTTAACGCCCTTCTTAAGCGTCAGGCCGCACTCGCGGCAAACTATCCCTTTGCCACCATCGAGCCTAACACAGGTATAGTGGATGTCCCTGACCCGCGTCTGAACATCCTTGCCCAGTTCGTTAGAAATGATTACGGCAACAAAGCCGGCGACAGGCAAATCCCTGAAAAAATAATCCCTGCTGTTGTACAGTTCTACGACATTGCCGGTTTGGTCAAAGGTGCCTCACAGGGTGAGGGTCTCGGCAACGAGTTCCTCGGTCATATACGCGGTGTAGACGCCATAGTGCAGGTTGTCCGGGACTTTACCGATGAAAATGTAATAAGAGCGGGGGCGACCAGTCCCGAAGAAGACGTTGGAACTATAAACACAGAACTGATTCTTGCCGATCTCCAATCTTTGGACAAGAAGATTCCCATCCTAGAAAAAGAATTAAAACTGGCAAAAGATCCTGACTCCCAGCGTAGGCTACAGGTTATTACAAAAGTACATGAGACTCTCAATAGGGGAGAGCTAGCAATCTCGTTAAACCTTGAAAAAGAAGACGAAATTATGATAAAAGACCTAAATTTATTAACTCTTAAACCAATGATAATTGTACTAAACACGGATGAGACAAAATTGAGCACTCAGGATACCCAGAATATAACAATATTAGGTAAGGGCAGTTTAAGAATTTGTGCAAAAATTGAGTCGGAACTTGCGGAATTTGACGAAAATGAGAGGCAATCCTATATGAAAGAAATAGGAATAACCGAGCCCGGCCTCGACCGTCTGATCCGAAAAGGATATGAGCTACTTAACCTCGAGTCCTTTCTCACTATGGGACCTAAGGAAGTAAGAGCCTGGACTTATACGAAGGGTGACAAAGCACCTCAGGCGGCGGGTAAAATCCACACGGATTTTGAAAGGGGGTTTATATCAGCCGAAATAGTCAGTTACAACGATCTAAAGCCTTTGGAGAGCCTTAAAAAAGCCAGAGAAAAGGGTTTGGTGAGGCTTGAGGGCAAGAATTATACGATGCGGGATGGCGATGTGGTTGAGTTTAATTTTAGTGTTTGAGCCGACCCCCTTGCGCAAAAGGCACTTTTTTTGTACTATTCATAAGCTCAAATGATTCTAGTTACATTAGACGTCTTTGGTAGACACCCAAACCATAATGTATATAATAGACTCGTTGACGAAGGAAATTATCTAAACATATGAAGCAATACGAAATAATGAATATTTATAAACTGGAGCTTGGTGAAGAGGGAGCTAAAGAGCTTTCTTCCAAAGTTCAGGAAAACATTGATTCTAACGGGGGCAAAGTAACTGCCTCTAATTTTTGGGGAAAGAGAAAGTTCGCATACGAGATGAATAAGCAGAGAGAAGGTTTTTACGAGGTAATAAACTTCGAGATCGATCCCTCAAAACTCAAAAAATTTGAAACTAAACTTAAGTTAATGAACGGTGTCTTTAGGTATTTAATTACAGCTCAGAGCTGACATTTGGAGGTATATGGCATCAAGAAACCTGAACAAGGTAATACTCATAGGTAACCTCACGAGAGATCCTGAGATGAGATACACTCCTCAGGGCAATGCTGTAGCAAGTTTTGTAGTGGCCACCAACAGAGAATGGGTCACGCAGGGTGAAAAGAAACAATCCGTTGATTTTCACAACATCGTAGCCTGGAATAAATTGGCCGAAATCTGCGGACAGCTCCTTAAAAAGGGCACCAAAGTTTATGTTGAAGGCAGACTTCAGACCAGAGACTGGACCGGCGACGACGGCAAAAAGAGATACAAGACCGAAGTTATAATTGACGACATGATCATACTTTCACCTAAGAAAGATGGTGTAGAGGGCGAGGAAGAAGCTTCAGACGAAGATTTCGTAACAGGCAGTAGCATGGGAGAAGAAATCAACCTTGACGATATAGATTTGGGAGATCTTGATTCATCCAATTAATTGAGAAATTCGGGCCCCTGCCCGGCAGGGGCTTGGTTACAAAGATATGCCAATAAAGAAAAAAACGAACACAAAATCAATAAGAAAACCGAAAAGAAACACCGAGTGCTACTTTACGCAAACAGGAACCACGCCTGATTACAAAGAAGCGCTGGTTTTGAGAAGATTTATCAGTGACAGGGGTAAGATTATCCCCCAAAAGTATTCCGGACTGACATCCAGACACCAAAGAAAGCTTGCCCAGGAAGTCAAAAAAGCCAGATATATGGGGCTTATCCAGTATACAGATAGACACGCCATCTGATACTATATATTCATGCCCGTTTTAGCTGCCTATATTGGATATTCAGGTGTTAGTGTTGCTCTGGAAAAGCCGGACGGGTCATTCGATTTCCAAAGATTCCCCTATTCTTATTCCCGTGAACTTTTTTCAAGTGTTTGCGACGAAAACGGTTTTTACACGCAGGTATTGGAGGGCATTGCTAAGGAAAACAAGGCAAAACTTGCCGATTTCGACCTGCTCATGACCGGTTTTGTAAATTTTCCTTTACCGGACCTGGATATAAAATTGATGGCGGATGTACGGGACCTCCTTTCCAAACACGAGGAGAATTTTCCCGTGTTAGTAGATGAGGTTACAGTACTCACCAAAGATGTGGTGCTTTCCCAGGTTCCCATCGAATTTTTAACAAAAAATGAACATTTCGCGAATATTTCTATTTATCCCCAGCTTATAACGAGGGATTACAACGACCAGGTAAGCCTCGACGGTTTGATAATAGATAAGGTTAAAAAAGCGGGAACCAGCCTTACATCAGACAAGCCCGTATTATTTACAGGGGACCGTTTTGCCCGCCGGGATTTTGAGCCCGTGTTTAAATACTCTCTGGCGTTGGATCTTTTCAGCAACCCCGGTTATTACTACGTAAAAATCGACAAAAACAACGCAACTCTCCTGTCTCAGCTAATAAAGGAATATAACCCCAACATAAATGTGGATACATCCAAGGTTATTGAAGAAGTAGGTACTTTCGCCATAGTTCCCGGGGACACTGAAGTTCTGCTTTCAACAGTTTTGGATACCGGACAGTTTTTTGATATAGAAAAAAATTCCGTTTTTGCGGTTCCACTGGATAATTCCATAATTACTAAGCTCAGTGTAAAAAATAAATCTATAGGCAACCTTGAAGGTGGGGTAGTAGGGGGAACTTTGGGTCTTCTTTTTGACACACGTGAAGAACGTCACCAGCTTATATCTGACATAAAGATAATGAACGCCTTTATGAGGGAAATAGAGGAGGCCGTAAAGGGTATTTAACCATGTTAGCCCCGGTTTTAAGAAAAATAATACAAAATAAAACGGTTATGATAGAGAGGTATTTACCTAGTAAGGGTAATTTATTTGTTCAAAAAGGTGACATACTGGAGCCTTTTCAAAAACTCGGGGATTGTATGCACTCTCCGAATACCGTTTACTTCCCAAAAGAGTTCGAACCGGTAAAATTTTTGCGCGAAAAAGTTTACTTCCAAAAAGGTAGTTTAATTGGAAAGATTGGAGCAAAAAAGGTCACAGCAGATGAGAACGGTTATATGAGTTTCGATGAAGTATCGGGAGAATATTTTTACGAAGATATGCCTGTAAAATTTACTCTGCTTTCCGGTCTCTGGGGAGAGGTGAGTGATGTAATTCCCGAAAGCTCGGTTTTGATCAAGACAGTTGTCGCAGAGGTTGACCTTGTAGCGTGTACACCTAATTTTTCATTCGGCGAACTGGTAGTTTTTCCGAATCCTACGGAGATACTGGAGAAGTTTTATTTGGAAAGTTTTGTGAAGTCCACAGAGGGTAAAATTGTATATGTCGGCCATTATGCCGATTTGGATACCATAAAGAAAGCCCGCGACCTTAAGATATCAGCTATTGTCGCGGGAAGTGCCGATCCCGTAGGGTTTTCTTTCGCAAAATCGGCTAATATCGGTCTTGGCGTAGTGTCGGGTTTCGGAAAACTTGAAACTCCCGACTTTGTTTATAAATTGTTCAATTCCGTGGCCTACAGGCATGTGTTTTTTCACGGAGATCTGGGTGTTTTGCGCATTCCGATGTCCGGGGTAGAAGAAGAAACTGTCTCCTCAAAAAAGAAGAAAACTCCACTTAAGGTTATTAAGAAAGTGACAAAGGGACAAAAAGTACAGGTGTTGCAGAAACCACACTTCGGGAAAATCGGGACAATTGACAGAGTTTCAGTATCTAGTATATTTGTAAGGTTCGATAATGAGCTGGGTCCCGTAGAAATTGACCTACCGAATTTTTTCATCATCGAATAGCAAAAAAGCTATGAGTACTTTCGAGAAATTTCAGCGCTTTTTAATTACTATTCTTATAGCCGTAGGCTTTTTTTACGGAGGTTACTATTTTGGCAAGAGTGGTTACATTTTTGAAGTCAGAAAGAATCCCCCGAAAGTTGAAATTAAAAACCAATACCCAGGTGATAAAGAAGTAGATTTTTCTCTTTTCTGGGAAGTATGGGGCATTGTAAGTAAAGATTATCTTGAGAGACCCGTGGACGCCCAAAAAATGCTTTACGGTGCTATACAGGGGATGGTTTCTTCTCTGGGAGACCCCTATACCTCTTTCTTACCTCCCGAAATTAATGAGAACCTTAACGAGCAGTTGGATGGAAAATATCAGGGCATCGGTGCGGAGTTGGGGCAGAAAGATAACGTACTCATTATAGTTTCTCCGTTGGACGGGTCTCCGGCTAAGGCAGCAGGTTTGTTGCCGGGGGATAAAATATTGCTTATTGAAGATGAGTCTACGATGGGGATGAGTATAACTGAGGCCGTAGCTAAAATTAGAGGTGACGCCGGAACTGACATATCGTTAATAATTCAAACAGAGAACGACGCCCCGCGGGAAATTACTCTTCGCAGAGACGTTATAAAAATCGCCAGCGTAAGTTGGAAAGATATGGGTGACGGTACGGCATATATCAGAATCAGCAGGTTTGGCGGAGAGACAAACAATGAGTGGGATGCTGCCGTTAACGAGATTGCGGTGGGTATGCGGGAGTTAGACGCCATAATAATTGATGTCAGGGGTAATCCGGGAGGATACCTGCTCTCCGCATCTCATATTTCCAGCGAATTCTTCGGCGGAAAGCCTGTTTTGTACGAAGAGGACGCTACAGGTAAACAGACACCTTTAAATTCCGACGCGGCGGGAAGTTTTAAGGATGTTCCCAGGGTTTATGTGTTAATAGATGGGGGCAGCGCTTCTGCATCGGAGATTTTGGCGGCAGCCTTAAAATCACAGGTTAACGCAAAACTAATCGGTACGAAATCATTCGGAAAAGGAACTATTCAGGACGCTAAGGATTTCAAAGATGGTTCGGGTGTGCACATCACAATCGCTAAATGGCTCACTCCGGACAAGGTATGGGTTCACAAGGTCGGTATTGAGCCAGACGTGGTCGTCGAAGCCACCGATCAGGACATTAAGGACTTAAAAGATCCTCAGCTGGATGCCGCCCTTGAGTTGGCAAAAGAGCTGTAGTAAAATTCTGAACCATTAGGAGGAAATGTTATGAAAAAACCTTCAAGAACCATAATCGGAATTGCGTGGCTCATTTTTTTCGTTTCCATACTATTAATACTCGACGTCAGATTTAACGGGGAAAATTCGTTAATTAGCAGGACCAGTACCCCGGACTCAGGGTTGCTCTCGGAGTTTCAGGAAAAGATCTCCAACATATTTAAAAAAAATAGCTCCCAGTACTCTTCTTCCAGAATTGTTACACGTCAACAAGTAGTGAATGAGGAATCCACGGTAATTGACGCTGTAGACAAGGTATCGCCCGCGGTTGTTTCGATAGTTGTTAAAACAGTAAACTTTGATTATTTCAGCGGACCTACCACAAGCGATCAGGGTATAGGAACCGGGTTTATTGTAGACAAGAATGGACTAATTATTACTAACAGCCATGTAGTAGACGACCCGAGCGGTGAATATACAGTTGTGACCAAAGACGGGAAAACCTACGAAGCAACCAAAATACATCTGGATGAAATTTCGGATCTTGCAATCATCGAAATTACGGCGCGCGATCTACCTACCGTCGAATTTGCAGATTCGGACAACACCAAAGTAGGGCAGATGGCAATCGCCATAGGAAACGCATTGGGCAGATTCCAGAATACGGTTACCGTAGGTGTTGTTTCCGGTATTTCAAGACAGTTGCAGGCTGGCGGCGGGTTCGGCGGGGTTAAAACTTATGAGAACATTATTCAAACGGACGCTGCCTTAAATCCGGGAAATTCGGGGGGCCCCCTGGTAAACTCCTCAGGGCAGGTAATCGGCATAAATGTCGCTACCTCAATCGGAGCCGACAATATAAGTTTTGCCATACCCGTTAATACCTTAATCCCGATTCTTGACGGGTTTCTTAAGGAAGGCCGTATAGTCAGACCATATCTCGGGGTCACTTATACAATGGTTACCCCGGAAATATCGGAAATAAGAGATATGCCGGTCGGCGCGTTCATTTCAAGAGTCAGTCCGGAGTCTCCTGCCAGCAGAGCAGGTTTACTAAGAGGTGATATTATTACGAAAATAAATGAGACTTCTTTGAACGGAGAAAATTCCTTGTCACAGGTTATCGCCAAGGCAAAAGTTGGAGACATGCTGAAACTTTACGTCGATAGGGAAGGGAAGGAAGAAATATTTACGGCGGAACTTGAAGCGGCTCCCGAAAACCTGCAATAAGCGGTTACTTAAGCTTGGTGTCCAGATAAGTTAGAATATCCTCTATATCTCCATCCATTATCATACCGATGTTGTGCCATGACTTATTGGCGCGGTGGTCCGTAACCCTACTTTGCGGGTAGTTATAAGTACGGATTTTTTCATTTCTCATGCCCGCGCCCACTTGCCCTGCCCTGAGTTCAGAGATGCTTTTTACTTGCTGTTCCTGCATTTCGGTGTAAATTCTGGAATGTAGTATATCGAGAGCTTTTGCCCGGTTTTTACCCTGGGATCTCTCTTCCTGGCACTCTACGATAATCCCAGTGGGCTTGTGAATAAGGCGCACCGCTGTGGATACTTTGTTTACATTTTGACCACCGCTTCCCCCGGAACGGAAAAACTCCCACACTAAATCGTCGGGGTGTATCTCTATCTCTACTTTTTGAAGTTTGGGTAGCACGGCAACTGTAGCTGTCGAGGTGTGTATACGTCCTCCCGATTCGGTAGTTGGAACTCTCTGCACCCGATGAACCCCCGACTCATTTCTTAGCAGTCCGTAGGCGTTAGTGCCTCTTACCTCCACTGAGATTGTCTTTATGCCGCCTATTTCATTTTCCGAACGGAACAACTCGGTCATTTTCCAGTTTTTCTTTTCGGCGTACCGTTCGTACATTCTGAATAAATCTTGAGCAAATAACCCCGCCTCATTTCCCCCTGTTCCCGAGCGTATCTCTAACGTGGCAACATTCGGGTTAATATTACCGAAGGTTTCCTCCTGCGGATCTTCTTCATCCTCTTTGGGAGTTTCGAGCTGTCTTTTTTGTTCTTTCAGTTTGGAGATCTCTTCTTCTACGAGTTGTAACATACCTTCGTCAGCGCCCGCTCTCATTTCCTCGTGTTCTTTTATGAGGCTATCTATCTTTTCTATTTCATTTTTTATGTAATCGTTGTAATAATCCATATCACCTTTATTATTCCAGAGAATAGCCCGTTGTTGAAGAGCTACGGCACCCGGAATTGATTACAGCCACAGAAATATCATATTTGTTGTTCTTGGAAATTGTACTTTTTGTGGTAATCTACTGACCTTCTTCTTTTTTTATGTGTTCAAGCATTTCTTTTACGCTCATGTCTTTTGAACCGGAGACTTTCTTTTGGATTTTTTTAGAAACCTTTATTTTATCTGCAGCTTTCTTCTTTTCATCCGCCAAAATCATTTTTCTGTTGAATTTGTCAATTCTCTTTTCTGTGTCGACAAACCTTCTCTGACCGGTATAAAAGGGGTGGCAAGCACCACAAATTTCCACCGAAATAGATGGAAGTGTAGACATAGTCGTAAAAGTGTTACCGCAGGCGCAGGTTACGACACATTCTTTATTAACTTTAGGATGTATTTCCTTTTTCATAGCGGAAAAGAGTATATCAATATTTTCAAATGAGTACAAGCCCGAGCGTCGTTTAGAGCCCGGAAATGTTATTTCTTTCGGCAATTAAGACCCCCGCGGCAATAAATGCGGTTCCTATAAGCATTAAAGTGTTTGGCAGTTCACCTAAAAGGAGATATGCGAAGGGTAGGGTAAAAACAGGCGCCAAATAGCCGAAAATAGCAAAATCTGACACTTTTGCCTTCTCAAGCCCCCACTGGTTGAGCAGGTACGCGATTATTGAAGAAAACAGAGCCATATAAAGAAGACCGGCCACGCCTTTTATGTCGATGCTGAGAATATCAAAAGCACTCGCGCCCGTCACGCCGATATTTTCAAGCACTGCAAGCGGAATTAATGTTACTAGTCCGACATAAAAAGAAATTAGCACAATGGTGGTAGCCGAGTATTTTCTGGACATGGGCTTGATTTTGATAAAGCTTAGGGTTTTCCTTAGATTGGAGGACTTTCCCCCCATGCTGAGTTTTGCCCATATTACGTAAACGACCCATGTGAGTGCATAAAAAAGCCCCAAAATGTTGCCTAGGACCCTTTCTGCTACCGCACCATTACTGTCGTGTCCCCAAAGAACCGGTTCAAGAACAATCAGGATAGTTCCCAGACTGGCCAAAACAATTCCAGCCGTTATGCCCCTATTAATTTTGTCGTGATAAAAGTAATGACCTGCATATACGGTCAGAACGGAGGCCATAACCCCGATAATCGCATAATCTAGAGCTGAGGTGAATTTTAATGCAACAAAGGGGAGTATCAGAGATGTTTGTGAAAAAAGCCCGAGCAGAAAAAAATTAAGGTAATCGGACCTGTGAACGGGTTCCTTTTTGAGCTGGTGGGCTACTAAAGGTAGAACTACAATGCAGACTATCATAAATCTTAAGTACAGGAACGTAAAAGGGGGGATGTAACCAAGGGTATATTTGATGACGGCAGTAGCAGCACCCCAAATTATATTTGCTCCGAGAAACGCGGCTTGCACAGCTATAAAGTTTCCGGATATTGATTTGGGCAGTATTCTCCTGGGCATATCATTTAAGATTATATGATACTTTCGCTCATAACTGAACACCTGAGTTTAAAGTAATCGCCGGTAATAAGAAGAAAGTCTGCGCCTTTTCTTAAAATGATTTAATTGATATGATGTAAGCCATGGAAATTACGTATATCGGACATTCGTGTTTCAAAATTAAGGGAAAAAAAGATTTAACAATTGTTATAGACCCCTACGACCCAAAAATCGGATATAAGCTACCCAAGATGGACGCCGATATTTTACTTACTACACACAATCATTTTGACCACTATAACATTTCCGGTGTTTCAGGTTACAAGCTATTAATCGACGGTCCGGGAGAATACGAAGTTAACGGAGCGTTTATATACGGTATACCGACTTTTCACGACGACAAAAAAGGTGATGAAAGAGGTACTCAGACTATGTACGTGATAGATATAGACGGTTTTACTTTAATGCACTTGGGAGATTTGGGCCATGAGCTGAATACCGAGCTTTTAGAAAAAATTTCAAAAGTAGATGTGCTGATGATCCCTATCGGGGGTGTCTATACCATAAATGCAGAAAAAGCTGCGCAGGTTATTTCTTCCCTGGAACCTGGAATTGTTTTACCCATGCATTATAAAACTGACGATCTTGTTGGATTTGACGATTTACAAGGACTGGATAAATTTATGGATGAGATGGGAATAGAGAACAACGTTAAAAGAGAAGAAAAGCTTAAAATATCGTCCGGAAGTGATATACCTGAAGATACCGAAGTGATTATACTTAAACCAGCCCACTAAATAAAATGTCCGCAAAAAGAACGAACGAACAAAAAGAAAGAGTGCGAACAACGCAGCCGAGCGTTCACATCCCACCGCACGACGAGCAGGCTGAAAAGTCAGTGCTCGGAGCTCTTTTATTGGATAAAGACGCCATAGTTAAGGTTGTAGAGTTTTTAAGGCCCCACCATTTTTACCGCGAAAATCATCAAAATGTTTATGAAGCCATACTCACGCTTTTTGAAAAAAGAGAACCGGCTGACCTAATAACAGTGCCCAGCGAGCTTAAGAGAAGGAATCTTCTTACCGCGGTGGGAGGTGTATCTTATCTAACCGAGCTTGTAAACTCGGTTCCCACGGCTGCCAATATCGAGGCATACGCTAAACTTATAAAAAATGACTATATCAAACGAGCGCTAATATCTGCATCCGCGGAAATCGGAGAATTGGCTTTTGATGAACGCGAGGTGGCAGAGGTTTTGGACAGAGCTGAGCAATTGGTTTACTCAGTTTCTCAGGACGCTATGTACCAGGACTTTATACCGCTCAAAGATACCCTGGAGATTACTTTTGAAAGGCTGGATGAACTAAGCAAAAATAGGGGAGCACTCAGGGGTGTGCCGACCGGACTTAAAAATATAGATAGGTTGTTGTCGGGTTTGCAAAAAGAAAACCTGATTATTTTAGCAGCGCGTCCTTCAGTCGGTAAGACTTCGCTTGCTCTGAATATTGCACAATACGCTTCTGTAGAAAAAAAGTGCGGTATAGCCATTTTCTCGCTGGAAATGGGCAGGGAAATGCTTGTTGACAGGATGATATCTGCTCAGGCAGGCATAGATAACTGGAAAATCGCGACGGGTAATCTTGACGACGAGGATTTTGAAAAATACGGTGTAGCGGCAGGAGAGTTGGCTGAAGCTAGTATATTTGTGGATGACACGGCCGGAATAGGCCTTCTTGAAATGCGTACAAAAGCCAGAAGATTGATGCTGGAACAGAAAATTGACTTAATAATAGTCGACTACTTGCAGCTCATCAGAGCTCCCAAAGCCGAAAGCAGGGTGCAGGAAGTATCCGAAATTTCTCAGGGTTTAAAGAATCTTGCCCGTGAACTTAAAGTCCCGGTTTTGGCGCTTTCTCAGTTGTCCCGCGCGGTTGAGCAGAGAGGTGGAGACAAGAAGCCGCAACTGTCGGATTTACGCGATTCGGGTTCAATTGAGCAGGACGCCGATGTTGTCATGTTTTTATACAGACCAAATGAGGAAGATAGGACAAATTTGAAGCTTAATGTTGCGAAGCACAGGAACGGTGCTACCGGAGAGTACGATATGTTCTTTAAATCCGAATTCACGAAGTTCTTCGAGGTCGAATCTCACAGTCAGGATTAACTTCCATTTTTGCCTTCAAATTGTTAGAATTGAGCGGTTCGAGGGCCTTTGTTGTGGCGCGGAAAAGGGGCTTGTCCGGTGCGCAAACTCCCGTACTTCCTCATATTCTGCGTTCCAGGCAGTAGTATTGATTTCGAGCCGTGGTGGCGGAATGGTATACGCGGTGGTCTCAAAAACCACTGGGATCTGATCCCGTGAGAGTTCGACTCTCTCCCACGGCACCAATTATTATGATAGCAACCGATTTGAAAACAGGAAGAATATATCAGGAAAACGGTCAACCTTTGCAGGTTATTAAGTACGAGCATATAAAAGTCAGCCGCGGTAGCGCGAATGTTAAAGTGCGTGTGAGGAATCTTATTACCGGGCAGGTTTTGGACAAAGGGTACATTGCCACGGCGAAAGTTGAGGACGCTGATGTTCAAACTAAAACTACCCAGTATCTCTATAACGACGGGAGTTACATTTTCATGGATCCTACGACTTTTGAACAGTTTAGTATCTCGGAAGACGTTCTCGGTAAAGCCGCTGATTTTTTAATAGAAGGTGAGAAAGCTATAGTTCAATATTTCGATGGCAGGCCAATCTCCGTAGATCTTCCGGCGTCCCTCGTTTTCGAAATCCAGTATACAGAACCCGGTTATAAGGGAAACACAGTTACCAATGTTCAAAAAGAAGCGACTCTTACTAACGGAACGGTTGTCAAAGTACCCATATTCATAAAAATCGGGGATAAAATTAAGGTTGATACACGTTCCGGAGAATATATTTCTAAAGCCTAACATGCTACTATCAGAAAATATCAATTTCGGCCTTGTCCGTTTTCCCACAATGTACCTTGTCTTAGCAATGGGTTTTGTGTTTTGGGTTTTTGTGATGTGGTATGAAGCGCGAAAGGACGGTTTTGATGACGAGAGATTTCTTGACCTTGTTGTTGTATCCACAGTTGTTGCGGTTCTGTTCTATTATCTTTTCGGACGTCTTTACACCTACGTAAGTCTTTACAGGCCTAATAACCCTCTTTTATCGGTTAATTACGAGGTTACCGTAAGCTTCGTAACGCTTTTAGGAGCTTTTTTGCCGCCGTTTTACTTCTCCGGTAAAAGGCGTTGGTCTTTATTTAGAGTATTTGATATTTATTCCCTGGCTTTCGGTTTTTTCCTGGTTTTTATAAGTCTCGGAAGGTATTTAATAACTAATTCATCAAACCATTTATGGGTTACTGTCCTCACATTGGCTTTCTACTTAGGTGTGTTGAGGTTTAGAGGGTACAGATTTGTGTCCGGTCTTATCTTTTCCTTATTTGCTTTTTATCTTGGCATTATAGTATTGGTATTTTTTAAGTCTCCCGGTTATTTGCTCTTTTCGGGAGCATTGTTTATTATTGGTCTATCCAATTTGTATTACAGGAGTAAAAAATATATGAACACAAGAAATTTACCAAAAGAGTTCGTAGAATTAATTAAAAGACAATTGGTCAAAAAAGAGAAAGAACTTCAGAAAGAACAGGCGAATCTTATTAAAGAAGATCCTTATCTTGAGAAAGGAAGGACTGACTCAAATTCTGAATATATGGACGAGGCGATCTTAGAGGATACGAGGAAATCTGTCACCGACGCTCAGCTGAGCATTGTGCAGACAGCGCTAATTGAAGTCAAAAGGGCTTTAGCAGCTATTAAGATAGGAAAGTATGGAATATGCGAGGTGTGCGGAGAACCGATAGATAAGGCCAGGTTAAAAGCCTACCCCCAAGCTACTACCTGTCTAGAGCACGCTGACGGAGAATAAGCTTCTGTGGGTTTTTTATCCGCCCCAACCCCAAATTGCGAGATTTTTTATCCTATCCAATTAAGTCTGGTAGTACTTGTGACGGTTTTCTATTTGGCACGTAAAAAATACTTTGTTTCCCGTACATCCCGTCTCGGCATTACCTTTATCCTTCTGGGAGGAATTTTAAACACCCTGGAACGCGTTTTCACAGGCTGTGTGCGTGATTATGTCGACTTTTTGGGGCTATTCCAATTCAACTTATTTGACCTGTTAGTGACTTCGGGGGCCTTTCTGTTAATATACGAACTGTGGAAGATCAAAAAATAAACATAATTCACGAGACCGATGATTATCTGGTAATCGACAAACCGGCTGGCTTAGTAGTTAACCGCTCAAATACGGCCAAAGGTATCACTTTGCAGGATATGATAGAGGAGAGAAGTCCGGTTGCAGGAGATGTAGACTCGGAAGAGGTTAGTCCCTCCGATTTTACTGCGCGTTCCGGTATAGCGCATAGACTGGATAAGGACACTTCGGGGATTTTGCTGGTTGCAAAAAACGCAGAATTTTTTGAAATCGTGCTAAACCAGTTCAAAGAACGTCAGGTAGAGAAGGAGTACGCAGCTATTGTTCACGGAAGCCCTGAGGAAGGCACTATGGAAATCGACGCACCCATCAAAAGAAACCCCAGAGACCCTATGAAGATGGCGATAGTGGCAGGAGGTAAAGAAGCACACACATTTGTAAGAAAGGTAAATGAGGTTGAAATTGCCGGAAACCGATTTTCATACCTTCAGGTAATTCCGTCAACCGGACGTACACACCAGATAAGGGTACATTTGGCAGCCGCTTTGTTGTATATTGCCGGGGACCCAATTTATTGTCCAAGAAATTTACTCACAATTGGCGAAGAGGCCTTTGGGAGGATGATGCTGCATGCGACCAAAATAAGGTTCTTTGACCCTCATTTACATGAATTTATACAATTTGAGTCGCCTTTACCCACGGAATATCTTCCATTCACTTCAAAAATATAGTAATGTATGAACATATATGAGATCTGTACCTGCCCAAAGGAAGGCTCCCATTCGTAAGAGGAGTTCTTCTAAACCAATTAATAAGAAAACTAATTCCACAACAGGTAAGAAGAAACTGATAAACAGGGGTACTAAAAAGTATTTTTCGCAGATGGCTATTGGCGGCGCAGTTTTTCTATCAGCTTTTGTTTTTTTGGCAGGGTATTCTATCTACAAGTATTTAAACCAGACATTTGCTTCAGCCTCTTCAGTTACCTCTTATTCCATTACTGACAGTAAAATCGTGACGTTGTCGTTTATAGAAGTTGAGGATATTAACGCCGACCCCGTCATTCTTAAAGGCTTAAAGTACATTATTTTCGATAAAAACGATGAAAAAATAAGTATTTTTGATATTCCTCTAAGCACCAAAGTTGATATGACAGGAAAATTTGGTGAGGAGGAGATTTCAAAGGTCTTTGCTCTCGGGGCGTTGAACTCCACGAATGTTACTGAAGACGGCATAAGATCGGTGAACAATACGGTGATGAGGATATTCGGATTTTCTATAGACAGGTACATTTTAGTAAACGAAGACCTGGCAGAAACTTTATTAGACTCTTTTAAAGGCCGAGGACTGTCGGAAATATTGAATCTAAGCGTAGCTTCGGAACTTAAGAAATATACAATAAGCAACCTGAGTATAAATGAGTTTTACTCCCTCGTTAAATTTTCCGGCAGTTTGACAAAAGATACAATCTCCACATACTCGGTTACGCAGGAAGACATAAATGACAGTGGAAACCTGGATAACCAGATAGCCAACATGAATTTTGACGGAAATATTTCACAGGAAGAGTTGAGTGTTGCAATTCTAAACGGCACGGATTACCCGGGCGTAGCTTTGTTCGGATCGCGTTTGGTAACGAACTCCGGTGGTAGGGTAGTGGCGGTTTCAAACGCCTCCACCTTATACGATACAAGTTACATAGCTACGGATATTCGGGATTCTGCTACATTAACTTACTTGAGCAGGGTGTTGGGAATACAAAATATTATCTCAAAAACTGAGGCGCAAAAGTTTAATGAAAACGAAGTAGATAGGTCCGATATTACCGTAATAGTGGGATTTGACACTGCGGACTCTTTGTACTAACATAATGCCTAGTACTCTCTCCTTTCTACCCCCGTCCCAAATAAGGGCGGGGGATTATATATTTCAGGACATGTTTCTAACTTACATCGTAATAACAGCAATCTGCTTCCTTATAGTGGTATTTGTAATCTTTTTAAAAAGCCGATCTAATAGCGAAAGTATTGATGCTACGCTTATAAATGACACTTTGCAGGACGAAAGCAGTTTTGAGGTTTTTGAGGTTCAGCTGAGCAAAAATGAGGAAATTGCCGATATATCGCCTACCAGAGCTTCTTTAGCGGCCGAAAGCATGTTCGCAGCTCTGCATGGGTTGTTACGTGAAAAGCCTGTAAATCAAGAATATTTATCTTTTGAAATTGTATCTTCTACCTCCGACGGTATCCGTTTCTATTATACGTGTCCCCGGGAAATCATTAAATTCGTGGAAAGCCAGGTTTATGCCCAGTTCCCCGGCGCCCATGTCAAAGCTGTCCCTGATCACGCAGTGAGATTCAAAAATACTTCAAAACAATATGAAATCGCCACAATTGATTTTGCCCGGCCTTACTTTTTCCCCATAAAAAGTTTCCGTGATTTTGAAATAGACACCATGAGTGCTCTGACTTCCGCTATTTCTTCCGTCGGCGATAATGAGGAGATTTGGTTCCAGTTTGTTATTAGACCGGTTGCGGATACGTGGCAAAAGGAAGGTTTTGATTATGTACAGAAAGTAAGAGAGACGGGTGTTTCGTCATCAGGGGGAGGTGGATTTTTCTCAAATTTCCTGAAAATTACAGCAAAGGAATTTAATGAGTTTGCTGCAGGTGCTGCCACCGGAATTTTCCAATATAAAGAGAGGGTTGACGACTCAAGAGCAATGGCAAAACCCCAGATAAAACTAGCACTCTCTACCGAAATGGAACTCAGGGCAATTGAAAATAAATTGTCTCACATGGGTTTCGAGACCAACGTTCGTGTTATGGCGACGGGAACAGACCACGACAGGATTGATAATAATTTAAGATCTTCCTTAGCAGTGCTCAAACAATACTCTTCTACAGCCAACAACGCATTTTTAGCCGACAGGGTATCAAATAAGTCTCATTATTTGGGCATGATGTGTAACCGGGTGATGGATGAGGATAAACTTTTACTGTTGAACTCCGAGGAGCTTGCTACATTCTTTCACTTTCCGTCGGCAGCAATAGACACGCCAAACATACCTTGGGTTTACTCAAGAAAATCGGAACCGCCCGCAGACCTTCCTACTGAAAATTGTGTCTATATAGGAGAAACTACTTTTAGAGATAAAAAGGTTCGTTTTGGTTTAAAGAACAACGATGACAGATTGAGGCACCTTTACGTGATAGGGAAGTCGGGTACGGGTAAATCCTCTCTTTTTGAATCTATGGTTGCTCAGGATATAGCTGCAGGAGCGGGAGTAGGGGTACTTGATCCGCACGGCGAAACTATCGAAAGAGTTTTAGATAGAATTCCTGACAACAGAATTGAGGATGTTGTATATTTTGATCCTTCCGACACCGAGCTCCCGATAGGTTTAAATCTACTTGAGATAGATGACCCTTCCAATAAGAATCTGATGGCTTCGGGTCTTGTGGACGCAATTAAACAGCATTTTGATTACTCGTGGGGGCCAAGGTTGGAATATCTATTAAACTATGCAATTCTCACCCTTCTAGAGGTTCCGGGTACTAATATGCTCGGGATAACCCGTCTGCTGGAAGATAAGAACTACCAAAATTACATACTTCACTTTGTGAAAGACCCCGTGGTTGTGAAGTTCTGGGAAACCGAATTTAAAGAAATGAAAGGAAATCAAAAGCTTGTTACAGAGGCAATATCGCCTATCCAAAATAAAGTTAACAGATTTTTGGCTTCTACTACGATAAGAAACATTTTGGGGCAGAAGAAATCCACCCTGGACATTTGGGATGCTATGAACTCGGGAAAGATTCTTCTGATGAATCTTTCGAAAGGAAAGATCGGAAGTGACAATGCCAATCTTCTCGGTGCGTTACTTGTTTCACGTATACAGTTTTACGCACTCCAAAGAGCCAAAATACCTTACGACGACCGTCGCCCGTTTTACCTCTATGTGGATGAGTTCCAGAATTTTGCCACCGGAAGTTTTGAAGAAGTGTTGTCCGAATCCAGGAAATATAAGCTGGGTTTATATCTTACACATCAGTTTACCGCGCAGTTGCCGGAGGAATTGTTAAAATCGGTTTTCGGTAATGTCGGCACTATTATGGCATTTTCTTTAGGCGCCCCTGACGCAAAGGAGCTTGCCAGTGAGTTTGCACCGTATTTCAATGCCGAGGACATAATCTCCCTGGAGCGTTTCCAGGTCTATATGAAACTAATGAAGGATGGTATGACCTCGCATCCGTTTTCTGCCAGAATATTGGTACCGTTCGAGAAAGACTTTTTACTGCCCAAAACAGCTAACAGGGAAAAGGTAATACAAAGAAGCCGCGAGAAATACGGAGTGCCGCGCGAGTACGTGGAAAGTAAGATAAATAAGTGGGTAGAAGCAAAATTTGACAAAGGTATGGCAATTGCACAAGAATATAAAGACAAGGAAGGTAAGAACGCGGGTACGACCGAGATTCCCTTGGACAAAGATATTTCCGGGGGACAATTAATTTAAGGAAGGGAAGAAAATGGCTGAAAACGAATTAGATTCAATATCCGAAAAAGGTATAGAAGATTTAAGAAAAATAGTTGCTTTAACGCACAGCAACCTGGAAAAGATATCCCGTATTTTAGACAACATAGATAAAGAAAAAAGAAAAGAAATGTATAAAGAGATGCCCGGAGTTTCGGGGTATTTTGATGGTTTTTATCTGGTGGGAGAAGACGGTTCAAAATATGAAGTGCCGGCAAACTATGCCGCCAAATCAAGAATAGTTTTCGGGGATACGCTTAAAATGATAGAAGAAGACGGCAAGAAGCTGTTTAAGCAGATCGACAAAGTTCCCAGGAAAAGGCTGGAGGGAATTTTATCCAAGAAAGAAGGAAAATGGTATTTTCTTTCCGACGGAGGCACTTATAAAGTGTCGGATATAGCGGCAGAATTCCACAAGGCGGAGTTAAATGATAAAGCTGTGGCTTATGTGCCCGAGAACGCGCTTAATGCGACGTACGCCGCCCTGGACTATCTTGAGAAAGAAAAATTACCGGAAGCTCCGCAAGATCAGAAGAGAAAAGAGGCTCCAGTTTCCCCGTCTATCAAAAAGGCCGATAACGAAATAAAAGTAAAAGTCGTGGAGACTAAAAAACCTGAAATGAAAAAACCCGAAGTTAGAGATGCACCTAAGCCGGTGGAGAAGAAAATAGAAACTCTTGTTAAGCCGAAAACAATTGTTAAGCCGGAAGTTAAATCCGGACAAAAACAAGCCAAAATCGAGTCTAAACCGGCTGCCGAACCGCAAAAAAATCAAAAAGAATTTGTTGCAAATATAATGGATGATGATGATTTGAGGTAAATTATTCCTCGATTGTCTCTTCTTCCCCGGATTCCTCGTCTTCAAAATCTATGTCGTCCAGACCCTTCTTTATGTAAGGTCTTATGTCTTGTTTTTCACCACGAAAAACCGGGATAGATGATTTGATTATCATAGTAAGAGACTTGTCTGCTGCCCTTACTACATAACCACTAACGTCCGCGCGTATCTCCGCTGCCTTGTTCAATCTGGAGACAATCTCTTTGTCTTCTAACACCGAGACCAATATTTCTTTGTCTTTTTTACATTTGTAGACGTCAATGTTTTTCTTTTTTATTTTGAATTTAAGGCACTCTCCGATAGTGAAATCTCTTCCTGTTACACCTTTGCAGTTGATGTTGGCAACTACTTCTACGGTTGTGCCCGGCTCTTTAAGGAGATGGTTCGAGTTTACGCCGTTTTCGTGCTTTGTATCAATCTTTTTAGCTTTAGCTACTTCAAGGTTTTTCAAAGCTACTGCATTTATAGGATCTACGGCCAGAACTTCTTTAAATATTCTTTTAGCCTTCTCAAATTGTTTTGATTGTATCAACGCCCTTCCTAACCTGATTTTTGTTTCCAGGTTGTTAGGGTATTTTTCTAGAATTTGGGAGTTTAATTCTATTGCTTTTTCCCAGTTAAGGCTCAGCGCGGCTTCTATCGCCTTCTTGCTCAGTATAGCGAGGCTTAATTGCATGCCTACAAGGATAATAAATATAAAGTTTTTGTCAATCGGAAAAAATGCTAATATAGCAGGTATGTCGGGACACTCCAAATGGGCAAATATCAAGAGGAAAAAGGAAGTTACGGATGCTAAGAAAGGCAAAGTCTTTTCAAAGATGAGCCGTCTTATTAGTGTGGCAGCGCGCAATGGTGCGGATCCTGACTCTAACGCCCCCTTAAGAATAGCAATCGAAAAAGCCAAAGAGGCAAGAATGCCAAAGGAAAACATTGATAAGGCTATCGCCAAAGGATCTGGACAGGGCGGGGGAGAGAGTTATTCGGAAGCTACTTACGAGGGTTTCGGCCCCGGAGGCGAGGCTTTTTATATTTTATCTTTGACAGATAACAAGAATAGGACAGTTTCAGAGATTAGGAATATTTTCAGTAAAGCCGGTGGGTCACTGGGAGGTGCGGGAAGTACTGCCTACATTTTTAATCCCGACCCCGAGAGTCCTGCATACTCTTTGGAGATTAACGACGTCAAATATGCTGCGAAATTGGAATCTCTTTTGGAAGAACTGGATGACCACGACGATGTCCAGGACGTGTATGTAAATTTCGTCCTGCCGGAAGAATAGACAATGGTCATTTTGGGTATAGACCCCGGAACCGCAAGACTCGGGTATGGAATAATCAAGGAGAAGGGAAAGGGCGGTTTATCTTTGGTGGTCTCAGGTGTTTTTGTCACTGCGAAAGAATCAGAGTTACAGGACCGGCTTCTTTATTTATACGAAAACCTTTTGGAGCTTATTGATAAATATTCACCCGATGTCATCGTAGTTGAGAGAATTTTTTTCAACACCAATGCCAAAACTGCCATAGCAGTAGGGCAGGCTAGGGGAGTAATACTGCTGTCGGCAGCACGTACTAAGACGCGGATACATGAGTACACGGCACTAGAAGCTAAACTTGTATTGACCGGGTACGGTAGATCCGACAAAAAAGTCATGCAGGAAGCCGTTAAAGATACACTGGAACTAGACGCTATAGTGAAATCTGACGATGCAAACGATGCTGTAGCTATGGCACTATGTTACGTTAAAAAGGGAGAATCCAAGAAATGATCCGTACTATTACGCAAAGTCTAACTCAGAAAGTAGAGAAGAAGTACAGGTTCGCAATACACGCTGCATTTTACGGGGCTATATTGTTCTTACATAGCGGCGGGTTTATCCCATTTGAAAACCTCAGGCTTTATTTCGCAATGCTTTTTGTTACAGGTTTTTCGGTTATACTTGTACATTACCCGAACGTGACATACAAAAATATTTTTATGGCAGTTCTACTCCCCATGAACCTTGCTTTAGGGGGCACCCTGGCTTTACTGTTTTTTCCTAATATAAGTTTGATATTTAAATTATCCGCGATAGTTGCTTTCTCATTTCTGGATTATGTTATTTTACTAATTAATAACGTTTTTTTGGTGATTGAGGATAGAGAAGAAGTAATTCCTCTTTATAGGGTTGCGGTTACGTGGAGTCTCATTTTGCAAATCATAGTTTTGATACCCCTTGTTGCCTCCGTTTACAAATTTAATGTTAGTAGTTTTTATCAGGCGGCTGCCGTAGCTGTTTTATCATTTTTTTATTCTTTATATCAGATATGGGTTACCAGGTACGACAAAGATGCAAAGAATGCCGGGGTAGCGGAGAGGATATTTTTATCCCTTATTGTGTTTTTCTTCGTTTTTGCCGGCGTGATAGGAGTTTCTTTCGTTCCCTCCGAACCTTTTCTTAAAGCGTTATTTACATCATCAATAGCTATGTTCGGGCTTAGCTACGTAAGCGCTTATTTAAAAAACGAAATTAATAAGAAATTTATATTTCAGTACGCATTTATTACAATGTTCTTTCTCGTTTTAATGTTGATATTCAGGCCTTAACATCGGGTAGTAGGTGAGTGAAGTAGAGAAGAACTATAGGGTAGTTTGTCATATTTCCTATCAACCAATACTATAGGGTGCTAATATCGTCCGCATAGCTGTACGATTGACATATATTTATGGACGTTTGTCATACATCTGAGCAAATAAACTGTTCATTTTATGACAGTATTTGTTGTATTAACAACGTTCTGCACGATTGTCATACTTTTCAGTGGGGTGGGGGTGTGGATAACTCAGAAGCCCGGGCTCGGTAAATAGGATTTAATAAATCAGATCATCCGGAAGACAAAGAGTTTTATTATTTTCTTTTAATAAATTATATTAATAAATATTCGGTAATTAAAAATATTAAATAAATCTTATGCGTTTATTTTTTATACTTTTATCTTCTCTCCTAATATGTGTCTTATATTTTGTTTCTGCCATGCCACAGGCTCAACCCCCTACGCAACGTCGTTAAACATACATTATACGACGTGTGACGTGTAGGCAAAACCGGTGTGCCCCACGTATAGATATATCCTAATAAATTTGAGCGGATTATTTTTCTAATTTCTTTATTTAATTATGTAATAATATTTCCGGCGTCTCTTCTAAAAATTACTTTCCCCTATTATTCACGTATCAGCTTGTCCCGTACTTTTAACGCACGGTGTCCTGCCAAAAAATTTTCTGATTTCTCTACCCTCCCCGGGTTCGTTGGGATATTTCATCCTCTATGTACTATAATCTATATATCTTAATGAAATTCGGGCTCATTTCATGAGATGCTGTGCCATTATTTGTTGTTGTTGCGGCAAAAACAAGGAGCGACGCTCCAGGATGCCCCAGGATAAATTTTTTTAAAAAAGATGACTAAAGTATCGTTAGATTCAAATCTCTATGACGTGGTAACCCAGTACCTCGAGTATTGTGAGATAGAAAAGAACCTCTCGCAGAACACACTAAAAATGTACCACTTTTATCTGACTGATTTTTTGGAATGGCTGGGTGCGTTTTTGAAAAAAGAAAAAGTTACCTTGGGTGACATTACTGATGAAAATATTAAAAAGTACAGACTCGATCTTAACCGTAGAATTAGTAGCAAATCCAATATGGAATTTAAACGTTCCACTCAAAAGACCTTTTTAGTTGCAATAAGAGCTTTACTAAAGTATCTGGTAGTTGAAACAGAGGTTGAAATCATGTCTCCGGAGCAAATAATACTTGGAAAATCTGACGACCGTGTGCCCAAAGTCCTTAACGAAGAGCAAATGAAAAGACTTTTCGACGGCCAGGATTTGAGCAAAAGGTCGGGAATAAGGGACCGCGCCATTTTAGAAACTTTGTACAGCACGGGTTTACGTGTAAGTGAGCTCACAAAGCTAAACCGCGACGATGTTAATCTTAATTCCGGGGAGTTCACTGTTATAGGTAAAGGACGCAAAGCAAGAACGGTTTATCTCTCACCTGCCGCAAAAGATTGGATAAAAAGATACCTTGGCCTCAGGGGAGATTCCTTTAAACCCTTATTTCTAAGATATTCCGGCAAGCACATGGAGTCTGATGATTTCGACGGTGAGTCGTTGAGACTCACAGTAAGAAGCGTCGAACGTATGATCAAAAAATACGTCACAAATTCGGGCATTTCCGTTGATGCTACGCCCCATACCCTCAGGCACACGTACGCCACGGGCTTACTTCAGGAAGGTGCTGACCTTAGAAGTGTGCAGGAATTATTAGGCCACTCCAATGTTTCCACTACACAGATTTACACCCATATCACGAATAGACAGCTTAAGAATATTCACAAGCTCTACCACAAGGATATTGAAGGTAAGCCGGGATTAAATGTTAAGGACGTGGATGAAGAAAAAGCAGGCGATGGGTCAGCGGAAGAAGAATCAGAAATCACTTCTCTAAACTAATTCAAAATTACGTCGTGAGCATGGCTTTCACGCATACCGGCCTGAGTTACCCGGATAAATTCGGCGTTTTTCCATAATTCTTGAACATCTCTTGCGCCTGAATAACTAAATCCTGACTTTACGCCCGCCAAAAGACTTTCTACGACGTCACCAAGCGGTCCTTTATAAGGTACCAAAGCCTCAACGCCCTCTGTATGGTTGGCATACGATTCATTTTTATCCTGAGAGTACTTCCCTATCTGTCTTATCTTTTCCTTTTTTGAGGTGGATCCGTTATATTCTTTGTATTTTTTACCGTTTATTTCAATTATTTCCCCCGGAGCCTCGTCTACTCCTGCAAATAAGTTGCCCAATGTTACTGCCGATGCTCCCGCGGCGAGTGCCTTTACGATATCGCCCGAATTTTTGGCGCCCCCATCAGCAATTATTGTCTTGTTGTATTTTTCCGCGGCTCTTTTTGCTTCACAGATAGCTGTTATTTGAGGGACACCGTGGCCTGTCATTATTCTGGTGGTACAGATGGAACCGGGGCCTACCCCTACTCTTACAGCGTCAGCACCGGATTCGAAAAGAGCGCAGGCTCCTTCGTACGTGGCGATTACGCCGGCTATTACAGTCACGCTGTTCCCGTACTTTTCGGCCACGTATTTTGTTGCTTCCATAAATTTTTCGAGATGTCCGTGGGCTACGTCCATCAGGATTACGTCCGCTCCGGATTTAACCAGTAGTTCCGCTGCCGTTTTATACCCTTCTTTGCACCCCAGC
Source organism: candidate division WWE3 bacterium RIFOXYB1_FULL_43_24 (assembly GCA_001773135.1). Lineage (GTDB taxonomy): Bacteria > Patescibacteriota > WWE3 > UBA101185 > UBA10185 > UBA8498. The sequence goes on along the minus strand of MEVX01000006.1, from coordinate 56,130 downwards.
GAGGCTGCAGCTAAAACCCCGGCGCTTTTTATTTTAGAAATTTTTTCAGCCTGAACTTCGGGAGCGTCGAATCTGGGTAAAATGCCCAGTCCCCCGAGTTTCCCCAGCCCCACCGCCATTTCTACCCCTGTCACTGAATCCATATTTGTAGAAATTAATGGAAGGGACAGTTCGAGTTTTTCGGATATACGGGTATTAAGATTTATATCCCCTCTCGACCCTATTGAAGAGGTCTTGGGTACTAATAAAACGTCGTCGTAGCTGAGAGCTGTTCTCAGGTCGTTTAAATACACAACCATTATGTTACGTCAGGAAAAAAAGATCAGCAAGTATGTAGGAAAGAAGCGAGGGGCTCAAAACTTTTTCTGTGAATTTCGCACGGACCGTGTAATTTTAACGCTTCGATATGCCTGCGAGTTCCGTATCCCTTGTGGGAAGAAAAGCCGTAAAGAGGAAACTTTTTATCCATTTTCACCATCAAATTATCCCTATAAACTTTGGCGATTATAGAAGCTGCCCCGACACTAATACTTTTTAGATCTCCCGCGATTATGTTTAGCTGGTGGTCTTTTTCTATTGTGTTTATCTTTACTGCATCTGTAATGACGAACTCAGGTGATATTTTCAAGCCGGCAACCGCCTTTTCAAAAGCCCGGGAGATGCAAATTGACATTCCTTCCCTGTCGATTGTTTCGTTGTCTATTTCGGCAATTGAGAAAGAAATGCATTCTTGCACGATAAATTCATTTGTTTTGCTACGTTTGTTTGGTGAAATTTTTTTGCTGTCAGTTACATTTTTGTAGTCTGTCTTATATATGTATTCGACGTCGTTAATCCTATTGATGAGGGCATCTTCTATCCCCAGCATTTTCTCTACATCCAAAATCGCTGCAGCTACAACCAAAGGACCTGCCAGGGGTCCCCTACCCACTTCATCGACGCCTGCTATGTATTTATACCCCTTTGACAGGAATAACTCTTTTTCTATTTGAAAGTTTTCAGGAAATCTCACACGTTCAGGATAAATTATTCGGTGATTTCTTCAAGTGATTCATCCAATACTGCAGCTGATGTTAAGGTATCGCCCGAGTCAAGTTTTATTAATCTGACGCCCTGCGTTGCTCTGCCCAATACAGGTACGTTTTTAGCCCCTATTCTTAGGACTTTCCCACTGGAGGTAGCCAGGAGGACGTCCGACCCGTTACCCGTGTTTACTGCTCTGGCGCTAACCAGGTGGCCGGTCTTATCCGTTACTTTGTATGTTAATATTCCGGATCCTGCCCTACTCTGTGTTTTATACTCGCCCGTCTTCGTCCTCTTTCCGTATCCTTTATCGGATACGACGAGGAGGTCTATGTTCTTGGCATTCTTTGGAATTATCACCGAACCTACGACTTTGTCGTTTCCCTTAGATAGTTTTATACCCGTAACACCTCCCGCTGCCCGGCCCATGTCTCTTACATCTTTTTCACTAAATCTTATTGATTGTCCCATAGTTGTGGTGATAAGGACGTCGTCTTCACCATAAGTGATTCCGGCAAAGGCGAGATTATCTCCCTCCCCGAGCTTTATGGCCAGTATTCCCGAGGATCTGATATTTGAGAACTCCGGCATACCGGTTCTCTTAACGACACCTTTTTCCGTTACAAAGAATACAAAGCCTTTTTCTCCGGACATGTCGGCTGTAGTTACGGTTAAGAAGGCCTCAATCCTTTCGCTTTGCGTGGTGCTTAAAAAGTTGACCAGTGGTGTGCCTTTGGCTGTTCTGGAGGATTCGGGTATGTCCCACACGCGCATCTTGTAAACGCGCCCGGTGTTCGTAAAGAACAGAGCCCAGTCATGTGTGGAACAGGTTCTGATTGTGTCTACGCTATCTTCTTCTTTCAATCCCTGCCCGACTACTCCTTTTCCTCCCCTACCCTGTTTCTTGTACGTGTCCTCTTTAAGTCTTTTAATATAGCCGCTTTCGCTTATTGTAACGATACAAGGCTCGTCGATTATAAGATCTTCATCAGAAAGCTCCCCCACCATTCCTTTAACCACGATAGTTTTTCTTTTATCTCCGTATCTTTGCTTAAGATCGGAAAGCTCTTTTTTGACTACGTCTATGATTCTTTCCGGTGAGGCTAACAGGTCTTCGTAGTCTTCTATTGTGGCGATTATCTGTTTTAATTCGTCTTCTATCTTCTGTCTTTCCAGTGCGGCCAGTTTTCTTAGCTGCATGTCCAGTATGGCCTGAGCCTGGATTTCTGAAAGTCCGAACTTTTTCATTAATCCCAGCTTTGCAACCTCGGCATCCTTGCTTGCCCTGATGAGTGCTATGACAGCATCGAGATTATCCAGCGCAATTTTCAGACCTTGCAGAATGTGTTCTCTTTCACGAGCTTTCTTGAGTAAGAAAATTGTTCTATTGACCACTACTTGCTGTCGGTGTCGCACAAACTCCTCTAATATCATTTTGAGGGTCATGAGCTTGGGTTCGTTGTCCAGTAAAGCAACGAAATTTGCGTTGAAAGTGTTCTGAAGTTGAGTATATTTATAAAGCTGATTCTGTATTTTCTTTACCACTGCTTCTTTTTTGAGTTCTATGACAATCCTTATTCCCTGTTTATTGGATTCGTCCCTTAAGTCAGAGATTCCCTCTATCCTTTTGTCTTTTACCAGGTCGGCGATTTTGGATATTAAGGTCGATTTGTTGACCATATAAGGAATTTCGGTCACCACGAGCTTTAATTTGTCGCCTTTTCCTTCTTCTACCCCCATCGTCGCGCGGGTCACTACCCTACCCTTCCCTGTTGCGTACATCTGTATTATTTCTTTTTGATCATAAATCGTTCCGCCTGTCGGGAAATCAGGTCCTTTTATTATCTTTACGAGATCTTCGACGTTGGCAGATGACTCGAAATTAAGCTTGGCGATTTTTTCTTTTGCACCTTTTTCGGGTTTGTCGCCTATTTCCAAAGCCTTTTCAATTAAAAGCTCTATGCCCTCAATAACTTCGGTAAGGTTATGGGGAGGCACGTTTGTTGCCATACCTACGGCAATACCTGCCGCGCCGTTTAGCAACAAATTGGGTAAAAGACTGGGTAAATAGGTAGGTTCGTAGTTTTGCAGGTCATTCATTACGAATGCTATGGTTTCTTTGTCTATGTCGGAGTACAGTTCTTCGGAAATCTTTTGAAGCTTGCACTCTGTATACCTCATGGCTGCCGGCGGATCCCCGTCAATACTTCCGAAGTTTCCCTGGGGGGAAACCAGGGGGTATCTCAGGTTGAAGTCCTGAGCCATTCTTACAAGAGCTTCGTAAACCGAGGTGTCGCCGTGAGGGTGGTACTTTTTTAAGACTTCTCCTACAACAGCCGCGCACTTATGGAATTTGGTTGAAGCAGTCATGTTCTGGTCTTGCATTGCGTATATTATTCTTCTCTGCACCGGTTTGAGGCCGTCCCTGACGTCAGGCAAAGCTCTGGAGACGATAACCGACATTGCGTAGTCCAGATATGAACTTTGCATCTCATCCGTAATTTCGGTTTTGATTATTCTTTCATCCAGCTCCTCCTGAGTTAGTTGAGTTATTTCGTCTGTTTTCTTGGCCATAACTAAATAATATTAACACTTTTTCGGTTGTCTTTCTACCCCTTTTTTAGTGCTATAAAGGGAAAAACGCCGCAAATGGTTTGCCGGAGCCGGGTTGTTTGAGGAAAAAGAAAGACCGCGCCGGGCGCGGTCTTTCACGAAAGCTGTTGTGACCTAATTACTCCTGAGCAAAAGCTGCCTTTTTAGAGTCACTTTTCTGAAAGAAAAGCAACCAGGCGAGCGTTGCCAATATAACAGCAGCAAACCCGTATTTAACAAACGGGTTAATACTCATGACCAAAAGAGGAGCTATGATAACCGAAATCAGGTTAATGACTTTGAGCAAAGGATTGAGAGCAGGACCTGCGGTGTCCTTCAACGGATCTCCTACAGTGTCTCCCACGACGCTGGCCTTGTGAGCTTCAGAACCTTTACCTCCGAAATTACCTTCTTCAACATATTTTTTAGCATTATCCCAGGCACCACCCGCGTTGGACATGAATACTGCGAGCAGTTGTCCTGACAAAATCAAACCGGCGAGGAAACCTCCGAGAGGTTCGACCCCGAATAAAAGTCCTACCAGCACCGAACTTAAAACAGCCAAAAGAGCTATGGGAAGTAATTCCTTTTGAGCCGATTTTGTACAGATGGCTACGGTTGTAGCGTAATCAGGTTTTACAGTGCCCTCTAATATGCCGGGAATTCTAAACTGTCTTCTCACGTCAGCAATAATTGTTGAGGCTGCACGCGAAACAGCGTCGATTAGACGGGAGCTGAATAGTAATGGTAAAGCACCGCCGATCAAAAGTCCTACGAAGACCAGAGGTTCGGATACTCTAATACCGCCGGACAAAGTTCCGGGTCTTACTTTTTCAACGTCAGTTATAAAAGAACCGAATAATGAAACTGCTGCGATAACCGCACTTCCTATAGCCACACCTTTAGTAATAGCTTTTGTGGTGTTTCCTGCTGCGTCAAGACGGGCCAAAATAGCCTGCCCCTTATAATCAATGTTTGCCATTTCCCCGATACCCCCCGCGTTGTCAGATATAGGGCCAAACGAGTCCATAGCAACATTGTTGCCGGTAAGAGTTAACATGCCGATACCGGTTAGCGATACCCCGTACAAAACGTATACGGCGGGGAATCCCGAATAAATTGCAATCGCCCCGACTATTGTTAATGCAATGACGAGGGCTGACCAAACGCTGGACTCCATACCCGTTGAAAGACCGGAAAGTATTGTTGTGGCTGCTCCACTTTTAGTTTGTTCAGCAATCTTTTTAACAGGCGCATAGGCACCGTCAGTAAAGTAACCCGTTATGTGATCGATGACGATAGCTAAAATAACGCCGATAACGACTGAACCGAACGCTCTCCACTCATGCATATAGAACTGCGCAAGAACAGCGAATAAGACAACGGACATTGCAGCCGACGTATAGAAGCCTCTATTAATAGTATGTAACGGGTTTTCGTTGTTTCTGCTCTTAACAAATGCGGTTCCTACTATAGAACTCAATACCCCGATTCCTCTAACTATTAAAGGAAAAACTATCCATTTTACGGATCCTGTTATAGATGATAAGGCCAATCCAAGAATTAATGATGACACTATAGTAACTTCGTAGCTTTCGAAAATGTCTGCTGCCATTCCTGCGCAGTCTCCGACGTTATCTCCGACCAAGTCAGCGACAACTGCAGGATTTCTTGGGTCGTCCTCAGGTATACCTGCCTCGACTTTTCCTACAAGGTCAGCACCCACATCTGCAGCTTTGGTGTAAATACCACCACCGACTCTCATTAATAGAGCAAGCAAAGTACCTCCGAAGCCGAATCCCAATAATGCGTCGGGAGCTGCTTTTCCGAAGAGTATGAAAATTAAAGTTCCGCCCAGCAACCCAAGTCCGTCAGTAAGCATTCCCGTAACGGTACCTGCACGGTAAGCGGTTTTTAGAGCTTCCGGCGCCTTTTCTTTAGACGCGAGAGTGGCGACTCTAATGGACGCATCTATTGCCATTCTCATCCCCAGACGGCCGACCATTGCTGAGAACATTGCTCCGGCTAAAAACGCCACCGCGCGTCCTACCGCGATGATAATTTTTGCGTTTGCACCGAATAATTCTGTAGCTTCGGCAGAAGGTTGCACGACCCATACGCTGAGAAACAGCACAACTACAAGTACGCCGATCATATTACGGATGATCTTCCATTGTGATGCTAAGTATGCTTCGGCCCCCTCTTTAATGCCGCTCCATACTTCTTGCATTTTGCCTCCCGGCAAGGCTATGCTTAAAATTTGACGCCTCAGATAGAATGCGTAGTAAAGCCCTAGAAGAGCTATACCCAAAACACCGAACAAACTTGCAACTTCAAACGTTGAGAAATCTTTTAATCCAATCATGAGGAGAATTTTAACCGCCTACAAGTTTGTTTGTCAACCTTATTTTGCTTGTATTATGCGGTTCCCGGTGTGTACACCGTAAGGTTTCCGGCACTTAAGCCGGATGAAATTTAGTGGCTTGGAAAAGAAGAGGGCCCAAAAATTTTATTTTTTGGGCCCGAGCCGGGAGGAAGCGGCAGATGTAGTTTCAATTAAGGAAGTTTTTCACTCGGCACTTGAAGAGCTCAAAATTAAAATCTTCCGGTTCGAAACCCTCGTCCATTATTTGTACCCTAATCTTTTCCAAAGTCGGGCGGTGAAGTTCCCACGTGTTGTCCGTTTTGGATGCCTGGATGTAAAAAAGAAATTCCTTGGTTTGAATCGCTGAAATAAGTGTTACAGGAATTTTCACCAGGTGTTTAAGGTTGTCGGTAGCTACTTTCTCCGTCACCGGCGCGCCTATACGGCAAGTTGTAATTGCCTGCAAATCACTCATCATTCTCTCCTTCAATCTTCGGGATAGTATTTTGAAAAAAGTATAAACTAACTTTGGGGTTTATGTAATATCCAGATTTGCCTGTTTAGCGTGTGTTTGAATAAATCTTTTTCTGGGAGCCACTTCTTCGCCCATAAGCATTGTAAAAACCTCGTCGGCTCTAGAAGCGTCCTCGACATTTATCTGTTTAAGTCGTCTTGTTTCGGGGTTCATTGTAGTTTCCCATAGTTCGTCGGCATTCATCTCTCCCAGACCTTTAAACCTTTGTGTTACCGCCTTTTGTCCTTCGGGAGTTTTTAAGAATTTTTCTCTGTCCCTGTCGTCAAAAAGGTACCTCTTCTCTTTTCCCCACACAGCTTTATATAAAGGAGGCACCGCGACGTAAATATGTCCTTCCTGTATAAGCTCAGGCATGTGTCTGTAAAAGAATGTTAAATAAAGGGACACAATGTGCATTCCGTCGACGTCGGCATCTGCCATTAGTATTATTTTTCCGTATCTGACCTTGGCCGGATTATACTGCTCCCCTATCCCCGCACCTATGGCGATAATAAGGGCTTTAAACTTGTCACTGTCAACTATTTTATCCAAACGAGCTCTTTCTGTGTTCAGAATCTTCCCAAATATAGGTAGAATGGCCTGATACTCCCTGTTTCGACCCTGTTTTGCTGATCCTCCCGCCGAGTCTCCCTCGACGATAAATATCTCAGTTTTTTCCGCATCCTTTTTAGAGCAGTCGGCTAATTTTCCGGGAAGGACACCGCTGCCCTCGAGAGCCGTCTTTCTAATAACTGTATCCCTCGCGGCTTTGGCTGCCATTCGGGCTTTAAGTGCAAGGATGTTTTTCTCTATTATTGTCTGGGCGTCCTTGGGATTTTCATTGAAAAAAGTTTCAAGCGAATCTTTAATGACTGATTCCACAGCAACTCTGACGTTTGTGTTGCCCAACTTAGCTTTGGTCTGACCTTCAAACTGCAGTGAGGCGGAATCAAGTGATACTGAGATTATCGCGGTAAGTCCTTCCCTCAAGTCATCTCCGGACAAATTGGAGTCTTTTTCCTTTAGATAACCGGCTTTTCTCGCGTAGTCATTTACGCATTTGGTCAATGCGGTTCTAAAGCCGGTTAAATGGGTCCCGCCTTCGGAATTTTTAAGATGGTTTGCGAAAGTCAGCACGTTTTCAGTGAACGAATCGTTGTATTGTAGTGCTGCCTCGACTGTTACGTCATCGTAGTCCTTTTTAACGTGATAGACGGTCGGGTTTAATACTGTTTTATTTCTATTTAAGGCGGTTAAGTACGCCTTTACCCCACCCTCGAAATGATAGGTATAGTGCTGACCGGTTCTGTGGTCTTCGAGCTCGAACTTTATACCTGCAGTAAGGTAGGCGTATTCTCTTAATTGGTTTAAAAAATATTTAAAATCGAAGTTAGTAGTTTCAAAAATCTTTTCGTCAGGCATAAATTCCACCACAGTGCCGGTTTCATAATCAAAAGTTGAAAGATCTATACCCCACGGCGCAGATTTAAGTTTTGATATTGTTTTTGGTTTCGAGATATCTATTTTCTCTACCGGTCTTACTACGTGGCCGCCGTTTTCATACTCCTGTATAACTGTATCCGAGCCTCTTTTGACCACTACCCTGCACCACTTTGACAGTGCGTTAACAACGGAAGCTCCTACGCCGTGCAATCCGCTTGAAACTTTGTACCCCCCTCCGCCGAATTTTCCGCCTGCGTGTAATTTTGTGTAGGCAAGTTCCAGCGCACTTACGCCGTAGCCTTTCTTAATATCATAAGGAATACCGCGTCCGTTATCGTAAACTATTGCGGAACCATATTCGGTAAAAACGAGTTTGATATGATTAGCGAAACCTCCGATGGCTTCATCCATTGAGTTATTTACAACCTCGGTTATTAAATGATGCAGTCCCTCTTGTCCGGTGGAACCAATATACATCCCCGGTCTTTTTCTGACGGGATCGAGTCCTTCAAGAACCTGTATTTGGTCGGAGCTGTAATTATCGTAGTTGTTAGCCATAACCCTAGTATTGTATATCAGTAGGAAGGTTAATTCAACAGTTTTCAGGCGTTTTTTGCCTACATATCAAGCAAAAGGGCTTCTAATGCCAGTCGCTGGTTCACATTAGTCCCCTCGAGGTTTTTTTTGGTTTGTAGTATTTTTTTTATTTGTAAAGCTACGGTTTCCCCCCGTGTTGTAAGATGTAATTCGCGTACCCATTTCTCCATAATTTCCACGGTTTCTTCTTTTTCCGTTTCGGATATTTCTTTTGCTTTATCCAGTCGCTGCCCCGGACTCATGCTCAATATCTCATGTATTCCCGAAGCCTCTTTTTCAAGTTCTTCTGAAGAGAAGGCGCGTTTTCTTACGCATCTGGAGATTACCGTCTCAAGAAGTGAATTCTCGGTTTTTGAAAGAAGGAAAATTTCGGCGTACTTAGGGGGCTCTTCCAGAATTTTTAATAAAGCGTTTTGAGCTTCGGGGGTTAAGAGTTCCGAGTTTGGTATAACTACAGTTTTCTTTTCCTCACTCAAAGGTTTTTCCTGCAAGAACTTTTTAACTTTACGTGAATAATCAACACCGATACTCTTTTTCTCTGCTTCCTTCTCCACTAGCATAAAGTCCGGATTACTCCGGTTTTCCATTTGTAAAACACCCTGCTTTTTTAAGGTCTCTACCCTATCTTTAAATGTTCCCCCGTAGATGAGTACCGCTTTTCCCATAGGAAGATTATACTTTAATGGAGGACAACGTGCCTGACTTTGTATCGGACCTTTTCTACGTTGTGCCTAAAAGAAGTATTGCGGACATTGTGGCAAGTTGTTAACATATTTAAGTAGAAATAAGTTTGCTGCCCTATGTTAAAAACAGATACAGTTAAAACAGTCGCAGACGTTTTGTACGAAAAAAAGCTGATAAACTCGGATCAGCTTGCTGCTATCAAATTTGAAAACGTAAACACCGGCAAAAGTGTTGAGCAGGTTGTAAAAGACCGGGGTTATGTTAAAGCCGAGGATTTCGCTGAGGCTTTAGGTGCGGTTTACAATGTTCCCTTTATTACCCTTACAGTTGAGCAGGTAGATCCTAGTTTAATGGATCTTGTTCCTCTAAACGTCGCCAAAAAATACAGATTTGTTCCTTTTGAATTAAAAGAAAATAAACTTTCCCTGGCGATGATCGACCCTCTCGATCTTCAGACAATTGATTTTATAGAACGAAAGACAGGATACAAAATTGTTCCTTATATAACCACCGAAAAAACAATCGAGAAAGTTCTCGAAGAGCAAAAAGGAAAAGAATTAGGCGAGGAAATCACAGCTGCTTTACAGGAAATTACCGAGACCACTTTAAAAATCGAAGAGAGCGGTGGTGAAATAACTGACGCTACTTTACGCGACGCACCTATTGCAAGAATCGTCTCGATGATATTAGAGACAGCCGTTAAGATAGGAGCTTCGGATATACACATTGAGCCCGGTGAAGATGGTTCCCGCTTAAGGTATAGAGTCGACGGTATTTTGGAAGAAAAAAGAAAACTTCCGAAAGAAATGCACGACTCAGTTATTGCGAGAATAAAAATTCTGGCTTCAATGAAGATCGATGAGAAAAGAGTTCCTCAGGACGGACGTTTTAAAGTTCAGGTAGGAAAAAGTGAAACCGACCTGAGAATCTCTACCCTACCCACTATTTACGGTGAAAAAGTTGTTATCAGGTTGCTCAAAGAGGAAGGAACTGTTTTTTCATTCCGCGACCTCGGTATGCGCGGTTCCACTTTAAAAAGATTTGAAGAAGCTTCTTTGAAACCGAACGGAATGCTTTTGGTAACAGGCCCCACAGGTTCAGGAAAAACTGTTACCCTGGCGTCTGCTTTAAGTAAACTCAACACCGTCCGCGTTAATATTGTTACGCTTGAAGATCCGGTAGAAATACGGGTGCCGGGGGTAAATCAGGTTCAGGTCAACCCCCAGGCTGGTCTGGATTTTGCCGACGGTCTTAGATCTTTCCTAAGACAAGACCCCAACATCATCATGGTCGGCGAGATACGCGACGGTGATACGGCTGAACTTGCAGTTCACGCTGCTCTAACAGGCCACTTGGTTTTGTCTACTCTGCACACAAACTCAGCTGCAGGTGCCCTCCCCAGATTACTGGATATGGGCGTCGAAAATTTCTTACTCGCTTCGACCGTTAACGCAATACTTGCACAAAGATTGGTCAGAAAAATTTGTGTGGACTGTAAAGAAGAATACGAACCGCCCGAAGAAGTTCAGGAAAGTGTGAAAAAAATTGTAGACGAGATTTCGGAAAATAAGACACTGTTGGCCAGAGATCCAGAGATATCTAAAATTTTAAAAAATGTTAGCGGTAAAGAGAAACTTACTCTGTGGCACGGTAAAGGTTGTCCAAAATGTAGTAACACCGGTTACAGAGGAAGAATTGGTATCTACGAACTTCTTTACATGACAGAAGATATTTCACGCTTGATTCTTGAAAATGCTCCATCGAGCAAAATTCACGAAACCGCGGTTAAGTTAGGCATGCTTACTCTTCTCCAGGATGGTTACCTCCGAATTGTCGAAGGCATAACAACTCTCGAAGAGGTGTTGAGAGTCGCGAAGTAATAAAAGTATGCGCATATTTGTAATTGTTAAAAAGTAGGAGAGAAATAAATAACGTATGAAACTTAATGCTACACAATTATTAGAAAGAGTCGTGTCGTTGAACGCGTCGGATTTGCATGTGTCGGTGGGGAGTAAACCGTATGTGAGGATTAAAACGGCCCTTTCCATACTCGAGGATTTTGATGTACTGACGGTTGATGACGTCGAATATTTTCTTTCGCAAATATTAGACACCCAACAAAGAGAAGTGCTGGAGGTAAACAAGGAACTGGATTTTTCTGTTGCTCTTGGAGTAAAAGCCAGATTCAGAGTTAATGCTTTTTTCCAAAAAGGTTATCCATCAGCTGCCTTGCGACACATACCTATGTCGGTGCCTTCCTTCGAGGAATTAAATCTCCCGCCGTACTTGTTGAATTTGTGCGAGCTAAAATCGGGGTTAATATTGGTCGTCGGTCCTACCGGACATGGAAAATCGACCACCATTGCGTCAATGATAGATAAGATAAACGAGAACCGCGCCGAGCATATACTTACCGTAGAAGATCCTATTGAATATATCTTTGCAAATAAGAAGTCTTTGGTTGAACAGAGAGAAATGTTTTTGGACACACATGATTGGACGATTGCTCTCAAATCCATGTTACGACAAGATCCTAACGTTATACTAATCGGCGAAATGAGAGACTCTGAAACAATATCTTCTGCATTGGAAATTGCAGAAACAGGCCACTTGGTTTTTGCTACACTGCACACAAACTCCGCTTCTCAAACTGTTGAAAGAATTGTTTCATCTTTTGCATCAGAAAAACAGAACGAAATAAGAGTTCAACTTTCCCAGGTACTGGAGGTTGTTGTTTCACAGAGATTAATACCCTCCCCTGTTAAAGGTGTAGTTCCGGCGATAGAGCTAATGCTTGGAAGCGACGCTGTAAAGAACTTAATACGTGAGGGAAAAGCTCACATGATAGATAATATTATTAATACCAGTTCTCAGGTGGGGATGGTCAGCTTAGATAGATCCATAGCTTACCTGGTCAATAACGGTTTGGTAGATTTTCAGGAAGGAATTAAATACACATTAAGACCTGAAGATTTTAGGCGTTTAATAGACTCCAAGATGGTGAAGTAAAAATGGCAATATACACATACACGGCTAAAAACATGGCAGGAAAGACAGTTGATGGAACTGTTGACGCAAGAACCAAAGATCTCGCCGTGTCCCTTTTAAAAGGACAGGGGATGTATGTTATTTCCATTTCGGAGAAGAAGGAAACAATTTTTGATACGTTTCTGAACTTCCGTGGTGTTTCCACAGGAGATGTCGTAACTTTTACAAGGCAGTTTTCGACGATGATTTCAGCAGGACTTCCTATATCGCGTGCGTTGGAAGTGTTGGCTTCGCAGACTCAAAGTCAAAATTTTAAAAAAGTCATTTACGATATTTTACGAAATGTTGAGGGGGGCGCTTCTCTCTCTACTGCCCTTGGAAGGTACCCTGAAGTATTTTCGATTACATACCAGGCCTTGGTTAAAGCAGGAGAATCTTCCGGAAAAATGGATGTCATTTTAAAAAGATTAGCCGATAATATGGAGGCTCAACGGGATCTTAACGCAAGGTTTAAAGGGGCGATGATCTACCCCGCGGTTGTTATGATTGCAATGGTCGGTGTGTTCGTGGTTTTAATGGTCTTTGTTATTCCACAGTTGGCGGAAATGTACAAAAGCATGGATGTTGAACTTCCAGTTGTGACACAGTTAATGATCACAACGTCTGACTTCATGGTTAAAAATATTATATTGTTGACCATCGCTACAGTCGCGCTGGTTCTTGTCATTAGGTACTATTCGAAAAGTGAAAAAGGAAAGTATTACAGTGCAGAGCTTGTAATGAGACTCCCTGTTTTTGGAAAGATTAATAAGGACAAAGACTTTGCTCAATTTAGCAAAACCCTCGCTTTACTAATAAATTCTGCGGTACCCATAGTTGAGGCTTTAGGCATAGTCTCAACTGTTATGTCGAGCCCCACCTTTAGGATGGAAGTGTTAAAAGCTGCCAAGCAGGTTGAAAAAGGAACTTCACTGTCCAGCTTTTTTAAATCTTCTGAGCATTTCCCTCCCCTTTTATCTCAAATGGCTAATGTCGGCGAAGAAACGGGAAAAATGGATGAAGTTTTGGATCGTGTCGCAACTTATTACGAAGGTGAGGTGGACAACAAAGTGAAAGGATTGTCAGCGGCTCTTGAACCTATCATACTCGTAATGCTGGGTGTTATGGTAGGGTTTTTGATTATCTCGATAATCACGCCTATTTATCAGATTACACAGTCTATTTAATTAGTTTGTACTTTATTGAGTGAGGAGGTGAAAAGATAAAACTAATATGAGAAAACAAAAAGGTTTTACACTAGTTGAACTTTTGGTTGTTATCGCAATCATCGGTATCTTAGCGGGTGCTTTATTGGTTGCTATTAATCCTCAGTCGATGATCATGAAATCAAACGATGCAAAAAGACTGTCTGATATCGACTCCTTGACTAAAGCAATTAACTTAGCCCTAACAGAGCAGGAAATCGCCTTAGGCGTGACCGGAACTTGTGCTGATTGTACGAGTGACACCGGTGACAGAGACCTCGACGGTTTGGGTTGGGTGAAATATACCATCCCCACAGGAAAGGTTGGACTTTCCAGGTTCGTTGCTGTTTTACCAATCGATCCGGTTAATGACACAGTCAACACAGTTGCCCACGTTTATACTTTCGGATCCTCAGCAACGGATTTTGAAGTTAACGTAGTATTGCAGCACGAGGACAATTTGTTGAAGATGAGCACTGATGGTGGAAATAATCCAAATGCTTATGAATCCGGTACAAGTTTGTTAATACTTCCTTAGTTGGTTGCCGGCAATCAACGAGAAAGGCTCTCTTACGAGAGCCTTTTTTGTTGTGCAATTCTGAAAAAAGTGCGAGAATCTGCTAATGGTATTGAGCTATGTTAATCTCGTAATTATTTTTATTTTCGGAACCTTCATAGGTTCTTTTTTGAATCTTGTTTCCGACCGCGTTGTTAAAGGTGAAAAAATAGTTTCCGATCGCTCAAAATGTGATAAGTGCGGTAAGGAATTAAAAGCACTGAATCTTATCCCCGTAATTTCTTTTTTGATGCAGAAGGGAAAGTGTTCGTTTTGTCAGACACGGCTATCTTGGTACTACCCCTTCTCTGAAATCTTGTCCGGCCTATTTTTGGTTTTTGCCGCGTCATTATCCGGATTTTCTTTATTCAATACTTTTTCACGAGATGTATTCGTAGGTTTTGTTTTTTTGTCCGTCGTGTTTTCGTTTTATGAGATCCTTTTACTTGCCGATCTTAAATACTTGCTAATTCCGGATAAAGTAGTTTTGCCGGCTATAGTTTTTGTTGCGCTTTTTCATTTATCGTCAACGGCCCTTAATTTATATGAATACCGCAATAGGTTGCAAAATGATGATTTTGGTAGGTATCTTCTCAGAGCAGGATTTTTTGAAAATCAGGTTGGGGTTGCCTTACGCGGGTTGGGTTTTAATTTTATTTCCGCTATAGCCATAGCCTTATTTTTTCTGTTAATAGTTTGGATAACCCGTGGCAGAGGAATGGGCGGCGGAGATATAAGATTGGGTTTACTGGTGGGGCTGGTTAACGGATTTCCTTATAATCTTTTAGCTGTTTTTTTAGGATTTTTTATAGGGGCGGTTGTAAGCATTGTCTTGATCCTGACTAAAAAGAAAACATTAAAAAGTATTGTACCTTTCGGCCCATTTCTGATTTTGGGAAGCTTGATTTGCCTGGCGTGGGGTTCGGAAATTTTAAACTGGTATTTCAACCTGCTTTAAGCTAACTCCGAACTTTTTAATTTTATTTTTCGGAAGAGTTACCCAAAACGTACTTCCCGTTCCAATACCGTCTGAATCTGCCCCCACCATACCGCCCATACCGTGAATGTAAAGTTTTACAATATACAAACCTAACCCGGTACCTCCGGAATCAGTTGCAATTGTGTAGCTATTATCTATCCTTCCGAACTTGTGGAAGAGCTTAGGAAGGTCTTTTTTGTCTATTCCGGCACCCGTATCCCTGACTGAAATTCTGTAAAACTCTTCGTACTCGTCGATAGATATTGTTATGGACCCCTCTTTTGTGAATTTCACCGCATTTTCAATTAAGTTTGTGAAAACATCTCTTAATTTGTCAGGATCGGCGTCGACTAAAATCTCACCCATGGGAGGGAGAAACTCTAGCTTTAAATTTTTCTCCCCCACCCTGATGTCGAAGTTAGACAGGACATCTCTAATTGTGTTTATCAGGTTGATCTGTGTAATGGAAAATGAAACCTTTTTTCTTTCGAATTTAGAAATATCAAGCATGTCGTTTATGAGCGAAATCATTCTTTGAGTGCCTATCAGGGCTTTGTTTAGATACTCGAGTTGTTTTTGATTTAGTTTGCCGGCTTTCTGCTTTTCTAACATCCACAGGTAGCTTTTCACTATTGTCATCGGGGTTCTGAGCTCGTGCGAAGCGACCGATAGGAACTCATCTTTTAAAGTGTTTAATACTTTCATGTTCTCATAAGCTTTGTGCAAATCCTCTTTTGCCCGTTTTAAATTTGTGTAAAGTTTTGAGTTTTCTACAGCTACCCCCGCGCTTTCGGAAAACTTTTTCAACATTTCCTTTTCAAAATCTGTCACTTTATCAACTTCCTTTGCAAGGCTGACAATAATTGTTCCGATAACTTTATCGTGTGAAAACAACGGAGTTACGATGTGAGATTTGGTTCCGGTAATTTCCTGAATAGTTTCTGCTTGTTGTTTGGTCATCGTCGGTTTGAATACATCCCACATGTAGGGACTGACAATCTGTTTTTTTGTTTCAACAGCTTGCACGCAGACATTATCTGCATAACCGAAAGGTATGGTCAGTTCTCCGAAGAATTCTTCGAGTTGGGCCTGCTTATCAGTATCGCCGACACCTCTGGAAAGAGAAATCTTTTTAAGAACATTACTTTTGTGATCTATTAATGCCAAAATTCCTAACTCGTATCCGAGGGCATTAGGAATTATGTCAGCAATTTTTTGTGTGAGTTCATCGAATTCGGTTGTTTCTAAAATTGTCTCGACTAGTTTATAGGTAGCATCAAGCGCTCGGTTTTTATCGATAAGCTTGAATATTTCACTTTCCTTTATCTCTACTACTCTATCGGGCATTATGTATATTAAACTAGAAAATTCGTTTGTTGACTATAGCAGGGTGTGTTATAAATAACTTATGCCAGATAATACAAAAAACAAAGTATTAATAATTGAAGATGAGCAGGATATAAGGACAATTTACGCTGAAGTCCTGCAGAACGCGGGTTATGTAGTTGACCAGGCTCCTAACGGAGAGGTCGGCGGAGACAAAATTAAAAACTCCGAGTGGAGTATTTTGCTTCTCGACATAATGCTTCCTGGTAAAGACGGTCTAAAGATATTAAAAGATTTGAAGGAAACGCCAGAGCTGAAAAAAGGGCCCGTTATTGTACTTACAAACTTGAACAGTGAGCACATCATTCAGGAAGCCTTTAAGTTGGGAGCCGATGGATATTTGATAAAATCCGAGGTGAATCCTGACAAGGTTGTTGAGGAAGTCGGAAGGTTTTCGGGCGTTTAAGGACTTTCCCCGACATGTTAGTTCATGCCGAAGTCCCATTTTTCTCTATAGTGGTACTATGCGGGATTTAGTACTTTTGATAGAAATTTCATTCTGTGTAAAAATAAGTATGTGGAGAAAAAAGGTATGAAAAGGCTCCTCGGGATTTTTGTTGTTTTTTTGTTAGTAAGTATTTTGACTTTCCTGATTCTAATCAGGAATTTTACTGCGAAGAATACCGAAGTTTTGTATAACCTGTTCGGGATAAACAACACCAAATCAGAGGACAGCGCCTTTGAGATACACGAATCCGCCTTTGTTGAAGATCCCGATGTTGGTGTTGTGTCAGGTTCTTCTAAAATGAACAATGTCGCGGCTGAGTTGGAGGGAATCTTTTTAACATCTGGCGATAAAATAGATGAGAATTTAGGGAAAAAATACGATAGGTACGTTGTAAGCTCTGTTAACGGTAACACAGTAACCGGAGCGCTGGATAATTTTTACCCGCCTAAAGAACTTTTGCTAGAGTGCGTTCCTGAAAAAACAGCATTGTTTAAGAACCTTAACATGGAGTTTGTGTCATCGAATTTTGGTATTGCTGAAGAAATTAAACTTGGAGATGTGCTTTACATTGCGAAATGTGTTTCAGAGAACTGCGACGCAACAGGCCCCGTGTGTATACTGGTACGCAGGGTTAGATGATTTTCAAATATCCTCGAAGGTTCTTAATTTCAGGTTTCAAGACAACCCCCCCCCCTTTTTTTTATAAATGCTATAATACGCACAAATCCCGACAGATAAGAGTACTGTAAGTTCAAATCTAAACCGATGAATTCGATAAGGAGGAGAGGAAATGAAAATCCGCTTGTTGGTGGGTTCGTTTGTTGTTTTGGCATCATTCTTAATGATGTCCTGTTCGGCAAGAGGGGCTACGGAACCTTCTTCTACAGCAGCAGTACAGGTTGCGACTAATCCGGCCCGCCCTACTTTGGAAAAGACGCTTACTCCGACTGCCAGTCTTGTTCCGACTCCGTTGCCTACGGAAGTTCCAACCCCCACTGTCGTAAGTGACTATGGTGCTTGGGACGAAAATGAAGTGGGGTTGTTTTGGACCACAACAGGAAGTCTTTTGTTGTATGACCCGACCTTCCCTCAGGACGACCCAACACTCGTTTTGTTGAGCGAATTTATGAAGTATGATGAATGGGAAGGACCTGCTGAAAAGGTTTCACCTATGGAAGTGTGCGGGTGGATTTACGATGCTTTTGCTTCCGGTTATGGAACCAAACTCTACAAAGACGGTGTTTTTATAGAGGAGAAAACCAGAGAATATCGTTGGTCAGAAGCGTCCGTTTATTTAGGAGATTCGGCAAAACTTCCCTACTGTCCTCAATTTGATGCCAACACTAAGCCGAATTTTGATATATCGACCGACTAGTGTGTGTCCTAAGCTCGCCGAGGTTACATTTACATAACCTCGGCGTTATTTATTCGTTCTCGGTTTCTTTACATCCAATTTTTCCTCATGTAGCATCTTATTAATGAGAGTTTTTACACGTTTTTTTCACATTTTTCTCCTTCTTGGTATTCTTACACTCCCCATATTCACTAATAAAGGAACGATTTATGCAGCGACCTGCGCAGAATGGGATTGTACAAAAACCGGTATAGATATAGGCGATGGCGGGGGGCCCTACGATGAATATAAATGTCAAAATAATACTTATTGCTGTGCAGGTCCCAACGGGTGTCCATCTACCGGTTGTTCCGTCGCCGGATATGTTCCGACTAATGAATGTATCAAAGATACCTGGGCGTGTTGTTTGACCGGTCCACCTACATGCACGTATTGTTCCACAAGCGCCTACTATGAAACTATTGGATATTGTTATGCATGTGCTGGAGTTGGCGGTAACAATGGCGGGTGTACCACGACTGCTCCTTCGCAGGTTACATTGGTCTCGCCTTCGAACGGATCTATTCTTATAAACAAACCCAGCGTGGCACTTTCTTGGAATTCCCTGTCAGGATGGGGCGAAAATTGCGACGGGAACACAACTAAGAAATATAAAGTGCAGGTCGACCCGGGTACCGGGTGGGAAGATGTGTGTACCGTAGACAACCCTACGTCAACCTGTGCTTTCGCCGCGGATTCAACGACAAACAAAACATATAAATGGCGGGTCATCGCTGACAATGGTGCAAAAACCAGTACATCAGCAGAGTGGGCGTTCACCGTTAATATGAAGACGGATATCACGGTTACGGTTCAGGAAATTCCCACTTCCACAACCACCTGTCCAACAACACCCGTCCGAAATCTCGCCGGAGCAAGTGTAACCGTGTCTGTGTGGGGAGCGCAGACCGAAGATAATAAAACTTTTACGGATACAACAGGAACGGACGGCAAAATTACCCTGTCTGTCCCCTACTCCACCGCGACCCCGCCCCAAATAACTGTATGTCCCACCTATTCCGACGGAATGTG
The DNA here is from genome assembly GCA_001773135.1 of candidate division WWE3 bacterium RIFOXYB1_FULL_43_24. Lineage (GTDB taxonomy): Bacteria > Patescibacteriota > WWE3 > UBA101185 > UBA10185 > UBA8498. The sequence continues at coordinate 36,886 of MEVX01000006.1, read as the reverse complement.
CCAGACATATGGGATAAAATGTTCTGAATCAAATCTAAATTCCACTTTGCAGACCTGCGCAACGGTTGCTCAGAACACAGCAGTCGCATCTCAGACCGTTACAATGCAAATGGCAAAGGTGACAAAAGACCCCTGGGTTGCAGTCGTAGACGGCGATGCTTACGCCGGGAGTTTTACCAACACGGGACCGTGTACCTCCGAAACTTCATCAGACAGCGGATTTTATTTGGGAATGCTGAATTTGAACAAACTTCAAGAGGGTAGTTTGGGTAGCAATATTTATGCTTTGTCCGTCCGGGGGTCGAGTTTTTCAACTGACATTTCCGAAGGGCCGTTGGGAGGTTTTATTCAAAACATCGGTGTTGAAGATAGCGCTTCCCAGAAAATAGAACTTAAAGCTCCTGAGGGAGCAAAGGTTATGACGAACTTGGGCGGTTATCTCAGACCTGATGTTTATAAAATAAGTATTGCGGATTTCAATAATAGCTCCTGGCAATACTATTTTCTATCACAAAATCTGGGTCTGGTGGAATCGCAGTATTATGGTACTTCAACAGACACGTATTTTGGTGCAAAGTGTTACCCCGGGGATGTAAATTATCGTCCTGGATTTTTGGGCGACTGTAGCCCAAAACCGACCCGTCTGCTTACCTGTATCGGAACCACTTGCTATGTCCGTACCGGCAATATTTCACCCAGAGTGGCGTTCGTATATGTAGAAGGTAACCCCTCCAATACCCTTGTCATAGACAGGCCAATCAATAGTATAGAAGTACCGGGAGCCCCACTGGGAGTTTCGACGTCCCCCGGAAACGTTGTTATAATAACGAGAGCTCACGTAAAGATAGATCCGTCTTTGTCCACTCCCCTTTCGACTTACACTATAGATACGCCCCCTCAGATTGAAGCTATCATTATTTCTTCAAGCGGTATCGAGGTGGGCAGCAACTATACTGAGGCCTCTCCTGATAATCCGGTCGTCTTTTATGGGTCGTTAATTAGTACAAAATCGGGGTCTGCATCAGGCAAAGGATTGCAGATATTGCGAGACCTCGGCCTCAACAACAACATGTATCCATCGGCAGTTGTGCATTATCCATTGGGTACGCTCGATCGTGTAACGAAATCCATCAAATTTAATTCGAGATGGGGTGTAGAAACAGGACTTGAAATTTTCGACGTTCAATATGAATTTGATGACGACGCGGGAGAAATCGGAAACTAATATGAAAGGACAGTTTGGGAAATTAAATAATAACGGACAGGCACTTTTATTTGTCTTAGTTGCCCTGACTATCGCTTTATCTGTAGGAGTGGCTTTGAGTAGCAGGACTTTGCAGTTGTCCTCCCGGGCTCCCAGGTCTGATACTTCGACAAGGGTGTTTGCTGCTGCAGAAGGCGGAATTGACAGATTGCTGGACCAACCCACCAGATTTTTAGATAGGTTATCAAGTAAAACACCGGATTGTACGGAAATGGGTTTTACTCCTATTGCGGGTGACTCCACACGTTGTATCCTGAATTTTACAAAAGCTGCATCGGATGAAATCGAATCCAGAGCCGTCCTGAGTTCTCAAACTTTTAACCACACCGGTATAATCGGGAGTACAAGTTACTATGCGGTGGATCTTTCTCCAAACCAGACCAAAAATATTGAAATAACGGGGATGAGTTTAATTAGACTCTGCTGGGAAAACGCCAATGCTGCCGTTGAATATATTTTATATGGTCCCTCTGTAACAGAGCGGAATTTTTTGAAAACCTCCGTTAGCGCTTTTATTTCGAACATCTCTTCTACAGGATTTACGGACGGGACAAGCGAAGCTGTCCGGGAAGGATATCCCCTACCCTACTGCCACGATATTACTGTCATAGGCATGACGGGCCTCAGGGTCAGAACCTTTTTTCAGGGATCAAGAATAGCCGTAGTTCCCGTGAATCCCACTTCGCTCCCGACACAGGGGTACAGACTCTACTCAAGGGGAGAGCTGGTTCAGGATGGAGATATTAGTACTACAAAGGCGATAGTTGTTTATAGATCCTTTAACACTGCCCCGTCTTTTTTTGACTACGCGTTATTCTCTAACAACGACGTGCCCTAATGTGCAGAAATAGTTTTAAATCGAGGGAATCGTATTGACACCGATTATGTGCGAAGTCATAATTTAGTAAGAAAATGCTTATACTGCCTAAATTGATTTTAAAATCTAGAATTGGATTAGATAGAAGGAGGGGGGTGAGAAGCAGATGAGACGATTATTTAAGAGAAATCCTCAGCTCATAGATGCTTCTGGTTTTACGCTTATTGAACTTTTGCTCGTTATTGTGATCATCGGTATTTTATCAGGTATTGTTATCGCAGTTATCAATCCGGCTCAGGTAAGAAGAAGATCAGCTGAGACAGTTATGCGCGCAAACACGGATAAGGTTTGTTACGCGATGCAGGCCTGTGCCGCTACCAGACTTAACCCCGAGGTCGCTTGTATAACTTTCGAAGGTATTAGTGCTACCCAACCTAACGGTAACCCTACGGGCTCGGTATACGGGATTAATTACAGCACACCCCCGAATATTGTTGTGACTGGTACAGCCTCCGGGACAAACCCGTGTGTTTTCAGCTGTTCCTATAACGTAACACAAGGTACTGCATCAGCTACAAGCGGAAACGCTAATTGCTTAGCTTTATAAGGACACCTGCCCCGCTCCGGCGGGGCTTTGTTAATTGTTAATATATGGATAATTTATTTCTGAATGGACGTAAAATAAAAGGTTTCTCCCTTGTAGAAATTATGATAGTGATGGCAGTTGTGGGAATACTTAGCGGATTGGTAATAACAGTCATAAATCCTGCTCAACTGAGAGCCCGTTCAAGAGATGCTATAAGGGTGGCTGACTTAAAAAAGATCCAAACGGCTTTGGAGCTTAGATTTGCTGATTTTCGTAATTACCCCGCTACTCCCGCCGGTTGGATGACAGTTCCTGCGGCGCTCGCCGCCCCCCTATCCAGTTACTATAGTGGCACACTCCCTGTTGACCCTAACGGTTTTTCTGCAACATTTTCCTGCACGAATAATTTTGGATACTACTACAGAAGTGGCGGCAGCAACTACGTACTTGTAGCTAAAATGGAAACAACCAGCGTGGATTATGTACCCTGTAACAAAGTAAGTAATTGCACTACCTACGGGTGTAGTAGCTGTACCACTAATTGTCACGCCGTTCAAAACCCCTTTTAAAAATGAAACGGAATTCTAAATCCAACGGTTTTACTCTCCTGGAAATTACTATTGTTATGGCAATTTTGCTCATACTTATAGGTGTTACTATCTCTCTAATATCACCGGTTTCTTCAAAAGGAAAAGCTAGAGATAACAAAAGATTATCGGACATCTCAACACTGGATCGAGCGATAAACGAGTATAGGCTGGATTACGGTCGATACCCGGGATTAGAAAATTTTTTGTACTCCAGTAACTATCTTCCGGCAGGTTCGCCTGATTTGTACTCGGCCCTATCGGGGTGGGTGCCGGTTGACCTCTCGGATTACTTTTCAAGATATCCCACCGACCCTGTAAACGACGCTACTTATCATTATGAATATTTTCACAATAACGTTGATTACGAAGTAAGCACACGCCTTGAACAGCTCTTGGATAAAGCATCGGAGGACGGTGGAAACGATCCTCTCAAATATGAATTGGGGACAAACTTACTGCTGATTACGCTATAATTTTTGTGATAGTATTTACATATGAAACTGCCCCACCCAGCTGATAAAGGATTTACATTGGTAGAGTTGATGATCGTTGTTTCGATTTTAGCAATAGTGTCAGGAATAGTGATTCCGTCTTTTTCATCTTACACGAGAAACCAAACTTTGAAGCAGGCCCAGGAGAATTTGAAGAGTGACTTGAGGAGCCTGCAAAATAGGGCGTTGACAGGAACAGGTTCTGATTCAATCCTGAACGGAGTTCCCGCCCGGTATTGGGCGGTCTCTTATTCATCCACGACGGGATATAATACAGCCTACAGTTTTTATCTAACTTCGTCCGGTACTTGTTTGACCACCGATCCGGGCACGTCACTCCAACAAACTACCGAGCTTCCGGTCAATGTTTCCATTTCTTCGTCCGGCGTGCATTGCCTTTTATTTAGTATGGAGGACGGTTCGGTGCTGGAAAGAATCGGTGCTGTTATGACGCCCATCCCGAACACCACTATCAGGCTCTTTCATACTTCCAGCACAGTCTCGAAAGATATTTTTATCAACCGTGCCGGTTTAATTAAAAACGCAAATTAAAAAATATGAAGCAAATTATTAAACAACAAGATGGGTTAGGACTGGTTGAGGTCATAGCCGCGCTGGGGATTTCTGTCGTAGTCATCACTTCCCTACTCTCCCTTACATTGTTTTCACTAAGGACATCTCTGCAGAGTACATTATTGATGGAAGGTACAAAAGCAGCCAACACGCAAATGGAATTGCTCCGTGCCTATAGAGATGGAAGTGTTTGGGTAGATTTTGTTTCTGCGGTGACAGGATGTGCCCCTCCGAGCGGGTGTTATGTAACTATGCCTACTTTAGGTGTAGTAAAGCCCGGTCAGAAAGTAACTATGGCGGGAGCCACTGCCATAAGTACCCGATTTTTTACTACGGCTGAACCCGGTAACATGGTTATCCACGTGACCGTGCAGTCGGACTGGGACATAGGCGGCCAGAACAAAAAAACTTTTGTATATTCTGACCTTACGAATTGGCAACAAAAATGAATAGAAAACCTAATCTTAAAAGAAAAGACAGCGGTTTCACTTTGGTGGAGCTATTGGTAGTAATTGCTCTGCTTGGAATCTCAATCGGAGTGACGAGCGACATATTGGTTTCTCTTGTCCGCAGTTACAATAAAACTCAGATTAAAAATGAAGTTGAGCAACAAGCAAATTTTGTGGGTTTAAAGCTTGAACGCGAGATAAGAAGTTCTGAAGGTGTGAGTCCTGTGGGTTATACTAACGCTCTTGTTATACAGAAAGAAGATGGTGTGAGTGTCACATACCGGGTTTATGGGAATATTTTACAGGTAGAGTATTCTCCTACCACAATCACACCTCTAACTAACACCGACGGGATCAGCGGCATACTCGTTTCGTGTCCATCATACGGAGGCAATTGTTTTTCTGTGGTAGGAGAAGTTGCCCCGCAAACAGTAATGATGCATATCAGATTCACACCTGCTCTGGGGAACAGCCACGAATACGCGGACATTATAAATGTGGTTTCTCCCAGAAACTATTAAGTTCTATCGATATGAAAGACTTTTCAATTTTTAAAAACAATTCAGGGCAGACTCTTGTGGTAATGGTCTTTTTAATGATTGTTTCAACTACGATAGGTATAACCATCTCAAATCGTTTTATAAGTGCGTTTAAAGGTTTGGTTAGGACAGACGATAGTGTGAAAGCTCTCAAGGCCGCAGAGGCGATAATAGAACGTCTTCTTGTCGTCCCGAACGAAACGCTGGAAGAATATATAGCATTTGGAAACTGCGGAAACGCCTGTACTTACAGCATAACTGAGCCCAACGGTAATATTGTTAGTGCGAATGTGTCGTTGGAGTATTCGGGAAACACCACGGATCCTTTTTCGTTGAATTTGGAGTCCGGTGAAGCGGGCCAAATTAATCTTTTAGGATATGCTTCTGGATCCCCTCTCGATATTTGTTGGTACGGGGCTTCCTCGGTACACGCTGCCTATATTTACGAAGAGGCCGGGGTCACCATGCTAAACTCTTTCGCGGTGAATTCGGTGTCGTCTTCTTATAGTGAGAATGGATTTGATTCTGCAGGAGCTAACCACGGTTATCCAAATTGTTTTACCATTACAGCTACGGGAACTCCCGAATACGTGCGCATAAAACCTTACTACGAGCAGGCTGTTTTATACGCAGTACCCGCTATCGGGCAAACCATACCCAGACAAGGAATAATTTTGGACGCCCGTGGTTATTCGGGGGGATCTGTAAAACATATCGTTGTTCTTAAAACAGATCCGATGGCTCCGGCTTTTTTCGATTATGCCCTACTTCAAACCAGCGAAACCTCCGACCTTACCAACAGCTACGCCCAGTGACACAAATAGACGAAAAATAGTGATAAATCAGTCTTGTATGAGCCTTGAAAGGATAGTAGAATCTTAATATGCCCATCGTAGGTTTAAATTTTGGAAGAAGCACATTTAGAGCCGTAGAGCTCGATAAACGTAAGGAAGGGCTGATAATCTCAAATATTGGCACTTACGAAAATCCAAAGGTCAATTTTCTATCCGATAAAAAAGAAGATTTGGACTCTATAGCAGAGCATATAGCCGAATTTTTTAAGGAAATGGATTTCGGGACATCCCACGTCGTAATGGGGCTAGACGAAAGCCAGGTTTTTATGCGTGTTATAAAGGTTCCGGCTATGAGCGATAAAGAGCTTAAAAGTGCTGTTAAGTACGAAGCCGAGCAATATATTCCTCTACCCCTTGATCAGATAAATCTTTCGTACCAGAGACTGGATCCGGACCTCACAGAAAAAGATAAAATAAATGTCCAAGTGGTCGCTGCCAAGAAAGAAGTTTTGGAAAGGTACGTCGCCATTGCCAAGAAAGCAAAGCTTGTGCCGTATGCAATAGAACCCGAAACTTTGGCGCTTGGTAGGGTTTTAGGGGATTCTGCAGCCGCTCCTCTCGGTACTATTGTGGTAGATATGGGATTTTCAGGATCGATAATTGTTGTTACATACGGAGGCGCCGTACGTTTTACCAGGAGTATTCCGGTAGGCGGGGACATAATTACAAAGGCAATACAACAGGAATTAAATTTGGATATTCAACAGGCCGAAGAGTACAAAAAAGTTTACGGTATGGATCCTATGCAGGCCGAAGGTAAGATATTTAACGTTATTAGACCGGTAATGGACAACTTAATTCTTGAAATAAAAAGGGCTACGGTTTTCTTCACAAAACACAACAGCTCTGCTACGATTAAGAGGTTGATATTAACAGGAGGAACTGCCCTAATGCCTGAGCTTTTAACTTACGTAGCAAAAAATGTTGATTTTGAAGTCCAACTCGCCAACCCGTTGGCCAATTTCCAGTTTTCACCTAAATTAGAGCCTAGAAGAAAGGATTTGAGTCAGGACGGTCCCATGTATTCAACAGCCGTGGGCCTTGCCCTGAGGGAGGTTTAAATGGAAAATATCAATCTTATTCCCCAGGAGGAGGTACAATATCAGGCTAAAGGGAAAGCGGTTAAAGGCACTACCATATTCTTTTTCTTACTCACGGTTGTAGGTTTGGGTGTTTCCGGATATCTTTACTACACACATTCAGAGATTTCTGCAAAAGTTAATGATGTGAATTCTCAGATTGATACTCAACGAAACAAAATAAAATCCCTCTCAGCCACCGAGGTTGTTGTAAGGAATTTGGATAAAAAATACAACTCCATCTCCAAGTTTATAGCTGACAGGCCTCATTATTCGCGTCTGCTTTCAGAACTTAAGGTAAGACAGCCGGAAGGTATAAGAATAGAGGCTATGGATGTGAAGGACGGGATAATTAATTATACCGGTGACGCTGACAACTACATTTTAATAGCTAATTTTATTAACAGTCTTTTAAATAAAGATTTTCCCGGCGGAGACCCCGAGTTAAAAGAGTTATTTGCAGAAGTAAAGCTTAACTCTGTAACTCTCGATCAAAATAAAAGCACTGTCAGATTCTTTATTGTAATTAACTACGATACATCAAAAATAAAACTATGAACGAAGAAAACATAGAAAGTAAAATAAAAGATATAAACATAGGCGTAATAAAAGATGTCATCCTGGACTTTGTTTTCCCTATTATCGGACTGGGTGTTACCGCCGTATTGTTTTTTGCATACATCAAACCAACCTATGCTAAAGTAACCGAACTTAAAGCACAGCTTGTGACCCAAACTGCTGTATTAGATGTGCTAAATAAAAAGTCGGTAGCACTATCGAAGATGAAAGATTTTAATACTGTATTACAGGAAAATGCTGATCTTGTTGAAAAGCTTTACGTCTCTGAGTCCAACGTACCCCAACTTTTGGATCAAATACATCAGATAGCAACCAATGCCGGAATGGCCGTCGATCGCTTGAATTATTCCTATACCGGGGCAACAGGTGTGAATCCTGATGCTACTTCAGACCAGCGGAAAGACGACATAAGCGGGGTTGTTAATATCGCCGCGACTGTGACCGGTTCTCACGAACAAATGGTGGTGTTTATGCAGGAAATTGAAAAAGCTGCGAGGATTGCCTACGTGACCACGTTCAGGTTTGGTCAATCTTCAGCAGCGGAACAGGAAGGTCTGCTAAACGTTAACGTCAACATCGATTCTCCTTATATGTACGTTCAATCAATCGCGGTTACCGATGATCCTATTACTCTCGATATTACTTCCCCGGATTTTGTTGCATTTATGAATAGTGTAAAGGATTATAAATACTACGAATTTCTAAATCCGGACATAGTTAACAACGAAGAAGTTGAAGAGACGGAAGAATCGGTTGTTCCTGCTGAGGTGCCCGCAGAACAAGCGCCCGTAGAGCAGACGGAAACAGAGCAGACGGAAACAGAACCCGAGACACCTTTCGACTTATAATTTTTGACTAATAATTACGCCGACGGAGAATTTTCTTTTTTCCACTTCTCTATTTCTTTGTGATTACCGGAAAGAAGCACGTCCGGCACCTTTTTATCTTTAAATATTTCCGGTCTTGTGTATTGGGGGTACTCGATGTTGCCCTCTGTGAACGACTCGTTTGTGATGGCGTCCTCTTTTTCAATAACATTAGGCAATAATCTTGTAACGCTTTCAAGAATTACCAATGCCGGAACTTCCCCACCTGATATTACGTAGTTGCCTATGCTTATTACATCGGTAACGTAATTTTCCTCTATTCTGGCGTCCACCCCCTCATATCTTCCGCAGATCAGTGTTATTTCCTGTGCTTTTGATAGTTCCCCCGCATATTTTTGGTCGTATTTCCTGCCCCGCGGAGATAGCAATATTATTCTCACGGCACTTCTTTTTACAATATCTTCCGGCGGCTCATTATGTATGTCGTGGAGTGCGTCGTAAATAGGTTCGGGCATTAGAAGCATTCCGGTGCCCCCTCCATAAGGTTTATCGTCAACTGTACCGCGTTTGTCACGGGCGTATTTTCTCAAATTCCAAAGTTTATATTCAGCTGCGTCTTTCTCAACCGCCCTTTTGAAAGGTAAAAATTCTAAATGAGGTTGTATAAGTTCGGGAAATAAAGTGAGAACGTTAAATCTGATCATCTTCTTTTATGTTAACACTTATTCTTATGTCGTCTTTGATTGCTTTAGCTTTAGCCATATTTCTGATGCTTTTGATGTTTCTTCCTTCTTTGCCTATTAACGTACCCATGTCTTCTTTAGCCGCGGAAATTGTGTAAACGAAAACGCCTTCTTCGTTGATTTCCTCAACTTCAATCGCTTCGGGATTGGATACTATTTGTCGGACAATGTAGGTTATGAAGTCTTTCATATTAAGCCTGTTCGGGAGTTTCTTCGGCTGCGGGCGCGGTTTCTTCGGCTGCGGGTTTTTCTTGTACTGCTTCTTTATCAGAACCTTTTTCTGCAGCTTCTTCTTTACCCGGTCTGTACTTTGTGTATTCGTATTTTCCTTCTACCATTTTTTTCACGGCGTCCGAAACGATAGCGCCTTTTGATATCCAATCCTGGTATTTTTTCTTGTCATAATCAAATGCAGCAGGGGTCTGAGACGGGTTATAGTAACCGATTAAATCCAAATACTTACCGTCTCTTTTAGTTCTGGTTTGCGTAGCCACCACTCTGTAAGATGGTAAATTTTTTCGTCCTGTTCTTGTTAATCTGATTGTTACCGACATAACTGGTTGATTTTAGCAGATGGGGTTAGGGTTGTCTACACCTCAACAATAACCTTTAATCGCCCTTTTCCATCCTTTTTAAACCACTTTCTGCTGCTGCCTGTTCTGCCCTTTGTTTGCTCTTCCCTTCTCCGATGCCCCAATTCTCTTTACCTATGAAAACGCCCATCTTAAAGGTTTTTTCATGGTCAGGCCCCCAGGAATCTATAATCTGGTAAACCGGGGTTACGCCGAATTTGTCCTGAGCCATTTCCTGGAATTGAGATTTCGAGTCTTTAAAAATGTCGTTGTCGACTATATTGGAGATTTTGGAAAAAAGCTCTTTTTCCAAGAACTTCCTACATTTTTCAAGTCCTTTATCAAGGTAAAGGGCGCCCAGCACCGCCTCGAACGTGTTGGCTAGTATATACTCCCGTTCTCTGCCGCCGGTTGCTTCCTCGCCGTTAGAAAGCAGTAGTAGGTTCCCGTAGCCCATTCTTTTGGCTTCCTGAGCCAAAGAGGACGTACATACCACCGATGACCGAAAATTGGTCATTTCTCCCTCCGGAGCTTCGGGATAAGTTTTGTAGAGGAATTCGCTGGAAAGTAGCTGAAGTACGGCATCGCCCAGAAACTCTAGTCTTTCATTAGAAGGGTTTTCGCACTCGTGGTGTTCGTTTAAATATGAACGATGGGTAAAGGCCGTTCTAAATAAATTCTCGTCAGTTAAATCTTTACCCAGTATTTGTTTAGTCTTGTCGAAATCAAAAGACATCATCGAATTTTCCGTGTCCGTCCCGAACTTTCACCGCGACGTCCGTCACGGGTAAAATACGGCCGGATACTAATCAATTTTCTCGCTAAGCAGGTCAAGTATATCCTGAACGGTCGCAATATTTTCCTGCTCAGAAACGAGATCCACTCGGTACATTTCTTCAAGTTCAGACAATATCTCAAGAAGTTCCATTTCCCCGATATTTAAGTCGTCCTCAAAAAAAGAAGTTTCGTGTATATCAGAGGGAGAAACGCCCGTTTTTTCCTCTATCACCTTTTTAGTTTTTGTAAGATATTCGCTACTCATTTTTTTTCTCCAAGTAATTTTCTATCACTGTGCCGAGAACCCCATTCACAAACTTGTGCGAAGTGTCGTTTCCGAACTCTTTGCTCAATTCCACAGCCTCGTCTACAACCACTTTAACCGGTGCTTTTTTACCGAAGAGTAGTTCAAAGACAGCAATTCTGAGTACTACTAAATCAACTTTGGCTATTTTGTCAATAGGCCACTCCGGCGCACTTTCCTCTATTACTTTGTCAATCTCGTTTAAGTGGGTTTTAACGCCTTCAAAAATGTACTCCGTAAGTTCGGTGTCCTGCTCTCCGGGTTGTTCTTCCAAAAGATCTTTTGACAACATAATTGCATCATGTTTATCAGTTTCCGTAAACAGCCAGCAAAAAATAGAAGTCAAAGCAAGTTTTCTGGAAGTGTGCCTCGGATCCGCGAAAGATTTCATTATGTAATTATATCCGAATTATTAAAGCTCGATATACTCTTCGACGTGAGGTCTTTTGTAAGCTTTGTTGTCCGAAGTTTTTACAGCCTGAACGCGCACTCTTTTGTAGTGAGCGCCTCTCTTTTTTCTTGTTCTTGATAAAGAATGTTTTCTTTTTGGTACTGCCATACAGTGTGAAATATAAAGGTTTGAGGCTTTGCTGTCAAATAGAATCGGTTTCAGGGTTGCCAAGACCCCCAAAATATGCTATAAGTTACTTTGCTTTTCCGGAATCTGCTCGAATACACGTAAAAGGAGAGAATGATGAGTAATATTGATGTTGACAAGAATTGGAAGTACGTTGGGGTGTGTAGAAATGGTATGGGCGGGGCTAAACGGGTGTACGAAGACAAAAAAAACGGGGACTTTGTGTTAGCAACTTTTGACACGGGGTTCAACCAGAGATACATCTTAGGTGTAACGAGGTTTCCTTCGCTTAAAGCCGTGAAGAAGCATCTGCACCCGGCTGTAATAAGCTGACCTATTTGGTTTAAAGTAAGCGGAAAAGCAAAAAAGGGGTTATTGAATTACTCGAGTATCAATAACCCCGCTTTCTTTTTATAACGTCGTACACGCTAACGCCGAACTTTCTGCTATCAACCACTTCAAATGGCGTTTTTTCGAGAATTTGTGCTATATCTACCCCATCCTCATGAAAATAGAATATTACGCCCCCGTCCTTTAAAGAATTACCAAGGTTTTTAAATAAATGCGTATGGGACGTGTCGTTGTAAAAAGGGTCCATAAAGATAAAGTCATACTTCGTTTCGGTACCCGCAACGTACTTAACGGCGTTCTTAAGGGTAACCGAAGACTTTTCAAAAAAATTACAGTTTTCCACGTTTTTCCTTATAGCCTCGACACTCTCTTTATTCCCGTCCACGAAATCGCACCAGGCGGCCCCCCTGCTCAATGCCTCTATTCCTAAATTTCCGCTACCTGCAAACAAATCGAGGCAAACAGACCCTTCTACGTTGTCACCTATAATAGAGAACATTGATGATTTGGCAATTTCCTGAACTGCCCTAAAACCGGGTATATCCGGTATGATGAGCTTTTTATTTTTCGCGGAGCCTGTTGTAATCCTTAATTCCATACTAGTTGTTAGGTATATATTCTCCTGCCTCTTGTGTCAACCTTTCCTTTAGTAGCGGGTAATAGTCCAAAAATGGGTAAATTTCCTGAGCCTCCTCTTTTGCTTCCTCAAGCATTTTGACGTTAAACATATCGGCAATTTTAAACCTTTTAAATCCGTGCTGACTTGCCCCGAAAATATCACCCTGTCCCCTTGCTCTCATATCAATTTCTGCAAGTTCCATACCGTTGTCTTTGGTTTCCAGGTTTTTGAGCCTCGTGTAAGCACTTTTTGAAGGGGTACTCAAAAAAGTTAAGCAATAGCCCTCTTTTGACCCTCTGCCTACTCTTCCCCGCAATTGGTGCAAACTGGCTAGTCCGTACCTTTCTGCGCTCTCTATGACCATTATAGTGGCTTCAGGCACGTCTATTCCCACCTCTATGACCGGGGTGGACACCAGCACCTTGATTTTCCCTTTTCTGAACTTTTCAACCACCTCTTCTTTTTCCTTAGGCTTCATTTTTCCGTGGAGGAGGCCCATCTCAACGTCTTTAAAGTATGTTTTTTTGAGCGATGCGTATTCGGCTTCGGCAGCTTTGACATTTTCAAAGCTCAAAGTCTCGCTTTCTTCAATTAAAGGACACACGATAAAAGTGGGTTCGTTTTTCTGTCTTATCCATCGGTAAGCCTTATCCCGGGTGTTTTCCGGTATTACTTTTGTTGATATTTTTCTTTCTTTATTCGGGTGTGTATCCAGAACCGATATTGAAAGGTCACCATAAATGGTAAGGGCAAGTGTTCTTGGTATAGGGGTAGCAGTCATTGCAAGCAAATGGGGTACAGTTCCCTCGTTAGCCATTTCCAATATCTTTCCCCGCTGTTCTACTCCGAATCTGTGCTGTTCGTCGATAACAACCAGTTCGACGTTCTTAAATTTTTCTTTGGAATATATAAGGGCGTGAGTACCTATAAGTATGTCGTAATCGTCGCCGTTCGGCTTTGTAGATCCTGTAATGAGGGCAATTTTTACTCCCAGGGGAGACAGAAGGCGGGTAAAGGTTTCAAAGTGCTGAGCGGCTAATATCTCAGTAGGAGCCATATAAAGGGTTTTAAATCCGTTTAGGTGTGTGTTGTAGGCAGCAATCAGAGCGACCAACGTTTTTCCTGTACCAACGTCGCCCTCAAGTAAACGGTTCATCGGATGTTTTAAAGCCAGATTTTTCAGAACCTCATCGACTGCTTTTTCCTGGGAATTTGTGAGTTTAAAGGGCAATTCGCCAACAAAAGAGGCGATTTGAGTATCTTTTATCTCCATACCGGAACTTTTTAGCTTAGATTCCCACTGAACGCGCCTTTTTTCCACTTTCAGGAGCTCGAGAAACAACTCCTCGAATTGGAACCTCAATCTGGCTTTTTCAGCGTTAATCTCTGTATCCGGAAAGTGGATTTGTTTAAGCGCCCAATCAAATTTACCCAAACTGTGTTTATTTATTGTATTTTCGGGTAAAAATTCCTCCAGACTAATTTCCCTCAATACGACGTCGTTAATTCTAGCCCGGAGCCATTTGGATGAGACTCCGTAGGTTTCCGGGTAAACAGGGACAAGCCTTCCAGTGTTTAAGTTGACTTCTCTACTCTCTTCCAGCTCGGGGCTAATAAATGAGAGTTTCCTGTCGAAAGTTCCTACCTTGCCGCTAATCGTATATTCCCGCCCTGTTTTTATTGTTGTCTTCAAGTAATGCTGGTTAAAAAAAATAAGGTCGATTTTTTCGGTGCGGTTGCTTATGGCTACTTTTGTGAGTCTTTTTCCGTTCCGTGTAAATATGTTTGTTACCGATTCAACAATTCCCTTAATAGTCGCTGTTTCATTTTCCATTAGTTCACTTATATTTTTTACGTTTGAATAATCTTCGTATCTAAAAGGAAAGTGATATAACAAATCCTGAATTGTCCTGATTTCTAAATTCTCTAACAACTTTTTATACTTCGGTCCGATTTTTGGTACCACACCTACAGGTGAAGACAATTTCATTAAATATATTTTACTTGTTTTGAAAATTTAAGTAACATTTATTGGTTAACCACATGAGAGGAGAGTAAAAATGAGCGTGTACGATGGAGATATTTTTCCGTTCGGATTTTGTGATGTTAACATTGCTACAGCAGTCGTAAAGGAGTATATAGATTTATTTCCGTACGATGATTATGTTCCTGAGATTGAAAAATGTTGCGATGAGAGTGGATTTTCTGTGATTGTGAATGTTCCGATGAATAAGTACGACGACTTTGATGTTGCTTTCTCTGTGGTTGCCGGTGGTTAACAATAGTAAGCCGGGTTTTTGTTTCTGTAAAAGAATCAAACTCCCGGTATTTCTTAGAGAACGTACGGGAGTACTGATGTTGTAATAAGAGCCAGGGCGCTTATAATTATGACGACTTTATAGATATTATCTTTTCTGAATGCTCTTTTTATTTTCTTTTTTATTTCTTTTCTTGTCATTTTTTATCCTCTACCTTGAAATATTTTCTCTTTCCGAATTTTACTACTGTTCCCGGTGTGAATTCAATTTCAATCTGTGTCGACATAACTTTTTTCCCGTTCACCTCTACCCCGCCCTGCTCCAGGATTCTTTTTACATGACTTACAGATTCGGAATTTTTTAATGCCCTTTTTAAAAATTCCTGCGGAGGCATAGTTCCTGAAACGTTCACTATCTCAGTATCTTCATCAGTAATATCTTTCTTCTGAACGGTCCTTTCAAAATGTTTTTGCGCTTTTTCCGCTTCTTCCGAACCTTTAATAATTTTTACCACTTCGAATGCCATAAGTTTTTTGAAAATCATTGGATTTTCGCCGTCCTGGATTTTTTTATTTATTTCCCAGATTTCCTCCATAGGCATATCCGTTAATAGTCTTAAGCATTTTGTTATAAGTTCGTCCGGATAAGACATGGCCTTTCCGTACATTATTTCGGACTTGTCGGCGAGGTTTATGCCGTTGCCTTTTGTCTTGCTCATTGTTAGTGCATCCGGAGCTTCCATCATCTCATTCGTTCTTATGAACTTGTCTTTGCCCAGGTATCTTTTTACCAGTTCCCTGCCCATAAGCATGTTAAATGTCTGGTCGGTGCCGCCTATTTCGAGGTCTACTCCCATTGCTACACTGTCAAAACCCTGCATAAGGGGGTAAATAAATTCCTGCAAGCCGATGGGGTTATTTTTTTTAAGTCTTTTAGCGAAGTAATCGCGCTCAATCATTTGCTGAACGGTGGCGTTTGATAATAATTTTATGAGTTCAGCCAAGCCAATCTTTGAAAGCCATTCGTGGTTGCGCATAAATTTTACGGGATTTTCGCCCTCGAACTCTATGAGTTGGGCTGCCTGTTCTTTCCACCCGGCCATGTTTTTTTGAATCTGTTCTTCGGTCATCAGAGGTCTGGCCGTGTCCTTATCCGGGTCACCTACTAATGTTGTAAAATCTCCGACCAAAAATATGGCTTCGTGACCAAGCTGTTGCAAAATTCTTAAGGCTCTTATTCCCATTGCGTGTCCAACGTGCAGATGTGGGCCCGTAGGGTCATACCCCTGATAAGCTTTTATTCTTTCTCCCGACATCAGTTTCTTCTTAAGAGCTTCTTTTGATGGGTAAATCGAGTCGACCCCTCTTTCAAGAAACGTATTGATTAGTTTTTCGTCCGTACTGACTTTTGGCATGCTACCAGTATATTATAATTCGGACTTTAAAACTATATAGGTATGGGCAATTTGGGTAAAAAAAAGAACCGCAGATACTTTTTGAGTATGTGCGGTTCTAAGGGTTTAGATAAAACCGACCGGTCTTGCAGAATAACTGTATGTGTAGCGTCCCGAACATTCCTGCGCGTATCCGGTTATTTGATATACCGCCCTTTCTCCTACGAGGATGTATATCCCTTTGTTGTACTCGAGGTTAGAGAGAAGTTCACTTCGGCAAGCAGCTACTCCGTTAAAACTAACCGGATTTTCTCTGCTCCCCGGACTGCGCCTGCCGTTCTTTTTAACGTGGTTGAACTTTTTTCTATCCATTTCCCTACCCTCCTCTCAATGCGATTTCGCTAAAGAGCGTCACGTTTTGGGTATGAAAAAAAGAAAAATGCCGGGGCATCGAAGTTTATTCGGTGTCGTCCCGGCGGGAGGTACTATTCAGTTTTTAAAGAAACTTAGCCTAACCGGTTCTCCGCAGTCTTTCCAGGTCTTTTAATCTTTTTTGCTCTTGTTTGTTCAGTTGCTCGCCTCTCTGTTTTTTCTCCTCCTCTTTCCGTTTAAGACAATCCAGTTCAGCTTCCTGTTTCCTCTTTAACTTTTGGGACCCCATTCCCTACTCCTTTCAAACATCACTCTGCGGATAAGATTGGATAGGACCTTAGAATTTTATGAACGCCACGAAATTCTTTATCTGTATATTCGACGCATTCAAAATTACTCACATGCTGTATTTTATCGGTCCGGATCGGGCACAATAAAAATCTGTTTTGTTTATCCCTCCATAACACTACTTAGCAAGTAATTTTCGGTATAGCGGGACGGTACTTTTACGACCCTGCCGTTACCCCAGGAACGGAATTTTCTGCTTCTCCACACAGCCAATCTAACATCCATTTTACTCTCCTCTACTCTGGAATTGTCCTATACTACAACAAAAACGTGAAATAATCAAATCGTTTTTGGGCTGCCACCAACCCCTGCATAATGGTATAATTTTGTAATGGCGGTCAAAAAATCGGGAAAATACAGGACATACCGGCCGAGAAAAAGCTTTTTTTCGAAATTTAAATTGCCGGTCATTTTCGGCTCTTCGGGCGTTAAGGCCGTAAAAGGTTTTTATAAAAGGAACAAACCCGAAACAATGAGTTTGGCCGGGCTTGGGGCAAAAAAACTGAAAACTTATACAGTTATTGCATCTATTGTACTGACCACAATGGTGGTAGGTTTATTCGGGACAGTTATAATTTTTGCTTATTTCTCACGCGAACTTCCCAACCCAACTCAGCTTCTTGAGAGAAGTTTTGAGCTATCAACGAGGTTTTACGATCGCAACGACAAGCTAATATACGAAGTGTTCGGAGACAAGAATAGGACGCTTGTAAAAATGGAGGACGTCGTCCCTTATGTAACTTATGCTACGCTCGCCACCGAAGACTCGGAGTTTTATCTGCATAAAGGTTATTCACTCCGCGGTATGGCAAGAGCTCTTAGGAACACTTTTACTGGTGAGGGGCTTCAGGGAGGCTCCACATTAACCCAGCAGGTCATAAAGAACACTCTTTTGACTCAGGATAGAACTGTAGTGCGTAAGATCAAGGAATTAATCCTTTCTCTACAGCTTGAGAACAGGTACAGCAAAGACGAAATTATCCAAATGTATCTAAACGAAACTCCATATGGAGGACAAAACTATGGAATATACAGTGCTTCCAAAGCCTATTTCAACAAATTGCCTAAAGATCTTACTGTCGCTGAATCGGCCTACCTTGCAGGACTACCTCAAAGCCCAAGCTACTACTCGCAGTTCGGGGTATCCCCCGAAGCCGGGATTGAGAGAAAAAACTATGTTCTTTATCTGATGAATGAAAGAGGCTGGGTTGCAGCTGACGGAAAAAGGCACTACCTCAGTCAGGAAGACTACGAGGCAGCTAAGAATGAAGAAATCAAGTTTGAGACTTCCCGCGTACCTTTGGAAGCCCCCCACTTTGTTTTTTACGCCAAACAATACTTAATAAATATCCTGGGAGAAGAAGCTGTGGAAAAAGGCGGTTTGAAGGTTAAAACAACGATAGATTTAGATGTGCAGCAAATTGCCCAGGAAACGGTAACGAATGAGTTGGATGAATCGTCCGCAAACCTTAACGTTTGGAACGGCGCCATGGTTGTTTTAGATCCTAAAAACGGCCAGATACTAGCAATGGTAGGGTCGAAAGGATACAACCTGGATTCTCAACCTGAGGGGTGCACCCCCGGAAGCTCGGGGGAAAACTCTTGCAAGTTCGATCCCTATGTTAATGTGGCTATATCGGATAGGCAGCCGGGATCGGCAATAAAACCTATTACATACGCAAACATGCTTGCGCAGGGGTATTCAATTGCATACCCACTCCTTGATATGCCCATATCTTTTGAAGGTTCTGCTCCTGATAAACCGTATATCCCCGAGAATTACGACGGTATTTTTAGAGGTGTTGTGTCGTTGAGAAAAGCGCTGGGTAATTCCTTGAATATTCCTGCCGTCGAAGCACTAAAGATCGGTGGAATAGATAACATGATAGATCTGGCTGAGAAGATGGGCATCTCAACATTTAAGGACAGGCAAAGATATGGGTTGGCTCTTACCTTGGGCGGAGGGGAAACAAAATTATTGGAATTGACAGGCGCATTCTCTGTGTTTGCGGCTGAGGGAATGTTTCACAAGCCGGTTCCCATAATAGAGGTTCAGGATGCAAACGGAAGGATTGTGTATAAACCTCAGGAACGTGCTACAAGAGCCCTTGAAGAAGGTCCCGCATTTTTAATCTCCGATATTTTGTCGGATAACGGCGCACGTTCTGACGTGTTTGGAACCGCAAGCTTGTTGAATATCCCCGGTCATACGGTAGCTGTTAAAACCGGTACCACCGACGACAAAAGGGACAATTACGCGATAGGATACACCCCCTTCGTAGTTGTAGGGGTGTGGGTGGGAAACAGTAATAATGAAAAAATGAACCCTTACATTGCGTCAGGTATTTCGGGCGCTTCGCCGATTTGGAACACTTTCATGAAGGAATATCTAAAAGATAAGGCTGACGAAAAATTTAAAGTACCGTCGAATGTCGAAAAGTTTTTGGTGGATAGGCTCACAGGCGGACTTCCGTTCGAAGGTTTTGATACAAGAAACGAATGGTTCGTAAAAGGAACCGAGCCTACGGCAAAAAGTGATTGGTTCCAAAGACTTGAAGTGTGCAAGATAGACGGAAGGATTGCAAACGATGGGTGTAAAGATGCCGGAAAAACAGACGAAATAAGTTTTGTCCGTGTCACGGCTCCCTATAGCGAGTGGCAGCCGGCAGTCGACGCCTGGGTCAAAGAAAGATATAAGGAAGATGATAGGTTCTTCCCCCCACTAATGCAGTCCAAACTGAAGTTTGACGGTGATGAGGTTTCGAATAAGGATGATGTGAATGTTCAGATTGTTGGGGTTAAAGACGGTCAGAGCGTTCCTCTTAATTTTAGACTTAACATTGAAATATCGGCGTACAACGATATAAAAATAGTACGTATCTACATGGACGGGGATAAAGTAGCAGAGGATGATGCAAGTCCTTATGGTTATAATTTTCAGCTCGATGCGTCGAAAATAGGAAGTCACGAATTTGAGGCTACCGTTACCGACGATGACGATAATAAGGGAAGTGCCAAGATAAGACTTAACTTGGTCGGTTACGCGAGGCAATAGGCATAAAGGCGCCGTTTCCCTTGACAATGCTGCCCCACCCTGCAATATTTGGTTAGAGATTATGAAATTAGACATAGAAATTATTAAATCGGAAGCTGAGGAACTATTGAGTAGCGCTGTGGAATCAAGAAGCTTGGCCGGTTGGCATTCTAAATATCTGGGTAAAAAGGGTATTCTTAGGACCCTTACCGCCGATGTTTCAGGTTTAAGTATCGAAGAAAAAAAAGAACTTGGCCGTAAGGTTAACGAGCTTAAGTCCTTCCTCGAAGAACTTTACGCGGAGAGCGTTAGCTCGGTGACCTCAATAAAAAAAGACAAACCCCTGGAAAACTTTTACAAAACTTTACCCGGAAAAAAGCCCGAAATAGGTCATCTTCACTTGATAACGCAGGCAATACGCGAAATAAACGAAGTATTTTCCAAGCTCGGTTTTATAAGGGTCAGATACCCGGAAGTGGAATGGGACTATTATTCTTTTGAAGCCTTAAACATGCCTAAAACCCACCCGGCGCGCGATGAATGGGAAACATTTTTTATAGACCTTCCGGAAGATCCTAAACTCGGAAAAGTCGTCATCACGCCCCACACGTCAAACGGTCAGATACGTGAGATGCTTAAAGGTCAGTTGCCCATAAGAATGCTTAATATTTCACGCTGCGGAAGAAGACAGAGCGACATTAACCATGTCCCCACCTTTTATCAGTTCGAGGGGCTTGTAGTAGATAAAAACATCAGTATTACTCATCTAAAGGGTGTTTTAGAATACTTAATCTACAATTTCTTCGGGGAGGAAACTAAGTTCCGACTCCGCCCCTATGATTTCAGGTTTACTGAGCCAAGTTTTGAGGTCGATGTTTCGTGCGGGATTTGCGGAGGAAAAGGATGCCGTTTCTGTAAGGAAGGATGGGTTGAACTGGGTGGTGCCGGAATGGTACATCCCAATGTTTTAAGAGCAGGTGGGATAGACCCAGAAACTTATTCCGGATTTGCTTTCGGATGGGGCGTTGAGAGGGTCCTCATGATGAGAACCGGCCTAAAGATTGACGACATACGCTATCTTTTTGAAAATAATTTAAAGTTTTTGGAGCAATTTTAAAATGAACGTATTAATACCATTCTCTTGGCTTAAAGATTATGTGAAAACAAACGCTGAGGTTCGTGATGTGGCAAAAGCTTTATCCGAGCACTCGTTTAGTGTTGAAAAAATAATTGACGACGACGTATTGGAAATCGAAGTTACCCCCAACAGAGGCGACGGTCTTTCGGTGTTAGGTATAGCCAGAGAACTTATGGCAGTGCTCCCCGCAAAAGGTTTTTCTGCGGAGTGGGTAAAAAAGCCGTTTTCTGTAAAGAAATATTCAGGTAAGGACAGGATAAAGGTAACGATATCCGACAACTCTTTAGTGCCCCGTTTCAGCGCTGTTGTAATAGATAAAGTTAAAGTAAAGGAATCTCCGGCGCAAATTAAAGAAAGGTTGTCAAAGGTCGGTATAAGGGCAATTAACAACGTTGTGGACGTGACAAATTACTGCATGATTGAGCTGGGTCAGCCTATGCACGCGTTTGATTATGACAAGATAGCAGGCCATAAGATGGCAGTTAGAGAGTCCAAAAAAGGCGAGGAGATCGTCACTTTAGATGGGGTAAAGAGAATTTTGCCGGAAGGCGTGATTGTAATCGAAGATGGTGACGGCAAACTAATAGACCTCTGCGGGATTATGGGAGGTTTGAACAGCGAAGTGGACGAAAACACAACCAAAGTCCTCCTTTTTGTTCAGGTTTACGACCCGGTTAGAATAAGAAAATCTTCGATGAGTTTGGGACACCGCACTGAAGCAGCTCTCCGTTTCGAAAAAGGCGTGGATTTTGAGAGCGTCATTCCTTCCTTACAAACTGCGGCCGGATTATTGACCGAGTTGAGCGGGGGCGAAGTTTCCTCAGAGCTTATAGATTTAACAGGAACTGTTTACACTAAAAAACATATTAAGATCGATTACGAAAAAATTAATAAAATCGCAGGCACCGAAATAAAAAAAGATTTTGTAAACGCGACTCTTACTTCTTTGGGCTTTGTAATTAAAGGAAGTGATGTTTATGTTCCCTCGTGGAGATACGACGACATCGATATTATCGAAGATCTAGCAGAGGAAGTAATAAGAATATACGGTTATCAAAAGCTGCCTAACGAACTTCCGGGCGGTACCCTACCCCATCGCATTAAGGTCGACAACTTTGTTCTCGAGGATAAAGCCAAAGACTTTTTGAAACACATGGGATTTTTTGAATGCTACAACTATTCTGCTGTTCCCGGTAGTATGGCGGGACACGGTGCATTGAAGGTAAAAAATCCGTTGAATGCCGATCTTGAATATTTAAGAACATCTTTAACCCCCAAACTTTTAGATGTCTTAAACAAGAACAAGGGTTACTCCGAAACAGTAAAGATTTTTGAACTTTCATCCGTTTATCTTTCTAAAAAAGGAGACTTGCCTGAGCAACCCCACGTGCTGGGAATGGCTACAAGAGGCATCGATTTCCTCGTATTTAAAGGAATTGTTGAGGCTCTTTTTGAGGAGCTGGGGGTAAAAGCAGACTTTCCGTTCGAAATTACGGAACACCCGGGCGGCGTTTTAAGTTGCGAGGTATCTTTTGACGAACTTGTGAACGCGGTAGGAAGCGGTAGAGTATACTCACCATTGACCGGGTTCAATTCTATAAAAGAAGACATAACGATTATTGTTGGGGACGCCGCATCTTTTTCCGAAATAATAAGTGTGGTAAGCGGTACTGACGTGCGGGTTAACAAAGTAACTTTCAAAGATATATATGAAGACGCCCTGACCCTCTCAATAGAATTTTTAGATCGTACGAAACAAATTACATCCGAAGAGACAAAAGCTATCAGGAACGAAATAATGAAGTCTCTGGAGTCTAAGTACGGAATTAAATTAAAATCTTAAACTGTGTATCCCTGTGCCTGAAGTTTGAATGCGTTTGCGTAATTTCCATTTTGAGCCATTAAAGTTTTATGCGAACCTGATTCTATAATCTGTCCGTTATTCATAACAACAATGCGGTCAGCGTTGCGTACTGTAGAAAATCTATGGGACACAATAATAACCGTCTTGTTCTTAAAAAATTCATATATTTTATTGAAAATGTTGTATTCGGAAACCGGGTCGATTGAGGCGGTAGGCTCATCAAAAATGACAATCGGTGAGTTTCTGTAAAAGAATCGTGCAAGCGCCAGTTTTTGCCATTGGCCCGTACTTGGTCTTATTCCGCTTTTAAATTTTTCACTTAATACCTGGTCGTATTTATTTGTGTATTTTTCTATAAACTTATCAGCGTCCGCCGCCTCTGCAGCAATTTTAATCTTACCCATATCCATCTCTCCGTCAGGCGCACCTAAAAATATATTTTCTTTTACTGTGAGGTGTTGGTGTGTGTTAAAGTCCTGAAACAGGACACCCATATTTTGATATAAAGTATTAATCTCCATATCGTTAACATTTATATTGTTTACCAGGATTTCTCCGGAATTTACTCTATAGAAGCGTGAAAGTAGCTTAATCAACGTAGTTTTTCCTGCTCCGTTTTCACCTACGATAGCAATCTTCTCACCCGGATTAATTTCCAGATTAAGATTCCCAATAACAGGCCTTACCGAGTTGGGGTATGTGAAGGAAATGTCTTTGAAAATTATTCCCGGTCCCTGTGAGAATTTCGGCAGCTTAATATTTCCGTCTTCGAAAACAGGTTGGGTTTGGAACAGCAAGTAAGTATCCTTTAGTTGTAGAGACCACTCAAACAGGTCGTTTAATCCAAGGATAACATTTTGAAGTGATTTTTGAAAAATATCCAACGTTCTCATCCAAAATACTGTGTCCCCCACAGAAATGAGTTTATTAATTAGTTTTTGGAAGATTTGAGTGTAGCCGAATAGAATTACAATATCGTTTAAAAATCCTAATGAACTACCGCCTAAACGCCATTTTTTAAAAAGTTCGAGTCTGTTTCTGACAAAAAAATCTTGGATTTCGGAATATTTTTTGTCCAGGTAACCGTAAGCGTTGTTAATGCTTATCTCGTGAAGTTTAACTGAATTGGTCAGGTCGCCGTGAACGTTACCCGCTACCCTGCCCCTCTCAGTATTGTCGTAGTCAAACTTGTAAAGTTTCTTTCTCATAGATCTGTCGAAAAGTAGATATGGTACAGATGCGATTAATATCAACGGAGCAAAAACAGGTATAAATTTTATGGTTAAGACAGCAGCGGTGGCTAACTTAACAATGTCAGCAATAAAAGTTACTGTCCGTTCCATGTAAGGTAGGAGATTATTCAGATAGTCGTTTGCCCTGTTTATCTTGTTATTTACTTCCGGGATCTCGAGAGTTTGTATACCTATGGAGTTAAGTTTGGCGTGTTGTTTTCTTCTTACGGCGTAGCGGCTTACTACCCGTATGTGCTGGGAAGAATTCGACCTGATAAAAGAGATAATTGTTGAGAAAAAAATGTACGCCAGTAAGATTCCTAAATATGGGTATAGATACGTAAGAGATGCACCCGGAAGCTGAGCAACTTTAATAAGTTCGTCAATTGCTTTTGCGAAAATAAAAGAATATATAAGGTCTTCCCACTTACCGATTATTGTTGTTGTAATGTAGAGGATGACGTGTAACGGACTGACATTGTAGATAAGACTCAAAACCCATTTGGTGATTTTTACAAATTCATTGAGATCGACTTTGTCCGCTTCGTATCTGGAAACGTTAGTGGCGGCATCCATAAAACTTTTTCGGGTTAGTCTTTCTTTACTGCGTTCACTACTTTTTCAAAATCTTTGGGTTCATTGATTGCCATTTCAGAAAGAGTTTTTCTATTGAGAAGAATATCTGCTTTTTTAAGACCTGCAATAAATCTTGAATATTTCATATCGTACTGGATTAGAGCTGCACTCAATCTTGTTATCCAAAGTCTTCTCATATCTCTTTTTCTCTGTTTTCGTCCTTCAAACGCGTGTTCCCCGGCTCTTATTACGCCTTCCTGAGCTCTTCTGAAAAGTCTATTCCTGGTGCCTCTGTAGCCCTTTGCCAGTTTTAATACTTTTTTATGTTTTGCGTGGGCTCTTGGCCCGCCTTTTACTCTAGCCATTATTTAATTCCTTTACCTTTCTTTACAAGTAAACTTCTCATTATTTTAATATGCCCTCTGTTGAGTACTTCGCTCAATTGAGTTTTTCTGTGCTTTCTACTGGCGCTCCATTTTCTTTTCAAATGGCCAATATTTACGCTTTTTTTCACGAGCTTACCGTTTTTGGTAACCCTTATTCTTTTTAGTAATGTTTTTTTCGATTTCATTTTTGGCATATACTTGTTTTCCCATCGGAGCAGACTATTTAGGAATAAATATTTCCCAAACCATCTGTCCCATCCTTTTGGGCGGAGACTCTACTTTTCCGTCTTCTGCCAGCCCGGTTTCTACTTTTTTTAATTTTTCAAAAGCGACTTCGGGAAACATACCTTCTCTACCGCGCATTTTTATTGTTATTTTTACTCTGTTGCCGTCCTCTAAAAATTCTTTAGCTCTGTCTATGTATCTGTTTAAATCACCCTCGTCGGTGTGTGGTCCGAATCTCAATTCTTTCAGCTCACTTTTTTTGCTTTTTACCTTTGCCGCACTAAGCCTTTTTCTCTCGTCATAAAGAAACTTAGAGTAATCTAAGATCTTCGCTACAGGTATCTGTGCGTTTGGTGCAACCAAAAGCAAATCAAGTTCTTTTTCGCGCGCAATATTTAAAGCTTTGAAAGTTTCCAAAACCCCTAAATTCTTGCCTTCCTCATCAATTACCACCAACTGTCGAACTCTTATTCGGTCGTTTAGTATGTGTTGGTTCTGTATAGACTATTTCCTCCCATAACTGCAATAAATTACCATAAAGATAGGTCTCTGGTCAAATAGATTTCCTTAATCTTGCTTATTATTTCGCCTGTTTTTATAGGACCCAGGTTTTCGCCCGTTCTTAGGCGGACGCTGGCAGTCTCGGATTCTATCTCTTTATCCCCTACTATCAGCATATACGGCACTTTCATCATTTGGGCGTCTCTGATTCTGGCATTCATAGGCTGACTTCTGGTGTCTGTCTGGACTCTTAACCCCTCTTCTCTAAGGATTTTCTCCAGGGAGGTCGCGTATTCATTGTGTTTCTCGCCAATCGGTACGATTACTACCTGAAGAGGTGAAAGCCAAACCGGCATATTACCCGCAAATTGTTCCAGCAGAAAGCCTATAAAGCGCTCATCAGAGCCAAGAGGCGCACGGTGTTGAATTACCACCGGTTTTTCTTTACCGTCTTTGTCAGTGAAGGTTAGTCCAAAACGACCGGGCATATACAGATCTATCTGGTTTGTGGAAATCGCGTACTCGTTGCCTATTGCAGACTTTATCTTAAGGTCCATCTTAGGCCCGTAGTGAGCTGCTCCGCCTATTTCTTCCTCGTAATCCATTCCAGCTCTTTCGAGAGCTGTTCTGGACATTTCTTCGGCTTTTTCCCACATTTCTTTGTCTCCGTGGTATTTATCCTTCTTATCGGGATCAGGAAGTCCCAGCACAATGCGGTAGTCTTTTAATCCCAGCTTGTCGTAGTAATACCTGTGGAGATCCATAATTTCCACGAAAACATCAACAGCTTGCTCTTCTGAGCAGTATACGTGCGCATCATTTTGTGTAAACAGTCTTGGTCTCAAAATACCGTTAAGGGAACCTCTGTTTTCGTATCTCGCGACTGTTCCGTACTCAGCTAGTCTCAGCGGGAGATCGCGGTAACTTCGGGGTTTTGATTTGTAAATCATGTGGTGGTAAGGACAGTTCATGGGTTTTATGAAATACTCCTCTTCTCCCTCGCCGGGAATTTCCACCTTGTACATTTCCTCTTCAAAATAGGGAACGTGGCCTGAAATTTCAAAGAGAGTACGTTTGGTCATAAAGGGCGTTGACACTCTTTTGTAACCCCACTCTTCTTCCGTCTGCTTGCCCCATTTTTCCAGTTCTTCTTTCATAATTGCCCCGTTGGGGAGCCACAAAGGAAGCCCGGGGCCTACCTCGTCGCTGATCATGAATATCTCCAGGTCTCTGCCTAATTTTCTGTGATCACGTCTTTTCTGTTCTTCCAGTAATTCTAAGTAAGCATCCAACTTTTCTTTGGTGTCGAAAGCAGTGGCGTAGATTCTGACTAACATTTTGTTTTTTTCGTCGCCCCTCCAGTAAGCTCCCGCGACGCTCAGTAGCTTGAAGGCTTTGATTTCTTTAGTGTTTTCTACGTGAGGTCCGGCGCAAAGATCGATGTCATAGTATTTATCGCCTTTTTCTCCAAAAGTGTAGAAAAAAAGTTCTGCGCTGTCTTTTGAATGTTCGTTTATTAATTCCAGTTTAAAAGTGTTGTCCTTAAATATTTTCTTGGCTTCTGCAGAGGAAAGAGTGTGTTTTTTTACCGGAAGACCGGCGTTTATAATCTCCTGCATTGTCTGTTCGATTTTCGGAAAGTCTTCTTCGTTAATCTTGCCGTCGTAATCAAAGTCGCAGTAGAAACCGTTTTCTATAGGCGGTCCCATAACTTTTTTCGCTCCGGGAAAAATCTTTTCCACCGCCGTATGCAGGACATGTTCGGCGGTATGACGCAGAGGCATCAACGGATCATTTTTTAATTTGTCTATTACCTTTTCTTTAGCCATATGTTGCTACTATAGCAATTATCTTATTATATGACATCCTGGCAAAAAATATACTGTTAAATAAGTCGAATTAACCACAATAAAGCTTTCCCGTGGTATAAAGTTAAAGGATGATTCTAAACGTTTTTAAACCTAAAAATTGGACGAGCTTTGATGTTGTTGCTAAGGTCAGGGGTGTGCTTAAGGTTAAGAAGGCAGGGCACGCAGGCACTCTGGACCCTTTAGCAGAAGGTGTACTGGTGATTTTAACCGGAGACGACACCAAAAAACAGGGTAAGTTTATGGAAATGGAAAAAGAGTATATAGCGGAAATAGCGCTCGGAGCAGAATCCCCTACCTACGACCTCGAAATCCTACCCGTTCTGGTTACGACGCCCGGCAAAGCAGAAACCTTTGCTAAAATGAAAGAGATCTTACCTCTTTTTACCGGGGATATTGAACAGGTAATTCCTCCCTACTCTGCTAAGAAAATAGAAGGCAAGCCGATGTACAAGCTTGCCAGGCAGGGTTTAGAAATGTCGGAACAAAAGAAAAATGTCACGATAAACTCAATTGACGTAATGGAACAAACGACCCGTGAGCTGGATACGGACCGCGGTAAAGCTACGTTGCCTTGCGTGACCTTGAGAATAAAGTGTTCTTCAGGTACTTTTGTGAGATCTTTGGCCCACGAATTAGGCGAAAAATTAAAAACAGGCGGAATATTAGTCTCGCTGGTAAGAACTGCAGTTGGAGAGTATCGAGTTGAGGACTCAGTTAAAATTGAAGATCTTGTTTCTCAACAGTCTCGGTAACAATTTTCAGAAGCCCGGTTTTTTTTGCTATCGCGATAATTAATCCTACAAGTAGACTGTAAATAGCATAACTTACCGCTGCGTAAAGCTGGAACAACCCGAAAACAAGAATCGCAATCAACGGCCTGACTAGCTCTTTATAAGGAGCTATCAAGTCATTAACCTGCGTCTGTATCATCGATTTTATATCCAAATCATTTGTGATTGTTTCTGTTCCCGTACCCGCTTCAATTCCGTACTCATCGAGCAACTTTTGCACTTCTTCCGGCGAATACCCCGAATACAATGTTTGTCTTTCAATAGTTTGCTGGAGTTGAGAATTTACCGTGCTTTTAATAGGTTTTTCTGCCACTTCGGCAATTAATTGACCGAAGTCTATTTCCTTAACGTTGCTGGCGTTCAAAATAATGATGAGACCCGCAAGTATGCTGAACACCAATAAAATTCCCCTGACTGCGAATCTTAATACCAGTAAGGCCTCAAATTTAATTAGTAGGCGTTTTATCCTGTAACTTCTGTAAGATTCGGCGGCCATTAGAATAAATGCCACACCTCCAATTATTAAAGCATAGGTTGTGCTGGTGGATAAAAGAGGAACCATAATACCGGCGGCAATTGCGAGAGGGGTCATTATGTTGAAATACCAGACATCCCAGGCGCCGATGGTTAAAGCAAAAGTCAAAATTATCAAGGTCATAATTCCTACAACCTGAAGACTGAAAGGTACGCTGATGTTAAAAAAATCACCCTTGCTCACAAAGCCGTTAATAAGAGTAGTGAGGAAAAAGGTTTCGGAAAATAAGGCAAGCATTAACACGCCAAGCTTTACATAATATCCCGCAGATTTCATACGATTTAATGATACATCAATGTATTGGAAGGGACAATTTATGTTTTACCGCCACCCGGTCCTTATTAGTGATGAGCTGCTTCGGCCTCTGCTTTTGTTCTGAAAACAACCCCGTCCGGATGTTCAGCAGGGCTGTATATCGTGTAAAGTTTCATTAATTCAGTATCGGATGTATTTATAATGTCATGTTCAGTTCCTGCGGGAATTACGACCGCGGAGTCATCAGAAATGTTGGAGACTTCTCCGTCAAGTACAGCCTGTCCGGTACCCTGCTCGACCCTAATAAACTGATCTACATCTGTGTGCACTTCCATCCCGATGTTTTCCCCCGGCTGCAGTGCCATCACTACCAACTGACTAAATTTATTTGTCGCAAGAACCTTGCGAAAATTTTCATTACTTAATGTTTCGTCCATTATATTTGTTACAAGTTTTGCCATGTATTCCTCCTCAAATTTTATACAACTATACTTTAAAGCTAACGGGCAATTTCTTCAAGTTTCGGAATGTGATTGAGGAAAGACAAAGACCCAAGTAATATATGTGTATGCGCTTTTCTAAGTTCACTGCCCTTACGCCTGAAAAGACTGTGTCCCTATTGGGGAGTGACATTACAAGGGGATTAACTCAAAAGCAAGTCAGCTTCAATTTATCCAAGTACGGACCAAATACATTTCGGGAAAATACGGTTTCATGGGTTCAGATACTTTTTAAACAAGTTCAATCGCCCTTTATATACCTATTATTATTCGCAGCGTTGATTTCGCTGGTGTTGGGCGAAAAAACTGATGCATTTTTTATTATCGTTTTTGTGCTTATAAATTGTGGTTTGGGGTTCTTTCATGAGTATAGGAGTGAAAAGACTGTTCAACTGTTGAGAAGATTTGTTGAAGCGGACGCTCACGTTATAAGGGGCGGGGTAATAAAAACTTTGAATACTAAAGAACTTGTAGTCGGAGATATCGTAGTTTTAGAGGCGGGAGACGTCGTCCCCGCAGATGTTAGATTGGTATCGCTTAACGATCTTGCTGTTGATGAATCTGCATTAAGCGGAGAGTCTATTAGTGTAAGAAAACGCACGGCTGCCTTGAAAAATAAAGTTACGCATATTTTCCTCGCAGAAAACATACTCTTCTCAGGAACCCATCTCGTTTCCGGGCAGGCTCGCGGTGTTGTTGTTGCTGTCGGAAAAGAAACGCAGATTGGCAGGATTTCAGATTTTGCAACAAGTACTGTCAGAGACGGGGCTTTTGAAAAAGAATTAAGAAAACTGAGCGGGTTCATCTTAAAATTGGTCTTCTCTACCCTACTCCTTGTTTTTATATTAAATATTTTTGTAAAACCCGGAGGGACCGATTTAATAAAACTATCTCTGTTCTCCATCGCTTTGGCAGTTTCGGTCATACCCGAGGCCTTGCCCGTAGTAGTGACCTTTGCGTTGTCTAATGGAGCTTTGAACCTGGCTAAAAAGCAGGTTGTCGTGAAAAGATTGGCTTCTATCGAAGATCTCGGGTCTATCGAGGTTCTGTGTTCCGACAAAACCGGTACTTTAACAGAAAACAAGCTGGAGGTTCGCGAAGTACTATCTGCCGATATGGGAAAAACACTTTTTTACGGGGGAATCTGCAGTTCCGAAATCATAGACAAGAAAAACGCTAATAATTCTTTCGACTTGGCAATTCATTTGAAACTTACTGATAAAGCCCGGGAGCTGATGAAGAAGGTCCCAAAAATATTAGAACTTCCTTTTGACCCCGACCGTCGTAGAAATAGCGTGCTTGTGCAACTTGGCGGAAGTTACGAATTAATTGTTAGAGGGGCGCCCGAGACCCTTATTAATTACGCGCCTGTTAGTGCAGAAGACCGTGAGAAAATTTTAAAATGGGTAGCTGCAAGAGGAAGATTGGGGGAGCGTGTGCTGGCTGTTGCCTCCAAAAAATTGAAAAAACCTTCGGATTACAAACCCAGGTTTGAAGAAACAGGCCTTGAGATTATCGGACTTATTTCTTTTAGCGACCCTCTTAAAAAAACCACGGTTGCAGCGGTACGAAAAGCACAAAAACTCGGGGTTGAAATCAAAATATTGACCGGCGACAGCCGTGAAATTGCCGGGGCTGTAGCTTTTGCTGCAGGACTGACACGTTCTCCTGAAGACGTTATTACAGGTGCGGAGATCGAAAATTTGTCAGCCAACGATCTCGCGGAAACGTGTTTGAAATACAAAGTCTTTGCCAGAGTTTCTCCGGAACAAAAACACAAAATTATTCAGACATTAAAGAATTTTTATTCCGTTGGGTATTTAGGCGAAGGGATAAACGACGCCCCCGCGTTGAAAGCCGCGAATGTAGGCATAGTTGTTAAAGATGCCAGCGACATCGCCCGTAGCTCTGCCGATATTATTTTATTGAATAAAGGCTTGGAAGTTTTAGTAGACGGGGTTCACGAGGGACGTAAAGTATTCGCAAATGTTTCAAAATATATAAGGGCGACCCTTGCTTCTAATTTTGGTAATTTTTATGCAGTAGCCATCTCTACTCTTTTTATCGATTATTTGCCGATGCTTCCCGTCCAGTTATTGTTACTTAACTTGTTGAGTGACTTTCCGATGATCGCTATTTCCGGAGATACTGTAGATTCGAAAGAGTTAACGAAGCCGTCTAAATTTAACTTGAAGCAATTCGCGGTTCTTGCTACTATTTTGGGTTTAGTGAGCACAGTATTCGATCTAACTGTATTCGGCATATTCTTTGGAAAGGGTGAAAGCACACTGCAGACTTACTGGTTTATAGCTTCTGTTCTTACTGAACTCGCATTTATTTATTCGATTAGAACAAAGGGATGGTTCTTTAAATCAAAGCCGGCGTCTACGGGTTTGGTAGTCCTGTCTTTAGTCGCGGTAACTATTACGGTAGCACTGCCCTTCTCTATACTGGGACAGGTGTCGTTTAATTTCGTGAAGCCCGGCACCTATAACCTGGCGGTCGTGGGTGTACTTACAGCCTCATATTTCCTGGTCTCGGAAGTTATAAAGAAGATGTATTTTGCTAAATCAGAGGCCGGAAACACTAAACTCAGCTCTTAATATAGGACGGGACTTTGTCCCTCCGAAAACACTTACCTTATCACCTATTTCAACTATGTCGAAAAAATCTCCGGCTACGTCTCTTACATCTAAAGTGCCTTTGTACTTGTCGGTTGCCAGATGGTCCGTGTCTGAAATTAAGCTATAGTTTGTGTAAATGGCGGGTATGTCGAATAGCACGACCGACTGCTCGTCAGGGATATCAGAATATCCGTGGAATAACATTAGTTTGTCGCTTGATAAAAATTCCATATCCAGAATGCTGCCTGTTCCCCATACGGCCAGAGTATTAATTTTATTTTTTTCTATGGAGTATGTTCTTATACAAAGATTTGATCCTTCCACCGCGTCTTCGAATACCATGTATTTGCCTGAATCTGATATTGCAAAACGAGGTACTCTTGCGCACTTCTTCATCGGGGTACCCTCTCTACCCAATCTTCCGACGTAATACCTCTCTCCGCTTGTGTCAGTTATAGAAATTTTGCAGTCTTCAAAACTTGCAGAAGTAATTTTTCCTGCAGGAATATTTTCGGAAATTTCCAGGTAGTCACCGGCCTGAGGAATAATTTTTATCAGGGTTTTTTTAATAAAATTCCAGTTGTTAGCTGCCCAGTAAACCGTTCCTAAAAATAATAAGAAGAAAACAAGTTTAAAGATTTTTTTCATCTGAGATTATTGTATCAGTAATGAGTAGTAGGGTTAAGGCAGGATGTTCAATTCGTAACAATTTGAAATACCCGTCGGGGGTAAAAATCTGGTGGGCGGTAATGGACTCGAACCAATGACCTCCACAATGTCAATGTGGCGCTCTAACCAGCTGAGCTAACCGCCCATAACTTCAACGAACTTACATACTGTTGGCGCTCTAAATTCGCCTACGGCGAACTCCCCCCAGGAAGCCTATCACTTCTTCTTAGGTTGCATTATCTTATCAATCAAACCGTATTTCAAGGTCTCATCTGCGCTCATCCAGTAATCTCTTTCCATGTCTCTTAATACTTCTTCTACCGGTTTACCTACGTTATCGGCTGTAATTTGAGCCAGTTTGTGCTTCAACTCAACCATATGTTTAGCTTCTATTTCTATGTCGGTAGCCTGTCCTCCCATACCGCCGGAAATAATTGGTTGGTGAATCATCGCGTATGAGTTAGGTAAGGCGTATCTTTTTCCTTTTGTACCGCTGGCCAGCAACAAAGACGCGGCGCTAGCTGAAAGACCGACGTTAATAGTCACGATGTCGTTTTTAACGTGTTTGATGGTGTCGTACATGGCAATACCGGCGTAAACTTCTCCTCCCGGGCTGTTAACGTAGATTTTTATGTCTCTGTCCGGATCCTGATTTTCCAAGAAAAGAAGCTGGGCAATAAAAGTGTTAGCCGCCCCCATATCAATGGCGCCTGTTACGAAGACGATAAAGTCCTTTAATAAGCGGGAATAGATGTCGTACGAGCGTTCCATCCCATTTGGCTCTTTTTCTACTACTATCGGAACCAAAGTATTATTATTTATGCTCATGGTGTTTATCTCCCTCTGCTTCTTCAGCTAACTTACTAATAAGCTTATTTTTCTGCAAAATGCTTTTGATGTAAAGTTTCTGCATAGGGTCTTCGGATTTAACCAGGTTGGGATCACCCGACGCTTTTATCATTTCTTCAATTTCTTCATCAGAAACCTCGATCTTTTCCATTTTTATTAATTCTGAAAGAACGAATTCAGCTTTGATATTTTTCTCGGCAATTTTTTCATATTCATTTCTCAACTGCTCCCCTGTTTTGTTTTGGGATTTTAGATATTGGTCGAGTGACAGGCCTATTGATTGTGCCTGGTCCATAAATCTTGAAAGTAACCTATCGGTTTCGTCTTCCAGAAGTACTTCGGAAATATCGGCCTCAGATACCGTCATTAAGGTGTCTATAATGTCCCCCGTAGTCATGTGAACATGAGGTTCGTGCCCTTCCTTTCCGTCTTTCTTGGATTCTTCAGATTCCTTTACAGCACCTGCCCATTTCTCGTCAAACTTTTCTTTAAGTTTTTTCTTATACTCCCCTATTTTCATTTCGGGTCTGACAGCCACGGTTGCAGTAAATTCGAGGTCTTTTTCGAGGTCAAATTCTTTTATTTCAACTTTCGGGTTCGAGACCGGATTGATCAGATTTTCTTTGAGGGCCTGAGGATAATAGGTTTCCAGAATGTCGTTTATAGCTTCCCCGTAGAGTTTTGATTGTCCTATCTTCTCCTTGACCATATCTTTGGGGGCTGTTCCGGGTCTAAAACCCTCTACCGTGGTTGTTTTTACGGCGTTATCCAAGGTCTTTTCATAAGCCTTTTTAACGGCGTCATTGTCAACAGTTACGGTAATTTTTATAGTAGATTTAGGTAGTTTTTCGATTTTTGTTTGCATAACTTGACTATATTAGCACAATACGCGGCTGTTGGTATAGTTTTGGGGTTAGTAAATAGTCTCTGCAAGCTCCTTCTGAGGCATCCTGATCTTTCTAGGGACCACAAATAAGCACACCAAAGAAGTTACTAGTAACAGTGCGCCGGTGAAAATAAAGGTGTGCTGAACGCCTGCTGTTGCAGCAATCCCTCCTGCCAGAAGTGGCCCGACTACATAACCTACACTGCTCGCCGTTTGTTCCAGACCTATCATATCGTTATTAAACTTACCGAGTCTTGAAACATAATCTTCGTAGGCGGCATAAAGTGCGGGGTTTGCAATAGATAGAAACACCGAGCCTGAAAAAACCAGAAGGATAAGAAGGTAGACGTCGGATGCCAGGCCGAACAACAGAACAAAAACAGAGGCAAAAAGTGCACTTATAAAAGCAGTTTTCTTTTTACCAAACTTGGCTGTAATCTTCGGTAACAGAAATCCCATAAAAATAGGAGGAAACATGTAGGCTGTTATTATCAGACCTCCTGCAGGATGGGTAGCGCGCATTTGCTCGGAAAAAATTATACCTACGGTCCAGAATGCAGCATCCACCAGAGTAATAACAAAGCTAAAAACCCATAATGGCCATATTTTTCCCAGGAGAGTTTTCCAAACCTTAAACGTCTGTTTAAAAGATAAATTTGTAATTTTGGCGGACTCTTCAAAGTTGGCGGACTTAGTTGAATCAGTTTTTATTGCCAGCAACGAAAAAATAAGGTAGGTCAGCCCAAATAGTATAAGCGCCGTGGCGAATGTGAATTTTAGTGAATAACTTATTATTAAAGTTGCGATCAAAGATCCAAAAAAGTAGGCTGAGGAATTGAGTACACTGATAAGTCCCCAGGATTTTGAATACTCGTCCTTTGGGACGTGGCGGTC
This sequence comes from candidate division WWE3 bacterium RIFOXYB1_FULL_43_24, assembly GCA_001773135.1. Taxonomy (GTDB): domain Bacteria; phylum Patescibacteriota; class WWE3; order UBA101185; family UBA10185; genus UBA8498. The sequence goes on along the minus strand of MEVX01000006.1, from coordinate 1,094 downwards.
TATGAAATGAAACTCAGCATATATCTTGGTTTCGAAATATATTCCCCAAAAGGCCATTGCGATGACAATAAAAATTATGTTAGGGGGGAGAAACAGTAGAGCCGCCGGAAATAATATGGCGAATATGAAGGTGGTATGCATGAAGTACTTGTAATTTTTAGTGCGGAATTTTTTGCTGACTAAAAAATCAAACAGTAAGCCGGTTGCAGACGAAGTTGCCATTACCAACCCCATGAGAAATGTATTTTGCAGGACACCGTCCAGATATATTGGCACCGTGTACGCCATTAGCGCATCGCCCAGTGTTATAAACATTATTAAGATGGCGAAAGAATTGAAAGGGCTGACGACGCCTTTTGGTAAACCCGGGCTTTTTAAGACCGAGGGCAGTTTTGTGAGAGACCTCATGCGTTTAATTGTAGGGAATATTGAAGAGATTGTGAACTATATGGTGGGCGAGAGAGGACTCGAACCTCCAATCCTTTCGGAACACGGTTCTAAGCCGTGCGCGTATACCATTCCGCCACTCGCCCACGAAGCTATTATATTTTAAAGCTGCTCAACACCACATCCGTAGGCGGCTTACGTTAGGGTAACTAAAGCCGTGCGCGTATACCATTCCGCCACTCGCCCACGAAACTATTATATTTTAAAGCTGCTCAACACCACGCGTAGCTTTCATATTATACCAACCGCCCCATCTAATTAAAGCATAAAGAAAGGCGGTCCAATGACCGCCCTTCCCTATTAAGTTTTCTATTAAATTTGTCCTTCCAGCGTTTCCATCTTGCTATAGAAGTAGTTAACTCCGTTCAGCCAGTTAACATGGTTGGGAGGGGTGTAGATCGGCGCTATTTCACGGGGAGTATCAAATCCCTTAGAAACATAGTTTTCAGCCAATCCTTTACCCACCGTTTCGATTGCTTCGTCAAACGAAGCAAACGCAATATGGGTATTTCCGTAAATGCCCCACCCGAAAGGGTTATATGACTCGGGAATTATCCGCTTACCGCAGGTCGACTCCATACATGAAATGGCCGGCAGCAAACGATAATCTAACCCGTATTTATCAGCAACTTCGATAAATTTCTTTG
>MEVX01000005.1 GCA_001773135.1 candidate division WWE3 bacterium RIFOXYB1_FULL_43_24 | reverse complement strand
TATGTTAAAAAATTTATTTGTTTCCGAAGTCAGGGTCAAGATCCTGAAATTGTTGTTGCTTAATCCCACTAAGTCGTTTCACGTGCGCGCTATAGTTCGTGCGGTCAAGGCAGAGATAAACGCAGTAAGAAGAGAATTGGATAATTTAATTTCCGTAGGGCTTCTTACAAAGAGACAGAGTTCCAACAAAATTTTTTATACTGTTGATGTAATGCACCCGCTTTTTCCTGATCTTGTTTCGATTTTAGCCAAAGATGATGGTGTGGGCGCTGAAATAATTAAAAAGCAAAAAAAGCTGGGAAACATTACCTATGCAATTCTTTCGCGTTCCTATTTAAGAGGACGTCAATCTACAGCTTTAGATGTTGACCTTTTTATAGTGGGGACAGTTGATCAACCGGAACTCGACAAGGTTATTAAAGAAAACGAAACTGCTACGGGAAGAGAAATCAACTATTCAGTTATGGATGAAGAAGAATTTAATTACAGAAAAAGAACTTATGACCAGTTTGTTATGAAGATACTGTCCCAAAGTAGAGCCATGCTTATCGGAGACGAAGAAGAATTTGTATCAGTGATTGCCACCCACCAGTCATAAACTATATAATCTCTGAGTATGCTTAAAAATATAAATGTACGGTTAGGATTAATATCTGCTCTCACTACATTTGCATTACTTATTGTTCTCCCCAGAACGCCGATAAAAATGAATAACAGTTTTATAGCTTTGGACACAACTATCGGTGGGTACAATATCGAACTTTTCGGTGGCAAGTTTAAAAAAGACCTCAGAGATTTCAGGAAGGGTTTGGATTTAAAAGGCGGGATAAGAATAGTTTTAGAAGCAGATGTTTCCAAGATAGACGTCGGAGAAAGAGATGATGCTCTGGAATCAGCAAAAAATGTAATTTCACGAAGAGTGGATTTGCTCGGTGTCACCGAGCCTTACGTGGCAACAACAAAAAGTGGGGATCAATACAGAATTCTTGTAGAAATTCCGGGGTTGGACAACGTGACTGATGCCGTAAATTTAATAGGTCAGACCGCCCAGCTTACATTTAAACAATTAAAACCTGAAAATGAGTGGACCGAGGATAAAATGCTCGAGTACTATAACGACCCCCTGGCTTGGGAAGACACCGGTATAACCGGTGCTGACCTTAAAGGGGCTGATGTTGTAGTTGCTCCGCAAACTGACATACAAAATCAGGGCCAACCTCAAATAAAATTAAGATTTTCGAATGAAGGCCGCGATAAATTTTCCGAAGTAGCAAAGAAGAATGTGAACAGACCTATCGGACTTTTTCTTGATGAAACAGGTTCTCCTTTATCAATGCCGGTTGTTAGCCCCGATCTTGCACAGGGGTTAACGGACGATCCGGTTATAAGCGGAAATTTTGATTTTGAAAGTGCAAAAAATTTAAGTATACAAATTCGAGCGGGGGCGTTACCGGTTCCGGTTAAAGTTTTGGAGCAGGAGACAATCGGCGCTACACTGGGAGCCGAATCTGTACAGAAAAGTTTCTTTGCTGCCGGAGTAGGATTATTGCTCGTTGTCTTATTTTTAATTTTCAGATACGGAAAATTAGGGGTGTTAGCAGGAGTTGCCCTTTTTATATACTCAGTCCTTACACTGGCAATATTTAAATTAATCCCGGTCGTTCTGACACTTCCCGGCATTGCAGGTTTTATTCTGTCCATCGGAATGGCAACAGACGCGAACATACTGGTCTTTGAAAGAGTAAAAGAAGAAATATTTTGGGGTAAACCAAGAAATCTGGCAATACATCTGGGATTTGACCGCGCGTGGAATTCAATTAAAGATTCCAATATTTCGTCTCTTATTACTTCCTTTATATTGTTTCAGTTTGGTTCAGGTCCCGTTAAGGGTTTTGCGCTTACTCTGGCAATTGGAATTGGCGTATCGTTGTTCAGCTCAATATTTGTTGTTAGGACTTTTATAGAATTTTCTAACACAAGGGGAGAAAAGAAAAATGCGTGATTTAATGAAATATAAAATTTGGTATCTGGTGTTTTCTGCGGTTGTCATTATTCCCGGTATCGTGGCTTTAATAATGTGGGGATTGAATTTGTCGGTGGATTTCAAAGGGGGCTCTGTTTTTAGATATGAGTTTGAATCCGATATTAACACTGCAGATCTCGAACAGGTCTATATTGAAAAAAACATTGAAGTAGAAGCTGTTGTTCCGGAAAGTGGCAACAAATACAGTATCCGTACTAAACCGGTGGATCCCCAAAGAAATAATGAGATAAAAGAAGCTGTTTCTGTAGTTTTTCCAAATTCCAAACAGCTTTCTTTTGAGACGGTAGGACCTTCGATAGGTGCCGAGACTACCAGAAGTGCGTTTATAGCTTTAGGCTGGGCGGTTGTGGGAATAATGGCTTACATAGCTTTTGCCTTTAGAAATGTTCCGAAACCTTATTCAAGCTTTCGTTTTGGTGCAAGCGCTGTCGTTGCCATGCTGCACGACGCACTTCTTCTTGTCGGATTATTCGCATTACTTGGTCATTTCAAAAACGTTGAGGTCGACGGCTTTTTTATTACCGCGGTACTTACAGTACTTGGATTTTCGGTTCACGACACAATTGTTGTTTTCGACAGGATAAGAGAGAACCTTGGAAAGCTCCCTAAGACGATGAGTTTTGAAGATGTCGCGAACTATTCTGTTGTCGAGACTCTGAGCAGATCCGTAGCCACCTCGTTGACTGTTATATTTACGCTTTCAGCATTATATGTTTTAGGCGGAGACACTATTAAAATGTTTGTTTTGGCAATGTTGGTCGGCATAATTTCCGGAACCTACTCTTCGATCTTCAACGCCACTCCCATACTTGTGCTTTGGGAGAACTCAGCAGCTAAGAAAAAGAAATGAAATGGAATATACGTTCTGAATACACCGAAGGTGATGATGTAATCGCATCCATACTTAAAATCCGCGGAATATCTGCGGAAGGTGATTTTTTGAACCCCCCGCATTTGTCCGAAGCTTTTAAATTGTTACCTCAGGAATTAAAAGAAGGTCTTCACAAAGCAGTTATTCTTGTAGAACAGTGTATAAAAGAAAAAAGAAAAATTCTCATTCATGGTGATTATGATTCGGACGGAATTTGTGCGACCTCGATACTTTATAACGCTTTACATAAAGAAAAAAAATATGAAAATACATTTCATTTCATTCCCAACAGATTTGATCACGGCTACGGACTTTCCGAAAAATCTATCCTGGCATTTTTTGAAAAAGCCGGCCTGACTTTAAATAGCGACGAGAAGATTTTGGTTATTACAGTTGATTGCGGAATAACTGCTATCGATGAAATTAAACTTTTGAAAGATCATGGTCACTCGGTGATAATTACCGACCATCATCAGAAATCCGAAATACTTCCTGCCGCAGATGTTATTGTTTGGTACGACAAAATTGTGGGTGCTTCACTTTCGTTATTATTGGCAAAAGCCTTAGGTTCAAAAGACCCTCACATGATTGCTCTTGCCTCTCTTGCCACAGTTACGGATTTACAGCCTCTATTAGGTTTCAATAGATCTTTGGTAAAACGCGGACTTGAAATATTAAACACCGATCCCCCCGTGGGAATTAAAAAACTTCTGCAGGTAGCAGGAAAAAATGTAAGCGAGATTACGACCTATGAACTCGGATGGATAATAGGCCCGCGTTTAAATTCTTCGGGAAGAATATTGGATGCATCCAGTTCGCTGAATTTGCTTCTCGAAGAAGATGAAAAAAAAGCTGAAGCACTGGCCGTAGAACTCAATAGTATAAATGTTCAAAGACAGGATAAAACTGTTGAGATGTACGATCTTGCCGCGGGAATTGACGAAAAAAATCTTCCGAAAATAATTCTTTCTTCTCACGCGGATTACCACGAAGGAATTATCGGATTGGTCGCCGCGCGTCTGACGCAAAAATATTTCCGTCCGGCGATAGTAATAAGTTTATCTGACGGTTACGGAAAAGGTTCTGTAAGATCGGTTCCCGGAGTAGACATAATTTCATTTTTAAGAAACTTCGATGAAATGTTTGAAAGTCTGGGGGGTCACCCGATGGCAGCAGGTTTCACAATTAAAAAAGAGCTTATTCCCGAACTTAAAGAAAAGGCCGAAAAACTGGCTGAGACTTCCATTCCCGACGAGCTTTTAGTACCCTCGATGAACGTTGATATAAAAATACCGATTGATATGGTGTCGCTCGAGCTCTTAAACCGTCTTGATACATTAAAACCGTTCGGGCTCGGGAATGAAGAACCTGTTTTTATGTCGGAAATGGTGGGAATTACTGATATGAGCAAAGTCGGCCGTGACGCGCAGCACCTCCTCTTCAAATTTTACGAGTCCGGAAAATATCACAAGGGGATTTTCTTTAACGCTTCGGATAAAGAGGCGGCAAATCTCAAATTTGGAGATAAAGCCGACATTGTTTATACTCTGAAGAAAAATGAGTACAATGGAAATACCTTCGTGGATTTATTTATTAAGGATATAAGAAAAAATTAATATGGACAGAACACTAATAAAAGATTTAAAAAAAGGCATAGGCAGCCAGGTTAAAATTTGCGGTTTTATACATGCTATCCGTGACCAGGGCGGAATAAAATTTCTTCAGCTAAGGGACGTTTCGGGTATCGTGCAAATCGTTATCTTAAAATCTGAAAAGGAAGTTTTTGATGCGGTTAAAGACTTATCTTTGGAATCGGTTTTGGAAATTCACGGCTTGGTAAAGGAAGAAAAGCAGGCACCCGGAGGTTTTGAAGTTCAGGCTATGGAAATGTTTGTGTTATCAGACGCCGAGCCTGAGTTGCCTATTCCCGTGGTTGAAGAAAAGGGCGGGGAAGAAACCGAATTAACAAAACGTCTTGACTGGAGATGGATTGACCTGCGAAAACCGTCTAAATCCAATATTTTCCCGGTATGGACAGCTCTCGAAGAAGGTTTCAGAGACTATTTTTTGAAAAATGGTTTTACTCAAATCTACTCTCCTTCTCTGATGAATACAGCGAGCGAAACGGGCTCTGATGTTTTCGAAGTGAAATATTTCGAAAGAAAAGCCTATCTTGCCCAATCTCCCCAGTTTTATAAACAGATGGCGATGGCAGCGGGAATAGAAAAAGTATTTATGGTAGGCTCTGTGTTCAGAGCCGAACCTTCGTTTACTACACGCCACCTTACCGAATTTACCGGATGGGATTTTGAGGTTTCGTATATTAATGACCACTTCGATGTTATGTCTATGGAAGAAGACATGATCATTTCCGGTTTCAAAAATGTTAAAGAAAAGATCGGACTTGAAATAGAGGTGCCGTCCAAACCTTTTCCAAAAATAACTTTGAAGGATGCAAAAAAACTTCTCGTGGAAAAAGGTGTGAGAAGCGAAAAAGTACACGACTTGTCCCCCGAAGAAGAAAGAACCTTGTCCGAAGTAATAAAAGAAAAGGACAATTCTGATTTTCTTTTTGTTACCGACTATCCGATTGAAGCCCGGCCTTTTTACCACATGAGACACGAAAAAGAACCCGGGTTAACTAAAAGTTTCGATCTTATATATAAAGGCGTGGAAGTAACTACCGGTGCCCAAAGAGAGCACAGACCGGAAGTACTCAAAGCACAGGCAGTTGAAAAAGGAATCGATGTTGCCACGCTCGAAGATTACATGAACTTTTTCAGATACGGTTGTCCTCCTCATGGTGGAGCCGGTATCGGTCCTGCGAGAATAATAATGAGGTTGCTAGAGCTACCGACGGTTAAAGAAGCCACATTCCTTCCCAGGGATGTAAAAAGATTAACCCCCTAATTTAAGATGACTATTTCCGTAACGCGCAGATTTTTAGCTCACCTGATCAGATCATTTACGTATATTTTGTGGGCAGCGGATTGGGGAACCGGTTTAAGGCCGGTTGTTTATTTTTTGGCTGTTGTGTACGTGGCATTTTTTATCGGTATTGTGAATTCTAATCTCGGGAGTGTTTTGAACGGTGTTCTTGTTTCTACGAGATACACCAAACCCGATGTGATTTCGTTTGAAAAAATCTATCCTTTGAAATACGGAACTCAGCCACCTCCGGAGTTGTCTGCAATTTCTGCCGGAGTGTTCGAAAGAAGATCGGGAAAGGTTTTGTTCAGTCAACTTCCCGATGAAAAGCTTGCTCCGGCATCGACAACAAAATTGATCACAGCTTTGGTGGCACTCGAACTTTACTCGCCCGGGGAAAAGGTAATAGTCCCCTATTTTTGTACGAATATAGATTCTACTAAAGCTTTTCTTCCCGCCGATGAACAGTTTTTAGCACGTGAACTTATTTACACAATGCTGGTAGGGTCTGCGGGGGATGCTGCGTGCGCTCTTGCCACATCCAAGGTATCCTATTCCGAATTTGTCGATAAGATGCGGCAAAAAGCTGCTGTGCTGGGCATGAAGAATACGAATTTTGTTAATCCCATAGGACTGGACGGTTTTAACGGTGTCCATTACTCTACGGTTTCGGATCTTTATCTATTGTCATTAGCCGCTTTATCAAATGAAACGGTGCAGGATGCGGTTAAAACAAGAGAGTATACGGTGAAATCCCTCACCTCCGATTTTACTTACAAAGTGACTAACACTAACAGATTTTTATGGGAAATCGAGGGTACTATAGGAATTAAGACCGGGACTACGGTAGGAGCCGGGGAGGTTTTAATTTATGGTTGGCAGGACAAGAAGAAGGAACTTATTATTATTGTGATGGGCAGCCGTGACAGGTTTAATGACACAAGAAATCTATTGAATTGGGTACTTGATAACTACGCCTGGAAAACTGACTAGGATCCCTTTGTACTTAATACCTATCACTTCGTGTTTTCAACAGCCGGGGCAGCTTGTGGGATTGGTTTGACATATTCTCCGCTTACTGCGGGTAGATAAATTACCATTTCTCCGCCTTGTGACCCCAGACTTTTATATTTTGCCTCGAATACGTAAATAGGCTGGAGGTACGGCTGATCTTTAGTATTTTCATAGTAGGCAAGGTATATATTATCTACCAGTATTTCACTTACAGTGGGGACAGCCTGCTTGTCGAAGATCGATGAGTTTGTGGGCATGATGCTTGTTATCACGCCTTTGCCGTTTTTTACCGCTTCCCATGCGGTAGATATATCAATAATCGGGTACGAAGCTGTGGTTTTAGCTTCAACCTCCTTGTATTCTGCGGAAATTTTTGGATATTTTATAACAAAAGTTGTTTCCCTACTATTAGGCACCGCGACAAAAATGTTCAATAGTCCCACTTTAGGGTCAGGTCCCAACACAACAAAATCATCCATCTTTCTATAAAGATCAACGCGGGCAAATAATATATCGCGGGGGGCTGTGGTTTGGAAAAGCTTTGTACCGCCGACATAACCAAAAGTAACTTTCTGTAATCCTTTCCTGTATAAGTCGTCTATGCGCTCTACCTCATCAAAAAAATCTATGGCCCCCTCTATCGCATAACTTTCATTTAACCTTCCTTTTTGCATTCTCGCGGAATTTCTTATCATATCAGAATCAGCGTAAAGCCTTTTAGAGTTTATATCGATCTCAAGGAAACTATTTGTGTCAGCCTTTCTCCAACGGTAGACCGTGCCTTTCAAGTCTGTGATAAGGTCCTCTTCGCTGTAACCCATGGTTTTCCCGTCCTTTAAAGCGGTGTCTCCTGCCAGATATGAATAGGTTCTAGGTTTGAATTTGTAAACATTCATTTTGAAGGGGAATTTACCGGGTAATTTTCCGTTGGTGGTATTGAGTTTGTAAATTTGATCTCCGGTCACTTCTTTGTTGGTGAATTCCAGAGGGTCGAGATTACCGTAAATCGGGTTTGCAGGTTCTTTAGTGATATAGAAAATTTTAATAAGCGACCTAACACCGGGACCTCCGAAAAACATCCAACCGTAGTACAGTCCTAAAATCAAAACAACAATCTTAGCCCAACGTTTAAACATGACGGCAGTATTTGTTAAGTTCATCTCTAATATATTATAACAATATTTTGTGTGATAAAATCCCAATCATGGAAGTAAGAACGAGAATGGCCCCAAGTCCTACCGGGGAATATCATGTAGGGCACATCAGAACTTTAATGTACAACTATGCTTTTGCCCGTCAGAACAAGGGAAAATTCATTTTAAGAATAGAGGACACCGATCGTGAGAGGTATGTTCCGGGTGCTGTCGAAAGAATTCAGGAAGTAATTAAAATGATGGGGTTTGATTGGGACGAAGGCCCGGATATAGGAGGACCTTACGCCCCCTACACCCAATCCGAAAGATTAGACCTTTATAAAAAATACGCGTTGGAATTGGTGGAAAAAGGGCATGCTTACTATTGTTTTTGTACCGAAGAGCGTTTAGAAAAGCTCCGTGAAGAACAAAAAGCTTCGGGTACTACGTTCTCTAAATATGACCGATTTTGTTTAAACCTCAAAAAAGAAGAGATTGAAGAAAAACTTAAATCAAATGTTCCACATGTAATAAGAATGAAAGTACCCGACAACGAAGACATTTCTTTTGAAGATTTAATTCTCGGCAAGATTACAATAAACACGCAGTCGATAGACGACCAGGTTTTAATAAAGACCGACGGATTCCCTACATATCACATGGCGGTTGTTGTCGACGACCATCTAATGGAAGTCACACATATTATGAGAGGGACAGATTGGGTTCCTTCCACACCAAAACACGTTTTGCTTTACAGATTTTTCGGGTGGGATCTTCCTAAGTTCGCACACCTGCCTAACCTAAAAGAGGTAGAAGGAACACGTAAGCTGTCGAAAAGATATGGCTCGGTGTCTGTCATAGAATTTTTGACCGAAGGATATTTACCCAGAGCTTTGAATAACTTTTTAATGTTTTTAGGGTGGAATCCCGGTACAGATAAAGAAGTATATTCGATGAAAGAATTTATAAAGGACTTTTCAATCGAGCACATACAGAAAACCGATCTCGTGGCTTTTGACAGGCAAAAATTATTATGGATAAACGGTTTGTACATCAGGAATTTACCCGCGGAAGAACTGTGGAAAGAACTTTTAAACTGGGCAAAAAGGTTTGATGTATTTTTGCACGGAAAAGATGCCGATGAAAAAAAGGTGTACGCAGTTTTAGAACTTGTTAAAGACCGCATGAAATTATTGAGCGAGTACAACAGCCTTGTTCATTACTTCTTCGAAGACCCCGAAATTGAAAAAGAAGAATTATTTTCTTATGTTTCGGACGAGGTGAGAGGAAAAGAAATTTTGGAAGGCTTTAAAAATATATTTTCCGAAGTTGGTGATTGGGAAGTTCAGAAACTCGATACTCTGGCTCATGAATTTATTGCAGCCAAAGAATATAAACCTAAAGAAGCATTTATGACATTGAGAATTGCACTGACCGGAGAAACAGCTACCCCCCAAATATTGGATATCCTGGGGATTCTCGGTAAAGAGGTTGTGTTGAAAAGGCTTGGCTCTGCCCTAAAAATCTAATAAACATAGAAAGGCTGTCTTGAATTAGTAGCGTCCGTTGTTAGAATAAACGCAGAGAGTGACGAGTACCCCGTATACATTTTTGGAGGTTAATTGTGGTAAAAGAAATTAAAGATAGTAAGCAAGTAGAAACAGCTAAGAAAAATACAGCCGTCAGTCAAAAAAATATTGCCCTTCAAACTGCCATAGATCAAATTGAAAAAAATTACGGAAAGGGGTCGATAATGAGGCTCGGTGGAAATAACAGCGAACGTGCTATCTCAGTAATTCCTACAGGATCGATCGCTTTGGACATCGCACTTGGCGTTGGGGGTGTTCCGCGCGGAAGAGTGGTCGAAATTTACGGACCCGAGTCATCGGGTAAAACTACACTGGTTCAGCATATAATCGCAGAAGCACAAAAAGCGGGAGGAACAGCAGCCTTGATTGACGCAGAGCATGCCTTCGATCCAACTTACGCAGAAAAAACAGGAGTTGATGTTGAAAATCTCCTCGTTTCCCAGCCCGACACCGGAGAACAGGCGTTGGAAATTGCTGAAACACTAATCAGATCTAACGCGGTTGATGTTGTGGCGATAGACTCGGTTGCAGCTTTAGTTCCCAGGGCGGAAATAGAAGGTGATATAGGCGATAGTTTTGTTGCTACACAGGCGCGACTTATGAGCCAGGCACTAAGAAGGTTGACGGGAGCAATAAGCAGATCAAACTGCACCATAATATTTACTAATCAATTAAGAATGAAGATAGGTGTTATGTTTGGAAATCCTGAAATAACGCCCGGGGGAAAAGCCTTAAAATATTACGCATCAGTCAGAATAGAAATAAGGAAAATCGAATCTCTAAAAGTCGGACAGGATATAAACGGTATCCGTGTCGTCGCTAAAGTAGTTAAAAACAAAATCGCTCCTCCCTTCAGAAAAGCCGAGTTCGATATAATGTTCGCCGAGGGTATAAGTAAGGAATCCAACATACTTGATGTCGGCGTCGATCTCAATGTTATTAAAAAGTCCGGAGCCTGGTATGAGTACAATGGAGAAAAACTCGGACAGGGAAAAGAAGCATCCAGGATTTATCTTAAGGCTAATCCGAAACTTCGGGACGAGCTCTCGGACAAAATAAAGCAGACGGTAAAGTTAAGTAAAGAAATACCGCTCGAACTAGGAGTCGTTACCGACGAGGCTATTACTGAAGAAGTTGAATAATAGATGTCTGACATCAGAGAATCTGTAGATAAGTTGTATTCTAAAATATTGGATTTTGTTTCTTACACTTTCCGTACGGAGAAAGAAGTGAGAGGCAAGGCATCTTTTTATCTCCGGAAAATATCTTTTCCTCCCGATATCGACCCCGTAAAAGTGGTGGATGAAATAATATCAAAACTTAAAGCTTCCGGAGATATTGACGATGACAACTACGCGCGGAGATATATTGAGGGGTTGTTGCTCTCGTCTAAATCAAAAAGTCCCAGGGAAGCTTCTGTGTTTTTGTACAAGAAAGGGATTTCCGAAGACATTGCAGGTAAGTATCTCGACTTGCTGGGAGGGGAACTTGAAGCGAAATCTCTGAGCAGCCTCGTTGAAAAGAAGGCAAGGTCAATAAAAAATTTGAAAGATCCTGTAGCGCGGAACAAGCTAATCAGATATCTTATATCTAAAGGGTTTGACCCCGGCCGGGCAAGGGCAGAGGTTGACAAAATCGCGTCATTAAAATAAAATCAAGGCATGGAATTCGCCGGCATTATGCTTAAAAACACGCTGAAATCGGGCTTTTTTAATACCCCTTTCCACGATCTTAGGTAGTACTGACGTTGTTAATACAGGCAATTCCACCGAATTTAAACATATGGTTGAACTAATTATGGAGGTAATTAAATATGGATCCAGTAACGGTACTTTTAATATTAGCGGCCGGGGTGGCCGGAGTGGTCGTTTCGCGCGTTTTATCTAATTCAAACAAACCAAAGACCGAGGTTCAGGTAGAAAAAGCACCTCTTTCTGTTCAGGACAAAGACCTGGAAAATGAGGCTGTTGTTGTGGAAGCAAGGTCCAAAGCTAAGGAGATAATAATAGAGGCTAAGGACGAGGCTCTAAAGTTGAGATCTCAGGCTGACGACGAGGCCAGAAAGATTAAAGAAAGCTCTCTCGATGAGTCCAGAAGGATAAGAGATAGTTCCTTGGAGATTGAGAAGGCTCTGGCAATAAGAAAAGCCGAGGTCGAGGCAAAAGAGAAGGACATCGACCAAAAAGTTAAAACCTTAAAAGAGGTAAAAGAGAAGATTGAGAAAAGGCAGGAGGAAATAGAAGAGCTTCACAAGAAAGCCCAGGATGAGTTGGAGCATGTTTCTTCAATGAGTAAAGATGAGGCAAAAAATCTTCTTTTGCAATCATTGGATAAAGAACTTGCCCAGGAAAAAGGTAAGAGAATTAGAGAGGTCGAGGAGGAAGTAAAGCACAATTCCGATAAAGTTTCTCAGGAGATGTTGGTAAGCGCGATGCGTTTCGGTGCAACCGATACCGTTGTTGAACATACCACTTCTAAAGTCAAATTACCCGACGAAGATGTAAAAGGAAGAATAATAGGTAAAGAAGGAAGAAACATCAGAACGTTCGAAGAACTCACGGGTGTTGATTTGGATCTCGATTCGTCTCCGGGAGAAATATTAATCTCCTGTTTCGATCCGGTGAGACGTGAAATAGCAAAAATCTCATTAGAAAAACTTTTAGCCGACGGAAGAATACAGCCGGCCAAAATTGAAGAGATAGTTCAGAAAACACAACAGGATACGGAACATCTTATGTACAAAGCAGGGGACGACCTTTGCCACAAGATTGGAGCTTACAATATTCCCAAAGAATTAATTCAAATCCTCGGAAGATTTAAATACAGATTTTCTTATGGACAGAACATGATCGAGCACACTATGGAAGAAAGTAAGATAGGTATTGCTTTGGCGCACGAACTGGGAATCAAGGTAGACGTTGTCCGGCTCGGATGCTTGTTCCATGACATAGGAAAAGTTGTTACCGAAGACGAAGGAACTCACATTCAGCTCGGTGTCGATCTTCTTCGAAAATATAAAATATCCGAAGAGGTTATAAACTGTGTTGCCGAGCACCACGAAGATAGACCGTTTAGTTCTATCGAATCTGCTGTAGTTAATCTCGCAGACCACGTAAGCGGCGCAAGACCGGGAGCGCGAAGTGAAGATTACCAGTCCTACGCAACAAGACTAAAAGAACTTGAGAATGCATCTATGTCGTTCGATGGAGTAGAAAAAGCTTACGCAATTTCGGCAGGACGTGAAGTCAGAGTTTTTGTGTCACCCGAAAAAGTTGATGATTACTCGACGGCATTTCTTGCAAGAGAGATAGCAAAGAAAATAGAACTCGAACAATCTTATCCGGGAGTTGTAAAAGTAACCGTGATAAGAGAGACAAGAGTTTCAGAAACTGCGAAATAGGTTAGTGTAATAAATCAGAAAATAACTCTGAAAATTAGAAAAATTTCGTGGCTTTTTGGTTAATTTGGTGCGGATATTAACAAATGTACTATGTATTAATGACACTACTAATATTGGTCGTTTTTATTGTAGCTACAAGGATTTTAAGCTCTATGCTCAAAGGTTGCTTCGTGGCCGTAGGTCTACTTCTTATTGTCATTACAATATTTTTGTTGTATAAATCAACAGTAGAGCCGATCGAGCTGTTTGGTATTTACAGAATAGATAATTTTCAAATTACCAAACTCGAAAAAAACTTTTTATGAAAATTCTTTGCGTAGGCGAAATAGTTGCCAGCCCGGGACGTAAAGCGGTGCAAGCCGCGTTACCGGAAATTATCAAAGAACACTCTGTAGATTTCGTATTCTCCAATTGTGAAAATTTAGTTTCGGGAAGAGGTTTCAACGAAGAAAAAATTCAGGATATGCAAAAAACCGGTGTGGATTTTTTCACCGGCGGAGACCATATATTTTGGCAAAAAGAATCCGAATCTATAATCGACACACTTCCCATAATAAGACCCGCAAATTATCCTGAAGGAACGCCGGGCGTCGGTTACAAAATTGTAGATCTTGGCGGCAAAGGCGAGGTATTAGTAATCAATCTTATGGGAAGAACGTCTTTTTCTACACTGCACGCTTATTTAGAAGATCCTTTTTCAACCGCTGATAGAATTTTAGAACTGCACCAGGACAAAAACCTGGCAGCAACAATTATAGATTTCCATGCAGAAGCAACAAGTGAAAAATATGCATTAGCGCACTACCTGGATGGTAGGGTAGACATTTTTGTGGGTTCACACACCCACGTACCTACCTGCGATGACATGGTCCTTCCAAAAGGCTCCCTATACGTAACTGACGTTGGGATGTGCGGTTCAATAGATTCTGTACTTGGAGTACAAACCGACATAATAATAAACATGTTCAAGACAGCGAGAAACCAACGCTTCGATTGGGAAGAGCACGGAAGAAAAGCTTTCAGAAGTGTGCTGTTCGATACAGATAAAAAAGAAACAAAAAGAATAGATAAGTTAATTTAGTTAGCCGTATAGGCAGACAACCTGAAAGGGGGTGTCTTAGTAAATGACAAAACAGGAATTACAAGCTAAAGTTGCCGATAGAGCAGGAATGACAAAAGTTGACGCCGCTAAAGCAGTTGACGCAGTCGCCGAATCTATCACAGCAGCATTGAGGAAAGGTGAAAAGGTAACCTGGACTGGCTTCGGAACCTTCGAAGTTAGACCCAGAAGACAGAGAATGGGAAGAAATCCCCAGACCGGAGCTCCTCTTCACATCCCAGCAAGCAAAACTCCCGCTTTCAAAGCCGGTAAAGGTTTGAAGGACGCGGTAAAGTAACTCTTTTGAGTAAGCTTTAGTTACGTTTCGAGACAGCCTCTGTAACAAGGGGCTGTTTCTTTTTGTGCCTTCGCGTTTGACACTATAAGTTACTTTATGTACAATGCCTGCAATTCAAAATTAGAATAAGAAACACAAGCATAAAAAGGAGAGAAATGGAAACCATTTATATGTTCTTACTGGGAGTGGCCGCGGCAATAACCGTCGTGGTACTGATCAAAACGTTGGAGCCGGGGCATCCTGAGCTGAAGCTGACATCGAGGGTAGCATTCGGTGCTGCATTTGTTTTTATGCTCTCGTTGCTTCTGGGAGCACTTGGAATCGTCCCGACAGGAAAGATCCTATCTTATACGGCTGCATTTTTGTGGGGGATTTGGGTATTGGAAGTATTTTCACCCACACCTCTTCTGAAGAGCGATAAAAAGCCGGATTTGGCCAAGGAAGAGCCGGGAAAAAGGGAAAGGATTGTGTAAAAGTAAACCGAAAGGTCCTTTGTTGAAATTGTAATTTAAATTTCAGCATCGGGCCTTTTTTCTTTTCCTTAACAATTAGATCCTGTAAGTGCTAAAATATCCCAGTATGGCAAACGGAAAAGACTACTACAAAGTATTAGGAATAGATAAAAACGCCTCGGAAGAGGATGTAAAAAAGGCGTACAGAAAGCTGGCAAGAGAGCACCACCCCGATGTAGTTTCAGAAAAAGACAAAGAAGCCGCAGAGAAGAGATTTAAAGAAATAAATGAGGCCTACCGGGTTTTGAGTGACGCCGAAAAACGCAAGATGTACGATACCTACGGCACAGCTGATCCTAGCCGGGGATTTGGAGGTTTTTCCGGCGCTTCGGGCCGCGGAGGTCAGTGGGGGCCTTTTACTTACACCTATACATCTAATGGCGGAAACGCAGGAAACGCAGAGTACGGTGATTTTGATCCCTTTGATATTTTTGAAAGTATGTTCGGTTTCAGGGGATTTGGAGGTCAGCGTGCTCCCAGACGTGGAAAAAGCCTTTATTACCAACTAAACATCGAATTTAAGGAAGCAGTATTCGGAGTTGAGAAAGAGGTTTCTGTGGAAAGCGGCAGGGTAAAGATAAAAATACCCGCCGGTGCCCGAGACGGGCTTGAACTCAAATTTGCGGGAAAGGGAATGCCCGGGCCATCCGGAACACCCGCCGGGGATCTGTTTATAACTTTGAAAGTTGCTTATCCTAAAGGATTCAAGGTAGTAGGGGACGATTTATACGTTATATCTGAGATAGACATCGTCACCGCGGCTTTGGGTGGTGTGGTCGACATCCCGGTGGTGGATTTAGGCAGTACGGATGCACTTGGTAAGGCTAAGCTAAAGATACCCGCCGGTACCCAATATGGAGCAAGACTTCTTATTAGAGGCAGGGGAATGCCGAGATTGCACGGTCGCGGACAGGGCGATGTAATGGTGCAGGTAGCGGTGGTAGTTCCCAAAAAGCTTAGCAAGAAGCAAAAAGATCTTCTCGAAGAGCTCGGAACCCTTTAAGTAACAGGTTGACCCCCCGCCCGTGCTGATGTATCATCAACGGGTATAAGCGTAATAGTTGGTTGATAAGTGGGTGTCACCCACTTTTTTATTACTAAAGAGGAAAAAATATGGCCATATCGGAATTTAATGCTGCGTTAAACCAGGTTGCCGCCGAAAGAGGCATCACCGTGGAAAGTGTTATAGAGTCGGTTAAAACGGCTTTGGCTACTGCGTACAAAAAAGACAGAAAAGAAGCCGGGGAAGAGGTAGAACTCGAGGAGATAGAAGTCGACTTGAATACAGACACAGGAGAAGTGAGAATACTAAAAGGGAAAAAAGACGTAACACCTTCAGGTTTCGGTAGAATCGCAGCCCAAACGGCGAAACAAGTCATTTTACAAAAGATAAGAGAGACAGAAAAAGAAGTAGTAACCAACGAATTCAGGGCAAAAATTGGCCAGATTATGCTGGGTACTGTTTTCCGAATAGATAATGGGCTTGTTACTCTTGATTTGGGTAAAACCCGCGCACAGGGGGTAATGCCCTCAGGTGAGCAAGTACCTTTTGAAAATTATAGAATAAGCCAAAGACTAAAAGTATTAGTAAAAGACATTAAAGAGAGTACCCGCGGTACCGAGGTCGTAGTTAGTAGAGCGGATCCTCAATTCGTCGTAAAGCTTTTCGAGCAGGAAGTTCCTGAAATAGCTTCCGGGGTTGTTGTGGTCGAGGCCATCGCGAGAGAGGCCGGTTCGAGAACCAAAATGGCTGTTTCCTCAAAAGATGATAAGGTGGATCCTGTAGGAAGTTGTGTAGGACAAAAAGGTGTAAGAGTACAAGCAATAATAGCAGAACTTTTTGGCGAGAAGATTGACATTATCCCCTTCTATAACATAACCGAGAAGTTTATTGCAGCAAGTTTGTCACCTGCAAAAGTGGCAGAAGTAGTTTTGGACAAAGAAAACAAACGCGCTATAGTAACCGTGCCCGAAGAACAGCAGAGTTTGGCTATCGGAAAAGAAGGTCAGAACGCCCGCCTCGCAAATAAATTGACCAAATGGAAGATAGATATTAAAGGGGCAACCGGAATATTTTCTGCTGAGTCGGGTGAGGCAATAAATATCGGTGCAAAAGAAGATAAAAAAATCGTAGGAGTATGGGACGAGGCAATAAAGAAAACAGAAGATGAAAAGATAGAGAAAGACAGGGTGCGTAAAGAAGAAGAGGCGGAGGCAGCGGCAGAAGCCGAAAAAGCTTCGGAGGAAATCGTAGAATCTGGAACCGAAGAAAACCAGGATGTACAATCTGAAGAGAATACTCCTGCTGAATAATGATGCAGACTTTTGCTAAAAGCAAAATTAATATGAAGGACTTGTTATGTCTAGCGATAAAACTAAAAATACAACTGAAAAAAATCTGCGCGCTCCCATCGTCACTGTTATGGGACATGTCGATCATGGTAAAACCAGCATTCTCGACTTTATCAGACATAGCAATATACAGGAGAAGGAGTACGGCGGGATAACTCAGCACATAGGTGCTTACCAAATTCAGCATAAAAACAAAAAAATAACGTTTGTTGACACCCCAGGCCATGCAGCTTTTACTAAAATGAGAGCAAGGGGAGGTAAGGCGGCCGATATTGTTGTACTGGTCGTTGCCGCGGATGAAGGTGTAAAGCCTCAGACGAAAGAAGCAATTTCTCACGCAATTGCCGCAAAAGTTCCGATAATTGTAGCAATAAATAAAATAGACAAAGCCGGTTCCAACCCGCAGAAAGTAAAGCAGGAACTTGCCTCTGAAAATATTCTGGTCGAAGACTGGGGCGGTGAATGTATCAGCGTGGAAGTATCGGCTAAAAACGGTGAGAACCTAGATAAACTTCTTGATGCGATACTTCTCGTTGCCGAGATGCATGAATTTAAAGCCGACCCTGCAGGTGAACTGGAAGCTGTGATAATAGAATCACGCTTAGACAGGAAAAAAGGCGTGGTAGTTTCGTGCATCGTGCGTAACGGCACTTTACGCTTCGGGGACAAGATAGTTTCCGGAGGTTATATGTGCAAAGTGAAAGCTATGACAGACGACAAAGGAGTTGTTGTTAAGTCTGCCGGCCCGTCCACCCCTGTTGAAATATTGGGTTTCAGCGAAGTTCCTCAGGTAGGAGATTTAATTGTATACGTGGGAAGCGAACTTGCGGAGCTTGCCGTACAGGAAGACCGAGCTGAAATAATAGGTAAAGATGCTAAAAAAACCGTCGCTGTTGTTCTTAAGGCAGATACACAAGGAACATTGGAAGCGGTGAAAAGCAGTCTGGCCGACCTGATATCTTCCTCGGTTGGGGCAACCTATGCTTTGAAATTTTTATACTGTGGCACAGGCGATATATCCGAATCAGATGTCATGCTCGCCCAAAGTGCAAAAGGAGGAATAGTGCTGGGATTTAACGTAAGGTTTCCTTCTTCTGCTACCAATGTGGCTGAGAGTAACAAAGTTTTAGTCAAAACATATTTAACAATATACGACTTAATCGATGATGCCAAAAATATACTCGAGGGTACTGCTGTCGAAGCGGAATCAAAAATAAAAGGCAGGGGGCAGGTAATCAAACTTTTTAAACTTCCGTCGGGCGATGTTATTGTGGGCACTAAAGTTTTGGCAGGAGCTCTTAAATCAGGAGGACGCGTGTCTTTTTACGACAAAGATCCGTCGGATATTACTTCAGACGATATTCCTCTGTATACAGGGACTATAAAATCTCTTCACAAAGGTCAGGAGGAAGTAAAGATAGTCGGTAAGGATGTAGAGTGTGGGGTAATGTTAAAACCTCATTTCGAGAATGTTGCAGTTGGTATGTGGGTAGAAGTTCGTTAGTCTCCCGTTTTCACCCCTCCCCCCACTTTGACTATATAGGTTATGTGTTGTACAATCTCCTGTCGCGAAGAAAATTGTATTCATTTGGGGTATTTCCCCCCAAAAAGGGCTATATATGGCTGAATTTGATTTAGACGCAAAAATTAAGGAAATGTTATCAACCGCCCGTAAAGTGGGTATTGTGCCATCTGTGGTCGACGGAGCGGACTCTTTTGCGGCAGCTGTGGGTTTGTACAGGATGTTATCCGGTGCCGGCAAAGATGCCGCCATCCTATATCCCGCCACAATTCCTACAGGTCTTGAAGGTATAACCGAAGGTATAAATATCAGCACTTCGATGGGCAGCAGAAGCCTGGTTGTTTCAATCGACTACTCCGGAACTACTGCTTCAAAAGTTAATTACACTACCGAAAACGATATACTGTCTTTTTATCTGACCCCCGTAGACCGCGGATTTGACCTTAGTAAAGTAAAAGCAGAGATAACAGGGCCGGATTTCGACCTTTACATTACTGTTGGTGTCCAAAGTCCCGAAGACACGGGTTCTCTAAGAGACCAGCTTCAGGCTGAGATGACAAAGTCAAAAGTTTTAAATATAGACAACAACTCGCTAAATACCAGATTCGGTTCCGCGTACCTTGTTGATGCTTCAATGGAGAGCTTATCCCTCCTTATTCTTAATAAAGCCCCTAAATGGGAGCTTATAATTGATCAGCGTTCTGCAAAGGCCTTAACAATGGGCATTTCCCGCTAAATTACAAGAAAAACCTTGATTTTCGGCACCTTTTTTGATAGGATTTCGTATTGGTTATGGCTTTAAATAAAGATAAAAAATCTTCAATAATAAAGACCAACAGGCTTCATGATGCCGACACCGGATCTCCGGAAGTTCAAATTGCGCTTTTGAACGAGAAGATCACGAAATTGTCCTCGCATCTGAAGGCTCACAAGAAGGACAACCACTCAAGAAGAGGGTTGCTTCAGATGGTCAATAAGAGACGAAGACTTCTTTCCTACCTCAAAAAGAAAGATGAGGAAAGATTTACTTCTGTTTCTGAAAAGTTGGAGCTTTCTAAGTAAGTTAGAGTCAGACCGTAGTAATTAAGTTTTAAGTCCGGACGTTAGATCAGGATTAGGAGTTAATGTATTGGGCACAAGCAGTATGTGCGTAATATTTTAAGTCTTAATCCCCA
>MEVX01000004.1 GCA_001773135.1 candidate division WWE3 bacterium RIFOXYB1_FULL_43_24 | reverse complement strand
AAAAATGCATACAAATGTTCCTGCGATTAATGAAGGATACTTACAAGGCAACTTTGGGTAGCCGATAAGATCACAAGCATTAACTGACAGCCGCTGTGTCCTTGACACGCGGTTACGAACTTAGCAATTTTATCATATTTACTGAAAAAATCAAAAATGGTGTAATTACAAGTTAAACACCTAAACTATTGACAACATATTAGAAACTGCTAATATGATTGAGCTATGACGATTGATATTTTTTCGGCGATTTCTAACCCGGTAAGAATTAAATTACTTATGTGCCTGTCGGAGAAACCGAAAAGTGTTAATGAACTTATTCATATGTGCGGGATGTCCCAGTCCGCTGTATCCCAACACCTGGCAAAATTAAAAAAAGCCGGGATTTTGGATACAAAAAAGGAGGGCAAGTATGTATTTTATAAACTTCTCTACCCCCAAGCTGCCGAGGTAGCCTTCAAGGTAGAAAGTCTTTCAAAGGAAATAGAAAAATGAATATAGCATATTACAGAAAAAGCAAATTTGATTTTGAACAAACTTTGTCAAATCTTTTGTCTAAAGCGAAAGATTTCGACTTTGTAGTGGTGGCTCAAACGAAAATCGGCTCAGAAACAGATCTTATAGTAACGCTAATTAATGACGGCTTGACCCAGAAAATACTCAAAGCCGATGCTAATTTGGTCGGGCTCATCCCTACCTCCATCGCCATTTTAAACAAAAATGGGTCGGTAGTAGTAGGAACCGGTAACCCAGAGCTGATGTCCGGAGTAACACCAAATCATGATGTACAAAACTACGCCGCAGAACTCTCAACAAAACTTAAAAACCTTATAAATCAGACTACCGGAGCGGGAGAACTAAAAGTATTAAATGTAAAACTCTATTCCACCCACACATGTCCTTACTGCACTGCGGAGAAAGATTGGCTTGAAAAGAACATGATAAAACACGAGACGATTTATCTTGAGGACTCCCCAAAGGAAGCTGAATATGTTGTTAAATCAACCGGACAGATGGGGGTACCTGTCACAGAGATCATCTACGAGGAAAATGAGTCAGAGTTTATCATAGGTTTTGACCGGAACAAACTTACTTCGATATTAGTAAAGTGATTCAATATAAGGAATTTCCGAGGTTGAGAGGTCATTGGAATACCTGTGACAATGCTCCTTTATGTTCTTGAATATCTGCTCCGACCTTTTGATTATGAATAGATCTTTATCCAGACTTGCCGCACTACCCGTTTTTTCGGGAGGCAGATATTCTACATTCCACACATCATGCTTCCTGTCCTTATAACCCAGCCTTTTTTTGCTGTAATCGTGTGAAGCCTCGTCCAAAAATATTACGTGGTCCTGTTTTTCTAAAATCTCTTTTGTGGTAATCAAGGGTGTGTCAGACATGTAGGGGGTCAGTTGGTGGTCTACTAAAATCTTCATGGCATACCACGCAATAGGGCCGTTTATCTCTTTCTCGTACTTTATGCCTGAAGAAGTAATCTGGATATTTTTGTGTTTTCTTAATAGAAACTTAAGGTAGGCTTCGGCTAGCCGGGATCTAAAAACATGCCCATAACTTACAAAGTGAATGTTCATTATAGATAATTCTAGCGCTTTTTTGGTCTAACTTTAAATACCCAAAAAATTCATAATCAGGTAGCGGACAACCAGCGGTCCTACGCCCCCCGGAGACACTGAAACTAGACCCAGATGCTCCAATGACGAGTTCTGATCAAGATCTCCCGTAGTTTTACCGTCTTTTATTGAGGATCCAAAGTCCACAACATCACAGCCTGCTGAAACATCTTCTCCATTAACAAGATTCGGTATACCGGCAGACAAAAGCAGCAAATCAGCGTCTATTTTTTGTCCTGTCTGATAGTCGGTTACCGCTGTCACCTGATAATTCTTTGATTTTAAATAATGGGCAGCAGGTTTCCCGACAAGATAGCCATCACCTATCACTACCGCTTTCAGAGCCGTTTGGATTGGGTCTTTGCCTGTTTCCGTTAAAAAAAGATCGAGGGCTCTGATTACAGGCAGTATTTTGTGAGGACGCCCTGTGTAAAATGCCTCCATTGAAAACGGCGAGATTGCATCTATATCTTTTTCCGCGGGGATAAGCCTCAAACAAGGGTCAAGAGATGGGCGCGGCAAAGGGAGCTGGATAATTCCTCCGGCAGTGTTGGGACTCGATAACACCCCGAAAACTTTTTTGAAAATATCCTCATCCTGGAGTCTTTCATCAATCCTGTATATCCCGCACTTTATACCTTTACTGTCGCAATATTTCTTTTTTATGGATATATATTTCTCAGAGGCTTCGTTGTCCCCTATTAATATTATTGCCAACTCCCCTGCGATAGGCCCTGTCGCCAAAAAATCTAATATTTTGGAATCTAGTGTAACTGCCTTGTCCCTGCCGTTAAAAATGTTCACACGGAAATATTATCACAAAGGCGCGGAAAAACGATGAGAATGGGACGAAAAAAAACCCGGCTAAATATTAAGCAGGGTTTAAATAATTCCCGCCCGGTGTGTCGGGCCGCTGAGACGGATCCCCGTTTATAGAAAGGTGGGTACTTGGAACGTGAACTTTCGAACACGCTACCGCGTTACCCTCTTTCACGAGAGTCGTAGAGGAAATCTATGACTCTCAGCTTAAACGATCACACTAGGCTTAAACGATATCTCGCGATATCTACATATAGCTTAACATTTATGGAATACAAGTCAAAGAAAAGGAGGCGTTCGCAATGCCTTTATACAGGCAAATCAGAGCATTACACCAAGCAGTTTTGTTAGTATATCAACAACGGGAAGTACAATTTTTTGGAAAGAATCGGTGAAGATAAATACGATCAAAATTATTATCCCGTAGGGCTGCATTTGGTACCACTGCATGGCCAAATTATTAGGCAACAAACCTCCTACAATTTTAAAGCCGTCCAGAGGATGGAAGGGCATTAGATTAAAAACACCCAGCATAAGGTTGTAGAAAACCAGGAGTTGGAGAGCGCCTGCTACTAAAGTGTTGGGGGTTACAAATTTTAGGATAATCGCCACCAGGATTGCGAGAATAAAATTGGACGCCGGACCCGCTAAAGCGATTAACGCTGAGTCTCTTTTAGGATATTTTAGGTTTAAAGGATTGAACGGCACCGGTCTTCCCCACCCAAACCCTGCTACTACAAGAACTAACATGCCGATAGGATCTATGTGAGCTTTGGGATTTAAAGTAACCCTCCCCAAGTGCTTGGCTGTGGGGTCGCCGAGTTTGTCCGAAACCCAAGCATGCGCAAACTCGTGTACCGACAACGATACAGCTAAAGCCGCAAGGACTATCGCAAATATAAGGGGGTTTTGAGCAAGTAAACTTAACATGTTGGGAATTATACCATCACAAGACCGGATCTCCGGAAATACGGGTAATTACCTGTAAAATTGTTGTCCCACGGGGCAAAAAGTGCTAAAATCCTGAGCGTGGACAAGGTACAAAATTTCCTGGTAACTTCATACGAGGAACTCAAAAGGGTTACATGGCCTTCAAAAAAGGACACTATCCGCTTGACTGCCTATGTTATAGGTGTTAGCTTTGTGGTCGGCCTATTTGTGATGTTATTGGATTTTGTGTTTGCTCAGTTATTAACTTTTTTAATAACGAATTAAAATGGACGAACAAAATAAAGACACAACCGAAAATACGGAAAATACCGACGACACCGGTAAAACCCAGGAAGATAATGTCATTGTAGTAAATGGCGATGTCTCTCCTCTGGCACACTGGTACGTCGTGCATACTTACTCCGGACACGAAAATAAAGTTGCCATAACATTGAAACAGCGTGCGGAAGCAGGCGGATTTACAGACAGAATTTTTAAAATTTTTGTTCCCCACCAACAGAAAATCGTAGTGTCTGAAGGAAAAAAGAGATCTGTTGAGGAAAAACTTTTCCCAGGGTATATGATGGTTCTTATGTCAATGGATGACGACAGCTGGTACGTTGTAAGGACTACACCGGGCGTTACGGGATTTGTAGGCATGGGTACCACACCCACCCCTTTAGCAGAATCAGAGGTTAAAACCTTAATGAAATTTGCTAAAATGGAAGCTCCTAAGTTTGAAGCTAAATTCAGTGTCGGAGATTCCGTAAGAGTCAACGAAGGCCCTTTCAAGGACTTTTTAGGAAAAGTTGATGAGGTTAATGACGAACAGGGTAAGGTAAAAGTACTTGTGTCAGTGTTTGGCAGGGAAACTCCTTTAGAGCTGGATTTCACTCAAGTAGTGCAATTGTAATTTATTAATAATAGGGAATTTAAAAATGGCAGAACCAAAAAAAGGCAAAAAAATAAAAGCGATAGTCAAACTTGCAATCCAAGGCGGGAAAGCAAACCCCGCTCCTCCGGTAGGTCCGGCGCTCGGACAGCACGGAGTACCTATAATGGAATTCTGCAAAGAGTTCAATGCGAGAACGTCCGGAACACCTGATGACATAATACCTGCCATTTTGACAGTATACGAAGACAGAACATTTACTTTTATCACAAAGACACCGGTAACCGCTCACTTGATTAAAAAGGCTTTAAATACCCAAAAAGGTAGCGCGATTCCCAATAAACAAAAAATTGGAGTTTTATCTAAGGAACAAGCTGAAGAGATCGCCAAAATTAAAATGCCCGATCTTAATACCAAAGATTTGAAACAAGCTGTAAAAGTTGTAGAAGGCACCGCACGTTCGATGGGTGTGGATGTGGAGAAATAACGGTATGGAACTAATAGAAGCAATAAAAAAAGTAAAGCAAGCATCCAAGGAAAAATTCGACGCTTCTGTTGAGGTTCATATAAACCTTGATCTGGACTCGAAAAAAATGGAGCAACCGGTAAGATTTTCACTCACACTACCCCACGGAACAGGTAAAACTAAAAAGGTAGCTGTTCTGGCTAGCAAAAAGGTAGCGGGTGCAGATCTCGAATTAAAAGAATCTGACATCGAAGCAATACAAAAAGGGCAGATAAAGCCTAAAGTAGATTTTGACACTCTGGTGACTGAACCTGCTTTTATGCCAAAACTTGCCAAAGTTGCCAAAATTTTAGGGCCTGCAGGAGTAATGCCGAATCCCAAAACCGGGACCGTTTCGGATGACCCCGAAAAAGCAGTAATCGAAATTAAAAAAGGGCGTCTGGACGTTAAAACGGAAAAGGACCTACCCATGATACACACTGTAATAGGCAAAAGGTCTTTCACTGAAGAACAACTGACAGAGAATTTCATGGAACTGTACAAGTCGCTGAAGCAAAATAAGCCGACTAAGGCCTCGCCTGAGTGGGTAAAGAATGTTTTTATTGCTACATCGATGGGACAGTCGGTAAAGGTAGATCATACAAATCTTTGAGTAACTTAAAGCCATAACCGGCATCATTAAATCTTTAGCTTACGAATTCATATTCCGACGTACACACTCACCTTGTTTGACATGGCATAAAGTATTCCTTTGTCTATGTCAAACTGCTGCTCAGTTTGTTTGCCCGTATCAATAATTACATACTTAGAAATTAAAGTAATAAAATTGGCATGCTGTGGTAATACGTCAAACCTACCTCTTAGGTTAAATGACGTA
This sequence comes from candidate division WWE3 bacterium RIFOXYB1_FULL_43_24, assembly GCA_001773135.1. GTDB lineage: Bacteria > Patescibacteriota > WWE3 > UBA101185 > UBA10185 > UBA8498. The sequence continues at coordinate 9,259 of MEVX01000004.1, read as the reverse complement.
ACAGTCTCAGCAGTTCCCTCGAATAAAACCTTTTCTCGAGTTCGTATGCTAACAATGAGTAATAAAATGTTTTGGTCTGCCATATAGTGTTTATTTGCTATTTATTTCGTCAATAGACCCTATGTTCATAAATTTATCTTCAGGTACGTCATCGTAATTACCATCCATGATGTTTTTCACCCCTTCAATCGTTTTGTCGACAGAGACATACGCTCCTGAGCGTCCGGTCTGTACTGCTGCGACAAAGAAGTTTTGAGTCATATAATTTCTAATCTTTCTTGCTCTTTGATATAAAATTCTGTCATCATCTGATAATTCGGATTCACCAACTAATGACACGATTCGTTCTAATAATTCCGCTTTTTTCAGTAATGATTTAGATGCAGTAGCAACATAATAGTGTTTTGGTGACACATTGTGTGGATTTAATGCATCAGAGTCTGATTGTATGATATCGACTGCCGGCAATCTTCCTTCACGGTACGCATCTCTTGACAGTACTATTGAAGAATCAAGGTAGCCAAAAACAGTTTGGGCGGCGGGGTCAAACAAGTCATCTTCAGGCAAATATATTGCCTCTATTGCTGTCACGGATTTACCGTTTTTGGCTACTAGTCTTTCGTGTACACTAGCCATTTCCGAATTTAAGGTAGCCTGGTACCCGTCCTCAGAAGGTATGTTGTTCATTAGCAAAGAAAGCTCACTGCCTGCCTGGGCAAATCTAAAAATGTTGTCAACAAAAAGCAAGACATTCTTACCGTAATCATCTCTGAAGTATTCGGCGATTGACGCACCGGCAAAGGCTGTCAAAAATCTTGTGGCAGAGCTTTCTCCCATCGCCCCGAAAAGCAAAGAAACCGAAGACAGCACATTGGTATCTTTAAGCTCATTAAACAACTCATGCCCCTCACGGGAACGTTCACCAACACCACAAAACACGGAGACATTATTCTGCGGGTCTTTATTAATAATATTATGGAGTATTTCAGTCAGTAGCATAGTTTTTCCTACTCCAGAACCTCCGAACAAACCGACTTTTCCTCCCTGAACTAAAGGAGCGTACAGATCAACTATTTTTATTCCTGTCTCAAGAAACTTAAGATCTGCAACAGTATCGGCGTAGGAAGGCGCGTCGTTGTAAACGGGCGTTAACTTGTCATACTTTAAATCTCCCAACCCGTCCTTGGGTTCGCCGAATACGTTCATGACTCTACCGAGCATCTCCACTCCTACGGGTATTTTTAAGGGATCGCCTGTGTTAACAACCACGTCCCCTCTCCTGATAGAGGTGATTTTAGACAGGCCCAAACAATAAAAACGAGCGTTATCAGAAGATTTCATAACCTGCATCTTTACTGAAGAATCTTTTTCCAATACTAGAATGTCCCTTATTTTTGGACGCGGCTCGGTTAAATACTCTACTTCAACAACCGCCTCCGTCACACTAATAACTCTACCTTTGTTAATTATTTCCATAAGCCACCTCCTGCCAAATTTCCTTGAATGCCTGAATTAATTGCCCGATGTTCGGCCTTTTTAACGTCAAAATCAACCCGGCTAATCTTCTGGTTGATATTGGCTGCCGCGCTGTCCAAACTTACCATCCTTGAAGCAAACTTACTTAGACTTGATTCAAATAACGCCTGCTCAAAGATAAGGGAAAGGATTTGTTTTTCAAAGTATTCGGCAACATTCTTTATATTTGGCTCGAAAAGAAACGGAACATTATACTCCTCTGCGTTTTCAGTAATTTTTAAAACCTCCCCGGTCACGTGGGTACTTTTGGCTTCCTGAGAAAGAATGCTCCTAAAAACCCCATGATATACCACAACTTCCGAGTAAGACGAAACATGTCCAACTATGTCTCTTAAGGCACCCTCGTCCACACCGGTATCAGATATTTCGAAGAATGCATAGGGGTGTTTTTCTCCCGACGAATCGTAAAGATTCTTTCCCAGCTTACCGGCAATTACTAAATCCGCATTTTTGTTCGTGGCGACATCTGTCATAAAAAGGTTAAACGTTTTTCTAATAATATCGCCGTAGAGACCGGTGTTCGAGGAAAGTAAGACCAGCGCAGTTTTGCCGTTAGTGTTCAGGATTTCTTCTTTTTGGCTTTTCTTAACATTCTTCTTAAATATCTTGTAAGAAAAAGCGATGTATGCAAAGGCTTCGTTCAACCCCTGCATAAACTCGCGGCGTTTCAACACCGACTTCTTTACCTTCCTCATTCTTAAAGCTGAGATCTCCTCATATGCCTCTACCATCGTAAGAAATTCTTCGAGCGATATTAATTCTTCTTTAAGTTCTTTTATACGTTTCATAGTTAAATAGCGGTTTTATCTAATATTGCAAGAATATCCTTGTACTTAGCACTCACCTTCCCCAATAGCTGGTTAAAATCGGAGCACGAATTTATCATCTCGTCTATCATAGTCCGAAAACTCGGGTCCGTGTCATACAATTTCTGTGCTTGTGTTATGTAAAACTTGATTTTACCTTCGGACTCTTCTTTTAAAATACCAGTCCAAATGAGTGTAAATAGTATAATTTGTACGTTAATGGATAATATTTCCTCTAATGCCTGGTCAAAGAAAAAGTTAATATTGCTGCCCATCTCCAGAGTTGACTTTATCCCCTCGTTAATTTCTGCACCGAAATGAATAAATCTTTCAGTTTTACTATGAAGAACCATGAAGCTAGACAGTTCTCTATTAATACCCCACCTAACCTTGCTCTGCGTTTGTCGACCTACCCTGGTAACGGATAAGAAATAATTTATAGCGGGTCTTTTCCCCGACTTGTATAAATCCTGATCAAAAAACACGTGCCCATCGGTAATTGACATCAAGTTTGTCTGTATATATCCTGATATGTCGCCGCCAATTGTCTCGCAAACAGGAAGGCAGGTGATAGCCGCTGTGCCCCCATTAGAAAGTCTATAATTCCCGGCTCTCTCCAATAAACGGGCATGGGCATAAAATACATCCCCCGGATAAGAATCCCGGCCCGGAAATTTCTTTGATATCAAGGACATCTCCCTATAATACTTAGCGTGATTCGTGAGATCGTCGAGTACCAACAGGACGTCTCTTCCCTTGGCACAAAAATATTCAGCAATTGTCATTGCAACGTACGGAGCTATGAAGATGTGGCCAATAGGATCCGAAGAGCTTGCTCCTACAATCACGCTATTTCGTGAAATGCCGTGCCCCCAAAGGAACATCTCTACTTCTTTAATAGAATGCTTCTTCTTGCCGATTCCGGCATAGATACACACGGCGCCTTTCTTAGCCTGAGACAGCATAGATTGTAAAACAAAAGTCGTTTTACCAATGTTTCTATCCCCTATGACCAGTTCTCTTTGACCTTTGCCTAAAGGGATAAGAAAATCTACCATAGACAAACCGGTCTCTAAAGGTTCGCGCACTCTTTCTCTAGTGTCTATTCCGGGGGGAGCTATGTCAATCTCCCTCTTTTCTGTTAATCCCGGAGTTATAACGCCATCCTTCAGTGAAAAACCCAGAGGATCCACGACAGTACCCAATAACGAATCACCTACTCCGATTTCCAGGGGGTTGCCTGTTCTACAAACCTTCGTTCCAACACCAACCATATCGTTAGTAAACAGTAAAACCTCAGCAGAGTCCTCAAGCAAAGCCATAACGACACCCATGCAACCGTTTTCGCAGTAAATAACTTCCCACACCCCTGCATTCGGAATACCTGACACATGGGCAATAGGATGTTGGACTTTTTCTATAAAACCAACCTCGCCCGTTGATTGCAAGTACTGGGCAAATTTTTGTCTGCTATCGTCTTGGTTTATCATTATAAAGAGTTGAAATTAACCTCGCGTAATTTTTCTTTTATTATGTTGAACATTGATATGTCAATAAAGTTTCCGTTGTGGTAGATGTGAGCACCGGTTTCGGTGTCAGAAACCACCGTAAATTCCAGTAGAAAATCTTTGTATCCTAACGTTTTGAAGATTTCGTACAAACCACTTTCAAAATCTTTTGAAGGAACGTATGACATTTCAACCTTTATCCTGTCTGCGTGGCGCAAGAGATTCTGAGATTCCAACGCTACTTCGCGGGCTTTACCGGAATCAAGTGCTCTCAAAGCATTTGCTAACTCATTTGAGTAATCTGCTATCTTTTCTATTGCGGTTTTTAAGTCAGTGTCCTGTTTATAAGTAGCGGCAGCCACATCTTCCAGTAAAAATGACAGCTCTGACGCTTTTCGAGCGGTTTGTAAAGAACTCAATATTAGAGTTTGAATTTCAGGAGTTAGGTGATTCATATTTTTTCATTTTTTAACAGAAAACCCCTGCTTCATCAGTTCTTCTGCGAGTGTGTCTAAAATAAATTTTTCGTGCGTTGACTGGTCTATTACCCTCCCCAGCACTCTATCTGATACTTTTGCTATTATGTCAAATATTCTGGAGTTAATTTCCTCGGTTTTCTGAGCCTTATAGGCGTTTATTTCCGCTTCAATACGCGAATATTCGTCCTCCAGTTTCTTCTCAACTTCTTTCTGCTTCTCTATGGTACCTTTTCGAACGGTATCGGTTATTTCCACTACCTCCGCTGTTAACTCCCTCTTTAGCATCTCCGATGTCTCGTCGATAACCTGCATATTTTCTCTGCGTTCTTTATCCAATGCGTCTTTGTACGTTTTTACCAATTCCTGGCCAAGCCCTTCTAAAGTTGACGTTTGTTTATCATATATGGCAGCAAATTTCCTATCTAAATCCTCGCGGGCTTCTTTGCTTAAACTAGACGCATTGTCCAAAGACTTGTGCGCCTTCAGCTGGCTCTCTTCCAAAATCTTTAGGGATTTAAGCCGGGCTGCATCCATTATTTTCATGGCTCCCGAGTAAGCCTTATCTTTGATCTCATCCTCCAGCAGCCGATCTTTCTCCTGCTTTTTGCTTTGAAAAATATAGAGCAGCATCAGTACGAGGATTAATACGGTAAGGGATGAGAAGGCAATTACGAAGTAAAATACCCTCTCCGTGAAAAACTCATTGGGCAGTAAGATTGAGAAATCCATACAGATAATTTATAACACCAGTACGAAATAAGCAATCGCCAAACCAACAGCCATGATAATAACCGTCAGTACAAAATTAAAAATAACTACGCGCCGGATGGACGCACTTGCCATCGGATTTCGTCCTAATGCCTCTACACTAGTGCCCGTTATCTTTCCGAACGAGGAGAAACCGATTACAAAAGACGCAAATACCGTAAGTATGGCGAGTAAATAACGTAGGGCTTCGATTGGGGTCATAAATGGGGATGTTAAGCTGGTCTTCAGTATTTCTAGTAAGTTTTTACTGATCTTCTTGTCGATAAAGCTGGTCTTTATATCAACAAAAGCAAGTATCTGCCCGACGTCCTCGTTATTGGCCGGCATGTAGTCCTCTAAGGCAACACCAAGAATCTGACCGCTTTCGTTGGCACGCACCGCTACCCCGGGAATATCCGAGCTTGTTAAAAAATCACCCTCCTTAATTTCCCCGTCTCTGTTAGAAACATTCAGTGCAACCTCCCCAAAGCTTGAAACAAGTTTGTAGTCGGTAAGATTGATATCCTCTAAAGACGTGGTTGGACTGTCTACAATCACTCCGAACATCTGAGTATCGTATTTCTCAACAGAAAGAGCGTACACACCATCCCTGTAAGTAACTATGTCTCCGCCGTTTCCGGCGTTATCTTTAATCTGTATAGAGAAAGCCGTATTGGTTTCCAGTGCATAAGATTTTATGGGAAATATGATAACTAAACTAATGAAAAATAGTGCGTATTTTTTTAGGGCGGGATGAAGCTTGAACATTAAATACAATAATAAGGAAGTTTGGACTGCCCGTCAATGCAAGACCGGCTATCAGAATTCGGAAGGTTTACAAAACAAAAAATCTGCACACACTGTCACCGCAATTATCAAAATTCCAGGATGACGCTTTTCGTTTTATCTAAAAGCTTTGACAAGGTTTTTAATTTTTAAGCAACGTCGTTATTTCAAAAATGTTTTAATATTTAACGACGCGAAAACGGGCTCGACTAATGTACGTTTGTCATATTATTTGAGGTGGGGGTGGGCAGGAAATCTCTAAGAACCTCATTTAATTTTTCACAAATAAACTACCTTCGCCGGTTCTCCACACTCTTTGAAAATTATACCCATCCCTGCAACGACTCGTTTATGTAAAACTGTCAGGATACCCGATCTAAAAACATATATTTTGGGAAAATATTACCTAAAAATTTTTACACCCCGCTATATCTCTGTGAGGGCACTCAACAGTACACTGTGAATTGTTTAGCCAAGATTTAGAAACAAGCAGCCACTGCCCAACCGGAAACGCTACGGGGTGGATTTGGCGAAAAATTTGTATGTTTAACTTAGCTGGGCAACGCCGAACTCAAAATATAATAATAATTTTAGTTCTGAAGACACTACTATGGGACTGGCGAAATTTTGGGTATAAAAATTTATAAAAATACTTAAAGCTCCCAAGAACAACTTATTAAAAAATACCACGAAGCAGATAAAAAAATTGCTGTCCGTCATATATTTACACTATCCGGAAACGCTCTAACTACAGCCTAAAGTCGGCAACGAAAAAATCAAAAAATCTTAGTTTGTCACATGTTAATAATCTAAGACAATGAAAAGGCTGTCATTAAAAGTTAAAACAAGGTTTTAGCCCACTAGGTAATTATTAATAAACTTAGCAATGAAAAACCTTATCACATGTCGGTAGTAAAAGAAAAAAAAGTATTGACTGAGTAAAAAAAACCCTCTATTATTTATAATAACTTTACTATCTGTTGTAAATTAAGCAAATAGTAAACATTTCCTGCCATGGAATTACCTGCCCAAAGTAACAAAAAAAATTACTCAAATTCGGACTCCAACATTTTTAGAAGTGAAGGTTATGTTAAAGTATCCGATGCCGCGAATTTATTAAATGTTTCATCCTCCACGCTCAGAAGGTTCGAAGCCGAAGGTAGGATTTTTTCAAAAAGACTGGATAATAATTATAGGGTATACGATGTAGCGGACGTTTCGAGATTCAAAAAAACACTGGAGGACGAAAAGGCAGCGTGCAAGAAAAAATGTGAGACTTTTGACACTACCCCCATCCAAAATCAAGCTATAAAAAAACCCGGTCATTTTTCCTGGCCAAAAGTCAACACCACACTTCCCCATGTAGCAGATACTTTCAAAACTGTCTCCGAAGATTTTGGTCAGAGCTCGATATTCGAGTCAGCGCCAAAATTCTTCAAAACCGCGAAATACGCAACCCTCTCATTTGCGGCAATTCTACTTATGGTAGGTTTGTCACAGAATATCAGGATTACAAACAAGGGTATCGGGATTCTGTCGTTTAATACAGAACGCCGGGAAGAAAGTGGGTATGCGATCGAGGGAACAACATTAGGATCCAAAGACAAGATTACCAACTTCATTTACAACATAAACGTCCCGGCCAATTTTAGAAAAAATGTGAATATCGATGAAACTCTAAGAGTAACCGGACTATCTTCGCTACTCGGAGGCATAGTGACAGAAAATGCAGACGCTAACTTGGGTACCGGCACACTAACAACCGGAAGGATTGACATGACAGGAGAAGCGTCACTCAACAATCTTCTAGCTATCGACGGTATAACCGAAACTACGCTGGAAGATTATCTGGACATCAACGGCGACGTAGTGGGCACCGGTCTAAACGATGTCAAAGTTGTAGGACTGGGGGGTATCCAGCTAGGAGATCTTGACGAAGAGGATGGAAATATTCTGATGATAGAAGACGGCGAGTGGACGTCACTACCGACCACCAGCATAACATCCTTGGGTACTATAGCTACGGGGGTATGGAACGGCACACCGATTACCCCGGCTTTCGGAGGTACGGGCCTTACTGCTATCACTGCAGGTAGCCTCCTTGTTGGAAGTGCAGGTAATACTATGACAGCTCTCACCATCGGAACATCCAATCAAATTCTGATGTCCGACGGAACCTCACCTGTATGGACAGACTCGGATACCTTTGTTTCTTCTTATGCGTGGTTACTGAGTGGCAATACCGGAACCGACAGCTCCACTGATTTCATAGGTACAACAGACAGTACAGGTCTCACTATTAAAACAAATGATATTTCACGGATATATATTTCACCTGAGGGCAATGTGGGTATTGGCGGAACAGATCCTGAGTATGCACTGCATATCGGTGACGGAAGTACCTCAGCAGCCTGGATAACAGGACAACAGGAAAGTGGTTATATAGAAGGGGACCTTGAAGTTGCAGGAACAATTTACGGTACATTTGTGGGGCCTATTACAACCGTCGGCTATCAACCAAACGCAGTATTCTACGCCGACAACACGGGAACTATGACAACCGATAATACTTTGCTTTCTTATTATGAGGCAACAACCACTCTGTTAGTAAACGGAACTTTAAATACAAATATATTACAAATTGGGGGCACCGCAGTAACCGCCAGCGCCGCCGAACTCAACATTCTTGACGGAGCTACACTCTCAACTACAGAACTTAACCTACTTACTGGACGCACCGGGACCATCGTAGATTCAAATAATGTGTCAAACTATGCCATAACTTCATTAATTGCGGGGTCAGGACTTACAGGAGGTACGGGTCCGGGAGCAACGACACTTCATATCGGGGGCGGAAACGGTATATCTGTAGCAGCTGACACTGTTGCGATAGACATTTCTACAACAGGTGCCACCACTGTGGCATCTTCCAACTCCGGCCTAGAGGTGTCTTCGGACGGATTAAGACTTCTCGGAGGGTGCGGAGATAACCAAGTACTTTCATGGGATACCGCTAACATGGTGTGGAGATGTACTTCGGTGTCAGGCATTGGCGGTGTTACCGGCACAGGTACGGCCTCACAACTAGCCTATTGGGATAGCACCAGCTCTATTACGGGTAATAACAGTTTGTGGTGGAACAGTACGACGGCAAGACTTGGAATTGGAACCAGCTCACCTCTCTACAATTTGGATATAGTAGGAAATGTCAGAGTCGGCTCACTTAGTGCAGGTTCCGGTAATGAGGTTCTCACACAAACTGCCGGGGTTTTAGAAACAAGAACAATTGATAGTAGAGTCTGGGGAACAACACTTGTTGACGGAAGCTCTCTCACCGCAAATTACCTGGCTAGGATTTCTGATGCTAATACACTTGAAACGGGTATGGTTTATGACA
>MEVX01000003.1:64475-83039 GCA_001773135.1 candidate division WWE3 bacterium RIFOXYB1_FULL_43_24 | reverse complement strand
TTAGTGACTATCATCAATTCCTCCTTTAAAAATTTACCTGGAATAAAATTCTATAATTGCCTGCACATCTACTTTTTCCTGAGTGTCTTCCGGCACAGGAAGTCTCGAATATTTTACATACCTTTCTTTAATATTCGCCTCAAGCCATTCGGGAAGTACAATGCCCTCTCTTAATTGTATTTTTTCAAAACTTACCGGTTTTACCACGTCATCGATTTTAAGGGCCATTGAAGGAATGTTTACTTCCTTACCGTTGACGTTAAATAAACCTCTCCTAATAAATTGCCTGGCCTGTGCTCTGGAAGCTGCAAAGCCGCTCCTGTAGACCATGTTGTCCAGCCTTGATTCTAAAAGCTGCATTAAGATTTCACCCGAAACTCCTTTTGAGTTCAAAGCTTTGTTAACGTAATTCTTAAACTGCTTTTCTAAAATTCCGTAAATTCTCTTGGCTTTCTGCTTTTCTCTTAATTGTTTACCGTATTCTGAAACTGACTTTCTTCTTGTTCCGTGTTGTCCCGGAGCTTGCGCTTTTTTTGCTATAGCACATTTATCGGATTCGCATCTCGAGCCCTTTAAGTAGAGTTTAACGCCCTCTCTTCTACAAAGCCTACATTTTGCGTCGGTGTATCTTGCCATATATTTAGATCCTTCTCTTTTTCTTCGGTCTACACCCGTTATGGGGTATCGGGGTCAGATCCGAAATTGAAACGACGTTAAGTCCTGCTGTTTTTAAAGCCTTGATAGAAGAAATTCTTCCAAGTCCTGCACCCTTAAGGTAGATTGCTACATCTCTTACCCCGGCTTTTGAGGCTGCTGTTCCGGCTACTTCAGCTGCTTTTGTCGATGCGTAAGGAGTCGATTTTCTGGATCCCTTGAATCCCGCGCTGCCGGAGCTGGCTGTGAATAAAGTGTTACCTGTTGAATCTGTTACCGTGATAATAGTGTTATTCATCCCGGCTGTAATATAAACTCTTCCGCTAGGAGTTATTATTTTTTCTTTCTTTTTACTTTTCTTTGTTTTTTGAGCCATATATTTTATAAATAACCTATTTCTTCGCTAACTTCTTTTTCTGTCCTCCTACAGTCTTTCTCTTACCTTTTCTCGTACGGGAATTAGTCCTTGTGCGTTGTCCCCTTACGGGAAGTCCTGCCAGGTGTCTAAGTCCTCTGTAAGCCTTTACTTCCTGCAGACGTCTGATATTTTGATTAACTAGTCTTTTCAGTTCTCCCTCGACATGAAGTTCCATGGAGGCTATTGCCGCGTTTATTTTTGCAACGTCCTCGTCTGTAAGGTTTTTAGCTCTGGTGTCGGGACTGATCCCTGATTTTTCCAGCACCTTCTTAGAAATTGTAGGCCCGATACCGTAGATGTATCTTAAAGATGCTTCTATTCTTTTTTCTCCCGGTATGTCTACACCTTTAATTCTTGGCATAATTTAACCCTGTCTCTGTTTGTGTTTCGGGTTTCTTTTACAAATAACCCTAACCACACCGCTTCTTATAATAATTTTGCAATCTTTACAGATTGGTTTTACAGATGATCTGACTTTCATATTTTAAAAATTCTTTCAGCTTGAGTTACTTTAGCCTATAAATGATCCTGCCTCTTGTCAGATCGTGGGGAGAGAATTCGATTCTTACTTTATCCCCCGGTAAAACCCTGATGTGGGCCTTTCTCATTTTCCCCGAAATGACAGCCAAAACGTTAGTTTCATCCTCAAGTTCTATCTTGAACATACCCCCCATATGGGTCTCAGTTATTTTTCCGTCTTTTGTAATTACTTCTTTTGTGCTCATTTAGCTTTCTGACTCAACGAACGCGCTTGATTGTAACAGAAGCGTTACCGTAGGTCAATAAACTCGCTCCGGGTATTCCCGGGGAGTTTTTTGTCGGTCCCAATATTGTTATATTGAGGTTTCATTGACTTTTCCAGCGACGAAATCTATATTACCATTGTATATGTAAAAATCAACAAAAAAGGTGTTTTCGATGCTGGATATAAATTTTATTAAAAACAACACAGATTTAGTTAAAAAAGCCGTTGAAGATAAACAGCTTAGTAAGACCATTTCCATTGACAAGCTGATAGAGACCCACGACCGCTATGTAGAGCTTTTAAAGAAGGTGGAATTGCACAGATCCCTTAGAAATAAGCTTTCCGAAAGCATTTCGAAAGTGGCGGTTGAAGATAGGCCTAAGCTTATTACGGAAGCCACGGCTGTTAAGGAAGAGCTTGTTAAGTTTGAAAAGGAACTTACCGAAATTAAGTCAATTTATGACCAGATGATGCTTTGGGTTCCCAGTGTTCCCGCTGAAGATGTTCCTGTAGGTGCCGACGGCAACGGAAACAAGGTAGTAAGGGAGGAAGGAAATATCAGAGAACTTTCATTTAAACCTAGGGATCATGTAGAACTGGGACTGGCCCTGGATATTATGGACCTTGAGAGAGGTGCAAAGATCGGGGGGTTTAGAGGGTACTTTTTGAAAAATGAGGGCGCCCAGCTAGAGCAGGCTATTTTAAGATACGCTTGTGACCTAATGCTTTCAGAGGGTTACACAATGCTCAGTGTCCCGTGGATAGTAAAACCGGAATTTTTCACCGGAACAGGCTATTTCCCGTGGGGGGAAGAGGATCACTACAGGTTGGAAGATGACAAAGCTTTGATTGGAACAGCCGAAGTGTCGTTAACCTCTTACTACGCCGGAGAAATTTTGAACGAATCCGAACTTCCTGTGAGGCTGTTTGGGTTGAGTCCGTGCTTTAGAAAAGAAATCGGTGCTTATGGCAGAGACACGAGGGGTATTTTCCGTCTCCACCAATTTACCAAAGTTGAGCAGGTAGTCCTGACAACTGCTAATGAAGAGTTAACCAGAGAGTGGCATGAAAAAATGTTAATCCACGCCGAAAATGTTCTCAAAGGCTTAAATCTTCCCTATAGGGTGCTTCTAATGTGTACAGGAGACATGGGTGCCGGACAGGTAAAAAAATACGATTTGGAGACTTGGTTTCCATCCCAGAGTATTTACCGTGAGACTCATTCGGATTCATACTTCAGGGACTTCCAGTCCAGGAGATTAAATATTAAGTACAGAGACTCAGCCGGAGAGGTTAAGTACGTTTACACCTTGAATAACACTGTTGCAGCCACACCGAGGCTTTTAACAGCAGTTATGGAAAATTATCAAAACGAGGATGGTAGCATCACAGTTCCGGAAGTTTTAAGAAAGTACGTAAATTTCGATAAAATCCTGCCCAAACAGAATATAATTTGATAGTATTGCTTAATATATGAACATTTTTGACGGCATTCAGTTGCCTAAGATTATTTACGAAACGGAATCGAAATACAACGGCAAAGTGCAAGTTTGGGAGGTAGGAAAAACCCGTAAAATCAAGGTAGACAAGATAGATCAGTCAATATCACACAGGTCTTCTTCTGCAGGACGACTTGTATGGGGGAAAGTAATAGAAGTTCTTGAAGAAAATGCTCCCGATTTTAAAAACATACTTCTCCTCGGTTTGGGCGGCGGCACAATGGCACATCTGATTTCGGAGAAGTTCAGTCCGCCTAATATGGTGAGTGTAGAAATTGACCCCGTGATGGTGGATATTGCTAAGCAGTATTTTGACCTTGATTCAATCCCGAACCACAGAGTAATCATAGCTGACGCGCTAAGAGTTGTTATAGAGCCGGAGGAGTTTGACCTGAAGCCGGAGTCCTTTAATGTATGCATTGTCGATATTTTTCAGGGAGAGAAGTACCCGGATCTTGGAAAGTCCGGCAATTTCATTACTTCTGTAAAGAAAATGGTGAGGCCCGGTGGCCTCTTAATTTTTAACAGGATATACCTCGATCATCATCAGGACGATGTGAATATCTTCATCGAATACCTGGGCGACTTTCTCCAAAATGTTACTTGTTTAGTTGTTGCCGGTTACACGAATTCAGACAACGTATTGATCTACGGAAAAGTCTGATTTTTATAAATGACTTTTTTTCAATCAGTTATTTTGGGAATAGTTCAAGGTTTAACCGAATTTATTCCTGTTTCTTCCTCAGGGCATCTTATAATTTTTCCGGAACTAGTTGGCTGGGAACAGGGTGGTTTGGCTTTTGACACAACTCTGCATTTGGGTACGTTGGTTGCCCTTCTTGTCTACTTTTATAAAGATCTCAGAAGCATGCTTTTTTCCATAATAAAGGATATAAGAAAAATGGCGTTCCGTTTCACCTTTTATTCTCCTGAAAGTAAACTGGTTGTCTGGCTACTTATCGCTACAATCCCTGCCGGAATAGCAGCTTTTTTATTCGGAGATTTTTTGGAAAGTACATTCAGAAGTATGTTAAGTGTTTCAGTATTTTTGTTGTTGGGGTCAGTTTTAATGTTTTTTGCTGACAGGTTTGGGAAGAACGAGGATAGATCGCAACCAGTGCCCCACGTAAGTTTTAAGAAAGTATTTACTGCGGGTTTATTTCAATGCCTTGCACTGTTCTCCGGAGTTTCCAGATCGGGGGCAACTATTTCCGGAGGTTTGTTGTCGGGCCTGAATAGAACACAGGCAGCAAAAATCTCATTCCTTCTATCAATACCTATAATAGCTGCAGCCGGAATTTTTCAACTTCCCGACGCTTTGGATGAGTACTCGGGTGTAGGGGCGGGTGCCGGTTTGGGTATTCTAATCTCAGGTTTTCTTTCCAGTGCGTTGTCGGGGTATCTGGCCGTATCTTTTCTTATGAAATATTTAAATTCTCATGGGCTAAAGTTGTTCATCATTTACCGTGTACTGCTCTCAATTTTTCTCATGTTTTTATATCTTTCGTAATACCCGCTTAGTTCAGCGGTGATATAATCATTTTCGATATGTTTAAGTTATTTGTTGATTCAAACGAAAAACAACTGAAAAAGATAGAACCCGTTGTAGCTGCAATCAATTCCCACGAAGCTTCTGTAAAAAAAATGTCCAGGGAAGACATGCTTTCAAAGGTAGAGGAGTGGAAAAAAGAGCTATCGGGTTTAGATCCCGAAGCTCAGAAAAAGATCATGGAAAAAATCCTTCCCGAAGCTTTTGCGTTTGTGCGGGAGGCATCAGTTAGGACTTTAGAAAAACGCCATTTCGATGTGCAATTGATGGCAGGTGTAGTTTTACACGAAGGTAAGATTTCAGAGCAAAAAACGGGTGAAGGAAAAACTTTAACCGCGACCTTACCATTATTTTTGAATTCGTTAACGGGGCGGGGAGCTCATTTAGTAACGCCCAACGACTACCTCTCCAGGCACGGCGCGGGTTGGATGGGCGACATTTATGATTATCTCGGAATCGGTGTCGGTGTAATCATGCAGGAAAGAGCTTTTATTTACGACAAAAGTTATGAAGGAACCGAATTCGACGATATTTACGCAGTGCACTTAAGAGAAGTTTCCAGACAGGACGCTTACAAATGCGGGATTGTATATGGAACAAACCATGAGTTCGGTTTCGATTATCTTAGGGATAACATGGTGCGCTCGTTAGGTTCTATGGTTCAAACAAATCCTAACGGGGAGTTCGGGGTTCATAATTTTGCCATCGTTGACGAGGTCGACTCTATATTAATTGACGTAGCGAGAACTCCATTGATAATTTCTGCTGCCGATGCGAAGCCTTCATCCAGATATTTTGACGCTGACCGCATAGTAAAAAGTTTGGCAAAAAATTCCGATTACGAGGTTGAAGAGAAATTTAAGAACGTAACATTGACCGATCTTGGTATAAGGCGCGTTGAAAGACTCTTGGGCGTAAACAATTTATATGAGCAGGATTTCGAAATGGTGCACCTGATGGAAGAAGCTCTTACCGCCCACGCACTTTATGAAAAAGACCGTGACTATGTTGTGAAAGATGGAAAGGTCACTATTGTCGACCAGTTCACCGGAAGGTTACTTCCCAACAACAGATTTTCTCACGGACTGCACCAGGCCATCGAAGCAAAAGAAGGTGTTGAGATACAGCAGGAATCGAAAACCTTAGCTGAAATTTCCTATCAAAACTATTTTAGAATGTACAAGAAACTCGCCGGTATGACAGGTACTGCTGCAACCGAGGCCGAGGAATTTTACAAAATATACAAATTGGACGTTGTGGTAATTCCGACCAACAAACCAAATATAAGAAAAGATCAGAACGATGTTGTATACAAAACGGAAAGCGCCAAGTTTAAAGCAGTGGCCGATGATATTGTCGAAAGACACACCAAAGGCCAACCTGTTTTGGTGGGTACCACTTCAGTAGAAAAAAGTGAGCAGCTGCACGAACTTTTATTGAGGAGAAAAGTTCCGCATGAAATCTTAAACGCCAAGAATCACGAACGGGAAGCATTAATAATTGCTCAGGCGGGAAGAAAAGGCGGGGTGACCATTTCAACTAATATGGCGGGAAGAGGGGTCGATATTATTTTGGGTGGAGATCCTGCAGTTGGAGATGAGCAAAGAGAAGTTGTAGAAGCAGGTGGTTTGTATGTAATAGGTACTGAGAGGCATGACTCGAGAAGAATCGATAATCAATTAAGGGGACGTTCGGGAAGACAAGGCGATCCGGGTGAGACCAGATTTTTTGTTTCACTTCAGGACGATCTGATGAGAATTTTTGGCGGTGAGCAGGTAAGTAGAATGATGGACAGGTTCGGAATTGACGAAACAATTCCCCTGGAAGCGGGGTTAGTCACCAAATCTATAGAGAATGCGCAGAAAAGAGTGGAGGGATTTAACTTCGACCGTAGAAAACAAGTTGTTGAAATGGACGACGTTATAAATGTACACCGCGAAGTTACTTATTCTTTAAGAAGAAGAATTTTGGAGCTTGAATCGGGGGTTACCGGGCACAAGGATTGGTTGATGCACAAGCTAGCTTCTTCCTCAGTTTTAAGCGAAGAACTTTGGATGGAAAAAGAAAAAGAGTTCGGAGAGGACACCTGGCTTGATATCGTATCCGACTGGAGCTTGCCCGTCATTGATAATTTTTGGATGGATCACCTTGTGGATATGGATCAGGTGCGTGATGGGATAGGTTTACGAGGTTACGCACAAAGAGATCCGATGGTGGAGTATAAAAAAGAGGGCCACGAAAGGTTCGAGATTTTACTGGGGCGTATCTACGCCTTTGTGGGAGAGAGGTTGAGCAAAGCAAGTAAAGATACCGTGGTCAGGTCGTCTTCCGCAGAAAGCAGTCTTTTATCAAGATTGAACTACCAGCACGGCGAGTTGGAAACCGGGGTGTCTGAAGAAGCAGCAGGGAATTCCGGTCCGAAGGTCGTAGACCAAATGGGAAGAGTACTTAAAGTGGAGCAGATAATGTCGGGAAAAGTAAAAGTCGGAAGAAACGACCCATGTCCTTGCGGAAGCGGAAAGAAGTATAAGTTTTGTCATGGGCAAAACTTGCGTTAGTAAATTAAAGAATTGTCACGGCAGGTGACAATTCTTGCGTCCTTCGGACTAAAGCACTTCCATGGAAAATAATTTTACAAAGCGTGAAATGTTCGTTAGCAAGTTGCGTGATATTTTCGGTGATAAGGCGGAGCGTGTTTTAGATGCGATTTCGGGTCCGAGGTACGAAACTTTCAGGATAAATTCAAAAAAGTTAAGTATTGTTGAGGTGTTGGAGAAGTTGCGGGAGCTCGGGTTTGAGATTAACGAAGGCCCCTTGCCCGATTCTTATGTTAATGTATCTTCACTTCAAGGATTAAAAATTTCTCAAACCGATTTTTTTAAAAACGGAACAGTTTATGTTCAGGGATTAAGCAGTATGCTGGGTGTTAGGTACTTAGATCCTAAATCCGGTGAAAAGATACTGGATATTTGTGCCAGCCCGGGTAGCAAAACTTCGTACATAGCTTCTCTGACCGGAGAACCCGGCAATATAAGTGCTGTAGAAAATAATTCTTCCCGTTTCTTCTCTATGAAAAAAAACCTACTTTCGCAGGGATACTCCGACGTGGTAACTATCAAATCCAACGCGGTTGGTCTGGGCACCAAATATCCCCGGCTCTGCGGAACGTTTGACAAAGTTTTAGCTGATGTCCCGTGTTCAAACGAAGGTAACATTAGATTTTCGGATAAAGATCCTTTTAAGTTTTGGAATCCTAAACTACCGAAGAAAATATCGATGCTTCAGAAAAGAATTCTTGCTTCCGCATACAACATGCTCAAGCCAGGCGGACTTATGGTTTACTCTACATGCACGTACTCATTAGAAGAGAACGAGGCAGTTGTAAATTGGGCTCTGAAAAAATTTTCAGATTTAGATATACATGTAATAAAAACTGAAGTGAAAGACTTGGTTTTTACTCGGGGGGTTACTTTACACAAAAAAGATAAATTAGATCGGCGGATTTCAGGTGCTCTGAGAATTTTACCGGATAAGTATTTCGACGGGTTTTTTATTGCGCTGTTCCGGAAACAGTCTTATCTAGTATATCCAGCGCATAAATAGCATTAACATCTCCCGGGTTGAGCTCGAGAGTTTTATTCCACATAATCCTGGCGGTATCATAATCGCCTTTGTTAAAAGCTATCACACCCATCTTGTACGTTGCTCCGTAGAGTCTCGGGTTCATAATGTAAGATTGTTCAAGATATTTCCAAGCATTGTCGTAATCATTCATCTGTAGATAGACGTATCCCAAATTGTGAACCGCATCTGCGAAAGTTGGGTCGAGCTCGATGGACTTGCTGAAATTTTCGATAGCCAGATCAAACCTTCCTTCTTTTGCGTAAACATCTCCGAGATTGTTGTAAACTCTAAAACTGTAGGGCGACACCCTTTGAGTTGCGTGCCAAAGACTGCTCGTGCTTAACAAGTCCTGGGTTCTGACCGCTGTTCTGATTGTGTAGAAAGCCAACAACAGCGAGACCGCATAAAAAGTAAATTTCTTTATACCCGTGTACCTTTCTAAGTAAGGGATGAGAAAAGCCAGAATCAAGCAGAATGCCATTGTTGCAAGATATAAGTATCTCTCAGCAATAAACCAGGCAATGGCTACCGGGCTGAATGAGGGCAATGTTGAAATGAAGACGATTAAAATGAGGCCGGAGATGTAACTAGCTTTTTTATATAATTTGAACGTACCTATTATTATCGCCAGTGTAACCGCAATCATCGCAATATAGGAGACGACACTAATGTATATCCCTTCGTGGTAGACCGTAAGCGGCAGAGGGGATATTAACAATTTCACTACTGTGAACACTATGTAAGGTGTCCTATTTAATAACGGGGTAGCTGTGTACGGGTTGTAATAGTAATCTTGTTTAAGATCCGTGACCCTGTTTGTAAAACCACCGTATAAATTTATATAAGCATGAATGCCTGCAAAAACGAAATAAGGAAGTATCCAAAGAATCGATTTAAAATGGATTTTTTTTCTGAGTATGAGCTGATCAAAAACAAGCATAGAAAAGGGTAATGTGAGTACCCATGCGTTTCTTAACACTACTAAAGCTAATATAAAAATAACGATTTCAGCGATGTAGTATTTTTTTTGTCCGGATTTCCAGAAAAGATAATGAAGAATCATCGTAAGGAGGGTAAAGAAAACAATATGCAGATAGTGTATTGCCGATAGCCACCCCACAGCTTCGCTTGCCAGCGGATGCACTGCAAATAGAAGGCTAGCTATAAGAGCTTTTTGTTTGTCGAAGACCGCATAGGCAAAGAGAAACAGCACCACAACGTTGATGTAGTGTGTGAGTACCGAAAACATATGATATGCGCCCGGTTTTAATCCGAAGACGGAATGTACTAAAGACCATTCTATGCTGTAGAGAAATCCTGAACTGAAACTTTTTCCTATGTTTCCGACATCGGGGTTATACAAAATACCCTTCTCGTCGTCCATATTCAGAAACTCCCCCCTAGCCATATTCCCGTAAGCTATTAAGACTAATAAAAGGAGTATAAGGAATGTGACCCAATTATCTTTTGCGATTTGAAAAAAATCCTTAAGTGATGTAACTTCCTTATGAGCACTATTTTCCATATTTAGATATTATATAAATACCATAAAAATAGTATGAATATAAAGAGACATTTTTACGAAATTATAGAATCTTTTTTAACCTCGCTCGTCGTTGTTCTTATATTATATATAACGATTGGATCTATTGAGGTTGTTTGGGGCGCGAGTATGGAACCGAATTTTGAAACAGGCGAAAGGATTTTGGTGGACAAGATTTCTAAAAATTTTCGAAAATACGAGAGGGGGGAAGTAGTTGTACTCGTTCCTCCTACAGAAGATTCCAAGCACTTTATAAAAAGAATTGTCGGGTTACCGGGGGATATAATTAAGGTTTTCGAATGTAAAGTGTATATTTACCGCGATGGCAGTCAGTTCATTTTGGACGAGGAATATCTAGGTTCCAACAGCTGCACGGTGGGCGGAAACCAGTTTTTACAGGAAGGGCGCTCGGTGGAGATAAAGGACGGACATTACGTCGTTATGGGAGACAACAGACGGAACTCTTTGGATTCCCGTGTTTTCGGCATGGTTGAGGACTCGGAGATTGTTGGTAGAGTTATTTTTAGGTTTTGGCCGGTGGGGAAGGTAGGGTTCGTAAATTAGATGTTGACAACCTTTTCGGTATATGGTAGTTTTCGCACTGTTCTAAAGCATTTCCAATATTTTTGTGAAATAAGACCTTTGGGGTCGATTTTCTGTTGGAAAAAGCTCTATTTTCATATTGAGAAGGCCCCCTTCTCATAGTGAAATTACGGAAAAACTTAATAAAAGCGCTTTTTTGTAGTAGAATTTTTTTTACGGCCAAATTTAGAGGAATACTTAAATGAGAGAAACCTTTTCTAAAAGAAAAATAGCCTTAAATCTCCCAAACTTAGCAGATATACAATTAAATTCATACAACTGGCTCATGAACGAGGGTCTTAAAGAGATCCTGGAAGAGCTAGGTACGGTAGAGGACAGTTCCGGCAGGGGATGGGTAGTCACACTTTCCGAGCCTTCCATTGAGAAGGCGAATATTTCCATTCCGGAGGCCAAAAGAACGGGCAGAACTTACGATGCGCCCTGGTACGTCAAGGCTACGATCGACGATCCTCTAACAAAGAAAAATAAAGTTTCAAATATTTACATGGGCGACTTACCCCTAATGACGGAAAGGGGAACCTTTGTTATTAGCGGAGTTGAAAGAACTATTGTTAATCAGCTAATTAGAGCAGAAGGAGTTCTCTTTACGGGAGAACCTTCTCCCGTTACGGGACAATTTTTAGCAGGCGCGAAAATACTGCCAAAAAGCGGTGTGTGGTTAGAGTTCGAAACATCAAGGAACGGAGTTTTGAGTGTCAGAATAGACAGGAAAAGAAAAATATCGGTAACTACCTTACTGAGAGTCTTCGGACTTGAAGAAGACGATGATATCCGAAAAGCCTTCGAAGGCGTCGAGAGCAACCCGGAAATAAATTACATAGATGAAACATTGGCAAAAGACCCGGCGTCCAGTTTTGAAGAATCATGCATTGAGATTTATAGAAAAATGAGACCGGGCGAGCCTTTAGTGTTGGAAAATGCAAAAGCGCTCGTAGCAGCCATGTTCTTCAATAAAAGAAGATTTAGTATGGGTCACGTAGGCAGATTTAAGTTAAACAAATCCTTGGGGTTAAACATACCTAACGATCCAGATCACAGACTGCTTACATTAGAAGACTTGTTGAAAATAGTTTCAAGAATAATAGAGCTGAATAACGGCATGGGGACACCCGACGATGTAGACTTTCTCGGCAACAGGCGGGTAAAAAGCGTTGGAGAACTACTCCAGTGGCAGATGAGAATCGGTTTTTTGAGAATGGAAAAGAACATCAAAGAGAGAATGTCACTATCCCCACGGGAAATTCTTCCCGAACCTTCGGTATTAATATCCCCACGGGCAATCGCGGCGGCAGTTCACAGCTTTTTTGCTACCGGTCAGTTGTCTCAACTTCACGACCAGCAAAATCCTTTAACCGCCCTTGATCATTTGAGAAGACTTTCGGTTTTGGGACCGGGCGGACTTACTAAAGAGCGGGCAAGCTTCTCAGTAAGAGATGTCCACTATTCTTCGTTCGGAAGAGTATGCCCCGTTAGAACTCCTGAAGGCCCGAACATTGGTTTAATTAACTACCTTGCGTCGTACGCTAAAGTAAATGAATACGGATTTTTAGAAACTCCTTATATTAAGCTAGAGAAAAAACCGTCAGGTGAGGTAAAAATTACGGATCAGATAGTATATTTGGCTGCATATGATGAAGAAGATGCCCATATCACGGACCAGTCGGTAGCTGTTGATGCCAAAGGAGTCATAATAGATAAACAGGTTCCTCTAAGAAAAGGCGGAAACTTTTTCTTGGGCGACGCAGCTTTGGCCGAATATATTGAGGTTGTACCCCGACAGGTTGTGGGTGTTGCTGCAGGGCTTATCCCTTTCTTACAAAATAATGATATCGCGAGAGCACTGATGGGTACTCAACAAATGTCCCAGGCAGTGCCTTTGGTAAGACCCGAGACTCCTATTATTGGTACCGGGATTGAGGGCGAAATTGCCCGCAATACAAACGCACTTATTCTTGCAGATGATGACGGAGTAGTTGAGTTTGCGGATGCCAGGAGAGTTGTCGTTAAATACGGACGCGGTGGGAAGGGTTCTAAAGTTGAATACACGGCGGCAAAGTTTGAGCAAACCAACAGCGACACTTGTTTTAATCAGTACGTTGTTGTTGAAACCGGACAAAAAGTAAAAGCAGGAGACGTTTTAGTTGAAGGTCCTGCAGTAAATAACGGTGAACTTTCAATTGGGACAAATATGAAGGTCGCTTACATGATCTACGAAGGTCTTGAGTTTGAGGATGGTATTGTCATTTCGGACAGACTGGTTAAAGAGGACGTTTTGACCTCGATTCATGTTTCTGACTACCAAACTTCGGTGCAAGAAACAAAGTTGGGTCCGGAAGAAATAACACGTGACATCCCCAACGTTTCCGAAGAATCTTTAAGAAATCTGGACGAAGACGGAATAGTAGCCGTAGGATCCAAGGTCAAATCCAGTGATATTCTCGTGGGCAAGGTTGCTCCTAAAGGAGAAATGGATCTCACTTCTGAAGAAAGACTTTTAAGAGCCATTTTCGGCGAAAAAGCCAAAGATGTACGTGATACATCTTTGTACATGCCTCACGGAGAGCACGGTGTTGTTATTGGAATAAAAAGAGTAACAAAAAAGGACAACGAGTCTTTACCGGCAGGAACGATAGAGAGAATTACGGTTTATGTAGCACAGCAAAAAAAGATAGATGTCGGAGACAAGTTGGCCGGAAGACACGGTAATAAAGGTGTTATTTCAGCAATAGTTCCGTCTATAGATATGCCTATGCTCGATGACGGTTCTACTGTCGACATCATATTTTCTTCAGAAGCGGTTTTGAAACGTATGAACGTCGGACAAATATTGGAGGCCTCTCTCGGGATGGCAGGAAAAACATTGGGCAAGACTTACGAAGTTCCTTCTTTACAGGAAATTCCCGAAGAGCTTATTGAAGCGGAATTGAGAAAAGCCGGTCTTCCTGTAACCGGAAAGATGAAACTTATTGACGGTAGAAACGGTGAATATTTCCATAACGAGATTGTTGTGGGAGACACCTACATTCTAAAACTTATTCACATGTCAGAGGAAAAAATGCACGCCAGATCTACAGGACCTTACTCATTGATTACACAGCAACCTCTCGGAGGAAAGGCTCAGTTCGGCGGACAAAGATTCGGAGAAATGGAAGTTTGGGCACTCGAAGCATACGGAGCTGCAAATATTCTAAAAGAGATATTAACCATCAAGTCGGACGACATGTTGGGTAGAACCCAGGCATACAGCGCTATGGTGCAGGGAAAAGAAATACCCGA
This sequence comes from candidate division WWE3 bacterium RIFOXYB1_FULL_43_24, assembly GCA_001773135.1. GTDB lineage: Bacteria > Patescibacteriota > WWE3 > UBA101185 > UBA10185 > UBA8498. The sequence continues at coordinate 69,128 of MEVX01000003.1, read as the reverse complement.
GTCCTCGGTTCCCGAAACATTTAAATTGCTTGTCAGAAAACTTAACGGATTAGGTTTGGGTCTCGAAGCATACTCTTCGGAGGAAGATTCCGGCCCGGCCGAGGAAGTTGGGGAACTAGTACCCGAGATAGCAGACCCCGCTGCCGAGATGATTGTAGAGGCAGCCAGTGAAGAAATTTCCGATCAGGAGGCGGAATCGGAAGAATAAATTCCGCATATAAATATGAAAGACATTAGTCAACTAAAAGATTTTGACGCAATAAAAATATACTTAGCCTCTAGCCAGGAATTATTAAGCTGGTCATACGGAGAGGTCACAAAACCGGAGACCATAAATTACAGGACATTCAAACCGGAGAGGGAGGGGCTGTTCGATGAACGTATTTTCGGTCCTTCAAAGAACTACGAGTGTTATTGCGGAAAATATAAAGGAATAAGATACAAGGGCGTTTTGTGTGATAAGTGCGGTGTTGAAGTGACCCACTCACGTGTGAGAAGAGAGAGAATGGGGCACATTAAACTTGCTTCACCTGTAGCCCATGTTTGGTTCTTCAAAGGAATACCTTCTAAAATGGCTCTGTTGCTTGATTTGACTCCAAGAAATGTCGAGTCAGTCGTCTACTTTGCCTCGTTCATAGTTACAGTAATGGACGGCAAGAAAAAAGCAGAAGCTATCGATATGGTCACGAAAGATTTTGAGAAAATTAAAGCTCAGATAAATAAAGAAGCGGATACAAAAGTACAGGAGATAGAAGTCGCGTTAAAAGATGTCGCTAAGATACCGGAAGAAATAAAACGCGCCGAAGAAGAAAGAAAAATTAGGGAAAAGACCCAGCAGGCTAGAACTCAGTATGAAAAGAAAGTAGAAGAGCAGGAAAAACATTTCAAGATAATTCAGAAAAAGATCGAAAGCGTTGAGTTGTACTCAGTTATATCTGAAAACGAGTACGTCCAACTTGTGAATTACCTTGAGGTTTTTGCTCAACTTGAAATAGGGGCCGAAGCTTTGCAGAACATACTAAAAAGTATGAACCTTAACGATTTGTCGGAGAAGCTCAGAGCAGACCTGACAACTTCCAAAGGACAGAAAGCTCAAAGAATAAACAAAAGACTAAAAGTTGTGGAACAGTTCAGAAAAGCAAATATATCTCCCGACAGAATGATAATGGAGATTATTCCTGTAATTCCACCGGATTTGAGACCTATGGTTCAGTTGGAAGGCGGACGTTTTGCAAGCTCCGACTTAAATGATCTTTACAGAAGACTTATCAATAGAAATAACAGATTGGGAAGATTACTCGACCTGGGTGCCCCCGAAATTATTGTCAGAAACGAAAAGAGAATGTTGCAGGAATCTGTTGACGCGCTTTTCGATGCTTCCAAACAGAGACAAAAAACAAGAGTCACCAGAGGTAAAAAAGAACTGAGATCTCTTGCCGATATGATAAAGGGTAAGCAGGGAATATTCCGTTTGAATCTATTGGGAAAAAGAGTCGATTACTCAGGTAGGGGCGTTATTATTAACGGACCTAACCTGAAATTAAATGAATGCGGACTTCCAAAAGACATGGCGCTTGAATTATTTAAACCCATGGTATTAAGAGAAATACTCGGAAGAGGTTATGCTCCCAATGTAAAGAGTGCGAAATATTACTTAGAGTCACGAGTCCCCGAAGTTTGGGATATCCTGGAAGAAGTTGTTCAGGGTCACCCCGTACTTCTTAACCGCGCACCTACACTTTGGAGATTAGGTATCCAGGCATTTTATCCTAAGTTGGTAGAAGGAAATTCTATTAAACTTCACCTCTGTGTATGTTCAGGATACAACGCTGACTTTGATGGAGACCAAATGGCCGTTCATGTTCCTTTGGGAGAAAAGGCCATAGAAGAAGCCAAGACTGTAATGATATCAACCAACAATCTACTGAATCCTTCTAACGGATCGCCTATCTCTATACCTACGAAAATTATGTTGTTCGGTGTTTATTACATAACGTCTATTGAGGAAAAGTTACCTTTGTTCGAAAGAGTTTTCTCAGACGAATACGAACTTATGCACGCAGTAGCTGTGAATAAAGAGGTGGATCTACGACAAAAAATAAAGATCGGTATTAATGGAGAAATTGTAGAAACTACATACGGAAGACTCATATTTAACAAGGTTGTGCCCGAAAAATTCGGATATGTTAATCAGACTATGGATAAGAAACAGATTAACGCAATCTTGCAAAAAACGTTTGAAACGGAACCTAACGAAGTTGTTGTGAAATTCATCGACGACCTTAAAGACATCGGATTGAAATTCGGTACCATCAGCGGTCAATCAGTCTCTTTGTCCGATATACAAGTTCCTCAGGCCAGAACATCGATTATAACCGGCGGAAAATCAACGGTAGCTGAGATTGAATCCAACTACAAAAGAGGTTTGATAACAAGAGCGGAAGCTTCGAGACTTAAAGAAGACACATGGAATAAAGTCATATCCGATCTTGATGCAGCCATCTGGGATGGAATGGCTGACGACAACCCGGTTAAAGTTTTGGTTAAGTCAGGCTCGACCCGCGCTTCAAGAGATCAGGTCAAGCAGGTTGCCGGTATGAAGGGTTTAATTGTTGATACTTCCGGTAAGACAGTTGAAGTTCCTATTCTCGGTAACTATAAATACGGTTTGTCAGCGCTGGAATACTTCATCGGAGCAAAAGGTGCACGAAAAGGATTGGTAGACAAAGGGTTGAAGACAGCCGACGCAGGTTACTTAACAAGAAGACTCGTAGATGTTTCACAGGATGTTATCGTACGAGTTGATGACTGCGGTACTTTACACGGCAGAACTATGAAGGTAGGAGAAGGAACACTTCTTCAGACTTTCGCAGACAGAGTTATCGGACGATACCTTGCTACCGATGTAAAAGTTAAAGGAAAAACCTTAGTAAAAAGAGGAACCCTACTTACCCGCGAAGATATTGCCAAAGTAGAAGCTGAGGGGATTGAGATCATTGTTATCAGATCTCCGATGCACTGTGAGACCAGACGCGGTATCTGCGCGAAATGTTACGGAAAGGATTTAATGACCGGAAAACTTGTGAATATGGGAACTGCGGTAGGAGTAGCGGCTGCTCAGTCAATCGGAGAGCCCGGAACCCAACTTTCTATGAGAACTTTCCACACCGGTGGTATTGCAGGAAAAGACATCACTCAAGGTTTGCCAAGAGTTGAGGAATTGGTCGAAGCAAGAGCCCCCAAATTCCTTTCATTGATGTCCGATGTCACAGGAATTGTCAGTATTGTCAAGAGTGGTGATGAGAGAAAGATAATTGTGGTACCGACGGATCGTGATGAAGATGCGGCTGAGTATTTGGTAGACCCTGTTGAAGAAATCATAGTTAAAGAAGGCGAAATTGTTGCGAAGGGCGAAAAATTAACTGCAGGTAACCTGGACCTTACAGATCTTTTTAGAACCGTAGGAGTTGATGAGACCAAAAGATACATTATTGAAGAGATCCAGAAAGTTTACGCTTCACAAGGAGTTGCCTTAAATGACAAACACATCGAAATTATTGTTAAACAAATGTTTAATCACGTAAAAATCGATGAGGTCGGAGACACTGAGTTTATGGAAGGCGAACTGAGCACCAAAGCAAGATTTATGGAAGTAAACGAGGAAGTTATTGCCAGTGGCGGAGCTCCCGCTACAGGAAAACTCACGATGCTCGGTATTACCAGAGCCTCACTTAACACCGATAGCTTTTTGTCGGCAGCATCGTTTATTCAGACCAGTAATGTGTTGACCGACGCTGCCTCGTCTGGTAAGGTTGATTATCTTTTGGGATTGAAAGAAAACGTTATAATTGGTAGATTAATCCCGACAGGCGACCGTGCGCGATTGGAGTAATTATGCCTACTATAAACCAGTTACTTAGAAAAAACAGAAAAACAAAATCTAAAAAGTCTTCAACCGGAGCTTTGAAAGAAGCGTTCAATACGTTGAAAAGACGCCCGATTAAGAGATCGGGGCCTTTTAAGAGGGGCGTTGTACTTTTGGTAAGAACTCAAACTCCTAAGAAACCTAATTCAGCGCTCAGAAAGACTGCAAGAGTAAGACTTTCAAATAAGAAAGAAGTTACTGTTTATATTCCCGGTGAAGGACACAATCTTCAGGAACACTCGGTTGTTCTTGTGAAGGGTGGTAAAGTTCAGGACCTCCCGGGTGTTAAGTACACAATAGTCAGAGGCACCCTGGATCTTGCAGGTGTTCAGTCACGAAAATCTTCGCGTTCGATCTACGGTACAAAAAGACCTAAGGAGGATAAAAAATGAGAGGTAAGCCGGCGAAGAAAAGAGTTTTATTAGGAGATCCTGTTTTCAAATCAAAAATAGTAAATAGGATGATTAATGTTGTGATGCTTGACGGAAAGAAATCCGTTGCCGAATCTGTTGTATACGGTGCCATAGACCGTCTTAACGAAGATAGAAAAGAAGGCCTTAGGATGTTTGAAACAGCCGTTAAGAATGTTATGCCCCAACAAGAAGTTAGATCCAAAAGAGTAGGCGGAGCCACATACCAGGTGCCCATACCATTAAAACACGAACGATCGGAAGCTTTAGCTTTGAGATGGTTAATCACCGCCGCGAGAAATAAAAAAGGCAAACCTA
>MEVX01000003.1:0-64451 GCA_001773135.1 candidate division WWE3 bacterium RIFOXYB1_FULL_43_24 | reverse complement strand
AGGAGATAATTACTAATTTCTATTAACGAAGGTTTCTATAAATATGGCCGAAACATCTAACAAGCACTACCCTTTAGAAAAAATTCGCAACATAGGCATTATTGCCCATATTGACGCGGGTAAAACTACCACCTCCGAGCGAATACTTTATTACACCGGAAAGTCCCACAAAATTGGCGAAGTTCATGAAGGTGCTGCTCAGATGGACTGGATGGCTCAGGAACGTGAAAGAGGTATCACAATAACGTCCGCGGCAACCACTTGTTTTTGGAACGACACCAGAATAAATATTATCGATACCCCCGGTCACGTTGACTTTACAGCTGAGGTTGAAAGATCACTAAGAGTTCTTGATGGAGGCGTTATTATTTTGGATGGTTCACAGGGCGTCGAGCCTCAATCAGAAACTGTTTTCAGGCAGGCTCAAAAATACCATGTTCCTTTAATATTTTTTGTAAATAAATTAGACAAGATAGGCGGAGATTTTTATATGTCCGTCGGTTCAGTTTATGAAAAACTAGCACCCAATGCTGTTGCAGTACAACTTCCAATCGGAATAGAGAACGAATTTAATGCGGTCATAGATTTGATTGAAAGAAAAGCTTATAAATTCGAGGGAAATCTCGGAGAAAATATCATCGAAGTTGAAATTCCGGAAGATATGAAACAAAAGGTAGAAGAGTTCAGACAGAAGCTGGTTGAAAAAGTTGCAGAGAGCGACGACTCACTTATAGAAAAATATTTGAACGGAGAAGAACTGAGTGTTGAGGAAATAAAATCCGGAATAAGAAAACTAACCGTTCAAACTAAAATGTATCCCGTGTTTTGTGGAGCTTCCTTATCAAATATAGGAATTCAAAAACTGTTGGATGGGGTTGTTTCCTATCTTCCTTCTCCTTCAGATACGCCGGAAACGGAAGGTTTTGATCAGAAAACCGGAGAAAAAATGCATCTTGCCCATGACGAAAACGGGCCTTTTGTTGCTCTTGCATTTAAAGTTCAAACCGACTCTTATGTGGGTAGATTGACCTACCTTAGAATTTATTCCGGAAAAATTACCGCAGGTTCTTATATTTATAATTCAACTAAAGACAAGAAAGAAAGAATCGGACGTATTCTTTTGATGCACGCGAACCACCGGGAAGAGTTACATGAAATAAAAGCCGGTGAAATTTGTGCTGCCGTAGGACTTGACGCTGTAACAGGAGATACTTTGTGCAGCGAAGAGTATCCGATCGTTTTGGAATCTATTAGTTTTGCAGAACCGGTTATCGGATTAGTACTGGAGCCCAAGTCAAAAGCGGACAGAGATAAAATGTCGGTCGCCATCAAGAAGTTTTTGGAAGAAGACCCGACCTTAAAAATAAAAACAAACGAAGAAACCGGACAAGGTGTTTTATACGGAATGGGAGAACTTCACCTTGAAATAATTGTTGACCGTATGAAAAGAGAGTTCGGTGTTGAGGTCAACACCGGTAAACCCCAGGTTGCTTACAGAGAAACTATTAGAAAAACTGTCGATATCGAAGGCAAATACATACGTCAATCAGGCGGACGTGGGCAATATGGTCACGTTGTTGTTAAGGTCGAACCCCTGGAACGGGGAAAGGGTTTGGAATTCGTAGATAAGCTAGTTGGCGGCTCTATACCAAGGGAATATGTTCCGGCAGTTGAAAAAGGAGTAAAGGAAGCTGTTGAAAGCGGAATACTGGCGGGATACCCGTTAGTAGACATCAGGGTTACACTTCATGACGGATCCTTCCACGAAGTCGACTCTTCGGAAATGGCATTTAAGATGGCAGCAATAGAAGCAATGAGGGACGCACAGAGAACCGCCGACTCTTTCATAATCGAGCCTATAATGAAAATTGAAGTTGTTACACCGGATGAGTTTATGGGGGATGTTATCGGCAACCTGTCCTCAAAAAGAGGCAAGATTGAGAGCACCGAGCAGCGTGGAAACGCCCGTGTTATAACCTGTACGGCACCTTTGGCCGAGATGTTCGGGTATGCAACGGAGTTAAGAGGTTTAACGCAAGGAAGAGCCTCTTTTGCGATGGAGCCGAGTCATTACGAGGAGGTTCCGTCCAGCATCTTACCCGAATTGGTCAAGACAGGCAGGAGATAGGTTTTTCCCCTGAAAACGCTTGATTTTTAGGTATTAATCTGGTTAACTAGCAGTTGTCGAATTAGTCTGAATATCTTAAAGTATTAATTTATATAATTTTGAAAGGATAGTTAATTTAACATGGCCGAATTTGTAAGAAATAAAGAACACGTAAACATAGGTACCATTGGTCACGTTGACCATGGAAAAACCACATTGACCGCAGCTATTACAAAAGTGCTTTCAGGCAAGGGTCAGGCACAGTTTGTAAGTTACGAAAACATCGATAAGGCTCCTGAAGAGAGGGCCCGAGGTATCACAATCAACATCACACACGTTGAGTATGAAACCGACAAGAGGCACTACGCTCACATCGATGCTCCCGGACACGCGGACTACATCAAGAACATGATCACCGGTGCCGCTCAGATGGACGGCGCAATACTCGTGGTCTCCGCTCCTGATGGACCGATGCCTCAGACAAGAGAGCATATTTTGTTAGCTAAGCAAGTTAACGTCCCTGCTATGGTCGTCTTCATGAATAAGACGGATATGGTACAGGACAAAGAGATTCTTGATCTCGTTGAGCTCGAAGTAAGAGAATTATTGACCAAGTACGGATTCCCAGGGGACACCACACCAATAATTAAAGGATCCGCTATGAAAGCTTTGGAAGGTGACGCGGAAGCTATAAAAAGCATCGAGGAACTTATGGAGGCAGTTGATACGTTCATACCTACTCCGGTAAGAGAACTCGATAAACCGTTCCTAATGCCCGTTGAAGACGTATTTACAATCTCGGGAAGAGGGACTGTCGTTACGGGAAGAATCGAAAGAGGCAAGGTAAAGATCAACGAAGAAATTGAAATTGTCGGAATTAAGGACACAAAGAAATCGGTAGTTACAGGTGTAGAAATGTTCAAGAAGCAGATGCAGGAAGGTCTCGCAGGAGATAACGTCGGCATACTTCTTAGAGGTATTGAGAGAACTGATGTGGAAAGAGGTCAGGTGTTGGCCAAGCCCGGAAGCACAAAACCCCACACAGATTTTGATGCTGAGGTTTACATATTGTCCAAGGAAGAGGGTGGAAGACAGAAACCTTTCTTCAGCGGATACAGACCCCAGTTCTATATCAGAACCACTGACGTTACAGGCGAAATAGTACTCCCTGAAGGTGTCGAGATGGTCATGCCAGGAGATAAGGTAGCTATGAAAGTTAAACTCATTACACCGGTTGCACTCGAAGACGGTATGAGATTCGCTATAAGAGAAGGCGGCCACACTGTAGGAGCAGGAGCTATCTCTAAAGTAAACGCATAACTTGATTTTTCAACTGCCCCCGAAAGGGGGCAGTTCTATCGGTAAAACAAAATGGCTAAAGCTCAAAAAGAAACAAAAATCAGAATAAAACTCAATTCATACGACAGCAGGATCATAGATCTTAGCTGCTCAAAGATAGTTGATACGGCGATAAGGACCGGAGCCAAGGTAGTAGGGCCGGTGCCCCTTCCCACCAGAATAGAGAAATTCACGGTAATCAGGGGCCCTCATATCGATAAGAGGTCACGTGAACAATTTGAGCTAAGAACCCACAAAAGAGTGGTAGACGTCTTGAATCCGACAGCACAGACCGTAGAGAGCCTTTCAAAGCTCAGTTTGCCGGCCGGTGTTGGCATTACGATGAAGATGTAAGTTGTGGACCGGTTGCGGTAAAAGTATGGATTTTTGCCGTAATCTAGGGTAATATAAGTCGCTCAATGCAAGAAACGTTTAAAAATAGCCGGTTTGTCCGGCAAAAGTAATTAATAACAAGGGTTACATTAGTGGGCGCCCCTTGGGCGCTAATTTTTTGCCATGACTGAAAAGATAAAAGGAATAAAACTAAACATGAGCCAAATATTTCTCGACACGGGAAAAGTTGTTCCTGTAACGGTAATCGGCAAAATTGACGAGGATCTGACTTCGGATATGGAAAATAAATATGTGAAGATTGTTGGAGTTTCTAAAGGAAAGGGTTTTGCCGGGGTTATGAAGAGATGGCACTTCTCAGGAGGGCCCGCGACAGGCGGACAAAGCACAAAACCCAGAGCTCCGGGTTCTATCGGAAGCCAGACACCGGGAAGAGTCAGAAAAGGTAAGAAGATGGCAGGAAGAATGGGCGGGGAAAGAGTGACGATAAAAGGTCTAAAAATCGTAAAAGTAATGCCAGAACAAAACCAACTTATGGTTTCAGGTCCTGTACCTGGGGCGAGAAATTCAAAAATTACGATCGAGTTAAAGTAAATATGAAAAAACAAGTGTTAGATAAAAAAGGTAATAAGGTTGAAGAAATAACCCTCCACGATGAGGTATTTAAAGCCGAACCTAACAACAACGTACTAGTTCAGTACATAAGAGTTTATACAACTAACCAGAGAACCGGGACCTCAAAAGTAAAGAATAAAGCAGAGGTTGCCGGAGGCGGAGCGAAGCCCTGGAGACAAAAAGGTACGGGCAGAGCAAGAGCAGGGTCCTCAAGGAGCCCTATATGGGTTCACGGGGGTGTTACACACGGCCCACTTCCCAAGGATTGGACGTTGAAATTGCCTAAGAAAATGAAGAAATTAGCTATGAGATCTGCCCTTTCGTTGAAAGAGGCCGCAGATTCGCTTTTTGTAGTTAACGATTTTGGTGTGGACAAAATATCAACGTCAGCCATGTCAACTGCAGTAAAGACCCTCGGACTCAAAGGTTCCGTACTTTATGTTTGGAATAAAAAAGACGAGAAGGTAATGAAAAGCATCTCTAACTTAACTAATATACGGGCTGCTTATGCCGGATCTTTGAATCCCTACGATCTGATTTCGGCCAAGACAGTCCTATTTGAAAAAGACGCCATACTTGATATAAACGAGAGGTTTAAAAAATGAGACTAAACAATTTGATATACAAACCAATAGTTACCGAAAAGACGTACGCCCAGGCGGCCAACGGCTTCTACTCTTTTAAGGTTGCAATGGATGCCAATAAAGAATCTGTAGCAAAGGAAATAGAAAAAATGTACGGAGTCAAAATTACCGCTGTAAAAACGATAGTCGTGCCGGGAAAACCAAGAAGAGTTTCAGGAACCAGAAGATTCTCAGGAAGAGTTAAATGGAAAAAGGCCATAGTAAAGTTAAAAGAAGGCCAGACAATTGATATAATGCCGAAGGAGTAAACATGTTAAAAAGATATAAACCTACAAGTCAAGGACAGCGAACAAGAAAAACTCTAGTTAGAGAGGTGAGCAAGGAAAGGCCCTTAAAGGCTCTAACCTCGCCGTTGAAGGGTCCTGCCGGGAGAAGCCGCGGGAGAATTGCCACAAGATATAGAGAAAGAGGAACAAAAAAGAGATATAGAATAATCGATTTTAAAAGAAATAAACTGCTTGTACCCGCCAAAGTAGCTTCTATCGAATACGATCCCAACAGAGGCTCAAATATAGCTCTTCTTAACTTTGTAGACGGCGAAAAGAGATACATTCTCGCTCCCGAAGGATTGGCGGTAGGCATGGAGGTTGTTTCAGGTCCCGAGGCCGAGCTTAACCCCGGTAACGCGTTGCCTTTAGAGAACATACCTTTGGGCACGTTCGTGCACAACATAGAGGTAAATATAGGTGCGGGGGGCGTTATGGCAAGAGGAGCAGGAAATTCAGCCCTGATATTGGCCAAAGAGGGAGCATATGTTAATCTGAGGCTCCCGAGCGGTGAGGTGAAGAAGGTACTTGGAAAGTGCTACGCTTCTATCGGTACGTTATCCAATCCCGATACCAGGAATGTGCGGTTAGGTAGAGCCGGAAAGAAAAGATACCTTGGCTTTAGACCTCACGTTCGTGGTGTTGCGATGGCAAACCCGAAGAAGGACCACCCGCACGCAGGTAAATACGGTACAACAGGTATCGGACGACCCGCACCTCTATCTCCTTGGGGATGGAAAACAAGGGGTGTAAAAAGCAGAAAGCGTGTCCACACTGATTACACCATAGTTAAAAGAAGGGAGAAAAAGAGGAAGTAGTCAGCTTGTCAGCAAGGCTACCCTGATTTTTAAAGGAACAAATTATGACAAGGTCATTAAAAAAAGGAATATATACAGACGAAAAATTAATGAAGAAGGTACAGACAGCCCTTTCTAACGGAGCAAGAACTCCTATAAAAACATGGGCAAGAAGATCAACCATTGTACCAGAGATGGTGGGGCTGACATTCGAAGTACACAACGGCAAAAAACACATCCCTGTTTTTGTAACTGAATCTATGGTGGGTCATAAATTAGGAGAGTTCTCACCTACGAGAACATTTAGAGCCCACTCTTCTAAGAAGGTTGCATAAAAATATGAACAAGTCGGAAGTATATGCAAAACACATGAAAGCAAGAATATCGCCTAAGAAGGTTGCTCCGGTGATGGATCTTGTCAGAGGGAAACCGGTAGAAGAAGCCAAGTTGATACTTGCCTTTGATAGAACTAAGGCTGCTGCTTTGGTGTTAAAGGTGTTAAAATCTGCCGAGGCGAACGCCGTGAATAACAACAAGTTTGAAAAAGAAAATCTGGTCTTATCCGAGCTTTGGGTTAGCGGAGGACCTGTTCAAAAAAGCGGAAAATTCGTTGCAAAAGGAAGATTTAGCCCCATTTTAAAAAGAACGAGTCATATTTATGTTGGGTTAAGTCAGATAGGTAAAAAGGTTAAATAATATGGGACAAAAAATAAACCCGATTGGGTACAGATTAGGAATATCAAGGGACTGGCAGTCCAGATGGTACGCACCACCTTCTTCTTATGCTGATGTAGCACACGAAGATATAAAGATAAGGAAGTACCTTAAAAAGAAACTGGAGATGGCTGGTTTGAAAGAGATAGATATCGAGAGAACTGAGAACGACATAAGCATAACAGTAAGAGTGTCCAAACCAGGGGTTGTTATAGGAAGAGGCGGTACCGGAGTGGAAGAAATTGAAAAAGAAATTAAGAAGCTTACAAAAGCCAAAGTTAAGATTACGGCTGAAGAAGTTAAATCTCCTGAAACGGAAGCCCAGCTTGTAGGAGATTACTTAGCAAGACAAATAAAAAGAAGAATGCCTTACAGAAGAGTCGTAAAGTTCGCGTTGAGCGGTGCGATGGATAAAGGAGCGAAGGGAATAAAAATAAGATTGTCGGGAGTTTTAAGCGGAAGCAACACAATTTCCAGATCCGAACAGTACACGTTGGGTTCTATCCCACTTCAGACACTCAGGGCGGAGATAGATTACGCTCAAGTTGATTGTCACTTACTTTACGGAACTATCGGAATTAAAGTATGGATTTATAAAGGTGAAAAGACGATTTAACTATGTTGATGCCGAAGAAAGTAAAATTTAGAAAACAGCAACGAGGCAACAACAAGGGTATTGCTGTCAGAGGATCTAAGATCGTTTACGGCGATTATGCTTTGAAAGCTGCTGACAGGGGACTTTTGACTTCGAGACAGATAGAAGCTGCAAGAAAGGCTGTAATGCACGAGACTAAAAGAGGAGGCAAGCTATGGATTAGGGTTTTCCCTGATAAGCCTGTTGTGGCTAAGCCTGCAGAAACAAGGATGGGAAGCGGTAAGGCAAATACCGATCACTACGCAGCTGTTATAAAACCCGGAAAGGTAGTATTTGAAATTGGCGGCGTTACAAGAGATTTGGCTAAACACGCTTTTAGGAAAGCTTCCGCTAAACTTCCTATTAAAATGAAGTTTGTATCTAAGGAATAAACATATGAACGCAAAAGAACTAAGACAAAAAAATGAACAGGAACTTTTAGACGCAAAGAAAAACCTGGAGAAGGAAATAAGGGAAGTTTCGTTAAACACTTTACAGGGTAAGGAGAAAAATGTTAAAAAGGCGGGATTGCTCAGAAAAGACATGTCCAGAATACTTACTGTTTTAAATGAGAAGAAAATTTTAAGCGCTGAAAAGCTTGAGGGGTAATATGACAGAAAAAACTACTAGTGCAAGAAAAATAAAAGGAAAAGTTGTCTCTACTAAAATGCAGAAAACTGTTGTGGTGAAAATAGATATTTCTACCAGACACCCTTTATACAGTAAACCTGTAAAGACAAATAAGAGATTAAAAGTCAGAGATGAGATGGGAGTTTCTTTGGGAGACGAAGTCATAGTTGAGGAATGCGCTCCTTTCAGTAAAGAAGTCACATGGAAAGTTATAGAAGTAGTCAAACAGCCGGAAGGAAAGGGCACTAAGGAGAAATAAGATGTTACAGATCGGTACTACAGTAAATCTAGCGGATAACTCAGGAGCCAAGAAGTTAAAGATAATTGGCATTCCAGGGTCAAGAAAAACCGTTGCTAGGATAGGTGATCTGGTAACTGCAGTAGTAAAAGGTGCCGATTCCGCAGGTGCGGTAAAAGACCACACTGTTGTGAAAGCCATTGTAGTGAGAACTAAAAAAGAGGTCAGAAGAAAAGACGGAAGTTATATTAGATTCGATGACAATGCAGCAGTGGTTGTAGACAAAGATAGGAACCTGATTGGTACACGTATCTTCGGTCCCATTGCAAGAGAAATCAGAGATAGAGGACTTTTGAAGATTGTATCTTTGGCTAAGGAAGTTTGGTAAGCATATGAAAATAAAAAAGGACGACAAAGTAAAAGTAATAGCAGGAAAAGACAAGGGTAAAACCGGAAAAGTGTTGAAGGTGTTCCCCGCCAAAGGAAAAGTTGTCGTAGAAGGCGTGAACATAATAAAGAAAGCTGTAAAACCCGGCAAAGTTTCAAAAGAGGGCGGAATTATAAGCATGGAGAAGCCGGTAAATGTCTCCAATGTTATGTTGATTGACCAGAAGTCCGGAGACCCGATTAGAGTCGGTTACAAAATAATTGACGGCAAGAAATACAGAGTAAATAAAAAGTCAGGTGAGGTTATTGAAATTAAAAAAAGCAAATGAACAGACTTAGAGAAAAATACATTAAAGAAATAGCGCCAAAGATGATGAAAGAACTAAAAATTTCTAACATCATGGCTTTGCCAAAAGTATTGAAGGTTTCAATAAACGCCGGTGTTGGTCCTTTTAGAGAAAACAGAGAAGCTTTGGACTCATTCCTGGAGGAACTTTCATCTTTAGCCGGACAAAAAGCTTTCCCCAGAAAGGCCCGCCAATCAGTAGCTGGATTTAAGATAAGACAAGGTGATATAGTGGGTTACTCAGTAACTCTGAGGGGCGAGAGAATGTGGGCGTTTCTTGATAAATTAATCAATATTGCGATACCCAGGGTTAGAGACTTCAGAGGGTTAGAGGACACGTCCTTCGATGGCAATGGAAATTATTCCCTTGGCATTAGAGAACATGTTATTTTCCCGGAAGTTAACCCAAACACCACAAAAGGTTTGAGAAGTATGCAGATCACCGTGGTTTTCAGCACAAAAGATGTCGAACATAACAAATATTTACTTGCAGGTTTGGGGATGCCGTTTAGGAAGGACGATTAATATGGCTAAAAAATCTTTAATTGCAAAACAAAAAAGAGAAGCAAAATTCAGTAGCAGGGCTTACCACAGATGCCCGTTATGTGGAAACCCCAGAGGGTATTACAGAAGATTTAAAATGTGCAGGAAGTGTTTTAGGGAACTCGCTCACTCAGGCGTGTTACCCGGAATAAGAAAGGCTAGCTGGTAACTTCTATGTCGATGGACAGATTATCTAACATGTTAAGTTCTTTAAAAAACGCCTCGATGGCGGGTAAGAAAGTTGTGGAAACAAGGTATTCCAGAGAGTGTGAGGAAGTAGCCAAGGTCTTAAAAGAGAAAGGTTTCCTGGAAAGTGTTAAGGTGTTTAAACCTGAAAAGACAACCGTAAAGAGATTACACATAGAGCTGGCAAAAGACGAGAACGTTTTTGTTCTTACCGAAGCAAGAAGAGTATCGAAACCCGGAAGAAGGATATACAGAGGAGCCGATGAAATAGGTACTTTTAAAAGAGGTTTCGGTGTTATGGTCGTCTCGACATCAAAAGGTATCATGAGTTCTACCGAGGCCAGAAAGAAAAAAATTGGAGGAGAGATTATTTGCGAGGTTTATTAATATGAGCCGATTAGGAAAGCTACCTGTAAAAATACCCGCAGGGGTCACACTTGAGATCAAAGACTCACTGGTTACCGTGAAGGGACCTAAGGGTGAACTCAAACTTAATGTAAGGCCTGAAATAGCGGTAGCGGTTGAGGGCGACGAGGCAAAGGTTTCTATAGCCCTAGACACGAAGCAGTCCGGCGCATTTTGGGGAATGACTAGGTCTTTGATTGCCAATATGGTGGAAGGTGTTACCGAAGGATTTAATAAGAACCTCGAACTTATCGGAGTAGGGTACAGAGTTAAGCAAGAAGCTCCCGACATGATTTCGCTTACTTTGGGCTTTTCCCACCCGGTGAAAATTAAAGCTCCGGAAGGCATAAAATTCGAAGTAGGGGAAAACCAAACCTTAACAGTTAGAGGAATAGATAAGGATCTGGTAGGATTAACAGCTGCTAAGATTAGAAAACTAAGAAAACCGGAACCCTATAAGGGTAAGGGAATAAAATACGCTGGCGAGAAAATTAGAAGGAAAGCGGGAAAGGCAGCGAAATCCGCCAAGTAGTAGATATATGTATAAAGTAAATTTAAGAAAAACAAATATTGAAAGACGAAAATTGAGAGTTAGGAAAAAGATCTCAGGAACCGGAAAGATTCCAAGAATCTCAGTCTTTAGAACTAACAAGCACATTTACGCCCAGCTTATTGATGACGTTAAGGGACATACTATTGCCTCCGTGTCTGTAGAAGTTGAAAAAAAGGTAAAAGGAAAAACCAAGACGGAAATCGCATTCGAAGCAGGAAAAGCTTTAGCTGCAAAAGCTACAGAACATAAAATAAAAGAAGCGGTGTTTGACAGGAATGGATTCAGATTTCACGGAAGAGTAAAAGCTTTAGCTGACGGAGCCAGGGAAGGTGGCTTAAAACTATGATAACCGCAGATGTAAACACAGCGAAATTCGATGAAATAGAAGAGAAGGTTTTGGAAATCAGAAGAGTTTCCAAAAAGACCAAAGGAGGCAACACAATTGCTTTCGCAGTACTTGCTGTTGTGGGAAATCATAACGGTAGGGTCGGCGTAGGTTATGGAAAAGCACCTGACGTCGCGACTTCTATAAACAAAGCAATGGGTAAGGCAAAGAAATCGATGGTGGAAATAAAATTAAGCGGCCCAACTATAGCTCACGAAGTCACAGCAAAGTACGAGTCAGCCAAGGTTTTCTTAAAGCCGGCTCCTAAAGGTACCGGAGTAATTGCGGGCGGCGCAGTAAGAGCTGTTTTGGAATTAGCAGGAATAAAAGACATCTCGGCAAAAATGATCGGGTCAAACAATAAGATAAGTAATGTGAGATGTACTTTAAAAGCCCTGAAGAAATTAAAAGGATAATTATATGGATTTATCTAACTTAGTATCTTTAAAAACAAAAAGAAGCAAAAAAAGATTGGGACGTGGTTACGGTTCAGGTAAAGGTGGCCACACAGTCGGAAGAGGAATGAAGGGTCAGTTATCCAGAACCGGTCATAGCCTGTCGGTAGGATTTGAAGGAGGGCAGGTGCCCCTTTATAAAAGATTACCACAGCTTGGCGGTTTCAAGTCTCTAAAAAAGGCTGTAGGTATAAGACTGGAAGAATTGAACAAGTTTGACGAAGGTACTGAAGTAACTCCCGAAGTTCTCCTGAAAAAAAGAATAATTAGAACTATCACACGCCAGGGTGTTAAAATCATTGGTGGAGGAAGCCTTAAAAAGAAACTGATCCTTAAGGGGTTCACTTATTCTAAAGGAGCACTTGAGGAAGCAAAAAAATCGGGCTCTACCCTAAATGATTAAACTATTCAGATACCCTGAAGTAAGAAGAAAAATTATTTTTACCCTTTCAATCATTGTAATATTCAGATTTTTGGCGCATGTCCCTGTTCCGGGCGTCGATGTCGCTACCATCAGGTCATTTTTATCCGGCAACGCACTATTCGGTATGTTCGATCTTTTCAGTGGTGGTGGTTTTCAAAACTTTTCAATTGTTACCCTCGGGTTGGGGCCGTACATTAACGCGTCTATCATCATGCAACTCTTGACTGTGATGGTGCCTTCACTCGAAGAGATGGCTAAAGAAGGTGAGTACGGTAGAGAAAAAATAAACCTTTACACAAAATATCTTAGTGTTCCGATGACGCTGATCCAGGCTTACGGAATATATTTTCTATTAAATAAACAAGGTGCTATCCCGATTCTAAATTCCATCGATCTTCTGGTCTTAATAGTTACGATGTCAGCGGGAGCAATGTTTCTTGTTTGGCTTGGCGATCTTGTCACAGAACGAGGCGTGGGTAATGGAGTTTCGCTTTTAATTTTTGTGGGAATAATAAGCAGATTTCCTCAACAGATATACTCATACATAGCCACACTTACAGCCGAAACATTTTTCAGTGCTATTTTGTTCGCTGTCCTGGCGGTGGTAATTGTTGCCAGCGTGGTACTGGTTAACGAAGGTACCAGAAACATCGTCATCGAATACGGTAGAACAGGCACCAGAAGCCAGAAGGTCACCAACTACCTTCCGCTTAAGATCAATCAGGCCGGTGTCATACCTATAATTTTTGCTGTTTCAGTGGTCATGGTACCTTCCCTTCTGGCAGGACCGCTGACGAGTTCAAGTAATGGAACTTTGCAAAGCATAGGAACATTCTTGTCGGTCAATTTTGGCCAAAACGATATTGCTTACAACATTTTATATTTCTTGTTGGTCGTCGCATTCACCTTTTTTTACACAGGTATTCAATTCAATCCCCAAAAGATTGCGGATGATGTAAAAAAGCGGGGAGGTTTTATTCCGGGAATCAGACCGGGTATGGGTACCGCGCGTTATCTCAAAAGTGTTGTTAACAGAATTACTCTGGCGGGTGCAGTCTTTTTGGGCTTAATAGCCATACTCCCGTACTTTTTTCAGGGGGCTGCCGGAACTACCGCCATGACCGTTGGAGGCACAAGCTTACTCATCGTAGTGTCCGTTGTCCTCGAAACAATTAGACAGACAGAATCTTTAATGGTAACAAGAAGCTACGACAAGTTTTTGTTCTAAGGAGGTTAATAATGTTCGATAAATTAAAAGACATAAATAAATTAAGAAAAACCCAATCCGATATTAAAAAACAAATGGAGAATATTTTTGTAACTTCGGAAAAGGGTAGATTAAGAATTGTTATAAGAGGCGACAAAAGAATCGAGAAACTTGAAATTGATGGTGAGGACGATAAGCTTTTGAGGGAATTATTAAATGATGCTTTCAAGGATGTTGATAAAAAAGTTGAGAAACAAATGAGAGGACAGTTACAGGATCTCGGTCTCCCCGGGCTCTAAACCTCACTATGAAGATACTGTTAATGGGCCCTGTGGGGTCAGGGAAAGGTACACAAGGAGAAATGTTGAGTAAATACCTGAGTTTGCCTTTAATCTCCGTAGGGCAGGCTTTACGCGACCTCGCACCCGAACACCCGTGGTACAAAGAAATCAACGATGCTCTTGTGGCAGGACGACTTGCACCTCAGGATAAAGTTGCCGAAATATTAAAAGAAGCGGTTGCCTCCCCCGGTTTTGAAAAAGGTTACATTATGGATGGCTGGGGCAGGACAACTGAGGACCTGGTATTTTTTGACCCGAATTACGATAAGGTGTTTTTAATTAACATTCCACGTGAGATATCGTTAATGAGACTTTCCACCAGAAGAACATGCGAGTCGTGCGGTGCTGTTTATAACGTGGTGTCAAAGCCCCCGAAAGTAGAAGGTGTTTGCGATAAGTGCGGAGGCGCGCTCAAACAAAGAGACGACGATAAAGAAGAGGCTATATTAAAAAGACTCGGGATATTCGCCAACGAAACAGGTGAGCAGATAGAAAAATTCCGTTCCCAGGGCGTTCTTATTGAAATAGACGGTTCGGGTTCTCCCGAAGAAGTTTTTGAAGAAGTGAAGAAGTATCTGTAGCTGTCATCCTTGTAACACCCCTCTTTTCTAGTCCTTTTCCCGTCTTTGGGATATAATTTCTTTGATGTCCGTACTTAAAGGCAAAAAGAAGTCGAATATTATAAAAGATTGGCGCCAACAGCCTAAATCCATTGAAAAATTCCAGTTTGTGCACCACTTTTTACCTCATCCGGAGGAAAAAAGAAGAGCGACACTACTTTCAAACAGGGCCGTTATCGTATACTGCGTCGCGATGCTACTTATCGCGGGTATATTCAGGATTCTTCCCAAAATCGTACCCGGAGTACTTGGGTATGCTTCAGACATCGCCGTAAAGGATCTCCTCACTTATACGAATGTGAAAAGAAAAGAAGCGGGGCTATCTGAGTTGCGTCTAAATTCTGCGCTTACTTCAGCTGCCCACCAAAAAGCAGAGGATATGTTCAAAGATCAGTACTGGGCTCATATTTCACCCGACGGTACGGAACCGTGGGATTTTATTCTGGGACAAAACTACGATTACATTTATGCCGGTGAGAATTTGGCGAAAAATTTTAACAATTCGAGAGACGTGGTTGAAGCGTGGATGAAATCCTCCTCACATAAAGAAAACCTACTGAGCCCGAACTACGATGAGATAGGATTTGCCGTGGTAAACGGTGTTATGGAGGGGTACGAGACTACCCTTGTCGTGCAGATGTTCGGCAGGCCAAGAAATGCCGCTCAGGTAGCTTCAGTTTACGAGGAGCAGACAGTCCTGCAGAAAGAGTCCTCTGCAACTGCTGCGGTGTCGGAGAGGGAGCCTGAGGCCGAAGGTGTCCCCGAGGCTGTTTCGGAGCCTGTCTACACTCCTGTAGCCCCCGAGAAGCCTGCTATCGACGTAACGACGGCTACTAAGACGGTGAGCGCTGTTTTCGGCGGGTTCGTCGGAACGCTTTTAGCGCTTGATGTCTGGTACTCAAAAACGAGAGGAATTCACAAGTTTACAGGCCATACAGCTGCCCACCTCGGGATTTTGATACTTGTGGTTGCCAGTATCTGGTTTGTTCTGACACCGGGAATAGTTCTATGAAAGATAAAAGCGACACACATTTAGTTGAATACGCGGTGTTGGCTACCTTGGCAGTAATAATAAGTTTGTTGTTCTACTATTTCAGATACAACCACGGGGTTTTGATATTTTTATCGGGCGTTTCCTCACTTGCTTACATTATTTGGGGTGTACTACACCATGCTCTTGAAGGAAGACTGACAAAATTTATAGCAGCCGAATATATAGTGTTCGGTACGCTTGTCTTTTTCCTGATGTATACTGTCCTGAATTTCTAAATATGAAAATAGTTATTGTTATACCTACTTATAATGAGGCGGAAAATATAGGAAGGCTCACAGATGTTCTTCAGCAGGAGTTTCTGAAAAGACCTCAACACGATTTTCATATCCTGGTTGTTGAAGGAAATTCTCCCGACGGTACAGCCAACATAGTCCGTGAAAAGATGAAAAGTAATCTGAACGTTCATTTACTAATGGAAAAAGTTAAGGCCGGTTTAGGTGCAGCGTACGTTTACGGTTTCAGAGAAGCAATGAACGAACTGAAAGCCGACGTGATAGTTGAGATGGACGCAGACTTCCAGCACGACCCAAAAGATATGGTGAGACTTATCGACGAAATAGATAATGGTTATGACTACGTAATAGGTTCCAGATTTACAAAGGGCGGAAGCATACCGGAAGAATGGGCCTTTAAAAGGAAATTTTTCAGTGTGGGCGGAAACATTTTTTCAAAACTAGTTTTAGGTATTTTTAATGTAAACGATTTCACTTCCGGTTTTAAAGCCTCACGTGTTAAAGGATTTGTCGACAGGCTGTCATTGGACAAAATACTTTCTCAGGGATTCGCTTATAAGATTGACCTCCTGTTCAAAATGCACAGATTGGGAGCAAAAATAAAGGAAGTTCCGATAAAATTCGGACTACGTGACCGCGGTGATTCCAAAATGGAAAAAAACAATTTAAGGGACTCGCTAAGAGTTGTCGTCCTGCTCAGGTACAACGAAAATAAAAGCTTCGTCAAATTTCTTTTCGTAGGTGTTGCAGGATTTATAGTTGACGCCAGTCTATTTAATATTTTAAGAATCAGTATTTTAAGTTCCCGCAATGCTGCACTGGCATCAGGGTTTGTTGCAATGATGGTGACGTTCCTGTTAAATAACTACTGGTCTTTCGGCGAACGAAAGATTGAGGGAGTGAAAGAGAAAGTTTTAGGGTTTGTTATTTACATTACTTCTTCGTTCATACCTATATTCGTCCGTTCAAAACTTGTAGGATTTGCGGTCAGCACATTCGGTGATACCGCACTTGTTTCAAACACGGCGTTTTTAATTGGTATAATATTCGGGCTGATATGGAATTTTACTGTTTATAGTAAAATAATTTGGAAGGGCAAAAAATGAATTACTCAATAGTTATACCCGCATACAACGAGGCGGACAAAATATCTTCATCACTAACACAAGCCGTTAATTTTATGAAAACTTTTACAGACACTTTTGAGATTATCGTAGTCGACGATGGTAGCAAGGACGCTACTGCTTCTATAGTGGAAGAGTATGCGGTGGAAAATCCCGAAGTCAGAGTGATAAGAAATCCACATAAAGGAAAAGGTTTTGCAGTTTTGACCGGAATGAACACGGCAGTTGGTGATCTTATTTATATGGCGGACGCCGATCTTTCAGCTCCCATGACGGAACTAAAGAAGCTGGCTATTTGGATTACCGATCAAAACTTTGATATCGCAATCGCATCCAGAGAAGGAATAGGAGCCGAAAGGGTGGGAGAACCTTTTTACCGTCACGCGATGGGTAGGGTTTTCAACCTGATGATACAAATTGTTGCTTTGCCCGGTATCAGAGACAGCCAGTGCGGATTTAAGCTTTTCAAGGGTTCTGTGGCCAAGGATATCTTCGGAAGAATGAAAGTTTACGGTAAAAACACCAAAGAATTGGACAAACCATACACCGGAGCATGGGATGTAGAGGTTTTGTACTTAGCCAAGAAACTGGGGTATAATGTCAAACAAGTTCCGATAGTCTGGACTCACGTTAAGACCACGCGGGTAAGCCCCGTCCGTGATTCCGTTAAAATGGGACTTGACGTTTTGAAGATAAGGCTGAACGATATTATGGGCCTTTACAACACTGCCAAGTAACGCCCCTCATAAAGTCATTAAGTATATATTTCGGGGTGAAATTTATAAAACTATGAAACTATGCGTAATAGGAACAGGTTATGTAGGTTTGGTAGGAGCTGCAATTTTTTCGGATTGGGGTAATGAAGTTGTGGGTGTTGATATAGACACCGAAAAGATCGAAAGAATAAAAAAAGGCGAAATGCCGATTTACGAACCCGGTTTATCAGAGATCGTTTTAAGAAACATAGCGCAAAATAGACTTTCGTTCACGACTTCAATTGCAGATGGTATTAAAGACGCCGAAATTGTATTTATCTGCGTGGGCACTCCTCAAAGCGACACGGGTGCGGCAGATCTCTCGCAGGTGTGGGAAGTTGCAAAAGACATCGGTAAGAGTATGAACGGATACAAAGTTATTGTTACAAAAAGTACTGTTCCGGTAGGAACAAATGAAAAAGTAAAAATGATCATCAAAGAAAATCTTGCTAACCAGCAGATTGAGTTTGATGTCGCCTCAAATCCGGAATTTTTAAGAGAAGGTTCTTCGGTTGAAGATATGGCTAAACCCGACAGAACTGTTGTCGGTGCCGAGACCGAAAAAGCTCACTCTGTAATGAGAAGACTCTACGAGCATCTGAATACCCCTATTGTTGAGTGCGACCTCAGGTCAGCTGAAATGATTAAGTATGCTTCAAACGGATTTTTGGCTGCAAAAATATCATTTATCAACGAGATTGCTCAAATCTGTGAAAGAGCCGGAGCCGACGTTACGGTAGTTGCAAAAGGTATGGGTTTAGACAAAAGAGTAGGTGCAGCTTTTCTGAACGCAGGTATAGGATACGGCGGAAGCTGTTTCCCTAAGGACGTTGCAGCCTTATACAAAACATCAACCGACCAGGACTACGATTTCAAGCTTTTAAGAAGCGTTATGGAAGTCAATATTGCTCAAAGAGAGAACTTTATGAATAAAGTTCTCAGACATTTCGGAAAAAATCTTTCCGGAAGAACGTTCGCAATATTAGGTTTGGCATTTAAAGGCAACACCGACGACATAAGAGATTCCGTTTCAATAGAATTGTGCAAGAAGTTGCGCGGATTAGGTGCAACATTGAAGGTTTACGACCCCGAAGCTATGTACAACGCTAAGCAGGTTTTAGGTTCGGTAAACGTTGAATATTGTCTGGATAAATACGAAACTATGCCGGGTGCGGATGCTTTGTTTGTACTAACCGAGTGGCAGGAATTTGCAACAATCGAGCTCGACAAGGTAAAAGCAATGTTGAAATCGCCAGTTATTTTTGATGGAAGAAACCTTCTGGATCGTTCAAAAGTTGAGAGCACGGGCTTTACATACTTTGCTGTTGGTAAAAGGACTAACGGTATGGTTAAAATAGATACAAGGAACTTGTATCAGACGGTACTACTTAACACCAATGGTTCAACCGGACAGCACTAAAAAGAAGGTCATTATCTTCATACCGGAATTTCCGGTGCTGACGGAGACTTTCATTGAACGCGAGATCGCGAAAATAGCTGAAAGAGGAAATCTGGACCTTTCCGTAATGTCTTTGCTTAGGGCGTCGGGTGAAGTGAGTCCCGTTCTCGAACCTCTCGTGAGATACAAAAGACTTTCCATTTTGGACCTTATACTGTCGTTGAGGTTTTTCTTCAACGCCGGAAAAAATATTTCCAAAGCTTTGGGTGTTATAAAGGGGTGTGGCAGCCCGTACTACACCTTGTTAAAAGGTATGGGCTATGCGCAAATCTTCTCATCCTCCAAACCGGACTTCATACTCGCACACTTTATGTCTGAATCCAGCACCATTGTGATGGTGGCTGCGATGGTGCTCGATGTTCCTTACGCAATATCTGCGCACGCGAAAGATATAACAGTTAGTCCTCACTGCATGAAAGAAAAATCCGAGAATGCGACCTTTGTTTTAATCTGCAATAAGCACGCGCATGAAAGTTGTGTTAAGGCAGTTGCTCCCGATTATTCCCACAAAGTTATATTAAAATATCACGGATTAGACCTCACAAAGTTCGATAGCGCAGGAAGGAAGTCTGACGTGCCTGTGATACTTAACATCGGCCGTCTCGAAGAGAAAAAAGGTCATAAATATTTGTTGGAAGCTGCAAAAATTCTCCGTAACGACGGCATGAGTTTCAAAATGTTGCTAATAGGTCCCGGTAGTTTATACGCGGAACTTAGTGAACAGATTTCATCTTTGGGATTATCGGATTATGTTGAGATATTGGGAGGGGGCGCCGGTCTTCCGTTTTCGGAAACCCAAAAATATTATGCCGAAAGTGACGTATTCGTATTTTCCGGCATTAACACGGAGGAAGGGGATGCCGACGGCATTGCGAATGTTCTGCTAGAGGCAGCTGCCTCGCATTTG
This sequence comes from candidate division WWE3 bacterium RIFOXYB1_FULL_43_24, assembly GCA_001773135.1. Taxonomy (GTDB): domain Bacteria; phylum Patescibacteriota; class WWE3; order UBA101185; family UBA10185; genus UBA8498. The sequence goes on along the minus strand of MEVX01000003.1, from coordinate 44,733 downwards.
CCCATTGTGGCCACGGACTCCGGGAGTACAAAAGAGTTTTTGGAAAACGGTGTCAGTGGGGTAATAGTTCCTCAAAAAGACCCGTCAGCTTTGGCAGACGGTCTTAAACTTATTTTAAACGATAAACAATTGGCAGAAGGACTCGCCAAAGAAGCGTACCGTAAAGTATCTTCGGAATTTGATATTGAAAGAAACGCTGTTGAACTGGAAGACCTTATTGTAAAGGAGTCACTGTAAATGAAAATCGCCGTCTTTATAAAATCCACGACCTTCAGCGGTTCTTACGGTGGGCTGGAAACTCAGAACAAACTTTTATGTGAGGGATTGGTTTCACGCGGCCACAAAGTTACGGTGTTTACCCCAAGAATTATTAAAGAAAAAGAACAGGCGGTAGAAAACGGAGTTAAATATATTTTTGTAGAGTGTAAAACAGCGCAGTACAGTTCTGTAACAGTTTCGAAAAAAGATAGCTGGGTGGCAAAGTCTTATGAAGTGTTCCGTGATATGCACGGAGAAGAAAAATTTGAATTAATTTTAGGACAGAGTTCGGGTGCGGTAGGTGTGACTAGAAACAAGGAAGAGTTTGGGTTGCCTATCGTTTCTATATCTCACGGAACGAAGATTGGCGAACTTCATACAAAGTTAAAAAGCGATCCGTCTGTTAAGGGTTTGTTAAAATCTTTCCTCGACCTTCCTCACGTGTTTAAAAATTTTTTTACAGTACAGCGTGAGTTTGTACATGGTTCCGGTGTTGTTGTGGCGGTGTCTAATTCAGTAAAAAAGGCTTTGGTCGAAGAGACTTTCGTTGAAGAATCAAAAGTCAGGGTCATAAATAATGGAATAAAACCTCTAAAAACCGAACCGGTTGAAGGCGACAGAGGTATTGCCGGAAAATTCCGTTTACTTTACGTGGGTCAACTTATACGTTCGAAGGGTATAGGAAAGCTCGCCGAAATAATTGCCGGCGAAGACATGAAAGATTTTACATTAGATATTGTAGGAGCAGGTGAATTACAGGAAGAGCTGGGTGTGATTTCCGGAAAAAGCGAGGGAAGAATAATTTTGCGTGGGAAACTCGACTACACCGAAGTTTTACGGATGTACAATCCGGCAAGGTTCGATGCTTTTGTTTTTCCTACTTCAAGAATCGAAGGTTTTCCAATGGTTTTAGTTGAATCTATGTTCGGGCAACTTCCTATCGTAGCCTTTAATCTTGGGGGTGTTTCGGATGCCATTACAGACGGGGAGACGGGATACCTCGTAAATCCCGGCAAATTCTATGTATTCAAGAGTAAATTGAATGAGCTGAAAAATAGTCCGGAAACGGCACGAAAGATGGGTGCTAATGCTTTAAACAAGGCAATGGAGAGATTTACGCTTGATAAAATGTTAGACTCTTATGAGGAAATATTTAAGGAAATAAGAGCATGAATATTTTAAGAATAGTATATGACTGGCCAAATCCCTGGCAGGGACTGGCTCCCCATCCATACGAAATTACGGCAGCACAGCTGAAGCAAGGGCATAAAGTAACTTTGTTCTGCGGACAGTGGCCTAACTCGGGCGGCCCCGTAAAACTTGACGGTTTAGAAATCAACGCCATCGACCGGGAACCTTACCCCGATACAATTTTTTTCACAAGCAGTGTTGTTCTATTTTTCCGCTATTTAAAATACAGAAAAACAAATAAGCCTGACGTAATTCACTGCCACGGGCATTTTGCAATATGGCTTTACGTTTACAGAGTATTTTTGAAAAAGCATTTCCCCTGGGCAAAAGAACTTAAAATACCTTTAGTTGTTCACTTTCACAATACCGCAAAAGGCAGATGGGTTACGTTTGAGAAGCAGGGAAAGCCCATCAAGCCCATGTCTAAGATGCTGGGTTGGCCGATGGCTGTTTTTTCTGACAAGATGGCAGTAAAAGCGGCATCTGCGTGTATTTTTGTTAGTGCGGATAACGTTAAAGAAGCGCAGGAATATTACGGTGCAAATCCGGCCAAATGTTTCTTAATCGAGACCGGAGTAAACACGGAAATGTTCGTACCCGTGGGCGAGGAAGAAAAAGATAAGTCCCGCAGAGAAATAGGATTCGACAGATTCGATAAAGTTATACTCAACCACGGTGTAATGAACGAAAGAAAAAACATCCACTTGTTAATTGATGCGCTCGCGTTGTTACCCGGAGATTATAAATTACTGCTTTCAGGAACGGGCGATCCGACTTATGTAGAAAAGTTAAATGAGCAGATAAAACTAAAAAAACTGGAGTCCAGAATAATTAAAACAGGCTATACTCCCTACCCCCACGTTCCAATTGCTTACCAGGTATCAGATATATTCGTGCTTCCTTCCTCATGGGAAGGGTTGCCTAAAGCTGTTATGCAGGGGCTGTCGTGCGGTATTCCCTGTCTGGTTTCCGGTTTTAAAATAAACGAAGATATAAGAGGCGTGTTTTATCTTGAAAATCTGGAACCCCAAACGATTGCAAATAAAATTTTAGAAATAACAAGTACCCCGAGAGATGTTGATGTCCAGCTCATAAGATCTAAACACTCGTGGAATACAAAAATAGAGGGAATAGACGGAATATATGACTTTGCAATCAAAAACTATATTTAAGTACCTACCCTACGTTTTGTTTATTATTGTGCATTTTCTTTTGCTAAATATAAACACGGCGGAATGGGGGGATTCTTACAGAATTCTCCGAGCATCTGAATTTATTAGAGACGGAAGTTATCCTGAAGATGAGAAGAGGCCTCCCTTGTACTCGCTGTTTTTAGCCGTCAGACCGGAAGCAATTGATCCCGTTATGTGGGCAAGAGGGTTTATGCTCGTAGCCGGGTTTGCCGGAATGGTTTTATTCAGTAAATTTTTAAAGCAGTATATTAAAGACGAACGTTTTGTCTTTTTGGGGATGCTACTACTTCTTTTTAATCCGGATTTTTTGTACTGGTCGATAAGAGTAATGGCTGATGTTCCGTTTGCGCTGCTGTCTCTTCTCGCAATTTATTTGTATAAAAAATGGAAGGGCAGTTGGAGTAATAAAAGGTTATTTATCCTAGGTGTTGTTGCCGGGCTATCCATTCTCACCAGATTTGAAGGATATATTCTGGCAGGTTCTTTATTTCTAGCATTATCTATCGAGCACAGAAGAAAGCTAAAAAATTACGTTTATTACGGACTTGGAGCGTTGGTTGTTTTATTGCCCTGGTTTTTATACCGCAGCCCGTTCTCGTCCACATACCTGGAGGAACCGGCAGGCCGCGCTTACGACTCGCGGATGATTTGGATTTATATTGCGAGTCTGCTTGCGATCTTTGGTTTTGTCCCGGCGTTTTCATTTGTAAAAAAGAGTACGTGGAAATTTATTACAAGTAATCCTCACATTTCAATATTTCTATTCCTCGAACTTTTATTGATACTTCTGTGGCCGGCAGCGATACCCAGATTATTCGTCGCCGTTGTTCCTCTTTTGATCCTCTTGCTAACCTTGAGTTTGGAAAAGTGGTGGGAGGATGGGAAAGAAAGTAAATTTATATATATTTGTGCGGCGTCCTTACTATTCTTGTACGCAGGTTCTCAGTATTTTCTCAAATTACAATTTCTGGTTTTGGATAAGGTGTTGCTGGGAGTTTTATTTTTATTCCAGATAGCTGCTGTATTTTTTATAGTAAAAAAGAACTTTCTCCTTTCGGCAGTCTCTCTGGCGGTGATTATGTCGCTTTGGTCCGGATCGGTAATTAAATTACACAAAGATATCTTCATTTCGGTAAAAAATGCGGCAGAATACGCATCCTACAATCTTGAAGGTAAGGTTGCTTACAATGACGTTAGTAGTGTTTCGGATTTTTATCTTAATGTTTTGGATACCCCGAAGATATCCGGTTTTTACTACAACACCGAAAGTAAAAAGAACCTGACTTACGAAGCCTTAAAATCGACCGGAGCGGATTATTTTCTAATTACTAATGAGCACAACACTACAATGGAGCTGGATTTGGAATCCAGGCCATATCTGAAGCCTGTGAAGGATTTTAGTTATAATGTAAATGGTGCGGAGTTTTTTGCTAAAATTGTAAGGTTTGAACGGAAGGACTAAATATGAAACTATCTATTGTTGTTCCCGTGTACAACGAAAAAAACACGATCGAGAAAATTTTGGACGAGATCAAGGCTGTTGAAGGTATAGACAAAGAAATAATCGTAGTGGACGACGCTTCTACCGACGGCACAACCGACATTCTAAAAGAGTTGGAAAAGGTTCATCCCGATATCCGGTTCTACTATAAAGAGAAAAATAGGGGAAAAGGTCACACACTGAAGCTCGGGTTTCAGCATACTACCGGAGACTACGTAATTGTGCAAGACGCCGACCTTGAGTACGATCCCAATGATTACCACAAACTTATCCGTGCGTTAGACGAGTACAACGCGCAGGTTATATATGGAAGCAGATTTTCGGGAAGTTACGAGGATATGTCAACACTACATTACTTCGGTAACAAATTACTTACGTTAATTACGAACATTTTCTTCGGTGTAATGCTTACCGATATGGAGACCTGCTATAAATTAATGCCGGGAGATTTTGTGAGAAAAGTGAATATAAAATCAGAAAGGTTTGATTTTGAACCTGAAATTACGGCAAAAATATTGAAGTCGGGTTTAAAGATAAGAGAAGTTCCAATCTCATATAGAGGGCGTACACATAGCGAAGGTAAAAAGATAACTTGGAGAGATGGAATACACGCATTGTTCACGCTAATAAAATATAGATTTACGGACTGACGGGTAAGATGAAAATCATAAAATTTATTAGGGAAAATATATTTATATTGTTACTTGCGGCACTTGCTGTAATAAATATTGCCGTGAATTTACGTATAAATATATTTCGCTACAACAATTTCGATTTCGGAAAATTTGATCTTGGTAACATGTCGCAGATGCTTTGGAACACCATGCACGGGAGATTTATGTATCTCACCGATTATTTCGGAACCAACTTACCCAGGTGGGCAATGAGTCATGTCGATCCGATACTACTGCTGTTCCTTCCTTTGTTCGCACTATATCAGCACCCACTCACGCTGGTAGTCTCGCAGTTCGTGATGGTTATCCTTTCAGCCTTTTTGGTCTACAAGATCGCTTATCTGAGGCTGGGCTCTAAGGCGGCGTCGGCAATGCTGGGCATCTCATATCTTTTATACCCGGCTTTAGGTTATTTAAACGCGTGGACCGGATTTCACGGGGTTACGGCGGCAGTACCTTTCTTTTTCGGGGCATTCTACGTTTTCGAGAAAATGTATAAAGAGAAAAACTTCAGCAAAAAGAACCTAATTATATTTTGGGTGCTTCTTATCATTACAATGGCCGGAAAAGAACAGCTCCCTCTATATGTCATTATGTATTCGCTGTTTATACTTTTTTGCAGACCTCTTAAAGAAGAAGGCAAGAAATTTTATCAAACTATCACGGGCAAACTCGCGTTGTCTATGTTTGTGGTTGCTTCTCTTTGGTTTGTAGCCGCATTCTTTATAATAATACCGGCATACTCACAGTATAGAGTTACGGGATATAACAAGTTTGCGCGTGAGATAGGTATTGTGGGTGATACCACACGTGACGTTTCAAAACCCAACTATTTTTTAAGCAGATACGATGCCTTCGGCGAATCCTACACCGACGTTCTTGTAGGAATGGTTCTGGACCACCAAAAAGCAATCAGAATATTTTTCGGAGGGGACAGGATAGATAATCTAAGAAAAACTTTTGATCCCCTTTTATTTTTACCCCTAGCATACCCTCAGATATTACTAATGGCCGTCCCCGACTTTTTAATAAATTACCTGACTTCGGCGGACGGTGTCGGTACGGCAGAAATAACGAACCATAGAATCTCCATGATAATTCCTGTTCTTTTCATATCAACTATTTATGCCATCGGAATGATTGCGGATGCTTTGGGTAACTTTAGAAAAAGGCGCCCGCGTGTAATAAAAGGCGTTCAGATACTCTTTTCCCTGGTTTTGGTTGTTGCAGGTATTAGGACATCGTACGCCTTTAACAACCCCGTCTATCTTTGGATAGACCAGGCAGTGCGAAAAAGGGTTTTTGCAGGGTCGGACCCCGAAGCTGTGTGGAAAAGCAGACTAAAAGTGGGAGATGTAGTAAAACTTCCGGACTTGGATAACAAAGACGTTGAGTGCGCCGAGAAGATAGTCGGTTTGATACCTGATGGAGTTTCGGTTACAGGCCCTGACTATTTAGGAGCTCATTTGTCTTTAAGAGAAACTTACGCAATATTCCCGGCTTTGTACACCAGCGCTGATTATGTGATAGTCGATGTTTTCTCGCGCAAAATACTAACCATATTAGATGTTGAAACAAGCTTAGTGCGCGACGTCACCGGAGATATAATTAAAAGCAAAGATTATGAACTGCTGACCGGGTGCGGAAACTTATTTGTTTTCAAAAAGGTAGGTCCGCATGAAAAAACTGATCTGCTTCCTATGCAGGAAAAGTTCAATTATCCGGCAAAATACGAATACAATATTTTGTTCGGAACCGAAATAGCTGATTTTGATTATCCTAAAGAAGTGTCAAGAGGTATTCCGGAAAATTTCAGACTTGTCTTTTTCAAAAGAGAAAGTGATTCCTTAAACGGTTTTGTTATGTATATGACTTTTATGAATGAGAAGACAGGCGATCTTTACGAAATAGCGAGCCTCCCGTCTTTTTCGCTAATTCAGCCTGCCGATTGGGATTCTGACCGCTACTATATTGAGGATCTTAAGATTAACTTCCCGTCTTTTTTGGACCCCGGTGATTACAGGGTTTTTGCCGGCATGTCTAATAAAGTGAAGACCAGAAATTTATACCTGGGGAATATACTTATAAAGTAGAACTATGAAAGAACTCGGGAAGTGGCAAATAATAAGTTTTGCGTCGAGGTCCACGGCAATGCTTTTGGGACTGGTTCAGACGTTTGTGATAATCCGCGTTTTAAGCGTGGGGGAGTGGGGAGTTATTCAGCTCGCAATTTCCATTGGTGGTGCGCTGGGAATTTATCAGCACCTTGGTCTTGCCTCGGCAAGCACCCGTGAAATTTCCTCGGCGGAAGACGACAAGGAAGTATTCAAAATATTCATAACTTCAGCCGTAATACGTTACGCCATTACGGTCCCTATCTCTATCGGACTTTTTTTCGCGGCAAAATATGTTGCCATCGATATTTATAAAAATGAGGTTCTCGTCTTACCCATTAAAATTTATGCGCTGACATTACTGTTTCAAGGTGTGCAAAGTATTATGAACTCGGTTATATCAGGTACAAAAAGATTTAAGCAACTTTTTCTTTACCAAATAGCGATAGCCGCGGCAAGCGTGGTTATCTTTATCCCATTGGTATTAACTTACAGAGTAAATGGCTATTTCTACGCGTTTTTTATGTTTAATGCGTTAAGTTCCGTTATTTTGGGTTATATGGCTTTCAAACCTCTGAGAGGCAGTATGCAGTTGCCGAGCCGCTCGGATTTTAAACGTTTGTTTAAAGAAATATTTTCTATAAGTATGGGAATTTATCTTGTAAAAATTATTTATACCAACTGGGAGAAATTCGGAAATAATGTACTTGGATTATTTAACTCTCCTGAAGTAGTCGCCATTTTTGCGTTTGCTTTGTTGTACGCAAAAAAATTACTAAGTATTTCTGACGCGGTTACCGACGTAAGCCTTCCGGTTCTTTCCGAAAAATACGTAAAAGATTTCGCGGATTTCAAAAGACTTTTTACCAAAAACTTTGACAAGATTTTTATAAGTGTTATAGCGGCAGCTGCATTTGCATCCTATTGGGCTCCTGAGATAGTAAATTTGGTAGTGGGAGGGGATAAATATCAGGATTCGTATGTCTTAATTGCACCGGTGATTTTTGCTTTTATCCTCTACTCTTTTATTAATATTGTGAAATCAAGTGTTTTAATTCCCGCGAAGATGGTTAAGCACATGATAGCCGGTTTTACATTATTGATAGCTGCTACAGCAGCATTCTTTTTCGCAACTTACCACACTATCGGTGCCCTTCAGGGTATGGCTTGGGCAATGGCTTTCGGTTCTGCGGCGTCCTTTTTATATATCAGTCTTGCGATCAATAAAAAACTAAAATTTAGTTATTTCAACATCGACCATCTTGCAATACTTGCGCAGGCTTTTTCAATTTCCATGATCGCCTTGTTGCCGTTAAACATGAAGATAATCTTCTTTCCGTTTTTATTCGGAATGTTAATATGGGCGTTTTTCATACCGGGCTATCTGACTAAAAAAGAAGTACAGAGCGGAATCGGTTACGTTAAAAAATTTGTCAAGGCACTGAAAAAATAATATGAAAACACGCGAACGTTTGATCGGTTTTATTAAAAATAAGTATGTAGCTATCATTTTTTTTATTTTAGTCTTCGGTCTTACACGTTTTCTTTTTCTCGGCCCCGATGAAGTAAATCCCGATGGGGTTAATTGGCACTACAGGTCCCAACAATTTATAGTCGGTTTGAAGTTGAGGGATTTTGAACGTACTTACCAGCATTACCACCCCGGGGTGACTTTAATGTGGATTAGCGGAGTACCGATAGAGATTTATAAACAAATTACAGGAATCACCACTTATGACCAGCACAACTTCCTAGCCTTTAACACCGTAGCAAAAGTTTCGGTGGTATTTGCCCAGTTAATTTTGACGTTTATCCTTTTATATTACCTGACACGGGTTTTTGGGTTCAAAATAGCCTATTTTTCGGTGTTTCTTTTCTCGCTGGAGCCTTTCTTTATAGGCAACTCCAGGCTATACCACATGGATGTGCTGTTAGCACTTTTTGTGCTTATTGCCCTACTAATAAGCTGGTTAAATTTAAAGGAATTTAGCTATAAAGGGGCAGTTTTGGCGGGGGTGTTCTTATCACTTTCATTTCTCACTAAAAGCATCGGTATAGGCGCCCTCTTTTTTGTGTTACTTTTTTCGATCGCTTATTTTGCGCATAAAAAAGATTTAAAGGGACTTTTGAAATATTTTTTCACGATATTGGGTTCGTTTATATTAACAACTTTTCTGCTTTTTCCTGCAATGTGGGTAAGACCCGTTTACTACCTGACGGAAATTTTTGCCGAATCCGAAAGAGTGGGAATAAGAAAAGGTCACGAACAAATTCTGTTCGGGGAAACTACTCAGGACGCAGGAATTTTATTCTATCCGTTGGTACTTCTAATTAAAACCACACCGTTTTTAATAATAGGCCTTATGTTGTGTTTGATAAAATGTACAAAATCCGTTCGGGCAATTCTGAAAAACGTTGCTTCCAAATATTCTAACCCTTATCTTTATCTCGCAGTATTTTATCTCGGATATTTTTCCGTTATGATTTATCCGTCAAAAAAACTTGATAGGTACATGCTGCCCCTTTATCCGTTTTTAGCACTTTTGGCAGCGCACGGAATTGTACGTTTCTACTCTTCAATTAAAAAAGCCAGGTTAAGGAAAATTTTTATAAGCATAGCAATTTTCCTGTTTACTCTTTTTTACATATTACCGGCAGTTGTAGATTTTCCTTATTACTTTACATACACAAGCCCGGTGGTTGGTACGGCCGAATCCGCTAATAGAATCATCGCCCAAAAACCTTTCGGTATCGCTGTTCCCGCGCTAAAGGATTACATAGTTGACAGGTACGGTAGCGAGGTTGAGCTGGGGTTTATAGATACAAAGCCCATGAAGGCCATTTATTCAAATTCAAAAGTGGTAGACATCCGTATTAACGGGGTTAGCGACTACGAATTATTGATACTTGGAATAAACGAGGAAATGCCTGAGAAAGTGCTGAAGAGCCGAACCCGATTCAAAAAAGATTCGTCGCTTTACATTAATGGGTTGGAGTATTGGAGAATATATGTCAAGGAAGACAAGTAGTCTTTTATACCTGATAATATTTCTTGCCCTTGCATTAAGATTGGCCGGAATAAATCACGGCTTTCCTTTTATTTTTCACCCCGACGAACCCACCATTGTGCGTTCTGCTCTGGACGTGAGGTTTGATCCGAATCCCGGTCATTTCGATTGGCCCCACTTTTTTATATATGCTAACTATTTTGTGTTCAAAGTTTTTGCAAAGATCCGGGATCTCGCAGTCGATTATAATTTTCAAAACTTTATGATAAAAATATTCCCCCTTATGTGGGACGATACGGTCGTATTCTATTTTATTACGCGCGTTTTTGCAGCAGTGCTCGGGGCTTTAACTGTAATTCCGATATACAAAACAGGTAAAGTTTTGTTTGGCGACAAAGTCGGTCTTTTGTCTGCCCTGGCTTTTACCCTAATTCCTTTCCACGTGTGGCATTCCCATTATTCGCTGCCGGACGCGCCCATGTTGTTCTTTATGGCTTGGGGAGTTTATTTCGCAGCGCGAATTCTCGCACGCGGATACCCTATAGACTATATACTTTCAGGGTTTTTTATAGGGATAGCAGCATCGAACAAATATAACGGGGGTCTGGGAGCCATTACGGTGCCTTTGGCGGCGTTTTTACGCTGGGTTTTGGTGAAAATGCGCCTTTCTGAAACAAGGGGCGATTTTCCCTATTTTCACACGATTTTGAACCTTATTTTGTCCGCAATATTTGCCTTTTTAGGGTTTTTACTCGGTACCCCGTACGCACTATTAGACTACAAGACTTTTAGCAGAACCGACTCTGCGGCCGGGGCTTTTTGGCAGTTCACAAATGTAGGATCAGTGAACTTTGCTGACCATGTGGGAAAGTTTTTCACGGACATGAGTTTCAAGATTTCGGACGATTTGGGCTATACAATTTTAGTCGCGTTGTTTCTAACTTCCGGCCTAGTACTAATTAGATTTTTAAAAGGAACATTTTCAAGGTTTGATATTTCGTTGATGTTTTTAATAGTTCCGGCTTTTGCTTTGATTTATTATATTTCGGGTTTTGAAAAAAGCCGCTCGCAATACTACTTTATTACGTACCCGTTCCTTTCTGTAATATTCGGTTACTTCTGTGTGTGGGCTATGAATAAGGCAAGTTTGGGAATGAAATCTCTGTACTTTCCTATAATGCTAATATTATTTTTACCGCCGTTCTATTTATCTGTTAATAACTCGGTCAGATTTTTAAGAAACGACACCCGTCTTGATTTGAAAAAATTCCTGGAAAAGGAAGTTCCGCTGGGAACTAGAATAGTTTACGGAAGCTCCGATGTAGAACCCGTGGCCAGGTATGTATTTAACGATGCCATAAAAGATCCGGCGAAATTACCGAAAGGTACGCGGTATTATTACATAGAATTAAATAAAGGTACTTCTTCAGGCCGTGCAATTTTTGAAGTGTCTAATAAGGGTAGAATAGGCCCGTATATCACGGTCGAGGAGATGATCCGCTGATGCTTAAATTTATAAAGAAACATATGTTCGGTATACTTTTTGTCCTTCTTTTTATAATCTTCAGGTTACCGGATCTGGGAAACGATACGTTTAATACCGATGTATGGAAATGGAAGGCACGGAGTTATGATTTCGGGACGGGAGTTTTTACATGGGATCCGGAAAAGACAATACAAAAATATCATCCCGGGGTTACTTTAATGTGGCTCGGGACGGCTGCGATAAAAGCTTACAATTTTTACTCCGGATATTATCCGGCTGAAAATAGTGTCTCAATGATTTTTCAGCTCCACTTTGTGCAGAAACTTTTTGTTGTAATAACAATAGCGGTAACACTCGGTTTCTCACTTTTTGTACTTAAAAAATTATTCGGGGCAAGAAAAGCTTTGTTGGTTCTTGCGCTGCTTTCGTTGGAGCCGTTTTATATTGCACTGACCCGTGAATTTCATTTGGAAGGTTTGATGTCAACATTTATGCTGGCGTCTTTTTTGTGGCTTTACTATTACACGCTGGAGTCGGGTAAGAAAAAAAGATTGATAATCTCCGCAGTATTCGCAGGATTAGCTTTTTTAACCAAGACATCGGCTTTGTTCATGTTCCCTTACGCTGGTTTGATTCTGCTGATAGAGGGACGCAAAAATATTGTGAATACCTTACCGAAGATTGGAATATGGTTGCTAGTGTTTTTAGCGACATTTGTGGCAGTTTGGCCCGCCATGTGGGCATTTCCGGGGCAGGCTCTTGCCGCGTTATACCGCGGGGTTTCGGAGATAGGAATAGAAAGAGAACATGCTCAGTTTTACTTCGGAAAACTGGTAGAGGATCCGGGCTTTTTCTATTATTTTGTTGTTTTAGGTCTAAGATCTTCGTATCTCTTGATTTTAGGTTTAATCGGAACCGCGCTTTTTTGGAAAAAAATATTTAATGAAGGTCACCGCAAGTTTTTACTTTACTCTTTGCTGTTCGTAGGATTTTATTTTGTACAGTTAATAATCCCCACAAAAAAACTGGACCGTTATATTTTGCCGAACTTAATGATGCTATCCATGGTTACCTCATTTTTCTGGATATGGCTGATAGAAAAAGTAAAGGGGAGAAGTTTCTTAAAATTCATTCCTTTGATAGCTGTGGCGGCGGTACCGGCGTTTTATCTTCACCCCGATTACTTGTCGTATTACAACCCGATGTTCGGCGGCCTTAAAAAAGGAATTAATATTTTGGAACCTAAGTGGTTGATCGGGGAAAGAGAAGTGATTAACTTTTTTGAAAAGAAAATGATTGAAGACGGAACTGAGCCTATTTACGGTGACACGTCTCTGGAAAAAGTTTTAAACGGGGCTGACCCGCAGGACGCACTAACCGTAGCTTTTCAGGAAAAATATTACACCCAGATTCACCCGTTTTTCCGCGTAATAGGGGGATATGCAGTTATTGAGGATCTGACACCTTTTGCGGTAAAGACGAAGTATTTTGTCTATCCTGTTTGGGATGATATTTCTACGGAAGAGAAAAGATTTGGTTTGAAGTATATAGATAGCATTTATCTTAGAGGTGTTGAAGTGTATAAGGTCTACGAGAGAACTTCATTATGATCGGCGCTTTCATACAAAAAGTTAAGACTAATAAATATTTGATGGGTACGGTATACATAGGAGCCGGAAGTGTTCTGGCATCAATTTTTTCCTATTTACTGCAGTTTATTTTCGGAAGAATACTTTCGGTCGCGGACTTCGGAACTTTTAACGCTCTAATTTCTTTGTCATATTTAGTCGGTGTCCCTGCCGGGGTTTTTAGTGTATCCCTTATAAAATATGTTTCTGAACTTTCTTCGAGGCAGGATTCAAAAAAACTTACAGCTTTATATTGGAAGTTACTAGTTATATCACTGGTGCTCGGGATCGGAATCTCACTCGCTATCTTTTTACTAAGATTTAGTATCTCAGAACAGTTAAAGATTTATGATATTGGGATTATTAGTGTTTATGGTATTTCTATGGGATTAGCCTTTGCCGGGGTGATACCGTCCGCGTACTTTCAGGGTTTGCTAAGATACCGTGCTTTCGCGTTTTTTAACGTAATGTCGAGTGCGTACCGTTTTACGTTTTCGGTTCTTGCCGTACTGTTGGGGTTTAAATTAGCGGGTGCTTTCGGGGGAATGTTTGTCGGAGGTGTGGCAGCATTGGTTAGCGCATTTTTTATTTTACGGAGAAACCTTACTGTATTTGAAAACATTAGTCTGATGCAAGACTATAAAAGATTGGTCGCGTTTAGTTTGCCTGTAATGTTCGTGAATTTCGGATTAATGTTTTTAAATAATATAGACCTTATTTTAGTTAAAAAATATTTTGAACCTGAGATGGCAGGTTATTATGCGGGCACCGTTACTTTGGGAAAAATATTTTTGTTCGGTGCAGGAGCAGTTTCTACGGTAATGTTCCCTACAATATCTTCTTTGGCAGCACGGGGTTTAAATTATGGCCGGGCGTTTTTCAAATTTTTATCACTGCAGTTAGTGCTGGTTGCCGGAGGATTGGTAGCTTTTTCTGTTTTCCCGGGCTTCCTTACCAGGTTGTTCTTCGGAGAAAGGTTTATGAACTCCGTAGAATACTTGCCTGCTTTTGCCTTATTTATAGGGTTGTACATAATCATAAACTTTCTTGTACTCTTCTTTTTGGCCGTCAGTAGAACCTCGGTGTTCTTGCTGCTATTCCCCGGCTTAGTTGTACAGTACGTGCTTATAACTACAAACCACGCGACGTTGTACGATATAATCAGAGCTGACATATATGCTGGTATAATCAGCCTAGTACTTCTTACAATATTCTTTATAGTAGGTAACAATGGAAAAAGAGCAAAAGAAATCTGAAAAACTAGTTTCGATAATTGTCCCTGCCTATAAACAAGAAAAAACTATCAAACAAGATCTTGAAAATATCCTGAACACGATGCTTCAGACCAGATGGGATTTTGAAATAATTGTTGTTGTCGACGGCTTACTAGATAAAACATACGACATTGCCAAATCTTTACAGAATAAAAAACTGAAAGTTTTCGGTTACGAAACTAATAAAGGTAAGGGCTACGCAATAAGATATGGAATGGCAAGGGCGTCGGGAGATTATGTTTGTTTTATAGACGCGGGAATGGATATAAACCCGAACGGGATCTCAATGTTGTTGGAACATATGGAGTGGTACGGGGCCGATATTATTGTGGGGAGTAAGAAACACCCGGTTTCAAAAGTTAATTATCCTGCCGTTAGGAGAGTATATAGCTGGGGTTATCACACGATGGTGCGGCTTCTTTTCGGTTTAAAGCTAAAGGATACACAAACAGGCCTGAAAGTTATGAAGAGGGAAGTTCTGGAAAAGGTACTATCCAGATTGGCGATAAAGAAGTTTGCCTTTGATATAGAGCTTTTAGCTGTGGCTAATCACCTGGGCTTTGACAAAATATACGAAGCACCGGTCTATGTCACGATTGATTTTTCAGCTTCAACTTTTTCGCCATTTTTTGTCTTCGACAAACACATCAGAAATATGCTCGCGGACACGGCCGCGGTTTTTTATAGATTAAAAATTCTAAAATATTACGATGATCATAGCAACCGTAAGTGGGTATACGACAAAGAACTGGAAATGAGAGTAAACACCGGAGAGTTAAAAGATGAATAAGTTCAGTATTATTATCCCAGTCAGAAAAATAAATGTGTTCTTGCAAGAGAACATTTCCCATCTGAAAGAACTTTCTTACAAAAATTTTGAAGTAATAATAATTACGGATGAAGAAGAGAAGTATGATTTTCAGGATCAAAGGTTTGTTTTAGTCGCTTCAGGACCGATAGGTCCGGGAGAAAAAAGGAATGTCGGGGCAGTAAAAGCATTGGGAGATATATTAGCCTTTTTGGACGATGACGCCTACCCCGAGAAAGATTGGCTGGATAGGGCAGTTGAAATTTTTGCAGATAGCGGGGTGTACGCATTAGGAGGTCCGGCTATGACACCGAAAGACGCCCAATTTTTGGAAAAAATGTCGGGCAGAGTACTGGAGTCATACATGGCAAGCGCCGGAACAGTATACAGACATAAACCCGGAAAAAGTATGGAAATATCTGACTACCCCACCGTCAATTTGTTTGTGAGAAAAGAAGCTTTCGAGAGAGCAGGGGGGTTTCCAATCGAATTTTGGCCCGGAGAGGACACTAAGCTCTGTCTGGAACTTGTAAAAACCTACGGTCGTAAGTTTAAATATGACTCTAAACCGGTCGTGTACCACCACAGGAGGAACCTTTTTATCCCGCACCTAAAGCAAATATCCAGGTACGGACGCCACAGGGGGCAGTTTGCCAGGATATTTCCCGAGACCTCCAGACTTCCTTCATATTTTGCCCCATCGGTGTTTCTGACCGGTTTGGTGTCCGGTCCTTTTGTGTCTTTACTAGTTCCGCAATTATGGAAATTTTATCTGGCCGGTTTATTAATATACACAGCGATGTTATTGATTGAAGGGCTGCGCGTTTTTTTAAAAGACAGAAATTTAAAAACACTTTTTTACGTTCCCGCAGGAATATTTTTGACCCACGTAGTTTATGGATTTAATTTTATAGTTGGTATAATCAAAAAACCCAAGTTAAAATTAAGGGGCATCGATAAAGCAACAGGAAATTATTTAGGAGGATAAAAATGGAAGAGATCTCTACTTATAGGAATCCAAACTCAAAGGTAATTATAAAAGTTATAAATGAAAAATGTATAAGTGCGGCGACCTGTGTAATACATGCGCCCGAAACTTTTGATCTTGACCCCAATGGAATCGTTTACGCGAAAGAAGGCACGTGGAATGAAGCGGAAGAAATCATAAAAGGCGCTAAAAGCTGCCCGACAACAGCAATAATTGTTGAAGATCTTGAAGGTAACGTTTTGTACCCTGAGAACAAATAGATACCCATCTATATACTCCTTGAACTTATTAGATAGTTTATATATACTGTTCAGGTGAAGTTAGTCATAGGTTATCCTCCAATAGATCAACTCAAAGGAGTGCCCCTGCTGTCTCAAAACAGACAGTTCCAGTATTTCAACGCCCCGACATACATATATCCCATGGTACCGGCTTACGCAGCCTCTTTAGCCAAAGAGCGCGGATACGATGTCGTGTGGATGGACGGTATTGCCGAGAAAAAAACGTACGCAGAATGGCTCACAGAGCTCGATAACGAAAAGCCCGATTACCTTATGCTGGAAACCAAAGCTCCCGTTTTGAAATTTCACTGGAAAATAATTGACGAGTTAAAAGAGAAATTCCCTGAAATGACAATCATTCTTGTCGGAGACCATGTAACCTGGAACCCCATAGAAACCCTGGATGCCTGCAAAATCGATTACATTATTACAGGGGGTGATTACGACTTTTTACTAAGCGATATGCTGGATGCCATAAAAAATAAGACTTTTTTGCCCGGTGGAATCTATGGTAGAAAAGGAGACAAAAGAGTTTCAATCGATCCCAAGTGGTTAAAAATGCACAAGTCTGAAATATCCGGCGAAGAAGAGTACTTTCAAAGCGGTCCTTTAGAACTTCAACATAATCTCGACGACCTTCCATTTGTTGACCGCGACCTTACAAAATGGAAACTCTATGCGTATGCGAACGGAAATTATAAATATACGCCGGCGACCTACATGTATTCGGGAAGAGACTGTTGGTGGAATAGATGTACATTTTGTGTCTGGGATCACACGTTAAATCCCCAGGGTTTTTATAGAAGATTTTCTCCCGAAAGACTTTTTGCCGAAGTTAAACATGTTGTCGATAACTACGGTGTTAAAGAAATATTCGATGACGCCGGAACTTTATTTGTCGGACCACCGTTGAAAAAGTTTTGTGAGCTGTTAATCGAGTCAGGGTACAACAAAAAAGTAGTCATCGGGTGCAACATGAGACTGAATGCCCTTACGTCCGAATACTACGAATTAATGAACAAGGCCAATTTCAGATTCATTTTATACGGAATGGAATCGGCGAATCAGTTTACTTTGGACAAACTGGATAAAGGACTGAAGGTAGAGGAGATTGCAGAAGGCGCCAGAATAGCTAAAAAGGCAGGTTTGGAACCTCACATAACCGTTATGTTGGGTTATCCCTGGGAGACCGAGGAAATGGCTCAAAAGACTATAGACTTGGCCAAAGATTTGTTTAAAAAGGGTTATGTAGACACTATGCAGGCTACTATCGTCATTCCTTACCCCGGCACACCTTTATATAAAGAATGTGTAGAAAAAGATTGGTTGCAGGTTGACGCAAAAGATTATGAGAAATTTGATATGAGAGCACCGGTGATGAAAATTCCTTTTTCAAACGAGCGTTTGTATGAATTAACTCAATCTTTGTACTCATCTTTTTTTACACCGCAGTATATTTTCAGAAAAATACTTTCTGTCAGAAATCTTAACGACGTAAGATTTTTATGGTATTCGGCATGGAAGTTGATAGGGCATTTATTAGATTTTGATAAAGAACAGACAAAGGTAAATTGGACTTCACCGAAATTTTGGGGAAATGCACTCAAGAGTATGTTCGGAAGTGTTACTGCAAAAAAAGAGTAGAACGTGCATTTAGTAAAAAAGGCAGGATGCTTTTGAGTAAAAAAGAAGCCGCGGGTTTATTTTATTAAACGTCGCGGCTTTGAGCATTTTAACAGGCGTCAACTATCCTGAAACCCTGTTTAGTAATCGGGTTAAAGTGTTTTTCGATAATTGTCTTGTTATTGATCTCAGGCGGGCGTAAATCTTCCGGTAAAGTGCTCATGTTTACCAGAACGCCCTGTTCTAACCTCGTGACTTCGACCGTAAAATAACGGTCCGGGTCATAGACGTCGTTTATGTAGGAATTGAGGTTGATGTGCAGTTTTCCCTCAAATTTCACAAACGCCCCCGGAGATACGAATACCCTAGAATTTGCGGGTAGCAACCTTAGAGGTACACTCGGAAAAAACATTTTCACTCCTTTTCTCTTAGTTTGAATATCCGGTAAGGCTCTCTTCTATTTCGACAGGACGAAAGCTCATGCCTGCAATATCCCAGTTATCCAGTACACGGACAACAAGTTCACGGGGCAAAGTGCAGTCGTATACAACTACGCTTGATCCCAAAGTTGTAAAACGCATTGTCCTGCCGGTAGCCGGATCGGGTGAGAAGCTGACTCCCGTTTTGAAGTTTATGTACAGGTTTCCTCTGTACAAAATCAGCGCGGAGGCTGATGCATAAGCAACTGCACGTCTCGGTAAATCTTCTATCCTAGTCAGCATTTTCCCCCTCCATCACCTAGATTGTTAGGTTTAAGGCACTGCGAAGTGTTCTCAATCGTTCACGTAGCAGGTGTTTAAAACGTGTTACCATCTGTGGGTCAGTTTCAGAGGATGCCTCAATGAAAAACCCCCGTTTGTCCCTTACTATTTCAATTTTGAGGTATTCTGTGCTGTAGCCCTCGGTTTGGAGCAGTTTGACCACATAGTCTTTCATTTCACGTGCGCTGTCGTAGGACAAAAAATGTTTCATCTCCTCCCCTTATTCAGTCAGTTTCGAATCCCTTTGAGAGATATGCCTCTTTTCACACTTCTACCGAGATATAATCTCCCGTCATCAGATCCTCCCGGGTTATGGATTTACACCCTGCCTTTTCAACACCAGAGTCTGTTACCTGCAGGATTGGGCCCGCACGTTTGACCATTATGTTATGGGTCTCTGATTGCTTACCAAAGCACTCGTTATCCCGGCTTACATAATACTCACACGTGTCGCTTTTGCAGAGGTCTTCCCCGCGGATATAGCCAAACCCGCCGTTTTTCAACAGCCTTATAATCGTATCGGACATATTTTCTCTCCTTTTTCCAGATTATCTTTCTGCATGGGATTCTAACAGCATAAAGGGCTGTTTACAACTTTGAAAAACCCTTCTTTTAAACAAGCACGACTGCCTTCCGAAAAAAGAAAGCCCGTTGTGTTTTGTTGAAACAACGGGCTTAAGGTTTCATTAATAAAAATTTAACCTAATGAGCAGTACTAAAGTAAATCGGTTCTTTATCAGGGCAGGAGTTAACGTGTCTGATAGCCGAGATAAAACTTCGGACTTTTTCCGGATAGATGTCACGATCAAAGTTTATCCGGTTTTTTTCTGCGTCTACGGTGTAGTGCTGACTTTCAAACACGTGCACCCTTTCGCCAATCCGCATCGCTCTCCGCAAATCATCAGGTGAACCAAAAATTAAGTACATATCCTCCCTTGCCTTTCTATTCCGGCTACATGTCTGAAAAAGATATGTATTACTTAACACGTCCCCTAGTTTTTAATTCGGTTCCTCCCTTCTTCCTTTCCGGGCGCTCCAGTCTGTATGCCCCGCCGGAAACTCCCAGTAAAACAAGTTCTCCTACCAGGAAATCGGCGTCGCAACCCTCGTAAAAACTGATAAGAAGATTTTTGTAGCTGTAAAACCAATTCCTATCGCTCTTACGAAGTTTCTCCAATGCTAGAGAAAACGCTTCTTCCGTAAAGAAAAAAAAGTTGTACATTTGTCCCTCCTCGAAAAAGAAAGCCCGTTGTTTTTTGTTGGAACAACGGGCTTATCGGGCTAGTATCTGGCTCGAAAGTATATAAGTTCCTCCGATCCGTTGTTATTCTTTTCCAGGGCAGAAATGAACTCGGTTATTTCCACCTCGCAAGTGTCATCAAACACTATTGCGTTTTGAGCCGCGTCGACCCTGAAGTCTTCGCAATCGCAGATTCCCACTTTGTTCCCAACCGTTATGGCTTTGGTCAGGCCCTCTTGGTTGTCAAAGAATACGATCATTTTTCCTCCTCATCCATTTTTATTGCTTTAAGTCCAAACGGAATGCCACGGGACGTCAGTACCTCTTTAAATCTCATAGTGTCCCTTTCAGAGCCGGGTAGGACATTTTTGGTACAGAAGTCTATTATGTATCCTTCCGAATCCCTTCCTTCCATCCCGTCAAGAAGAGCTTGTATTACTGACATATCCTGTTTCTTCCGCAAACGTACCCATTCATGCATCCGTACACCTCTTCTCAATCAGTCATATTTTTTTAATCCGGTACGATGTTTCCGGCACTCCCAAAAGAACCAGCTGTTGAAGCAGGAATTCCTTGTCGTCAGCGGAATATATTAGAATCCGTAGCTCGACCAAAGAATGAAGCCAGGACGGCACGTCGCTATGATTTAGCCGGTTTACGGCCGTTTCAAAGCCGTGCCTATCAGAAAAAACGAACTCCCACATCTCCCCTCCTTAACCTGATTTGATTGATTTTCTGCGGACAGTCTACCAAAAAAGTCCGGTAGAGTAAAATGTATAGGATGTACCTTTTAACAACAGAAATGGGGCACTTGGCGTTTTCTTTAGTCGCCGGGTACTTCTGTTTTAAACGATATAAAAGACTTTCAAGTTACGTAGTTGCCTTATTATCAGGATTTTTTGTTGATCTGGATCATCTGCTGGATTACTTTATCCATAGAGGCTTTTATTTTAATTTAAGCGATTTTCTGTCCGGTCAGCATTATCACGAAACCAACACCTCCTTTATATTTTTTCATAGCTGGGAGCTTGTTTTGCTCTTGGGCGTCTTTGCATATTTTTCAAAGAAAAAACATATTTGGTGCCCTTTAATTTTGGGATTGACCCTTCATTTATTGTGGGATTACTTAACCAATCCGGCCCACTGGTACACGTACTTTATTATTGCGAGGTATTTACAGGGATTCGCGCTGGATAAACTCTTCGCTTTCTAGGTTGTAGTACAATATACAAATGGAAAAACCGGCCGTGTCGATTTTAATACCGACTTTAAACGCAAGTTCTGTACTCGAAAATTGTCTGGAATCTATTAAAAAACAAAATTACCCAACTGAAAAAATCGAAATTATTGTTGCAGACGGCGGGTCTACTGACGGAACAGTGGAAATGGCTAAAAAGTATGGGGCAGTTGTTGTTGAAAATAAATTAAAAACGGGAGAAGCGGGAAAAGCGGCGGCGCTGAGAGCAGCTGGCGGTGAATTTGTTGCGCTCATTGATTCGGATAACATTTTACCCGATGGGGAGTGGCTAAATCAGATGATTGAGCCTTTGTTGAAACATGCTGAAGCTGTAGGAAGCGAACCGTGGAAGTATATTTGGAGGAAAGAAGACGGGTTTATAGATAGGTATTGCGCGTTAATCGGAATGAACGATCCGTTTGTAATGTTTTTGGGAAACTACGATAGGGTGAATTTACTGACGGGAAAGTGGACGGAAGTTGAACACGACGAAGAAGATATGGGTGGCTATTTGTTGCTGGGTTTGGATAAAAGAGGGGTGCCTACTATAGGCGCCAATGGAACTGTGTTTAGGACCGGGTTTTTGAAAGGGCGTGTAAAAGGAGATTACTTGTTTGATATAGATATAATTGCTTCGGAGATCAAAGAAAAAGGCTCGGTGAAATTTATTAAAGTTAAAAATGGAATTATTCATACTTTTTGTGGAAGCGATATCGGAAAGTTTGCAAGAAAACAGAGAAGAAGAGTGAAAGACTATTTATTTCACTTGAATAAAAAGGGTGGCAGGGAGTTCGGGTGGGGTGAAATGGACTTGGGAGGAAAAAAATCAGGCGGGATGGTGAGGTTTGTGCTGTATACGTTGCTGGTGGTGCCTGTGGTGGGGCAAGCTATTGTGGGGTTTCTGAAAAAGGCTGATTTTGCGTGGTTTTTCCATCCGGTTGCGTGCTGGATTACGTTGTGGGAGTACGGGTGGGGCAGGATTGGCGGTTATTTTAAGACGGCGGAGTTGAGCCGGGAGGGGTGGGGGCAGTGAAAAACATACCTACATTTAGTATTTTGATACCTACATATAAGGGTAGCACAGTCATAAGGGAAACTTTAGAAAGTATATTGAATCAGACGTATCAAGATTTTGAGATTATCATCAGTGAGGATTGTTCGAGAGATGGAATAAAAGATGTGATTGATAGTTATGGTGACGGGCGGATTAAATATTTTGAGAATAGCACAAATGTTGGTTACCCCACTAACTTAGAATTTGCTAGGGCCCACGCAACAGGAAAATATTTATACCTAGTGGGCCAGGATGACTTGGTAGCGAAGGACGCTCTAAAAAATACACTAAATGCATTTGAGCTTTCCCCAGACATTGGCGCAGTAACCAGACCTTACTACTGGTTTAATAGTAACGAGTTTAGACCAGTAAGAAAAAAGAAAACTCTAGAGAAAGGTCAAGACACGGTGTTAACCATGGATTCTAATCCAACTGATATTATCACGATGTTCTCCACATTAGATCAGCTAACAGGCCTGTCTTTTAGAAGTGACTTTTTTGATATACCTTTCCACTCGGATATTTTTCCATGTCATGTTTACCCCTTTGCCTCTATTTTTAAGAAGCACCCGGTAGTTTTCTTAAAAGATTATAATGTTGCTGTAAGAATTAGCACAAGTCAAACTAGGCACGTGTCCTCGATATATAATGTCTCACCTTTACTTTCGTGGGTTGAGTTATTTAAAAGTGTGTATCCCGAGCCTGAATGGAAAGGCTTTCGAGAACATATGATAAAGAATTTTGTTGCCAACAATTATGTAGGTTTAGTGCAAATAAGGAATTACGCCAAATTCAAATACCTTATTAGAGAGATTATTTACCTTATAAAATACCGACCCTCTAACTTATTTAGTGTTTATTTTTGGTTTTTTGCATTTGGTACAATAATAATTCCGCCATTTATACTTATTGGGTTAGTGGATTGGTATAAAGATTCAGTCAACCACGCTATTATAGGAGGTATAAATTTTAATTATGAGCCTAAAAGAACTAATTAAATTTTTTTATAAGAAACCTTTTTTCGAAAAGATCTTTCACACCACAAACTATTGTTTGAGAAATGAATTATCAAACTGTGAATCCGTGCTTGACTTGGGTTGTGGTCCAAGTTCACCTATAGCCAGTATTACGTGGTTGAAACACACAGTCGGAGTTGATGGTTACGAGGAATATATAAAAGTTGCTAAAAGAAACGGTACCCACGATGAGTTTATACTCGGTGATATCAAAAATCTAGAATTTGAAGAAAAATCCTTTGACGCAGTTTTGTTGATAGAGGTATTAGAACATTTGGAAAAACCCGATGCTGTAAAGCTCCTGGAGAAAGCAGAAAAGTGGGCAAGGAAAAAGCTGATAATAACCACACCGAACGGATTTGTTAATCAATCGGTGCTAGACAATAACGTTTTACAAACACATTTATCCGGTTGGAGTGTGGAGGATCTGACTAATCTCGGTTTTTCAAAGGTACTTGGACTTGCGGGGATTAAGCATCTTAGGAAAGGTAAGGGAGAGAATGATTCGATGGACGATGACTTGGCTATTTCTATACGGTACAGACCTAAAATATTTTGGTTTGTGATAGCCACAGTATCGCAGCTACTAACTTATAAGATGCCTAAGCTTAGTTTTGAGCTGTTTGCTGTTAAATTTATTCAGAAACCAAAATATTCGGAAGACTATTATAAACAGTATGAGTACGGGTTCCAGAACACTAATCGAGAAGACCATAAAAGGATACTGGAGGTCGTCGATTTTAAAGATAAAAAGGTACTTGACTATGGATGTGGGTACGGTACTTTGCTAAGTCTGATTGATGTGGGTGGTGGTGAAAAATACGGTCTCGAGACCAACGACTTTGCCGTAGATTACGCCAGGGGCAATGGGTTAAATGTGGGTGTGTTAAACGAATCATTTGAAATACCGTACGCCCATGGATTTTTTGACACAATCATTATGAACGAGGTTATAGAACATATAAAAAATCCAGGAACATCCCTAGACTATATTTCCAGTTTTCTGAAAATAGGAGGGGAAATAGTTATCACGACACCGAACAAAAACATATTGGTTAAAAATTTAGATGAGACCCATTTTTCTGAGATGACATTTAATGAGTTGGAACACCTGATTAGAGAAAAAGGATTTATTGTTGATTTACACGAGGTTTCAGGATTTAGTGTATGGGATTACATGGGTAGGAAAATCATATACCCTTTAGGGAAGAAGATATCTAGATCTGGTATTAGGGTTAGTGATTTAGTGAATAAAACAAGAAGGGGTGTAGATTCACTCCCGTACAATAAATTCCGTACCAATGCTGTAATACTTGGGACGCAGCAGTTGCTAGTTGCACATAAAGAATGAAAATAACTCATATATATTTCCGTTACCCCCTGTATAGTAGAGGTTGTTACCTTACAGAGTACCTTAGGTATCTTGGTGAAAACGATGTTTCCAGCGTGCTAATCTCAGAAAAGTACCCCAATGGTGCCGAACTCCCGGTAGTGAAGAACCTAACGTATCTTTGGGTAAGTCGTGATAAAAGTGAGTTGTCCTTCATTTTTAGAGTATTTAAATATCTTTCGCATGTTGAAATACGAACCTCTGATGTTTATCATTCGATAGGAACCAGGGGAGTATTATTTGGATTTATCGCGAAGCTGATTTACCACAAAAAATTTGTAGTTACAGTTGAGATGGTAGGTGACTCTAGTGGTGGGTTTTTGTCACACCTGTCGGTATTTTCTTACAGATATATACTCAAACTTTGTAAACCCTATAAGATTATATTATGGTCGCAGTATTATAAAGATAAATATTTTAAGAATTGGAACAATGCAGTTGTTGTTCCCCCCGGTATAAAAATAATTGATCGATCTGTGAGTAGAACAGCTAGTTGGGATGGCCCCGGGATGGCCGAGCTTAAGATTCATTTTGTCAAACCACTATACAAGCCCAACGGAACCGCCGCAATCACACTACTCGATGCATTAGAGACTTACAAAAAAAAATATGGGTCTAGTTACAAGCTGACCTTATATTTTAGAGGAGAAAATCAAGAGCAGGAAGTAATAGATCACATAAAAGAACTCGACGCCGAAGCTAACGTGATTATTGAAAAGTTTCTACCCTTCGATGCCGTGAACGATGCTATTAGATCGTCGGATATAACAATATTGCCTTTTTCTTACGCACCGACAGTGTCGCGGTCTTTGTTAGAGGCCATGATGGTTGGGCAACTTGTACTTGTTACCAAGTATGGTGAGATATCCACGATAATTAAAGATGGTCAGAACGGTTTTTTTATAAGTGAGGATTCAGAAGAGATCGCTGATAAAATACATTATGTTCTTGCCCTTTCAAAAACGCAGAAAGAAAGTATAAAGAATAATGCAAGACTGAGTGTAGAGAAGAATTACAACTCCGTAATAAATTTTGAGAGGAATATGAAGATATTCGAGACAAGTATCCGCAATGCATAGACTAAAAGATTTAATAAAAGCTGGTTTTGTGTTTGATATATTAATTTTGCTAGGTCTAAGTGTATACTTTTTTGTTTTTTGGGAAAAAGATATCTCCCTAGGTGGTGGAGAAAATTACACGTTTTTAGCAAGGGACCTAACCCCTTACTTGTGGGATAGTAGTGCCAACTTCGGGAGATTGAACACAAATATTGTGAATCTGCTTATTGCTTTGTTAAAAAACACCCCATTAGATATTTATATATCCCAGATTTTTATGGTATTTTTCTACTTTGCCCCATATATTAGTATGAGGCTCTTACTGGGGTCGTTGCTTAATATTAGTCGCACCGGTATATATTTGTCTGCAGCTTTGTACGCACTAAATCCATTTAGGGTTCTTTACCCAATATCTGTTCCATACGTAATGTTTTATGCGGCTCTTCCAATAATATTCCATTTATCTGTCGGTATTATTTATCGTAAGATACATTTTTACTATCTACTACTATTCTTAGTATTTAATCTCCTAACTCCGGTCTCTTCAAATATTGCGTTATATACCCTATGTTATCTCGTGTTCCCGTTTGTTTATATAACCCATCTGTTAACAGTATCTAGATTGGAGATAAAATTTATCATCTATTACTTAGTTTTAATGGTGCTAATTTTTTTAATAAATTCATATTGGATATACCTTGTAGTAGATTCCTTATTTGTATCGTTTAGAGCTACCAACAACGGGCTGCAGATGTTTAGTTCACTTGGGTCCGGATATTATTTCGATTTTTTTAGAATGCTGGGCTCGTGGTCTTGGTACTCCGGGCATAATGGGCAGCCTTATTACCTTGCAAGTTCGTATTATCAGCTCCCCCTAGTAATAATAGCTTCCTACTCAGTTGTATTTATGGGTTTTTTAGCGTACCCCCTTTTTAAATCAATTAAAAAGTTACGTCTCATAAGAGCAAACCTCTCAGTACTGGTGTATTTGATTCCGCTAATAGGTATGTTTCTTGTGTTGGGTACAAAGGCCCCCTTTGGTTTTCTTTATGATTTGTTTTATAACAATACCGTTTTCCTCAAGCCTTATAGAGAGCCTTTTACTAAGTTTATGGCACTGTACTCTTTAGGGTTTACGCTCATTTTCGCGCTGTCCGTACAATATCTGCTTCTTAGGTTTAGGAAAAGAAAAACTCTTGTATTTTTGATTACGGCCCTTTTAGTCTTTGTATATGTTGCCCCAGTTTTAGATGTAAAAGCTTTATTAAACTATGATAGGTGGAATGCAGGTCAGTGGGGTAGCGTAGTAAAGGTTCCGGAATATTGGGAAGAATTTATCAGCGAGGCCTCCACAAAAGAGCACTATTTGCTGCTTCCGTCTAGAGGTTATGGGAACAGTTACAACTGGTTGCAAGGTGCAAATATGGTTTGGCCTTACCCAGAAATAGCAACTAACCTGCAGGTTTTGAGGAAAACAGACACTTTATCTACCGAAGGCGACGCAGTTGTCAACGCATTGTATCGGAATAAGGTTGATAACATTGGTTTTTTCAACGTGCTGCATATTCTTTATCAATCGGATTTTGAGTTTAGATATAGCAATCCTGAAAATATTGAAAGTGACACGAAACGAATCCTAGGGGAATGTTCCCATAAATACGGTAAGTTTGATCAGACATACTTGGAAAAGGTTCTTAACAAGGATACAGACAGCAGCGTTAGAAATGAGCTTTATGTTAAATTGCTGAATCAACCGGCACTTTGTGTTTTTACAGTAAATGAGGATGAGTATCTGCCCAAATTTTACATACCAAAAAACATTGTTTATGGCACTGGAAGAAATGAAGACGTTGTTTATATGAGAGATGTATATTTTCCCGATGTAAGGACGGTTTACAAAATTAACCAAGCTGAGGTTTATTCTTCACAAGATAACTATTGCCCGGTAATATCATACGGTCAAATTAACGATGAAGAACCAGAAATTAATCTCGAATCCCTGACTTGGAATAAAGGGTGGGTGTGGCCGAAGGTAGAGAAACAGCCCAGAACTTTTAGACATGACATTATGCTACTCAGTGAAAAAATAAGACTAGTTTCTGCTCCCGACAAGCTGGTGCGTACAGATTACGAAATATGGAACTCCTCTAAAAGGATTCAAGAAATTTTGGAGTACAATCTTACAGGAGACGATCGTGTTAAAAACATTATTAGGTTCAATAATGGTATTAGATTTGCGTTTAACACACTTCGCACTAGCCTCGATGAGCATTCAGCTTCAGTCAATCTTAATCCAAAAATAAGTCCCGATACATACTGGGGACTGGTGAAAAAGCTCTACGCATATGCAGGCGTATCTATAAATTTACTGAGTTCTAGAAGTGAGATTCCGTACACCGAAGTATCTGATTCTATAAGTCTTTTTGAGGAGATAAAACAATGGATAGGCGGGGTATCTGAGCAGGCGGGTTGTGAGTATGTGTTCAATATACCGAAGGAAGGTAACTATGAATTATTCACGGAAGAATCGGGTTCTTGGCGTAAGTTAAGAACAGACATTTACGACACGACTTCAACGATAGAATTGAAGTGTGCAGACTTCACTCAAAGTGATAATAGAGAACTAATTAAAACCTCGCAGCTAGATGTGAATGACATAGCGAAATTTCAACAGGTAAATGATTGGGAAACTAGTACCGAGTATACTGTCTCTTTTGATTATTTATCTAGTATGGTTAACGTAGAAGTTGGAGTATATGAAGATACACTAGACTACTCGTTAGTTGATAGGGGTACAGGTGTTATCGATTGGGATTTGATAGGGAAAGGAGAGTTTCCTGTTCAAAGGCGAAAGATATTTAATGAGGAGATTTTTGGGTTCGCATACTGTGTCGACCAATCTCAGCCCTGTTATTCTCACTTTCAGAAAACATTCACTTCTAGTTCGGAGTCTGAAAATGGATATGTCTTTATTAAAACCCCTGTTGAGGCAAAAGAACACAAATCTGATGTTTTGATAAAAAATCTAAGTGTTAAAAAAAGGTCGATACCGCCCGTTGCTTATATCCAGGAAGGTGGGTGTATTAATAGAGCTGTTCCCAAAATCTCTTATACGCGGGTAAACCCCACGAAATATGTAGTAAATGTTTCTGGAGCTACCAGCACGTTTGATCTGGTATTTCAAGAGAATTTCCACAGTGGGTGGCGGTTATACTCTGCAGAGGGCATGGATAGAAAAAATCAGTCAGGTGTTTTGTATAGCACCTTGACTAAGATATCTAAAGCTTTTTTCGATATATTTAATCAGTCAGAACGACATCAGTTCGGTTCGAAAAGTTATTTCAACGGTGATATCGTGGAGAGATCATCAAATGATGTATTATTTGATGAAAACACAATAGATACTTGGAGTAAGCAGGCAATGTTTCCAAAAACTCACTACATCGCTAATGGTTTTGCAAATGCATGGGTTGTTGACCCCTCGGTAGTCGGAAGAGAGGATTTTACGTTGATAATAGAATTTTGGCCTCAGAGAATTTTTTACGTTTGCTCACTCGCTACTGTCACATTAATTTTAACTGCTATACTGTTTATCGTAACGGTACTAATTCGGAAACATGAAAAAAAGCATAACTAAATTAGTAAGTAATTTACCTAAGAGCCTTTATAAATTATATAGGAAATCAAAAATAGATTTTTGGTTGTTAACGTGTTTTGTTGTCATAGTTATCGGTGATCTGCTGTTTTCTGGCTATATTATTAATTTTGTTTTTTGGCTGTATTTTACGTTTTGGTTTATTTTGTGGTTACGGTTTAAGTTTAGAGTAGAAGTTATATATACCGCCGCTATAGTTGGTTTGTGTCTTATACCGCTGGTTTTATTACTCGATCTTAAGGTATTAGCTGAAAAATTATCCACCTGGGCTCTGTTTCTTTTCTTTTTCGGCACTGCAATATTGTTGGTTCGCAAAGAGTATTGATTAGGCTATAAATACTTTATGTACGTCATAAATGGATTACAAGATCAAACAACTCTGTACATATGGAAAAACACAATACACCTTTTAGGTGTTGATCAGTATCGTTTGGTCGATTTATGCAAGCAATATGTGTCGGTAATAAATAGTGTAGGCAACCCAATGACGAGCAGTCAACCGGTTTTTCTCCTCATAACTAAGTATATGTTGTTTTTGTTAGATTGGATCTTCTTGCCCCTAAGTGCCCTTATTACTATCTTTTTAACTCTTTTATCGAGTTATATACTATTTAAAAAATATAGATATTGGTATATATACGCCGCCATCTTTTCATCTTGCAGTTATTTTTGGATAAAGTTTGGAATACACCAGGAGCTTATGCAGGTATGGTTATTTGTACTTTTTATTCTTTCCTTGTTAGCTATCTTATTCGATTCCAGGCGGTATTTCCGCAATTACGTTGCGCTGACTGCCCTTTTAATTCTAAGCACTTTAATTTCTAATTATTTGGGTTTTGTAATGCTCGTGACTTGTTTGGCAGTAATTGTTAGTTATTTTTTGTTTTTAAAGTTTAAGGATAGGTTAGGTCTTGTAAAGTTAAGAAATCTTCTAGTGTGTCTAGTATCCGCAATTGCCATTATTGTTATGTCTATTTTTCCATATATACGTGCAGCTTTTTTTACGACTGAGGAAAATGTTCCTAGCATAGGGTATTATGCGAGACCGTACGAGGACTTCGTTACATTCTCACTCCGTCCGTGGTACTTCTTCACCCCCTCCCCTAAAAATCCAATTTATGGTGAATTTTCTAAAAATATCACCGCAAAAATTGAATCTACAGGGTATTTCTTGGCAGATGACTACTTTCCTGCAGAGCACTCGGCGGCTTTTTTCGGTTACCTTTTTTTAATCACATTTGCAGGGTGTCTCATATACGGATATAAGAAATTGGATACCGAAATCAAACAAAAAGTTAACGTACTGCTTCTCACCACAATTCTTCTTATCTCATTCACAATGCCGCCATTTTTTACGATAGCCGGTTGGAAAATATACACACCGGGGCACCTTATCGCAACATTTTTCCCCATGTTCCGTGTAACCGCGAGGTTTAGCCCCATGATTTTACTTCTCATGCTTTTGATAATGGCAGAGATTATAAATGTTATTCATGTTAACAAGCCAAAGTTTTTCAAATATTTCATGCCTATTCTGCTAGTCGTTACACTCGCAGAAACCTTTGTTCCTTTCAAAATAACAAAATACGACAAGGTTCCCGACCCTTACCTTTATATGGGTGCCCAACAACCGATGACAATAAAGTACCTTGTTTATCCCTACTCGAAATCAAACGAGAGCCTTTTTTGGCTGCCCGATCATAAGCAGTGTTTGATGAATGTAAGAGGTTACAGGTTTACAAATATATCTGCCGAGGAGCTGACGTTAAAAATATTTGAGCCCGGTATGATAGATACAGGAAAAGAATTGGGAGTTACACATATCCTATTTTATGAACCCGAGAAATATTCAGAACAGATTAGTACTTTAAATATGCTTGAAGAGGTTCAGGTTTTTTCTGACGCCACCTTATACAAAATAAATTAAGTACAAACCCTCCCCCCTTCCCCCCTAATGTATAATTTCCTCAGTGGAACTCAGGCAAAAAGAAACGCAAACAAAAAAGAAAAACGTACTCATTATCTGCCCATTTTTTAGACCAAACATCGGCGGGGTAGAAACTCATCTGGACCGTTTAATAGATTATTTGGGAAAAAATGGTTACTACTCGACAGTACTTACTTACCAACCCCTCGCATCAAAAACAAAAGGTGCCAGAAGAGAACGTGGGGAGAATTACGAGATCCACCGCACGCAGTGGTACGGCGTAGGTCTGTTTGAACAACTCGAAACAAAATTTCCTTTAGTATTCGCTTACGTTTTTCCCGGCCTTTTTATAAAGTCCATCGCTTTTTATTTGGTGAATCACAAACATATAAATGTAATTCATGCCCACGGTTTGGTTGCAGCAACAATCGGAGTATTTTGTAAGCTTCTGGTGAACAAAAGAATGGTAGTGAGCACACACGCAATATATTCGTTTGAGAACAGGAAACGTTTATTAAAAATTCTAGTTTGGGGCATACTATCTTTCTACGATAAAATTCTCGCTGTTTCGGAAGTTTCCAAACAGGAATTAATAAAAATAGGTCTACCCGCGAGAAGAATCGAAGCTTTCAGAAACTGGGTTGATACGGATGTTTTCAAACCCCGCGACAGACAAAAACTTTCTATAAAGTCCGACAAGAAAATAAACTTTTTGATGGTCTCCAGATTTATCGAGAAAAAAGGTGTTCTGTTATATCTAAAAGCTGCGGAAAAAATAAAAGAAGCGAATTTCTATTTAGTCGGGGCGGGCCAGCTTCAGCGTGAGGTGGACTTACTGGTTTCTAAAAGTGAAAATATAAAATACATGGGGCTATTGAACCAGAATGACCCAAAACAATGCGACACTTTGCTCGAACTTTATTCCCTTGCCGATTATTTTGTCTCTCCCTATTTGTATGATGAGGGCTACTCAATAACTCTTTGCGAAGCTGTTTCGTCAGGCACAGTTCCTGTTATTCCTGAAAGGGGATCTCCTCCCACCTTTTTATCAAAGGATGTAGCTCATTATATGCCCGCAGAAATTGATTCCGAAATTCTTACAAAAACATTGCAGAATCTTACAGCGCACCCAAAAACCCTTGAAAGCATTAACAAGTGCCGGCAGTACGCTCTGAAATATTTGGGTTTTTCAAACGCAAGCATTATTACCGACGCGTACGAAATTAATGAATAAAGAGACGAATCAAAAACTTCAAAAGATTCTTTCCAAGACCGGCGATCTAAACTTCAGACGCCGTGTAATAACCATGCTCGAATATCTGGATATTCAACCGGGTGAGCACATTTTGGATATGGGGTGCGGGGAAGGATTTTATTCAATGGTTTTTGATAATCTTTATGACTGCA
Source organism: candidate division WWE3 bacterium RIFOXYB1_FULL_43_24 (assembly GCA_001773135.1). Classification (GTDB taxonomy): domain Bacteria; phylum Patescibacteriota; class WWE3; order UBA101185; family UBA10185; genus UBA8498. The sequence goes on along the minus strand of MEVX01000003.1, from coordinate 11,961 downwards.
AAATTACAGCTGTAGATTTCGATCCGGAAATCCTTATTTTGGCCCACAAGTGGCTGGACGGGAGAAATAACGTGACGATAGAGCAGGGCGACATAACTAACCTGCGTTTTCCGGATAATTTTTTCGACAAAATCGTGTGCACCGAAGTTCTGGAACACATAGATGACGATAAAACCGCGATAAAAGAGCTTTACCGCGTTCTAAAACCGGGCGGTATTGTAGCTATAACGGTGCCGAATAAGAACTATCCTTTATTGTGGGATCCCCTGAATAAAATCCGCGAAAGCCTCGGTTTGGGTCACTTCAGTCCCATGAGTGGCTTTTGGGGAGGAATCTGGGCTAAGGATCACAAACGTTTGTATCTTCCTGAAAACTTAAAGAGTTTGGCTGAAAATGCGGGTTTCTGGGTGGAAGACTTGAAGGTTTTAACTCACTTCGGTGTCCCTTTTAACCATTTAATTCTATGGCTGGGCAAAACGCTTTACACAAAACTACCCGTTTCGGAAGATGTTATAAAATCGATGGAAAAGTTTGAGTGGGAAGAGGACGCAGCAAAACGCCGAACACTTTCTTCCTCTATACTAAACACAGGATTTAGTTTTTTAAAAGCGGTGGACAGCATGAACAATAGGAAGTTTCCGTTGACTAAATCGACCATGGCCGTGGCACTAAAAGGAGTGAAAAAATGAATTCCGAAACTTTTTCTGAAAAAAAATATTCGGACGCCAGGTGGGCAGAGTTTTCTAAACCCGAGGACATAAGAATAAAAATAGCGTTGAGGATGATTGGAGAAAATAAAAAAGTATTAGACATCGGTGCATATAACGGAAAAATAAGTAAAAAAATAAAAGAATCGGGAAACGAAGTTTGGGCGGTCGACGCAACCGACGCATTCGCAGCCGAATTTTCTGCGGCAGGAATAGATTTTACAAAAGCAAACATTGAGGAAATGTTACCTTACGCCGACAACATGTTTGATGTTGTGTTTGCCGGTGAGGTTATAGAGCACCTTGTGAATACAGACGGTTTTATCAGGGAAATTAAAAGAGTATTAAAAAAAGAAGGTTTTTTGGTCCTTACCACCCCCAACACCGCCTCTTTGGCGAGAAGGACATTACTATTACTGGGTAGGAATCCATTTTTTGAGGCGTCTTATACGTACCCCGGGGATTCCGCCGCAGGACACTTACGATATTTCACTTACGATCTTTTAAGGGATTTTTTGAAATCGCACGGTTTTAACATAGTAGAAAGAACATCGGAGGTTGTGAATTTTTCCGGCTCCGTTTCTTCGGCTTTTCTTGCGAAGTTATTTCCCGCGTTAGGCCGTTCGTTAATTGTTAAAGCAGTTGTTAATAAATGAAAATATTAATTATAGCCAACTCAATAGTAGGTGCAGAGCCCGGTGTGACCGGAGGAGAAAGCAGATTTATTGAACTGGCGAAGTGTTGGAGTAAAAAAGGCTACGAAATCCACCTGATGTCCGGCAAAGCAGGAAAAGTGCTTTGTGAAAAAATGGGCCTACCCGTTACTTTGCACAGTATTTCTAATTCTCCCAATATCGGCAGACTGGAAATAATTGCAGTATTTTTCAAGATGCTTTTTCATCTACCCGCACTATTATTTTCCTTCAAGGAAGGTATCGTGTACTCGGGCAGCGAACAAATTTACGATGTTTTTCCGGGTTTTTTACTAAAGTTGTTTCGTCCTTCCAAAATCAGATTCGGGGTTGTTACTCATTGGCTTCCTCCCGCACTATTTTGGAAAAGAAAAAATTCTAATTTTCTTTTTTCGCTAATGTTTTTAATTAGTGAAAGGCTGGGATTGTTATTTGCCAATTTAAACGCTGACGTGCTGTTGCCTGTTTCTGAAGATACGTTGAGTGCTTTGAAAACTTCTATTTTCAACCGCAAACCCGCTCACTTTGTTTTGTGTGGCGTAAATTTTGATGAAATTAATTCGTATTTTCCTGAAAGAGAAGAAAAAAAATACGACGCTGTCTTTATGAAACGCCTTCAACGTACAAAAGGGATCTTAGATTTGGTGGAAATTTGGGCGGAACTTATGAAAGTAAAACCCGACGCTAAATTATTAGTTATCGGCGAGGGTATCGACGGAGAAGAGGCCAGAAAAATGTCTACTGACAAGGGCTTGGATAAAAACATCGAGTTTGCCGGTGTAATTTACGATCCGGCGGAAAAATTCAAAAAGATGTGGCAGTCTAAGGTATTTGTACTCCCTTCCTATGAGGAAAACTGGGCAATAGTCATCGGCGAGGCCATGGCTGCAGGAATTCCTGTCGTTTGCTATGACTTAAAAGAGCTTAGGGCAGTTTGGGAGGACAACGTGATTTACGCTAAAACAGGCGATAAAAAGGACTTACTGGATAAAGTAATGTATCTTCTTGAAAACGAGCCGGAAAGGGCAAAAATGGCCCAAAAAGCCCGGGAATTTGTCAAAAAGTATAGTTGGAACAAGATTGCGGATACCGAATTATCCCTTATTCTCGGCATCAACCCATAGTTTGATACAACCCCCGCAGTATGTTAGTATTCAGGAATCTTAGAAAGACTGGAGTAGAGTGATGGGCGATAGAAAGCAGTTTAACGTTATCCCTGATGTGTGTCCTAATTGTGGCAAGCACCTTTCCGGGACACTTACGATCGGGGAAGTCCGTTATCACCTTGATGGTCACTGTATCAGAAAGGGAACATATGTACGCCAGCAGAAAATCCGGAAAGAACAACCCAAACTTCCCGGACTGTAAAAAGATTACATCCGCTACGGGAATGGTTCCTCTCCTCCCCACACCGTAGCACCCGGGGCTAAAAGTTTCTTTATCCTTTTAGCCCCATTTCTTTACTTCTTTCCTGCTATATAATGAAACTACAATGTCTCAGTTAAAAATATTTTTAATTTCCCTCGCGGTATTTTTTGTTCCTTTTATAATCCCCGGCTTTCGCAATGTTAATTCGCTCATAATTCAAAGTGAAGATACAGTGCCTTCTATTTTCACAACCGTCTCAATTATTAAAGACCGCACGTTATATCTCGACAAATACTATGTGATGATGAGAGACAGGTATCCGCACCCCGACGACAAAGATTTTCAAAAAGACCTGACCCCGTTTTATTTAAGAAAAGTAGGGGATCGTTATATTACGGCATTCCCCATCATTACTCCTATTTTGTCAGTTCCGGTTTTTGCACTGCCACTCGCCCTGGGAATGCCTATTACATGGGACAACCTGGCATTGTTAAATCATTTGTCAGGTGCCTTGATAATGGCGTTGGCGGGGTTGTTTCTGTTTAAAACTCTCCGCGAAGGATTCGGACTGGAAGAAAAGAAATCTACAATTCTTACGGCGGTATACTTATTTGCCACGGTAAACTTTGCGATGGTTTCGCAAGCGATGTGGCAGCACGGTGCGCTGCAGCTCCTGTCAATTTTAGGTATCTACTTTTTTCTTAAACATCAAAAAGACCACTCCGCGTATATGAATATGCTATTGTCCGGTTTGTTTTTCGGGTTCGCTTTTCTTTCCAGACCGACCGCCGGCTTACCCATTTTATTGATAGAGTTATACCTAATTTTCACTAATATTCATAAAAGTGATAACTTATTTAAATCTGCCATAACCTTTACTTCTGGTTTGATTGTCGCGGCATCATTTTTCCTTTGGTACAACTCGGTTTATTACTATGACATTCAGAACCAGGGATACTCGGACCAGCTTTTCCGTTCGTGGCTCTCGCCTTTTCCTATAAGTTTTTTGGGCGTGTGGCTTTCACCCAGTAAAGGAATTTTAATTTTTTCACCTGTATTGTTTTTTTCAATCTACGGTTTCTACCTGGCAGTCAAAGGAAAAATTGAAAAGATCGGGTTATATAAAGTGTTCGCTCTGATAATCCTTCTGCATACCCTCGTTATAAGTTTGTGGAAGCATTGGTACGGAGGCTGGTCGTTCGGGTATAGAATGTCGAGCGACGTCCTACCTTATTTTATTTTTTTAATGGTTCCCTACATTAATTCCGCGGCTTTTGAAAAAACTAAAAAACTATTTTTTATTCTATTTGGGCTGTCTGTGTTCATCGAAATCTACGGATTACTTTTCTTTGACGGGATATGGCACGCCGCCTACGACCTAGGCTACGAAAACACCTCGTGGCTTTGGTCTATAAAAGACTCTGAATTTTTATTTGATATAAGACGGGTGCTGGTTAAGCTTGGTTTGATGGCTTCAGCGTGCCCGAAGTGTTTATAGTCGGAAAAAAAGAGGCTAAAATGACCTCAATGTCTGTTAGACTGAATTATCTAATAGTGATAGGATATTGTGCGGAATTCGGATATGCATCAGCAAGGTGAAAAATACAACATAATCTGCCTTTCGAACCAACTATGGGATTATCCCCTCTGGACGAACAAAAAGCATGTCATGACAAGGCTGGAGAAGCTTGGGCATAATGTGTTGTTCGTTGATCCTCCTATTAACACCGGGCGTTTGTTTATACGCCAGGTTTTGCAGGGAAAATGGAACCTTTCAAGATTTATCACGAAAAAACAAAGATCCGGAAACGTAGTCGTATACTCACCTTTGGATTTTTCCCCCGTTCACGAAAAGCACGCGGAGTTTCATGCCAAATCTATACAAAAAGTCACTCAGAATTTTTTTAATCCCGACCGTGAAACTATACTTTGGGTATATCACGTGGAAATCGCGGGTCTTGAGAGTTATTTAAAATACATCGAGCACGATTTTCTGGTTTACGACTGCGTTGATAATTATTCCGGATTCCCCAAATACAACACTCCCGAGAAAAAAGAAGCTATCAACAAAAAAGAACAGAATCTCGCAATGAGAGCAAATGTAGTTTTTTCAACGGCTCCGGGGTTGGTGGAGAAGCTTAAGAAATTTAATTCTAATGTTTATTTCACCCCCAACGTCGGTGATTACCCTAAGTTTTTCGGAATAAAAGAAAAAATAAAAGTTTTTCCCGAAGATATAAAATCAGTTCCGCACCCCATCGTTGGTTTTTACGGGGCAGTTGATGATTACAAGTTTGATAAAGATCTTATGAAAAAGATCGTGACTGACTACCCGAAATACTCATTCGTTATCATAGGGCCCATTGCACTAAAAGATAGGGAGGGGTCTCTTGAGGAATTGGGGCTAGGCGGATTACCAAATCTTTACTTCCTCGGCACCAAACAATTTTCCGAGATACATAAATATGTGGCAGCTTTCGACGCCACCATAATACCTTACAGACTTAATGACTATACTGTTGGGGGATGTTTTCCTGTAAAATTTCATGAAGGGTTGGCGGCAGGTTTACCCACAATTGTTACCGATCTTCCGGCGTACGCTCCGTTCGCAGATGTTTGTTACATTGCAAAAAGTTATAATGAGTTTTCTCAGTTCGTGAGAAAAGCTTTAGAAGAAGATGATGCGGAAAAAAGAGCCGCCAGACAAAAAGTAGCAAAGAGTAACGATTGGGACGGAAAAGTTGAGAGAATGTTGAGAATAATCGGCGATCTTATTAAAAAGTGAAATGAAAATACTTTACTCACACAATTCATCTAAACAGGGAGGGATGGAACAACACGTTCTGGACTTAATTAAGGGAATGTTGGGGGAGGGGCACGACGTTTATGTTTGGTGCCCTGTCGGAAAACCTGCGGATATTTATGAAGAAGCCGGAGCGAAAGTAACAAGAAAAAGTATATCCTCTGATTTTGATGCTCCTTACATCTCAGAGCTGACCACCTTTTTGGTAGATAATAAAATTGATGTAATTCACGCACACGAACTAAAGGCAGCAGCTAATGCTCTTGCTGCGGCCAGAAACGCTCACACTCCGGTCAAAATAACACACGTCCACACACCTATCTCAGAATGGAAAATAAGCCCGACCAGACGGAAAATAGACTCTTTGTTCTATAGTTTTATTGTTAATCGTTTTTCCGACGCGGAGATTGCCCTGACGGAGTCAAAAAAGAAAGTCAAAATAAAAGAGGGTATAAAAAAAGACAAGATTGTTGTTATCCCGAACGGTCTGGACATAACTAAACTCACTATTTCTCAAATCACCAGAACAGACTACGAAGAAGAGATCAGAAAAAGATACGGAATAAATAAAAACGCTTTCGTATTCGGAAATTTGGGTAGGATTTCCAGAGAAAAGGGTCACGATATTCTTTTAGACGCGTACAAAAAATTCTTAGGCACCGACATGTATCATTCTAAAGACTTCATGCTGTTTATCGCCGGAGGTGGCGAGTCCGAAGATGAGATAAGGAAACTAGCAGCCACAAAAGGAATAGCGGATAAAGTTATTTTTACCGGGGAATTTCCTCCTGAGGATTTAGTGAAGTATTATTCGGCATTTGACTTTTTTGTGTTCCCGACACTGGCCGAAGGTTTCGGGCTAGTCTTAATCGAGGCAATGTATTCGGAACTCCCTGTTATATGCTCTGACCTTGAGGTACTAAAAGAAGTTGCGGGAGACACCGTGACATATTTTCGCGCAGGCGACTCGTCAGACCTCGCCGAAAAAATGATAGAAGCTTATGAAAAGTATGTTAATAACGAAAACATTCCTCATCTGCAAGGTAAGCAAAGAGTCACAGAACTTTACACGATAAAAGCTTTTACAAATAGTTATGTCTCTCTTTACGAAAGGCTACTAAAGAAAAAATGAAAATATTAATGCTCGGGAGATACCACTTGATGGAACACGGTGGCGGGGACAAAGTACAGATAGAGAACACCGCCCGTGAATTAAGAGCTCTGGGCGCCGATGTTGAAATCAGGACGGATGAGGATTTTATCCCTCAAAATTACGATGTCATCCATATATTTCAACTGGACTGGACGCCCGAAACCTATTTATACGCCCGGAAAGCACACGACGCAGCAAAACCCATAATTTTATCTCCCATACATCACAGCATAGAAGAGGTGAAGAGATTTGATGACGAGTACGTGTTCGACTTCCGAAGACTTTCCAAAGTTCTTTTCAGCAACCAGTTCCATCGCGACACTTTTAAAAATGTTTACAGATCATTAACCGACCCTAAAAAAATTAAACCTACGCTTGTGAGCATTACGCACGGGTTTCAAAAAATGCAAAAAGAAGTTTTAGAAATGTCGGAAAAGGTTTTGGTACAGACGGACCTGGAGACAAAAGATTTGGAAAAAACATTCGGTGTAAAGATAGACGCTGTAAAAGTTCCGAACGGCGTAAGCAGAAACTTTATTGAACAGGGCGCCGGGACTGACGAAACGAACCCCCTTAATTTGAAAGATTATATTATCTGTGTCGGACGTATAGAGCCCAGAAAAAATCAGTTGAATATAATTTCTGCTGTTGAAAAGTTGCGCAGTGAAGTGGGTGAAGATCTGCAGTTAGTTCTCATAGGTGTTTCGACCGGATTAAAACACTTTGAATACGGCAGAATGTTTAATGAGAAAAAAGCTATGAGCCCGTGGATTCATCACGTAGAGAAAGTTCCTTACCAGGAGATGCCGGATTATTATAGAAACGCTAAAGTTGGGGTTAGCGCAAGCTGGTTCGAAACAACCGGCCTGACCAGTCTGGAAGCCCTCTTTTGCGGAGCAAACGCCGTGGCCTCAGGTGAAAGAGCCCGCGAATACCTTAAAGACCATGCTTCTTATTGCGACCCGGGAAACGTCGACTCGATTGCCGATGCAATAAAAACCCAGCTTAAAGCCCCGAGACCTCAAATTGCCGACGAGTTAAGGAAGGAATATACTTGGGAAAAAGCTGCAGCTAAAACACTTGAGGTTTATCAGGAAGTTCTAACTAAATGGCAGAAATCGTAGTAATAGCAACAATTTGCATCCTGTCGTACATACTAATACTCCGTAACCTAAATTTTGCGGTGTATATTCTTATTTTACTTTCCGTCCTTCTTCACAAAGAACTTTTTAGCTTTTATAGATGGGACTTGATGCCCATCCGAGCTTTTATGCTCGCACTTCTTGCCGCGGTTTTGACGCGTGCCGTAATGTGGTTAATTAAAGAAAGAAATTTTCCCGCACTTTTCGAAAAACTAAAAGATCCGATTGTGGTTTCTCTCGTACTGTTATGGATTGTGCGTTTAATATCGTTAATAAATTCGAAAAATATTCAATCCTCTATATTTTTGCTGGGATTTTTTACGACTTCTGTAGCTGCTTTTTTGCTGGTTTACTTTACGTACAAGAAGAATGCTCACCAAATAGTAAAATATCTCCGCTTTTATATTTACACGGCGTTCACGCTTACGTTGTTCGGATGGTTTCAGTTTTGGTTGTATCAAACTAAAGGCGTAATAATCGGGGCGTTGTGGAATATTCCGGGAAACTTGCCCCGGGTCGGTTCGACTTTTTGGGACGTGAATCATTACGGGGCGCTACTGTCAGCCTTGTTACCTTTGTTAGGCGTTTTAATAATAACCGGAAAAAGCTTAAAAGGTAGGGCAGTTGATGTTCTGATGTTTATCTCAATGCTTGCGGCGCTTTTACTTACTAACAGCCGCACAGCCTGGATTATGGCGGGAGTTACGTTTTTAGTATTCATCTCCACGCTTCTTTTCAGGAAGATCGGGTCAAAAGGCGTTTTGTATCTATTTGTAGCTCTTGCCGTGATCTCAGTACCCTTTTTAAGGGAATACAGCATAAAATCAAGTCCTTTTAGAGCGCGCATTAAGCAATATTTTCATTACAGAATGGATTCGTTTGACTCGCACTTCATGCTTTTGACCGGAGCAACACAGATATTTGAGGAGTACCCTTTGATCGGGGGAGGGTACGGGTCATTTTTCGAACATTTTAGTAGCACGAAAATAGCTCCTACGTACTTTAGCCGTGATCCCGCCGCTTTAAACACAAGAGTTCCTGCTCACACAATCTGGGGTGAGCTGATAGCAGAGACTGGTATCTTAGGATTAACGACATTTACCGTATTTGCTTTTGCCATGCTCGCCGCACTTTTATATGGAGCTTTGAAATTACAAAAAAAGAAAGAATTTTTAATTAGTGCTGTATTTTTTTCAACAATTATCGGATGGCTCACAGCGGGAATTTTTTATTCTTATAATTCGGAATTTTTTTGGATAATATTTTCTTTTATTGCCGCGTGGGGTGCGGGCACCGTTTATGAAAAGTACGGTAGAAGTATCGTCTTTTCATACTTTTTCAGATCGGAGAAAATAGTTCCTTTGGTTTTGGGTATTTTAGCAGGCGTACTCATCTTTCAGGGACTTGGGAAAAATCACCTAATTCCTTATGACGAAGCAATTTATGCCAAAATTGCCAAGAACATGGTTACTTCAGGTGAGTATCTTGTTCAGGAATGGAGACCCCCGTCTGTGTGGTACGAAAAACCTCCTTTATACATGTGGATGATGTCCGGATTTATGTCGGTGATGGGTGTGATTCCTTTGGCCGCGAGGTTCCCGAGCGCAATTATGGGATTTCTAATAGTGATGATGGTTTATTTCGCCGGCAAAAAAATGTTTAACAAAACAGCCGGCTTTTTATCCGCGCTAGTACTGTTAACAACCACCCAATACTTATATTATTCACGCGCTGCTATGACGGATGTGACCGTAACTTTTTTCATCTCGGCTTCCCTCCTTTCCTACATTTTTGTAAGGGGAAAGAAAAAGACTTTTTTGTGGCTGTTCCCGGGGATGTTTGCCGGGTTTGCGGTAATGACAAAAGGTGTTGTGGGGCTTATTCCATTTCCGGTGCTCATTTTGTGCGAGCTGTACCTTTTATTAACAAAACAGACGAAGTTGTCGGTTAAAGCACTTAAACCGTTTTTATTTATGTTATTAGGCTGGGCTGTTATAGCTTTGCCGTGGCATCTTTATACGCTCAAAACGTTCGGTATAGCATTTTTGAACCAATACCTAGGCTATCATGTTTGGGATAGAGCTACCACAGCCATTGAAGATAAAGGAAGACCTTTTTACTGGTACCTGATAGTTTTGAAGGTCAGCATGCGTCTCTGGTTTATTGTTTTATTAGCTGCCTTTCCCGCGGCAATTTATAAAGTATTCAAAAAAAGAAGGGTTTATGCATTTTTACTTATCTGGGCTTTGTTTGTATTTTTATTCTTCTCTACCGCCAAATCCAAACTTGTGTGGTATGTAATTCCGCTGTATCCCCCACTTGCTTTGATAGTCGGTTCTTTTATCGACCGTTTTCTTAGATATTTTATGGGACGGTTCAGGAAATTTGATAAGCTCTGGTTCAAGCTCTCGGCCGTCTTTTTAATAGTGGCTGTATCTTTGGCGTATCTTTTTTATTACCGCGACATGGTCTACACGTCAGATCTTACGGGGGCTGAAGCCGAACTTTTGGTATTAAAGGATAAAACCTTCGGTACAGATGCCAAAATTTACATCGACCGCATGGACATTCCTCTTGCGGTGTACTATACCGACGGTCCGTTTGAGATACTGGACTTTAGGGCGGATAGGATCGACCGCGTACCTATACCTGTGTACGAGAAGCCTACTATTCTCCTTACAAAAAAGGGAAGATTTAGCGAGAATGTCGCCGGATTTAATTACAATCCGGTTGTTGTTGAGGAGCGAGGTGACTGGGTACTTTGGTACTTTATATCTCAGAAGAAATATGATGCTCAGGTTGCAGCTCCTGATGTGGTAAATCCTTAAAGCGGGAGATAAAATAGAGCGCCGTTATTAGCCCCGCTATAGCAGAGACTAGGTTGGACCAGGCAATTCCATATAAAGATAATTTCGGTACTAAAATTAAGGCGGTTAATCCGTACGTAGAAAGTTTTATGACAGTTGCGGCGATAATGTACCCGGTCTTACTCTCAACGAAGAAAAGATTCTCTATGAAAGTGTGAATGGCCGAAACTGCCGCGGCGAGAATTAAAATATCCAGGAGCTTTACCGACCCTGAAAACTTCTCCCCGAATATGGTTGTAATAAAAAGCTCGGAACCTGCTATTGCCACAACCGCCAAGGCAATAATTCCACCCGCTATAAGTGCGGTTTCCTGATAATCATATTTTTTTCCGGTCAGTTTGCGTGTGGCATTTTTCGGCAAAAGAACAGCAAAAATAGAAAGTGATGCCAGGGAAAATAGATTCGAGATTTTGTTTGCTAACGATAGTATTCCTACGTCGCCGAAACCCTTTGTAAATTTTGCGATCGCGTTGTTAAGGGTCCCCCAGCTTTCATAAACTATCTGTGAAATACCTGCCGGTGAAGATTCCTTAAAAAGTTCACGGACTCCGCGGAAATCGAAAATAAACTTTTTGTTCTCCGCGGGTAAAAAGAAATATAAAACTACTCCGGCGAAAATAGACAGCGAAAAAATTCCAAAAGCTAGGTGAAGGCTGGGTGTTACAGTAGCCGCGAAAAATAGAAAAGCAAAAACACCTTTAATCAACTGAGGGACTGTATTTAAAAGAACCATCCCGGCATATTTTTCTGCGCGTTGAAAGTAAGCATAGAAAAGGTAGTTCATCGTGTAGGCAAGAATTCCGAGTATAAACAACGTGGCAATTGTCCCGTCAAAAATATTTAATAACTTTAAGCTGATTAACGAAATAGGAACCGAGACTAAAAATTGAATTACTTTTAACGTGAAGAGTGTGTTGGAAAGGCTGCTATTTTGTTCCTTTATAGATCTTGCAACGTAAACCGAATTTGCGCCGAAATCCACGATTTTAGAAATAGTAAGAAGAAGCGTGGATAACAGGGCATACTTACCGAAAGTTTCCAGATCCAAGGTGCGTGCCACGGCGGCCAGAAAGAGGAAACCAAGTCCGGCGTTAAATACATTTCCAAGACCTACTAATGAGATTTTTTTCAAAGATTTAGCTGGCACAATCCTATATTATCATTATGTTAGTAGTTTTAAAGCGTCGTCGACGTTTTGTTTCCAGGTACCGAATTTAACCCCGAGCCTT
>MEVX01000002.1 GCA_001773135.1 candidate division WWE3 bacterium RIFOXYB1_FULL_43_24 | reverse complement strand
TGAAACCTTTGCATCTGCCCGGACGCTTTGACCGGGACTCTCTATTTCACCGGTCTCTATCCTTTTTACCCCGTCCGTTACGGACGGTTAAGTTGTTAATACTAAGAACATATCCTATAAACACCGTACCGTCAATGTTATACTCGCAGCATGGGAAAGCACATTCTGCAGTCTCCGCTGTGGGCGGAATTTAAAAACAGACACGGTACCCCTGCAATTTCGGCAGGCAATGTTATTTACACCGTTCACAATATTCCTCTGACTTCTTACAACTACGCGTATTGCCCCCGGGTGTCCCCCTTTGATGTAAATTTTGAAGAACTTAAAAAGTCAGCGGAAGAAAATAATTGTATTGCGGTGCATTTCGACGTGCCAAATATCATAAAAGAGAGTTCTGAGGCGGCTGAGTCCGCTAAGATATTTGATCAACACTGCGTACATTCCCCCAGAGACGAATTTGCCAAAGCCAACTTTTTCATAGATCTCACAAAAAGTGAGGAGGAGCTTTTTTCTGCTCTCCATAAAAAGCACCGTTACAACATAAACTATGCTAAGAAGAACGGAGTAACCGTAAGAGAAAGCACGGAAGACAAAGACTTTGATATTTTCTATGCACTTTACAAAGAGACCGGTGTAAGGCAGAAATTCTATTTTAGAGGGCACTCTTATCTCCGTAATATGTGGGACGTTTTTAATAAGGCCGGTCTGGCAAAATTGCTTATTGCAGAGCACGAGGGAGAACCTCTGGCCGCCTGGATACTTTTGTCTTACGAAGGTGTGCTTTACTACCCATACGGAGGTTCAACGGAAAGAAAAAAGAACCTTTTCGCCAGCACTGTTCTTGGATGGGAAGCTCTTTTATTAGGTAAAAAAATGGGATGCTCCGCTTTTGATATGTGGGGGGCATCGGTAGATCTTAACAACACCTCCGACGAATACTATGGTTTTTCTATTTTCAAATCAAAATTCGGTGCCAAGCATGTTGTGTATATAGATTCCTACGACATGGTCATAAACGAAAAATTGTACACATTCTTTAATATGGCTAACAGTTTTAGATGGAAATTGCTCAAACTCATTAGATAAATATGGAAAGACAGCAGGATATAAGACAAAGCGAGGGGTGGGGAAAATATCTGCAGTCGATCGGATGGAAGACCAGGAAAACCTCAAAAGGAATACTTATAGCTATCCGGCCTTCTTTCATAGGAAATTTTGTAAAGATACAACACCCGAGGAAAATTGAAAAAGAAGATCTTGAGGAGATAGAAAATATCTGCCGCGATGAAAAGTGCGCCTATATTAAAATAGAACCTGACTTCGACCAGGACTTATCAATTTTTGAGGGCCGGGGATACCGCCCCACACATTCCCCCAACTGCGTACCGTCAACTATTTTTATGGATCTGATAAGGACAGAGGACGATATGTGGGCAGAGTTTTCGCACAGCGCCAGGTACTCAATAAACCGCGCAATCAGAGAGGGGTATAAGGTAACAACCACAAAAAACCCTCCGGAGGAACGGTTGAAAGAAAGTTACAATCTATTTCACATTACAGCTACGAAGAAGAATTTTTACATGCCTCCGTTCCGTGAATTTCTAATCAGAGTAGATTATTTCGGAGACAAGTCTTACTTGTGCGAGGTCAGAAACAAAGACGGAGTGTTACAGTCAAGTAAGTTTTGTTTGGGACACAAAAATATGGTTCTTTTTGTTTCGGGGGGCTCGACAGAAGCAGCGAGGAAAAATAAATCAGGCTATCTTCTTATGTGGGAAACAATGAAATTTCTTAAAGGCGAAGGTTACGAGGTCTTCGATCTTGAAGGAAAGTACGACGAGAGGTTTCCTTTTCAAACCAGAAATTGGGAAGGGTTCAGCCACTTTAAAGAGAAATTTGGTGGGACGCCTATCGAATTTCCAATTCCGATGATAAAGTTTTTGAGTAAGATTTACGGGACAGTTTCCAAACTCATGAAGGCGGATTTTTAGAAATCTTTAGCCTTTGTACGCGAAAGGACAAATGTCCTTGTAATCGCACCAGCCGCACTGGATTGTAGGATTAGCCTCAAACTGTCCTTTTTTAATATTTTCAACGGTTTCGACGATTTTCTCCTTTTGTTTTACCAAATCTTCTTGAGTACGGGTTGTTGATACTTTCTCACCTGACTCCAGAAAGTATAGGGTCAAAAGATCCGGTTTTAATCCCAGTGCTTCTTTTGCTGCTATTGCGTATATTGTCACCTGGGCATCGCGGTCAACGTCTTTCTGGCTTTTTGTGGTACCTGTTTTATAGTCGATAATTTCAACCCCACCGCTTTTCAGGTTATCTATCCTGTCAATCCTTCCGAAGAAATTAGTGCCCCCGATTCTTAGATTGAAGGATTTTTCCAAAGCCTCTATATTATCTTTTACGGCGCCGTGTTTGTTAAAGTATTCCTCCAGCACCCGTTTTCCGCTTTCAAATCTTTCAATTCTATGTTTCTCATCGTCGTAGCCCAACGGTATCCATTTTCTTTCATAAATTTCGTAAAGATCTTCCAAAGACACATCTTTTCCGAACATTCTCTTAGTATGAAATTCTTTTAACGTCTCATGCATCGTTGTACCAAAACTTAATGCGTAATTTGGCAACGTCGGTATGCGCAGTATGTACGAGTACTTATATTTCAAAGGGCACGCGTTATAAGTGTCGATTTGGGTGTAGCTCATTGTTTGAGGTACAAGATTTGTCACATTTACGGCCCGGGGGTCTCTAAAAGCAGAAGTGACACCGAACAGGCTGTCTTGCTTTACGGCTCTTTCGTCGGCTACCTTGCCGACATACTCCATTTTCAACCCTGTTTCTTGTAGGAATCCGCTCGGCACTTTTTCCCGCTTTCCGCCGTAATTTTTAGCCAGAGTAAGATACAGATATTTTTTGGCACGTGTCATACCGACATAAAACAAACGTCTTTCTTCCTGAATATGCTCGTCTCCGGAAGGTAAGGTTTCTTTTATCAGTTCTACGGGGACGTCTATCACGTCTCCCTTGTTTCTTGTAGGAAATCTATCTGCGACTAAATTAACCATAAAAACAACGGGGTATTCCAGGCCTTTTGACGCGTGAACAGTCATCAAGTTGATAGTATCAATATCCTCTAGCTCTGCTTGTGCGGGGTTATCCCCGGCTTCCAAAATCAACTCTGTGTAATCAAGAAAATCTATGATTGTGGGTATTTCTTTTGTGTCTTCGCGGTGTTTAATCTCAAATTCCTTCGCCTTGTTTAAAAATATATCCAAATTTTTTATGGAGAGTTGATTCTCAACGGTCTCCTCTTCTATGAGTTGGTGTAGGTACCCGAGATTTGTAACCATGTTGAAAATAAATTCCGAGGGAGTCTCTCTGGTTATATTTTCCTGTCTTTCACGGATTAATTCTTTTAGGAAAGACAGTTGGTCTTTTCCCGAATTTTTCACTTCGTCCCACAAGTCGGTTTTTTTATATCTCGCCTCCGAAAGGAGCTTGGAAATATCATCGGGGTCTATTTGCAGAGAACGTATATTTAATGCCCGGTACAAGCTCACACCGTCTTTTGGGTTGGTTATTACTCTTAGGAGAGCAATCGCATCTCTCACCTCATCTCTGTCATACAAACCTCTATTTCCCACTAGTTGGTAAGGTAAACCGTGTTTTCTTAATGCCATCAAGAACGGGTCTAAATGGCTATTTGCTCTCGCAAGTATAGCCACATCTTTGTAAGTATATTCCGGCTCTTTCCCCAACACTTCGAAAATCTTTTTTATAACCAGTTCAACTTCATCTTCCAGCCCCTCGGTCTGGAAAATTGACGGAGAGATGCCTTTCACTTTTATTTGGCTGATAAGTTCTTTTGAAATTCCAAGTTTGGATTCCAGCGTATCCGGGTTGTTATTTACTATTAGTTTGTACGCCGGATCCAATACTTTTTGTCCCGATCTATAATTTTTTATTAGTGTTACCCTTTCGGCTTTAGGGTAGTCTTCCATAAATTGAAGAATATTGGATACGGCAGCTCCCCTGAATTTGTAAATAGACTGCGAGTCGTCGCCTACAACAACCAAGCTTCGTTCTGCCATTTCCCGGGGGCATAGTAGTTTGATTAATTCGTACTGCGCAAGGTTCGTGTCCTGAAATTCATCGAGCAGCACATGTTTAAATTGTTGTTTATATTTTTCCAGAATGTGGGGTCTTTCGCTAAAAAGTTTTATCGTCCAAGTAATCAGATCTCCGAAATCCATCTTCGAGTTTTCTATTTTTAAACGGGTGTATTCGGTGTACACGTGCGCAAGTTCCAATATTCTATCCTGCTCCTCACCCTCGAGATCGGTGTGTTTAACAAATGTTTCAAAATCTTCGGGAGAAACATTTTCATCTTGGAGTCTTGAAATAAATTTAAGAATGGCTGCTATAAATTTTGTAGGATTGCCCAGAGGCCTGAAATATTTTAATCCCAAGTCAAAAAGATTTTTTCGTAATAAAATCCATTGCTCAGGAGATGAGAGAAGTTTGTATCCGGGATCAATTCCTATCTCAATTCCTTCGGCGCGTAATATTCTGTCGGCGAAAGAATGAAAAGTAGAAATCCACGGTTCTTCATACCCCAAAGGCATTGCGTCTCCGGTTCGTTCAAGCATTTCCCCGGAAGCTTTTTCAGTAAAAGTGAGGGCCAGAATTTCCTTAGGTTTTATACCCCTCTTCTGAATAAGATTTTTTATACGCTCGGTTATGACGCGGGTTTTTCCTGTGCCGGCCCCCGCTACTACCAAAAGATGCCCTTTTTTATGGTTTATTACTTTGGCTTGCTCTGCGTTTATCTCTGTCCGTGTTTTTGAAGGCATGTGACCCCTATTATAGCGCAAAATAAAGCAATGTTGCGTGTATCTATAACTTATAGTATAATACTGACATAACGTAATTTTTGGGATATAGTGAATTTAAGATACTTTTGGTGATGAAAGGGAGGCTGTAATGGATATTCTAGTTGCTGTCGTAATCGGAGTTTTTCTGATCATTTTTGGTTTGTTAGCAATAGCAGGGTTCTTTACAAATTCTAAAGAATCGGTACGGTAGCATTTCTCTCCTCCTTTTGAGCCCGGTGATTGAGACAAACAGCCTATACTAGCTGCTCATTCACCGGGTAATTTTTTGGTTACTTCGGTCTATTCCAGGAGTTTCTTTTGTTCGGGGTCGTCAATAACCTGTATTCTGTCTATTTTGTTGAATAATCTCGAGAATTTCATCCTTATTCCGTCCATGGATTTATAGCCGTTTGAAATATGTTTTTCCAGAACGTCCAGATCGTCATTAAACTTGGACGCCTCTAATTTTATTCCATCCAGTGCCTTTAAAACCTCCCCGGCATGCTTTTCCAGGTTCTGTTGATGAAAAGCTACAAGTAGTACCTTCAAAAAGTAAGAGAGGGTATTAGGAGATGCCATAACTACGTTTTTCTCCTTGGCATAACTTTCAATTTCCGGGGTGTTTACTATCAACTCATAGTAGACATTTTCCGACGGGATATACATTATAGCCTGGTGTGTGGTTCCCTCTTCAGGAAGGATATATTTGGTTGCTATCTCATCTATTTTTTTCTTAACATCGTTTATAAATACTTTCTTTAAGCGGTCACGCTCACCCTGGGTTTCAACCTTGAGCATAGCTGCGAAGTTTTCCATCGGAAATTTTGAGTCAATCGGAATTATCCCTTTTTCGGTAAATACTGCCGCATCGCAAACCGCCCCATCCCTGAATTTATATTGGGTTTTAAAGTGGTCGCGGGGGAGAAAGCTTTCCAGTATCTCATAAAGGAACTGTTCTCCGAGCCCGCCACGTAGTTTTGGGGATTTGAGTACATTACTCAGGTCTTTCATATCATTACCGAATTCTTGTATTCCCCCCAGCTGCTTTTGAACCGTCCTTATTACGTCCTGGGAGGCATCCAGACGCTCCCAGATGAGTTTGGTCTGAGCATTCATAGCTTCGCGGTGTCCTTTCATCTGTTCGTCTAAAGTACCTCTCTGTTGAGACAGCTGTTTTTCAAGTACATCGCTGTTTTTCTCTACCGAACCCTTCATTTCTTTTAGCCACTCCATAAGAATGTTGTTTTCATCGCCCTTTGAGTTTTTGATGTTTTTAATTTGAGTTGATAAGTAAAAGACAAGGAAGCCAAAAATTACTATTAGAATTGCAAACATACCTATTACGAGGTCATTACTTAGCATGCGATAAGAATATCAGCTACCCGCCCGTGCGTCTAGGAAGGTAGTGTTAAAATCATTTATATGCCTAAGTTTTTGTATACCGTTATTTTTCTATTCGTACTTTCTATAGCGGCTTTAGCCTATTCCATTTTGGTGTTAAAACCGGACAGCTACGTTTATATTTTTATATTTCTGGGTTCCCTCTTCTTGTTTTTTACGGGGCTTTTCTCAACAACCGGCTTTTTTATAGCAACCAGGACTTTAAAAAGAGATGGCGATCCGCGGAGTATTTTTAGAAATATTTTAAAAATATCCGCATACGCGGCATTCGGTGTTTTTATTTTCTTTTTCCTGAGAGGATTCAAGTTGGTGAGTCTGCTCAATATTATTTTGTCGCTTTCTTTTTACCTGGTATTGGGTTACCAGTTGTTTTTTCACGGTAGAAATGAGCCGTAGTGGTAGAATAACGGTACTTATGGACAAGAAGAAAGTATTAATTACAACCGCAATCGACTACACGAACGATGTTATACATATCGGCCACGCGTATCAAAAAATTCTGGCTGATTGTTTAGCGCGGTATTACCGCGGGCTTTTGGGCAAAGAGAACGTGTATTTTTTAACCGGTACGGACGAGTACGGGTCGACTAACCAGAAGGCAGCCGAAAAAAGAGGCATCACTCCGGAGGAACACGTGGATGAAATATCTTCCAAAGATAAAGCCGAGCTTGATTCTTTGAACTTGGACTACAACCGTTTCATAAGAACTACCGATTCCGACCACCACGAAACGGCGCAGAAATTTTTTCAAAACGTTTTTGATAAGGGCGATATATATAAAGGCAGTTACACCGGGCTGTATTGTGAAGGATGCGAGGCTTACAAAACTATGTCGGAACTGGATTCGGATGGAAGATGTTTACTGCACCCTACCCGCGATATACAAAAAGTTGAGGAAGAAAACTACTTTTTCAAGTGGAGTGAGTATGCCGATTTTCTTAAACAGCTAATTGAGGCGAAAGGTTTTGTATTACCGGAAGGTAAGAGGAGAGAGATGCTCGGTTTCATTGAGCAGGGAATAAACGATCTTCCCGTGACCCGCCCGGAGTATAAAGTGAGCTGGGGTATTCAGGCGCCGAACGATCCGGAACACGTCATTTACGTTTGGTTTGATGCTTTGATAAATTATTTTACTGCCGCTGAGCCCGAAGGATTTTGGAATGACGACACACATATTATTCATGTTCTTGGAAAGGACAACGCCAGATGGCACGCATTATTGTGGCCGGCGATGCTCAAAAGTGCGGGGAAAACACTTCCTTCTACAATTTATGTACATGGTTTTGTAAATCTTAACGGTGAAAAAATAAGTAAATCTAAAGGCAACATAATAAGGCCGTCGGAACTCGTTTCTCAGTTCGGAGCTGACGCAACCAGATACTACTTTATTAAACACGGTCCTGTGATTGAAGATGTGGATGTGTCTGTAGACCACATAAAGCAGGTGTATAACGCCGATCTGGCCAATGGACTAGGAAATACAGCTTCACGTTTGGCGCGCCTCGCCGAAACTTCAGGATTTGAGTTTCCTTTGTCCGAGCTTAAAAAGTGGGACGAAACTTTCACAGAACATTTCAATAACTTTAGAGTCGATCTTGCCGTCCAATACGTCTGGTCAAAACTTGGGGTTTTGGACAAACATATCAACGATAATAAACCCTGGGCAATTAAAGATGCCCCACATTTGCAGAAAATTTTAGCCTGGGAAATTGATGAACTTAGAGAAATAATTAATTACCTTGAACCGTTTATACCTGAAACCGCGTCAAAACTTTCTGCGGTTTTCGGAGAGGAAAAAATTAGTTTGAAAGAGCAGCTGTTCCCGCGTTTGTAACATGCCGAAACTTCTCCTGATAGATACTTTTAACTTTTTACACCGGGCGTACCACGCCTTGCCCCCTTCTTTTCGTGACGCGAACGGAGAACCCACAAACGCACTTTACGGCGTTACCTCAATGCTTATCAACATGCTTTCGCAGGTTAAGCCGGACTATGTAGTAGCAGCCCTCGACGGAGAAAAACCTACTTTCCGTGTCGAAGATTTTACTGCGTACAAAGCACACAGAAAACCTATGGAAGATTCATTAGCTTCACAAATTCCCAAGACCTTGGATATGCTGAGTGCGTTCGGGGTTAAACAAGTTTTGGTCGACGGTTACGAGGCGGACGATATTATTGCTACATTAGCTTTAGATTTTTCCGGAAAAGTAGATGTGATAATTGCTTCAAACGATCGTGACTTATGGCAACTCGCCGGTAAGAACGTAATGCTTATGGTCCCCGACAAGAAAGGAAAACTTGAGTGGGTAGGAAAAGACGAGGTCTTTGCCCGTCTTGGATTCCCTCCCGACAAAATTGCCGATTACAAGGGTTTAAAAGGAGACCCCAGCGACAATATTCCCGGGGTCTATGGTATCGGCGAAAAAACTGCAGTTAAATTAATAGAACAGTTCGGGTCGGTTGAGGATGTGTACAAAAACATAGATAAAGTTACTCCGGAAAGTTTAAAAGAAAAATTATTGGAAAATTACGAACAGGCGCTGATGAGCAAAAAACTTGCAACTCTAATTATGGACGTACCCGCAGGAGTTACATTGAGCGATGTTAAATACCCGGGTTACGATAAAGAAAGAGTTCTAGCCGAACTGAGTAAATATAATTTTAAATCTTTAATGAAAAGGTTGGGATTGTTGCCGGACGAAGATAAAAAAATCTCTTCCCAACTTCCCGACGAAAACCAATTGGGTCTTTTTTAACATGTACAAAAAAGAAAAGGCAGATAGGGCAGAAAAAGTTGCATTGTTATTGCAAAAAGAGAACCCCGCCCCAAAAACCGAGCTTACTCATGTAAACGAATACCAGTTAGCAATAGCTGTAATGCTTTCTGCACAAACAACGGATAAGAAAGTAAACCAGGTCACTCCCGCACTTTTTGCAAAATATCCTGATTGGGAGGCTCTGGCATCGGCGGATACTGATGAGGTAGCAGGGCTAATCAGGCAGGTAAATTTTCACAAAGGAAAAGCTCAGAGAATTGTTGCCGCTGCCCGTACGGTGTTGTCCTTGTATGACGGTATGCTGCCTCATGACATGTTACAACTGATGAAACTTCCGGGAGTCGCCAGAAAAAGCGCAAACGTAATAATGCAGGAACTGTGGGGAATTGCCGAAGGAATTGTTGTGGACACTCACGTATCCAGGATATCGCAACGTTTAGGATTAACATCACAAAAAGACCCAAAAAAGATCGAAGAGGATCTTATGAGTTTGCTACCAAAAAAATATTGGAGAAACTTTTCCGGAAGCGCTGTGTTACACGGAAGATATGTTTGTACTGCGAGAAATCCTAAATGCGGAGAGTGCGTACTTAACGGGATATGCCCTTCTGCGCATAAGATTTAACGATCCCGGTTAAATTGTTCAGTTGGTAGTTCTCTGTACCACGATAAATATACTACCCATCTCACCGCTTTCAGTTTCTCTGTATCCCCACATTCCGGCTTTAGTCAATTCAAATTCCAATACAGCTTCGGGAGCAACTTCCACAGGCTCTTTAAACTCTTCGAAGAAATCTTTCATTTGCTGAAGATATATGGTGTTGTCAGTTTCATTTTTCCATCTAACAGTTTGATATTTGAAACCGTTCGCCGCGGGTGGTGAAAAACCTTTGTCGTTAAAGGTAATATCCAGTATTTCTGTGGGTTTGACTAAGGGTTCCTCTTCCGGCGGTGTGTCTTGTGCAGCATTTTCATTTACAGGCTCGTCTGATGGAGATGGGACGTTCCAGAGTCCCCTTGGACGGTAATCGCCTCCCGTTTCCCTTGTATCCTCTGTTTGGGTATTAGAAGTTTCGGACGGGGCAAGTATAGGTCCTTTTACTTTCCTCGTAGATGAAGAAAAAATTATAAGGAGAAATACCCCGCCGATAATAAGCCCTGTTATAAATATCTGTTTATTTCTTAATATAAAGTTTCTCATCAGTTTGATTTTATCAAATAAGGGACGCGACAGTTTCTTTTGCCAGCGTCTTGTTCACGAGATATCTCGGAGGTTTGTTACTTATCAGCACGTCTACAACATTTTCCGCGGCCATGCGAGCCATTTGTAATCTGGCTTCCCACGTCGCACTTCCTATGTGCGGTGTGAGAACTATGTTGTCCAATAATTTTAAATCGGGGTATATTTCGGGCTCATTGGCGAATACATCAAGAGCAGCTCCGGCGATGTAATTTTGTTTCAAAGCTCTGGATAGCGCCTCTTCATTTATAATTTTCCCCCTTGCTGTATTTATTATGTACGCGAGAGGTTTCATTTTTCTGAATTCGTTTTCTCCTATCAGGTTTTCGGTTTCAGGTGTCAGGTTGCAGTGTATGGATATGAAATCGCTGTTTTCAAGTAGATAATCGAGTTCAACCTTTTCTGCGTCCAACAGGCTTTCCGCTTCGGGGTGCCCATTTACATCTGTATACAATATCCTCATGTTCAGGCCGTTTTTAGCCATGCGCGCAAGGTGCTGACCGATTCTACCGAAACCGATAATTCCGAGGGTATCCCCCAATATTTTTGGTCCGACAAAATCCATCGGATTCCAGTATTTATTTTTATCTGTACGGCAAAACTTGTCAGCTTCCGGGATACGTCTGCCTGCAGATAACATAAGCGCTAGGGCGTGCTCAGCCACTGACTCAGTAAGATCTCCCGGCGTGTTTCCGACAAAAATATTTTTTGAAGTAGCGTGCACAACATCTATATGATCGAATCCAACAGAGTAGGCAGCGATCACCCTTAATTTTTTAGCAGCATTAATAATTTTCTTATTTACTTTATCGGAAGTTGAGGGAATTATGGCATCAACATCTTTGACGGCCACTAACATTTCTTTTTCAGAAAGAGGGGCCCCCTGTCTGTAATCAAGCTCAATATCTTTATACTGCTTTAGTATGTTGATACCCGCCTGAGGTATTTCTCTGGTGATAAGTAATTTCATTTTAAAAGCTCGGGAGAACCGAAGAGCTTCATTTTAGATTCCACGACCTTTTGAACTTCTTCGATGGGTCGTTTCATATATTTGTATGGGGCAATTTCAGTTGTTTTGCCAATCTCCTCCTGAAGTGTCATTTTGAAGGCTACTCTTAGCTCGGAATTCACGTTTACCTTTACAATCCCCATCTTTATGGCGTTTCTTACATCGTCATCATAAACTCCGGACCCTCCGTGGAGGGAAAGGTACGTGTGCGGAAGGGCAGCCGTAATTTCCTTCAATTTATCAAGGTTTAGATGAATAACGTCGGCGTATATTCCATGAAGATTTCCTATGAAGCTGGCAAATACATCGATACCTGTTTTTTCAACGAATTCTTTTGCCTCCCGGGGGTCTGTAAAAAGCTCGGGTTTGGAATACATTTTAGTATCTTCTTTAGTATGGTCTGTCGAACTTCCCTCGATATGGTCTATCTCTCCTTCAACAATAACGCCCTTTTTATGTGCTTCCTCTACGACGATTGATGCATTTTCTAAATTCTCTTCGTAAGAGAACTTGCTGCCATCGTAGTGAACATAATCAAACCCGGCTTTTATTGCGTCTAATATAGTTTCCACGGATTCTCCATGATCCAAATTTAAAATTACCGGCAGTTGTATCTGGTCTTCATAAGCTCTTGCCAGGCACACTAATTGTTTTAGTCCCATGAAACCCGCTTCTCCGGGAGAGGCTTCTATAAGCACGGGAGACCTTAGATTTGCGGCAGCTTGGGTTATCGCTTTAAATGTTTCAAGATTCCCGACGTTAAATGCGCCGATAGCCACACCTTTTTCTCTTGCTTTTTTAAGTAACTCTTTTGCTTTCATATTTTCTCAATAATACCTTCAATTTCTTTTTTAGTAAGGAGCCCCTTGGTTGTTCCGATTTCTTTTATAATACTTCCGGCATTGGCCACACCCCACTTTAAAGCTGTTTCCGTGGGTTTTCCGTAAAATATTGCCGACAAAAAACCGGATGCAAAAGCATCTCCAGCCCCTGTTTTATCTGCGATCGGCCTTTCGTCGGAATAGCTCTTTTGGAAAGTTACTTTGCTTCCGTCACTGCACGAAGCCCCGCTGTTGGAATCGGTAATGACCGTCATTTTGGGTCCGAGCTTGTGAAGTTTTTGATGAAGTTCCTCGGTTTCTCCTTTGCCTACGAGAGCTATAGCTTCTTCGCGGTTCAAAAAGAATATGTCCGTAATCCCTAGAACGTTTTCAAAAGTTTTTAAACCGTGTTTCATCTGAATTGTGCCCGGGTTAAATGCTAACCCCACGCCCGGGTTTTGTTTTACATAGTCAACAAGTTTGCGTTGGAAATCTTCGAAACCCTTACCCATAGAGGTGTAATAAATCCATTTGGGTTTTTCCCAACCTAGTATTTTGTAGTTTCTTTCCGCGTGGTAGCTGAATATAGTTCTGTCGTTACCGTAGATGATAACGCTGTTAACGTTAGTATCATCGTCCGGTGTCTTGATACAGAAATCTGTATCTACGCCGTGGTTATTTAGCTCGGTTACAACTCTTTCTCCGTTTTCATCGCCACCGATTTCAGTATAAATCACTGTTTCCAAGCCCAGTTTTTTGCCTCCGACGGCCACATTCAGTGAATTTCCAGCAACTGCGGTCTCAAAGTGCTCAACAGGTATTTTAGAGCCGTGGTAAAAGCAAATCTTGGGTTCGGCACCTCCGTCTACAAGCGGAAATCCGTCGTTCGCACCGATTTTCATATATAGATCTATGGCTACATCGCCTATTGTGAGCAGGTCCATATTATTTTTCTTTAAGCATATTAAGTATAGCCTCTACAACATGGTGAGAGCTAATACCATATTTGTCCTTTAACTCCTTATAAGAGCCGGATTCTCCGAACGTGTCATTGACGCCGATTCTTAAGTTGCGCACAGGGAATTCCTCCGCGAGAATCTCTGAGATTGCAGAACCGAAACCCCCGTTAATTTGGTGCTCTTCCAGACTCACGCACCGCCCCGTTTTTTTAGCTGAGCCTATAACATTTTCTTTATCCAACGGTTTTATGGTGGGTACAGCTACTACTTCAATATTTATTTTGTGTGCGGCTTTGAGTATTTTTGCGGCTTCCAGTGCTTCGTAAGCAATAGTGCCGGTGGTGAATATTGTTAAGTCAGTACCCTCGACTAAAGTGTAGGCTTTACCAATTTCGAAAGGTGTTTTTTCTGTTGTTATTTGAGGAGTCGGCTCTTTGCAGATTCTTAAATAAACGGGGCCACGCATTTTATACATTTCTTCAACCGCTCTTTTTGTTTGCCGGTAATCTATTGGATTTATTACTGTTAAGTTGGGCAAAACTCTTGTTAGCGCAATATCTTCGAGAGATTCTGCAGCTCCTCCATCCGGGCCGTTAGAAAAACCTGCGTGAGAACCTACGATTTTTACATTTGCGTTACTAAAACAAATCGAAAGTCTTATTTGGTCCCAGTTCCTGTAAGGCGAAAAAACGGCGTGAGATGTAAGGAATGGTACAAGTCCTGACAGCGCTATTCCGGCTCCGATACCCGCCATATTTTGTTCGGCAATCCCTGTTTCAATAAATCTGTTAGGAAATTTTTTCTTGAAAGGTGTCAGACGTAAAGATTCCTCAAGATCTGCTGTTAGAACAACTATATCATCGTGTTCTTCACCCAATTTGAGAATCGCTTCGCCGAAGCCGTCTCTTCCGGACTTTAATTCCCGGTCCTGAAGAAATACCTCTTCGTTTAAATATAGTGTTTTATTAAGCATCGGGCAGTGCGTTTATTTACTGTTGAGGACTTGATTGCCCTTCGTTAGGTTGTGTTTCCTCTGCCGGTTCTTCTTTCTCACAGTCCTCGACTTTTTTAACTCTGTCGAAACTTATTTCGAAATCAGTTTGAGATATGGCTACAACGTCGGCTGTAATATTTCCTTCAACCTCAACCTCGCAATTACCTCCCTTGTCGGTTTCTTCAATAAGAACCAACAAGTGCTTGGCATTTTTATCCTCGTAAACTTTTTTTATCCTCATTTTGTGTCCCGTCTCATCTTGTAAATCCGAAGATATCGCCAACAAATACTCACGGTCAAAATTTACCGAGTCCCTTACTTCTGTTAACCCCGTGGGATCGATGTAATTCAAAAATTCTGCCAGTTCTTCGGGAGACTTGATGACCTTGCGTTGCTTTTCAAGAGGCATTTCTGTTGTTATAACAGTCGGGAATCCATCCAGCCTTCTAATTTGGGTGCCTTTATTAAAGCCCGGGAGTTTTATTTCTCCCTGTAGTAAAAAATAACCTGCCCCTATCATTAGAACCACGATAACAACCAAAGGAATCAGGCTCATGTTTAAAGTTGTTTTTGTTTTATTAGTCATAATCCGATTTAATTTTGCCTTCCAATGACGCCAGACTCTTTAGTGCCTTCAAAGCCTGTTCTTTGGATGGAACCTTTCCATGCCACTCAAATTTATACTCCATAAATTCTACACCCTTACCGGGTATCGTATGTGCAATTATAGCAGTAGGACGCTGACTTACTGAATGTGCCATATTGCACGCGTTGATAATTTCTTCTATGTTGTGTCCGTCAATTTCTACCACGTACCAATTAAAACTTTCAAGTTTGTTGCGTAGATTTTCCAGAGGCATTACATCTTCAGTACGTCCGCTGATCTGAATATTGTTTCTATCTATTATCCAGGTTACGTTGTCGAGTTTATTATTTGGGGCAAACATAGCTGCTTCCCAAATCTGTCCTTCCTGCAACTCTCCGTCTCCGGTAACACAGTATACACGGAAAGGCTTGCTTTGTATTTTTGCTGCCATTGCCATTCCTATAGCCTGAGAGAGGCCCTGGCCAAGAGAACCGCTGGAGTTTTCTATGCCGGGAAGGGCGCCAAATTTCGGGTGTCCCTGCAAATTAGAGTTAAGTTTTCTCAGTTGTTTCAACTCTTTTTTTGGAAAGAAACCTTTTTCAGCGAGGGTTGCGTAAAAAAGCGGGCAGATGTGTCCGTTGGATAACACGAGCCTATCCCTATCCGGGTCGGTTGGATTTTTGGGATCTACATTTAGAATTTTGAAATATAGCGCAGCGAAAATGTCCGCCATCCCCAGAGAACCTGCGGGATGTCCGCTACCTGCTTCCAGTAACATTTCCAGTACTTTTTCTCTGAGATTGTTGGCAATTAAGGCAATTTTCTCAATATCGTTATAAACAGAAGACTTGGGCATTAGATGTAGTATAAGGTTTGTGGAAATTGTTCACAAGGCGCTGACCGGGGTTCAATTCTTGTTCAGCGACTCAAGATAGTTCAAAACTTCCTGCGGGGTGGCGCATATCTTTAACATTTTTCTTTCCGCCGGTTTAATAAAAAGATTTTTTTCAATAGCGTCCAGGACTTCGTTCCAAAAATCGCCGAACATTATGATTGGTTTACTATTCGGTTCGTGTATCCATGAACTGACCCACGACATTCCGAACTCGCTCAAAGTTCCAATGCTCCCTTTGAAAACTATATGGACGTCTGTGTTTTGCAGAAGAACCTTAGTTCTGTCAAAGTAATCGAGCGTAACTATTTCCATATCAACATCATTGGAAGGATCTGTCCCCTCGTAGTGCCTCTTTGGCTTATTCGGATGATATGTTATGGCCAATGCTTTTCCGCCCCCGGCGTGAGCGCCTTTGGTCGAAGCTTTCATAACTCCCGGACCGCCCCCGTTGAATATTTCGTAGTCGTTTTCGGCTAAAAGTTTGGCTGTGTCGAAAGCCTGTACATAAGGTTCCTCGTCTTCTTTCCACGCGGCTCCGCCCAAAAAGGCAATGCGCTTGTACATTTTGTTTTCCCCGCCTATTGAAGAAATTGTTGTGACATCAGTCATTATTAATTTATCTCCTTTAATTTTGCCAGCATCCCGGCAGGATCTTCTGAGCTAAATATCTGAGAACCAATTACAACATCATCAACCCCTAATTTCAAGACTTCACTTAAATTCTGTTCGTTGATACCACCGTCAACCTGCACTCTAATGCCCGGGTGGTTATCTTTAAAACTTATAATTTTTGGAAAAACATCCCGTATTATTTCGTTTCCCTGTTTTCCCGGATATACGGTTAGAAATTGAACGAAATTAATTCCTCCGGGCAGATGGTCGATATTGTCCAACGAGGTTTCAGGTTTAACACTTACTCCCACAGTGTATCTTTTCTCTACCGCTCTCCTGACAAAATCTTCTATTCCTTCTGCTTCTATGTGAGCCGAAATTTTAAAAATACTTTGGTATCTTTCCTCGACATAAATTTCGGGGTGGTTAGTCATGAGGTGTATTTCAAGTTTTGAAATAGGCTCCAAAGATGCAATATCCTCGATGTTTGCGTAAGAACTTTCGGAAACAAATTTCCCGTCTGCTATATCGATTTGTATGTATTCACACTGCCCGTCGATAAGGGCAATTTTTCGTTTGATTTCTTCAGGTTTTTTTTCGAGAATGGCAGGAATAATCATAATATTTTTGCGAGTCTTCTTTTGTGTCTCTCCGCATTGCTAAAAGGAGTGTGCAGCCATGTTTTGAATATTTCCAGGGCTTCGTGGATTTTTACATAATCCGCAGGCAACGTGAGTATATTTGTATCGTCATCTCTTCTTGAAGAAGCGGCGTGCGTCTCGTTCCATGAAAGTCCTGCTCTAACCTCTTTATATCTGTTGGCAGCTATAGTTACGCCAACTCCATTTCTGCAAATTAGCACCCCCTTGGAGTCGGGTGTTTCCAGCATTTTTTTCACCAGCTTGTTGGTGTAGTCGGGGTAGTCATCTTGTGGGTCAAGTGTGAAAGGCCCGAGGTCTTCATGCGGAATCCCGCTTTCCTCCAGGTATCTGGCTAGTTCCTTTTTGATGTCCAACCCCCCGTGATCAGAGGATAAAAATATCATTTACGGCGTCCTTTAATAAAAATAAATAGAGCAGTTCCTATTGAAAGTATAGATACCATTTGAGCCACATTCAAGCCACCGGCTTCCCACGCCCCCACCCTTAAAAATTCCAGACAAAATCTTATAGTGCCGTATCCTGCAAGGTATGTGGAAAGTAAAACCCCCGGCGCAGGTCTTTTTTTCGCCGTCATTATCAAAACTATAAAAAGTAAAAAACTTAAAGCAGACTCGTAGAAAAAAAGCGGATGCTTACCTTGTAGTGCCCATGGAAGTGAGGTATCTTTGCCGGTCAATTCTGAGTTGAAATAATTTCCCCATCTCCCGATTGCCTGACCGAGGGGAAGCACTGTTGCCACGATATCTGTTGTTTCTAAAAACGATTTCCTGTGTGTTCGTGAGTAGATAGCTAATCCCAAGATTCCCCCTATGACCGCTCCCCAAATACCCAGCCCGCCGTTCCAAACTTCGAAGATTTTTATGGGAACAGTTTTGTAGTAATGCCAGTAGTCTACGACATGGTACAGGCGGGAACCGGCAATTCCTAAGATGACTGCGTACAACCCTATATCCCAAACTTCTTTTTTCTTTTCAGGGTAGATTTTTTCAGCGGCGGTAAGACAGGCGAGGATAGCCGTGGATATTAGTATTCCGTAGAGAGATGCCACTTAGACTATAAGAAAACTTACAACCAAGACCAATATTAATGCTGCGGAATAAACAATAACCCCCTTCTTATCGGGTTTATTTTTTAACGCCCAAAACCACTCATCCGTTTGTCCGTTAAAATAGTGTTCCCACATTTTGAAAATAGAATTCGCGAACACTGAGAACACGAGTGCGGTTACTATTCTCGAAGTTGATGTGTAGGCAACTAGTATGGTGAGGACTGCAAATATAATTTGAAACAACGCGCTATTCAAAGACTTATCTACCACGTCACCCCTGTTATAAAAAACATATTTCAAAGCACCCTTATAATCTTTATCTTTTATGTAATTTTTAAAATTTTTGGAAAAACCTTTTTCAGGTTCAAAAAGATATGCATAAAGAGGGTATTCAATATCCAGCACAAACGTGCCCAGTAGAGATGCGAGTATTATGAACACCGTATTTATTGCGGACCTCTCGACTACGGCTGCAAGAAATACGATTGCGACTACGGCCGAGATAATGAGTTGAGTTTGAAGAGAGAGCGAGGGTTTTTTGTCCATGTGTCTAAATATTAGTTTATTCGGATTTTTTGTTCAACCTTTGTTTTTTAAGCTCACTTAATTTCCACATAAATAAACGACCCCTGGTCGTAGCTTTTTCCGATCCTAAAACGAACTCACGGGCTGCGTCGAGCAGAGCCCTGTCCTCGGTTTTAGCCAGTTTTATGTACAGAGAGCGGTGTTTACGGTCATTAAATTCATCAGCAAGGCGGTTTCCATAGGCTTGGAACTCGTGCTTATTTCTAACGTCCCCGACGATATTTCTTTTCTGCAATACTTTCCCTATTTTTTCCATACTTTACGCTTTTCCTCTTTGTTTTTTGAACATCAATTCTATTTCTTTAAGAGTAGTAGCTTCTGATGGATTTTTGTCCTCCCTGAACTTTATCAGTCTCGGGAATCTCAGGGCGTAACCGGATGTATGATTTTGGGACGCACTTATTTCATCAGCTCCTATTTCCAGCACAATAGTTGGTTCTATGATTACGTCCGGTAAAAGGGTTTTTTCGATCAGAACATTTTTAGGGACAGTTTTAGTTTTGTGTTTGTCAGCTAGTTTTTTTATTTTCACCCACTCTTCGTCAGTAAGTCCCGTTCCGACTTTTGTGACGGTTTTAATAACCCCGTTATCTTTGTCCATAACGCCCACCAGGAACCCGCCTATGCCGAATTTTGACCTCACACCCTTGCCGTGATAATAGCCGAGAAGAACACAATCTACAGAGTCATCGAGTAGTTTTTCATCAGCCTTTTTAAGTTTTATCCAGGAGTAACTGCGTGCGCCGGCTTGATAATTATCAGCCGGGTTTTTTACAATTAGCCCTTCCAGACCCTTTTCCTTTGCTATTTCAAAATATTCAACTAATTTTTCAAAACTTTCTGTTTCCATGTCGTCGTCTACTATTACTGTGTCCCCGGGTTTTACAATACTTCGCAGTATCTTTTTTCTTTCCCGCAGAGGTAGTTCTGTGGTGGACTTTCCGTTTAAGTAAAGTATGTCAAACACAAAATATTTCAGTGGAATATTCTTCGCCGCTTCAGTTATGCCGTGTTTCCTTTTTCTTTGTATTGTTTCCTGAAAAGGAAGAAAATCTCCTGTTTCTCTGTTGAAACCTATTGCTTCCCCGTCGAGTATAACGGAGTCGGCCTTAATTTGGGTGTTGGCAGCTTCCAAGAGGTCGGGGTATTGGTGGGTTGTTTCTTCCAGATTTCTTGTGTAGGTTTTCATCAGAAATTTTTTTGAAGACTCTCCGAAAAGATCTATCTCCCCCTTTCTTAAAGCCACTTTTTTATTTCTATCCATATGAAGTTGGACTCTCGTTCCGTCGAATTTAAACTCGGCCCAAACTTGGGGAATTCTTTCAAATGCTTCTTCCATTCCACTGACCCGCTGAGCTTTTTGGGATAACACCGGAACTCCCGGTTCTATATCTATCTTTTTAAGTCCCGCGATACCGTTCTCCTTAATTTTTTGTGCTATTAGCCCTATATCCGGGTGTTCGTTGTAAACACGTTCTATCTTCTCAGACAGTTTTTTATCTCCGCATACTAACGCGAGAGCAGTAACGACAGTTAGTTCCGTAAACCCGAGCCGAACCGTCCCTAAAATAATTCTGGTTATAAATTTTGCCGAAAGTGAATCTACGGAATTTAGAAGAATCGTAGTTTTTTTCATTTTCAGATCTACCGAACCGGATCCTTCTATGGAGGCTATCTCCATTAATTTTTCGTAAACTTGATCGATACTGTATTTGTTGTCGACGTTCTTAGTAAGTACTTTTTTTGCTACTGAGCCAAGATCCCCGAGTTCTGCGTAAAGAGCTGATACGTCCTCTTCAGTTAATGCCTGGAGGATTTTTACTACCTGCTTGTCAGCCATATTGAAAACCCTGTTTTCAAAGGGAGCTTTAAGATATCCCAGGGACAGATAGATAGCCTGTGGCGTCTCTTCATGTTCAAGCTTTTCGATAAGTTCGACTAAAATATCGGTTATTTCTAATCTTTTGGGAGTGGTTTCCAGACGCTCGAGATACGCAGCAAATTCTTTAAATTTCATGTGTCTATTCTATCACTAGCTAAGTTCGTAACGGGATGATTTGGTGCTGCCTGTTTTTTTTATAATTCCCCGGTCAAGGAGGGATTTTAGATCGCGTAAGACAGTATCTTCGGAAATATCGGGGAAGACGGTGGGGAAATCTTTATTCTGCAGAAGACCGTAATCCTGGAGATACTCAATTATTCGTTCCTGCCTTTCGGTAACCTTCACCCTTCCCGTAGCTTTAGCAACTTTGGTGTCCTTTTCCAAAAGTTTTATTTTTTCAACCAAATTATAGGTTTTTACTGAAATTCCGTGAGTAACATATTCAAGCCAATGGGTGTAATCAAAATTATTTTTTTCAATTTCGGTCAAAGCTTCTTCAAATTCTTTTCTTGAACTTAAAAAGTAGGAATCTATCTCAATCAAACCACCGAGGCTGTAACCGTAAGATTCCAGCACGAGGTCAAATGCCAACGATGCCGTAGAATTGTTAAAGTTTTCGAAGGGTTCTAAACGAAGTATCTCTGCTGAAAGTATCGAGGCGGTTATCAGAGGATGATTTTCTCTCGCATCCAAGCTGTTTAACCAATCAAAGAGAGTCACTATTTTTGCCAGGATTTCTCCGGGGTCGGGTTTGCCTGTTTTTTTAAGAGTTCTGTATGCCCCTTGTTTTGTTTTTGGCATCAAACGCTGCGTAAGTGTTTGATTTATGTATTTTATGTCAATTTCTTCCAGCTCTAATTTTTTCCCGATCTCTTTAACCGATTTCAGTGCGGCGTCAAAGTTAATAACTTCCTGCGGTTTATTGTCGGTGAATCCTTCCAGACTTGCTTTTATAATCTGTTCGTCGATACCGGTTCCTTCAATTTTAAGCAGTGAGTAAATTCTCGAGGTAAGTGCCTCCTTTTGTAATTGTTTTTCCCACGCCGGTAGAATTTTTACACTATCCGCAATCGCGCGGGAATATTCAACAGTGCCGATATTTTTAAGAGTCTTTTGTGTTACGGTGAATTCTGGGTAGAACATTGAGATAATTCTCGCATATTTCCCGCAGGTTACAAGACCTTTATTTCGTGAGTATTGCTTTTAGTTGAAAGAAAATCAGGCGGTTCGGTACTTGTGATAATAGTTTGTTGTTGCTCTAAAATATTGAAAACCGAGCTTCTGTGGTTTTCGTCAAGTTCTGAGAAAATGTCGTCGAGAAGTAGGACCGGCCGCTCATCGTTTTCTTGTTCAATATAATTAATTTCGCATAGCTTAAGAGCAAGCATTACGCTTCTTTGTTCACCCCTGGAACCGAATTCTGACAAGTTGTGTTTATTATGGAAAATGCAAAAATCATCGCGGTGAGGTCCTACGAGAGTGGTTTTTGCATGTACTTCATGCTCTTCGTGTTTTTTCAGCCGTTCCTCTGAAATTTCATTCATAAGATATTTGATCTCAACTGCGGTATCCTTCCCGTTTAGTTTTTCAACGGTCTCCGGAAGTTTTTTATTAAAGTAGTCGAATAATTTTTCCCTTTGTTCTTGAATATAGGTTCCGTGTTCCAGGCATTTTTTAGTCCAGTAGCCAATCTCGTCCCGGCCTCTGTTTTCTTCGGCAATTTTTTCAAGAATTTTATTCCGCTGGCGTACTGCTTTTAAATATGCGGAAGTGTTCCGTTTGTAATTTTTGTCTGTCTGAACAAGTATCGCATCCATGTATTTTCTTCTTTCCGAGGGGGAACCTGTGATTATATTTAGATCTTCTGGGGAAAACATTACGCTGTTAAAAATTCCGGAAAAGGACACCAGGGACTTTGGAACTTTATTCACCTTGGTTTTCTTTGAGGAGATATTTGAAGCATCAGGTTCCTTTATTACCTGCATCTCAAGTAAGTACTTTCCGGACGAGTTTTCAATATCTGCTCCGGCTGTTGTGAACCGGGCGGTGTAATTAATCATGTCCCTGTCGTATTTTGCCTTGATTGATTTTCCGGTAGACAGGGCATAAACAGCCTCAAGAATATTTGTTTTACCGGCCCCGTTCGCCCCGGTCAGAAGCACTATTTCGTAATCAAGATTAAGAATCAATTTTTTATGATTACGGAAATTGGCTAGTCTTAGTTCTAATATCTTCATGCGCTAATTATTGGTTGGCAGGCAGGGCAAAAGTATGTACCGCGCCCCGATATTTTCATAAAATTCACCTTACCGTCGCATACCGGGCAATTTTTTTTGGAATATATCTTGAAATGTTCCTGATATGTTCCTTCTTTTCCAAATGGGTCGACATACATCTTATCACTCAGTGTCGAACCTCCAAATTTTATACTTTCCTCAAGAACCTCTCTTATAGCATCAAGTAAGCGGGAGGTATCTTCCGGCGCGATCTCACTCGTTTTTGTAAGAGGATTTATTTTAGCGAGAAAGAGGGCGTCTGTTGCGTAAATATTTCCCAGTCCCGAAATTACTACCTGATCCAAAAGTGCGTTTTTAATGTTTGTCCGTTTGGATTTAATTTTTTCAAACAGTTGTTGAGGAGTTGTATTTTTATCCAAAGGTTCCGGCCCATATCTTGCCGCAAGTTCCTCCGTTTGTTTTGGACTTAGAACGGCGGCTTTTCCGAACATGCGCATATCACTAAACGTGAGTTTAGTTCCGTTATCTAAATGCAGAATTATTTTTACCCATTTCTCGCTTCCGACTTTTTCATTCCAAAGTAGGAGTCTGCCGGTCATAGCCAAATGAAAAAGTATCCGTACTCCGTTGTTCAATTCCAATAGAATATTTTTTGCAACTCTTTTAACCGACTTTATTTTTTTACCTGTAACCGCCTTGATGAAAATTTCGGTTGACGGAAGTGCTTTGTAATCCTTGGAAATCTGAACCTGAAGCACATTTTTCCCTGCGAGGTTTTTGTTGAGTATGGCAGCGATTGTTTGAGTCTCAGGAAGTTCAGGCATTATTTTTTCGGTGTTCCGCCCATTTTTCCTCGATGAAAGACCTTATTTCATTTTGAAAACGTTGTTTGGAAAATTTTGCAACCGTATCTTCGATAATCTCCGGGTCGAACGTGTGATTATAAATGGCCTGCTCGAATTCCTTTATTTTTAAACTGAGTTCTTTTTCATCAGAGCCTTCAAAAAACATTCCGCTGATTCCTTCGGTAACCGTTTCTAAATGTCCCCCCGATTTATGAGCTAAAACCGGTTTGCCGTGCGCCATTGCTTCTACGGGGACAATGCCGAAATCCTCATCTTTAACGGCGTTTATAACTCCGAGACACCCTTCAATAAGAGAGTGCTTTTCGCTCTCGCTGACTTTTCCTAAAAACTTTACGTTGGGTCCTGCCAGCTCCTTCAACCTCTCTTCTTCCCGGCCTGTACCGGCTATCCAGAGCTCCGTAGAGATATTTTTAAACGCCCTGATGACCAGATCAATATTTTTGTAGGCAGCGAGACGGCTCAGAACCAAAAAGTAAGGCGCCCTATTTTTTTCAGCCGGACTCCCGCTGTTTTTCACGTCTATTTCAACCGGAGGATATATAACCAAGGCGTCTCTTCCATAGAATTTTTTAATCCTTGAACGCACCTCTTCCGAATTGGCAATAAGATAGTTTGGTCTTTGGGCCGCGCTACGATCCCACACTCTTAGAAGAGAATCGAGGACCGTAACGAAGGGTTTGAAGTACCAGGCGGATCTTTTCATACTCTCAACAGAATATTTGTATAAAAATCTCGGAGGTGTGTGAATGTAACTTATATGCAACTGTTCCGGTTTTGTGATGACTCCCTTTGACCATGCCGAAGAATCCGAAACGATAATGTCATATTCCCGCAGATCGAAATTTTCAAAAACTAATGGCATGAGAAACGTTAAGTACTTCGGAAATTTTTTAAAAAGGGCGGTTTCGGGACATATTATTTTCTGCTTGTTTATTGCGTTCGAAAGCTTTTCCGGTTCGTGCATACTAGTATACACAGGGCTTTCAGGATACATCTCCAGCAACGCTTCCAGAACCTTCTCAGCCCCTCCATAGTTTAGGAGATAGTCGTGAACAAAAGCTATCTTAGGCTGTTTCATGTTTGTATTATACAGGCTATAAAACTTCTTGACGTGCCCTCCAATTTATGAGTTCATTTGCGTATGAGAAAAGGTTTTGGAGTCTTATTTTTTATTATTGCGGTATTTTTTATAGCTGCTCCCTTTGCTTTTTACATTGCCCGAACCAAAACCGGCTCCCAAGTTAAAGGTGTTGCCGACGCCGGCTATTCGCAAGGCTTTTCTGTAGTGGTTAACTCTTCGCAGGGAACCTGGGATTTATACCAATACGGTTGCGCTGATCTTGATGAGTGCAAGAAAGCTCTTTTTTCGGGAAAGAAATTATCTATGACAAGTGGAGGTGAGGTCAGTTCGTACACACTGCCTTTTATTAAAGCCCCGGACGCCCAGGATATTGAGTATGTGAAATTTTTCTCTAAACCCGGGTGGGGGTCAGCCCAAAGAACTTTTTACGTTTCTGAGGGCAAGTTCACGGGTTTAGAAACTGTAGAATTTGAAGCAGAGGGAAAAAAGGTTAATGCACTAATAGTTCCGGTAAAGGCATTTACCGCATCTCACTTTGTAGCGGGCACACTCTCAGATTAATTAAAGTATCGAATAATCCGCATGTTTCAGATAAAATTAATTTTATGGAAGTAATAAAACGCGATTCCGCCTTGTGGCAGTACATGCCCGAGGAGATCCGGGGATTATTAGAAGATGGTGAGCTCATATTGAACTTTGTTCACACGCATCACCAAGAGGACAACATTTCCGACTATTCCTTTTTAGTTTTTCCTTTTGCAAAAGGATATGAAGGTTTCCTGAAAAGATTTTTTCTTGATATGAGACTGATTTCCAAAGAAGAGTATTACAGTGACGATATCAGAATCGGCCGTATTCTAAACCCGAACTATATAAAAGAGAAAAATAACGTTTTTGACAAGGTGTGCGGTAAAGGAAAAGAAGGCAGGGACGTTGCTCGGAAACTATGGCAGGTTTGGAAAAGAGGTCGAAACCTGGTTTTCCACTATTTCCCTCACAACTACAGAAGATTGGGGTACGAAGAAGCCCTGGACATAATAAATGACATTGTTGACGCCATGCACACATCAGTGACAAAGTGCCGGATCTAATTTTTTACTTTCGGATATATAATGTTTCACATGGGTACATCTATGACTAAAAAGGTAGCTGTAGGGATGAGCGGAGGTGTTGACTCTTCCGTAGCTGCCTTATTGTTAAAAGAGCGGGGGTACGAGGTAACCGGAGTGTATATGCAATGTTGGGACATAGAAGACGATGGTTGCGCGGCTGACGATGACAAAGCATACGCACTACAGACTGCCACGGCACTGGATACCCCGTTTAAAATACTGGACTTTCGTGACGAGTACAAGGAGAGAGTCATTGATTACTTTTATACCGAATACGAAGCAGGTAGAACTCCCAATCCCGATGTGATGTGTAATAAAGAAATAAAGTTCGGCATTTTTTACGAATGGGCTATGAAGGAAGGATTCGATTTTGTGGCCACGGGACATTACGCCGGAGTGAAGAGTGAGAACGGAGAATTTAAGCTTATGAAAGGGGCTGACGAAGGTAAGGACCAATCATACTTTCTTTACAGGTTAGGGCAGAAGCAGCTGAAAAATACCATTTTCCCGTTAGGGGAATTACAAAAACCGGAAGTTAGAAAACTGGCAAAAGATAAAATGCTCCCGTCGTACAAACGCCCCGAAAGCATGGGGATTTGTTTTATCGGGGAAGTAGATATAAAGGATTTTCTTAAAAAAAGGATAGAAGAAAAAAAGGGAAAAGTTGTTACTTCCACAGGAGAGGTGGTGGGGGATCACGACGGGGCATGGTTCCTAACTATCGGACAGAGGCACGGATTCCGGCTTAACAAGTATTTCGGAGACCCGATGTACGTTATTGCCAAAGACGCCGGTTCAAATACTCTGACGATCGGTAGTTACGAGGAGGCCTTAAGGGATACGTTTGAGGTATCGGATTTGAGTTGGATCGGAAGAGACCCCTTTACCGATGCTGATGCAATAAAGTGTGGCGTTAGAATCAGACACCTGGGAAAACTAATACCTGCCGATGTTAAGAAGTCCCAAGACGGACGGTTGGCGGTAAATCTCTCCTCAAAATTATTCGGCGTGGCACCGGGGCAGAGCGCCGTATTCTACAGAGACAAGGAAGTGCTAGGGGGAGGTATCATCCTCTGACACTGCGAAAGAAGCACCAACTATTCGGATTCTCTTGGTAGCAAGATCCGTTCCTACCTTTAGTACAAAGCTTTTAGTTTCTTCCCATTTTCCCTCACCCCCTACTGATTTATATAAAATATCGAATAATCCCGGTTTATCTAAATTTATAACTTGCGAGTAATCCCTCCATGTTAAACCGCCATCTAAAGAATAAACCGTAAAAGTGCCATTACCTGAAAACGATACTTCCGGAAATGTATCCACAACTCCGTCAATTGGTTCCGGAGAAATATTTATTTGAGTATAGACAGGTTGGGAGCTGGAGCTTTCTCCGAAAGCTGCGAAATAACTAAAGTGACCCAATATACCTTCAACCACGCCTGTTGAGGAGTCATAACTGCTTGCAGTTTCTACCCAGGAGGCCACCAAATTATCCCATCTGAATATCTTTATGGTTGCAGGAATAAACCGAACCAGCTCCTCCGGAGAAATTGAAAGTTTAATTCTTACCTCGGCCGCTGCTGAAGACAAATTCCCGAGCTGATCAACAACGTTAATTACAAATGCCGTACCCTTGACGTAATCCATACCCGGGGAAGGAGGTTCGATAAGAGGTTTGGAATTATGTTCCAAGGTTAGCCGCAAAAAACTTTTTCCGGCGTCGTTAATTATTTCAACAACCTTATTTCCCAGCGTTACTCTTGCGGAGTTTAGTAGGGGGGTGCTTTGTTTGGCAGGAGCAAGTATTTTCCATAAATTTCTGCTGAGTGTTCCAGTGTGCGTCCCTAGGGAGTCGTTCCAAGAAAGTTCTGACCACGGGTCTGTGAGTTTCGAATAATTCCACCCGAAGGGGTCGGTTACTCCATGAGGATATTCGTCGGAAAAGAGACCGTCCCCGTCAACATCTGACACGACACCAAAATGGATATGAGGGCCTGTTGTACGCCCCGTTAAGCCAACCTTGCCTATTTCGTCCCCATTATTTACTCGGATGACGCTATTACCTTGTACCACGGGGTTATTCTGAAGGTGCATATAGACTGTTTGAAGCCCGTTTCCGTGATCTATCTTGATTGTGTTTCCACAGTCTCCGCAATAGTAATAACTGGCGTTTCCGCCCGCAGATGCCAAAACAGGGTCTCCGTACTCTGCGTCAAAATCAACTCCGTTATGAGAACTGTAGTAAATAGCCGGAATAGGTGCTTTTTCTCCGTTATATTTTAATGTGGTGCTGCCGGTTTCACTAGGCTCCGGGCGGTGTTGGTAGCCAAGAAAAGGATACTCGTGATCGAAATACGAATTAATTTGTTCTACCAACTCCCAGTCATTTTGTAGATTCAGCGGAGGGTCGAGAACAGGAGAGTACAAATAGTCATCAATAGCCTTTTTAAATATTTTTCCTGAAGAGTTCAACGCCAGCAGCGTGTACTCTGAAGGTTCGTATGCTTCGAGATCTATGACGTCTGTGGTGTTTATTAAGTCTAAAAAAGTATCCTCAGTGCTTTTATACCGGTTCAGTGTTGATAACACCTCTCTTCCGTTAGCTGTATAAAGGTACTGTCCCTGAGAAGTAACTTTTCTTGATATGTCTAATCCCGGAAGGGGCATCTTTTCCCAATTTTCACCCCCATCCTCCGAAATATATATCCCTTCGTAACCTGTTCCCGAAGCTGCGATGTAGTTGCCGGTGCGGGTAAAAGAGTAAATACTTATTCCGTTGAACTCGCTGAGTGCTTCCCAAGTTTCCCCACAATCCTTACTTTTGTAAACTATAGTCCTCGTTGAAGCGAGGACCGACTCATCCCAGCAATAAACAGTTACAATTTCAGGACCTTCGACCCCCGCTCCGATTTTCTGTGACCAGCTGTTACCCTTGTCAGGAGAAACTTGAAGGCCGTTATGAGTTGTTCCCATGTAAATATAATCTCCGCAGTTATCGATCGAAGTTACGTTGTACGCAGGTCCGAGATGTTCCCAATCAGAATATGGATATCTGCTGACAAACAACCCCCGGGAAGTAGAGGTTGTGTAGAAAGTTCCTGCGTAGAGTTGCCCGTTTTTATACTTCAAAATCTTAACACCTTTTCCCTGCAATCCCACTTTTGCCCAAGTAACCCCCGTGTCCTCAGAAAGATAAACACCGTTGTATGGGTTTAACCACAACCTGTCGTCAAACTCTGCCGCCGCAATTCCTTCGGGAGTTACCTCGATAGTCGTAAGTTTA
This sequence comes from candidate division WWE3 bacterium RIFOXYB1_FULL_43_24, assembly GCA_001773135.1. Classification (GTDB taxonomy): domain Bacteria; phylum Patescibacteriota; class WWE3; order UBA101185; family UBA10185; genus UBA8498. Next base: position 2,031 of record MEVX01000002.1, on the reverse strand, counting down.
TTTGTGGGCGTGGAAACGGATGTCCAATCGGAAGCTGTTGTTTTGCATATAGCTAACAGCATTACCGCGGGAAGTAAAAATTCTTTTCTCATGGTTTTGAATATAAATGTGACCGGACGATTTGAGTACCGTGTAACTCCTACGGATACTAGAATTTTGTTATTTGGCTGTATAATAAGGCCGTGGATAAAAGGATGTTGATAGAAAAATTGAAAAGAGCGAATTTAGGCTTATCCGACGGTGAGATTGAGGGCCTGCTTTTTGTATTGCTTTCGGACGGCTCTCTTATTAAAGCGACAGGCTTGCCGAAAGAAACCCTAAGGGGGTTTAAGAAATCAATTAGCCCGTATTTAGAAAAAAAAGACGGAGACGAGGTTATTTTGACGGAAACAGCGAAAAAAGAACTCAGGCAATTAGGACTGAGGCCATACTTATGGTCTTTTGGGGATCTCATGGTGTGTGATAAAGAAGTAGCTCAAAAATTCGCGTTAGTTCGGGCAGAATACAAAAAAAGAGCCTCCCGAGAGATCGACCAATTCTATGCAACGGTTGAAACTTCGGTTAAGAAAGCTCAGGTTATGATAGCGCGGGGTGAGGTTATGGGTAAAAATATAGCATTGATCGGAGACGATGACTTGGTTTCTATAGCATTAATTCTTCTTGAGGGCGGTTTTAGGTCTCTCACTGTTTTTGATGTAGATAACGACCTTTTGTCCTTTATTGAGGCAAAAACAGCGAGTATGGGTATAGATAATGTTCGTACTGTTCATTATGATTGTAGAGAAGAGTTAAAAGAGGAGTATTTGGGACGTTTTGACGTAGTTCTGACGGATCCTCCTTATACCCGCTATGGCGCCGAACTTTTCCTTGAAAGGTCCTTAGAGATGATCGGGGGCGGGGGATTTGCCAATAGAAAAATATTCTTTTTCTACGGAAATAGTTCAAGGACACCTGAAAAGTTTTTGAAAATTCAGGAGATTTTGGGCAAGGTAAACTTAGTAATAGAGGATAAGATCAACAATTTTGCACACTACGACGGTGCCGAATCTATAGGATCCGCAAGCTCACTTTATATTCTAAAAAGCTTAGCTTCCACGGCTGTATATAAAGGTATAAGAAAAAACCGCAAAATATACACGTATGAGACCGAAAAAGAAGAAAGATTTCCTTTTGTGGATCACGTTGTTGTAAAGGTGTTCGGAGTTTCCACGTTGCTTTTGGAGAGCAAGAGAAAAATGCTTGGGTTGCTCAATGAGTTTTGCCGTACCCACAGATTAAGAGTAGTGGATACCAAAATAACCGAGTTTAAGGGAAAGGGGTTTACTTTTGTGTACGTGCTATCCAATTCCAACCTTACAGTTCATACATGGCCTGAGCACAACGCTCTTCATGTAGATTTAATCACGTGCTCACCGATTTTTGATAAACCGTCCTTACCGAAAACTATCTCAGATTTATTTAATACTGATTCGATTGAAATTAATTTTGTAGAGTAAGTAAAAGAGAATCTCCGAAGGGTTTTTTTAATTACGCCTTCGGAGAATTTGTTGCTACACACGGACCAATTCGATCTGTCTAATCGGGAGCAGTTCGATTTTTGTCATTTCTTCTCCACGGATAGAATTCCAAGCTGCACCGCAGTATTTGACCACAGCCATACAGCCGAATTCTTTGTTAACCCGGGCCCTCAGAGCATCGTTCTGTAACTCCCTTCCCTCGATAATGCTTTCAGGACGAGGGATTTCGTCGAAATAACATTGATAATCTTGGCCTCCGCACGCAACCAGAACAATCATTTCTCTCTCCTTTTCTGTTAGAATCTTTAATAAGATCGTTTATGCGCCCGTTTAGAAAACTGTAGCACAATATTGACAACTAATTAATATATTGCTATTTGTACTTTGCTAGTGTATCCTTTCTTCCGCGCACAATGATGTGTATATATTGTTGTCGCCGTACTTTGAAATCCGAAGAGCTTTCAAGAACTTTAAGGCAAGAAGAACGCAAAATTCCTTTTTTTAACTAAGAATT
>MEVX01000001.1 GCA_001773135.1 candidate division WWE3 bacterium RIFOXYB1_FULL_43_24 | reverse complement strand
AGTTAATGTATTGGGCACAAGCAGTATGTGCGTAATATTTTAAGTCTTAATCCCCACATTTATCACCCGGCTTACATAAAAATGAATAAAATCGTAAAGAAAGAAATAAATTTCGCAGGGCGAAACCTTGTGCTCGAAACAGGTGAGCTCGCCGTACAGGCAGATATGGCTGTAAAGGCTTCGTATGGGGACACCGTTATTTTGGCTACTGTTGTGCATAGCGCGCCCATGCCCGACATAGACTTTTTCCCGTTAACAGTAAATTATGAGGAAAAGTTGTATGCGAGTGGAACAATAAAATCATCCCGTTTTGTTAAGAGAGATGGAAGAGCAACCGATGAAGCAATAATCAGCAAAAGATTAATAGACCACGCTATCAGACCGTTGTTTCCCAAGGAATACGTGGATGAAGTACAGGTTGTTGCTACCATCTTGTCACTTGATGTCGACGCTGACCCTGAGTTTACAGCGATGACCGCAGTTTCAGCAGCATTATCGGCCAGCGAACTTCCCTGGGACGGACCTATGGTTAGTTTAAGAGTCGGAAAAGTTAACGGAAATTACATTCTAAACCCGAGCAGCACTGTTTTAGAAGACGGTTCTAAGTTGAACATGATGATCTCTTTTGTCGGAGATGAGAAAAAGTTCTTAGCTGTTGAAGCTGAAGCCGACATTTTACCCGAAGATGATATCTTCGGTGCTATTAATTTTGCGCGCGACGGTGCTGATCCTATATTCAAACTTATAAAAGAGTTTGCAATGGAGGTGAATCCCGAGCATACGGTTTATAAATATGAACCTAAAGCACTAAGCGCAGAAATAATCGCAGACGTATCTGCAATAGCAAAAGAAACCATAGATAAAATCATAAGGATGGAATTCGACAAAACCGAGCTGAAAGATAAAAGGGAAGAAATGAAAGACAAGGTTTTGACCGGTCTTGAAGGAAAGTACAAAAAAATTGATATGATCCTGGCTTTGGAAGAGCTGGAAAAGAAATCAATCCAACACCTGATTCTTGACGAAGGAAAAAGACCCGACGGAAGAGGCGTTAAGGATATAAGGGAAATCAGTTCCAGAATAAGTCTATTGCCCAGAACCCACGGTTCTGCTCTTTTCACAAGAGGGGTAACTCAGGCTTTAACTGTATGTACATTAGGTTCCCCTTCGATGGAGTTACTGGTACAGAACATGTATGGAGAATTCAATAAGAGATTTATCCATTATTACAACTTCCCACCCTTTTCGACAGGTGAAACGGGTAGAATAGGGGCTCCTAAATCCAGAGAAGTAGGTCATGGGATGTTGGCAGAAAAAGCTTTGAAAGCTGTAATACCCAGCCAAGTAGAATTTCCTTACACAGTACTTCTCGTTTCTGAGGTGCTTTCTTCGAGCGGTTCATCCTCGATGGCTGCTACCTGCGGTTCAACCTTGGCGTTAATGGACGCGGGTGTTCCTCTAAAAGAAATGGTTGCAGGTGTAGGTGTCGGTATCATAACAACCGACGATTTTAGCAACTACAAGATAATGACCGATTTAGCTTACCTTGAAGATGCCTATGGATTCCTGGATTTTAAAATGGCCGGTTCAAGAAATGGCGTTACAGCCATACAGGCCGATATGAAAGTAAAGGGAATACCGGTTGAAATCCTTAAGGATATTATTGCTCAATCCAAGGAGGCCAGAATGAAAGTTTTGGATGAGATGGAAAAGACGATAACCGCCCCTAAAGACACGGTTTCCAAGTATGCACCTAAGACCACAATGCTTAAGATTAATCCCGAAAAAATCGGAATGGTGATCGGAAGTGGCGGAAAAGTTATAAAGGAAATTCAGGAAACTACTCAGTCCGAGATATTCATCGAAGAGGACGGTACCGTAATAATATCTGCGGTTGAGATGGAAAATGTTCAGAAAGCCGCAAAGATAGTAGACGGATTAACAAGAGAACTTAGAACAGGTGAGGTATTTGACGGAGTAGTCAAAGACCTTCTGGACTTTGGTGCTCTTGTTGAGATATTACCGGGCAGGGTAGGTCTGATGCACGTCAGTGAAATAACCAATTCGTACGTCAAAAAAGTCGAAGATTGGTACAAACCCGGAGATAAAGTAAAAGTTAAAGTAATAGGACTCGGTCCTGAAGGAAAGATCAGTTTGTCGCATAAAGCACTCGAACCCAAATCAGACGGTTTGGAGAATTGATAACCTTTAGGCTCTGAGCTGTTATAATTTATTTGATGTCGAGAAACTGCCCCCAGTGTGGAAGAAATTTGTCAAAGGTAGATGTTTATTTTTGTTCTTCCTGTGGTGCCGTACTTGGTAATTCCGTAGGCAAGACGGATAGACGGTACCTCCAGGTTTCCGGTGAGCAGAAGAAACCATCTACCGGTTCGATTTTTTCTGTTTGGGGGTTGCTAGCCGGGGCCGGAGTATTCTTGCTGTTAGTTGCCTCGGTGACTTTATCCACCCATTTGACGAACAAGGCAGTTTCCAACGGTAAAACTATGTTAGAGATCGTATTTCCGAAGGCAGTGGGCTCGCCCGACAATTTGGGCTTACCTTCCGGAACCGTGACAGCGGAAAAAGAGGTAGTTGCTGCCGGGAAAAATATAGAGACTGCGGGCTTTCTCCCATTTGATACAAATTTTTCCGTCGTGTTCTACTCTTCCTCAGACTTTACTGACGCGCTGAATTTTTTCGGTATTGTAAATTCCTTTGATCAGGATTTTCTGAAAACTGCAAACCACCCCCCATTTTTAATTGTTGTAGATCCGGCGGAGGAGCTCGAAGGGGAAGATGGAATAAGTATTTTATTTTTTCCAAAAGAAAAAACTCAAGCCGGAACCTACAAAAAATATGTGTCAGGCGGATTTTCCGAAATAATTTCCGATGAGCTCGTAATCATTACGAATAATATAGAAATGGGAAACAAGATATCAGAAGTTTCCGGAGGTTTGAAAAAAGGTTTAAATTTAAATTCATCCTACGTGAATATAAAAAATAAAATCCCGGAAACCGTCAGATCCAAAATTTTCGTCTTTACCGACATTGGTGTAGGATATGTTAATAAATTTGATACGGGGGCTATGCCCGAGTCTTTAAAAGCCTTAGTGCTTAGCTATATGAAATCCGGGAGTTATTATGGATTTATCGAATATGAATGATAAAGAAGAGAAAAAAGACTTTTTGTTTGAAGAATTAAAAACGTTAACAGCGAAAGTTAACGGGACGGAGGGTATTCCTGAAGATCTTGCTCACCGGTTAAGGCAAATGATCCAGAGATTGGATAGAATGGCCAACCTGGGGCACTACGCGACCGAATACGACACTTTGGCGAGGTACATAGGGATTGTTACTTCCATTCCCTGGGTAGCCAAGACTGAAGATAGATTGGACTTAGCCGCCACCAAACAAGCTTTGGATGAGCACCACTACGGACTCGATTACGTAAAAGAAAGAATTCTGGAATACATGTCTTCGCTTATCTTATTGAAGCAAAGGAAGAAGGATGCGTTGGGTAGGGCGCCTATTCTTTTGATGGTCGGGTTGCAAGGGGTTGGTAAAACCACTCTCGCGATTTCAATCGCCGAGGCGATGAAGAGAAGGTTCGTAAGAATCGCTATGGGAGGCATCGGTTCCACACTCGAGATAAGAGGCAGAAGTAAGGCTTTTCCCGAATCTGAACCGGGTTTGATCATAAAGGCTTTAATAAGTGCGGGTGTTAAAAACCCTGTTATTCTTTTGGATGAAATAGAGAAAGCAAGTGGCGAAAAAGGGTTACAGTCCGACATAATGGCTGTTTTACTTGAAATCTTGGATCCTGCACAAAACATAGCTTTTCGGGATCATTACATAGATTTTCCTGTAGATTTGTCGGACGTAATGTTTATTTGTTCCGCAAACAATCTCGGTCCGTTGTCGACGGCACTGCTGGACAGGATGGAAATTATAAAAATGCCTTCGTACTCTGACGCCGAAAAAATGGTCATTGCGAGAGACTACGTGTTCCCCAAGGTCATCGAGAACTCGGGCTTAAAACCGGAAGAGTTGGAGATAGATCCGAACTTATGGCCGGGGATAATAAGGCCGTTTGGTTACGATTCCGGAATCCGAAGTCTTACCAGGACTTTGGAGGCAATTTGCAGAAAAGTTGCTAAAGAGATTGTTGAGGGCAAAACGGACAAGGTTGTTATAAACGCCGATAATTTAAAATACTATCTCCCCAAATAATATGAACAAAGAAGAAATGATGGAAAAGGTCGCCGTGGCTGTGAAAGCTTGTAAAAAGTGTCGTTTACATTCGGGTGCTATAAATGCCGTTCCCGGTGAAGGAAGTATAAGTAGCGAAATTGTTTTTATCGGTGAAGCTCCCGGACGTACCGAAGACGAAACCGGAAGACCCTTTGTGGGAAGGGCGGGAAAACTTTTAGAGCAATCACTATCCGATATAGGGTTGTCCAGGAAAGATGTCTGGATAGGTAATATTGTTAAACACAGGCCTCCAGAGAACCGTGACCCTCTTCCCGATGAAATAGCGGCGTGTGAAAAATTCCTGGCTTACCAGCTTAGGATAATTTCACCATTACTAATTGTCACACTCGGAAGATTTGCCTTGAATTACTTTCACCCGGAAGGAAGAATCTCCCGTGACAGGGGTACATTATTGCGCGCAAAAAACTTTAATGTGTATCCGATTTACCATCCCGCAGCAGCTCTACGGAATCCAGAGATGATGCGCGGATTTGTAGAAGATTTTAGAAGGATTCCGCAAACATTAGATTTAATTAAAAAAGGAGTTAAAGACATTCCCGTGCAAACGGACCAGCAAATAGATGATGGACAACTTGTTCTGGGTTTGTAAACTTATCATATGGACCAACAATACGTAAATTCAATTTCACAAGAAGAAAAGGGAGCGGCAAAGAAAAAGCTTAAAATAATAACTTTAAGCGGAACTGAGTCGGTCACAAAAAACCTTACGGTTTATGAATATGGTGACGATATAATTTTGGTTGACTGCGGAGTCGGGTTCCCCGACAGCGACCTTTACGGGGTTGACGTTGTTATACCGGATTTTACTTACATACTGGAAAATTCTCACAAAATAAGGGGTTTATTTGTCACGCACGGTCATGAAGACCATTTCGGAGCAGTACCGTTTTTGCTAAATCAGCTCGATATCCCGATATATACCAGTAAGCTGGTACAGGGCTTTCTGAAAGAAAGGCTCAATGACAAAGGATTTAAGCATTTAGCGGAAAGAACACGTTTTACATTGCTGGAACCCGGCACCGGTACGGTAACGGCAGGAGTGTTTAAAATTTCAGCGTTCGGAGTTAATCACTCCGTGCCCTCTACAATGGGTTTAGCCATAGACACTCCTGAAGGTGTTGTTTTGCACATGGCGGACTACAAAATAGACTGGACTCCTGTTTTGGACAAACCGATAGATTTGAACACGATTGCAAAATACGGTCAGCAGGGAGTGCTGTGTCTATTATCCGACTGTCTAAACGTTTTAACAGAAGGTAACTCAAAAAGTGAAAGCTCGTTATCAAACACATTCACCGATCTTTTTGAAAGCAATTCGGGTAGACAGATGTTTATCACAACGATTTCCTCGAATATTTCGAGAATGAGTCAAATCATGACCGCCGCACTAAAGCATGGGAGAAAAGTTGTCCTAAGCGGACGTTCCATCGAACAAAGTGTAAAAGTTGCCAGAGGATTGGGAGTAATAAAATTTCACGACGATCTTTTTGTCGATGAAAAAGAAGCAGGAAGACTTCCTCAGGGCGACGTTGTTTACATTATCGCAGGATGTTACGGTCAACCCGGTTCGTCTCTCGGTAGATTGAGTAGGGGTGAGCACAGAGAAATAGTGTTGGAGAAAGATCCTATCGTGATCTTCTCGGCTGATCCGAATCCTCCCGGAGTGGACGTGGCGGTGGAAAGGGTAATGTCCGCGTTTACGTTGTTCGGAGCGGAAGTCGTGTACAGCAGAATACAGGATAATCTTCATGTCTCAGGTCATGGTACAAAAGGTGATTTAATGACCATTGCGTCTGTTGTGAAACCAAAGTTTTTTATACCAATCGGCGGAACCATCACCAGAATGCGGGCTTACACCAATATGCTGGGAGAACTCGGAGTATCGAAAGACAGGGTGTTCGAATGTTTGGAAGGGGACACTGTAGAGTTTTCTTCAGGCAGAGCCAGAAAATCGGGACGACTTGCAACTGTTCCTGTTTACATTGATACTGCAGGATCGGGCAGCACTATCAACCCGGTTGTAATAAAAGACAGAGATCAATTGTCTTCCGACGGAGTTTTCGTGGTGGTAATTCCATCGAAAGAGGGAAACTTATTAAAAGACAATGTGGAAGTAGTAACACGCGGCTTCATTTACGTAAAAGCTTCCCAGGAGCTTATGGATAAATCCAGAAAGTTTGTGACCAAGACTCTGGAGAAGTTGTCAGAGAAACCGCTGGAGTGGCCGGCAAAAAAGAAAAAGCTTGAAAGTGAAATTCAGGACTTTCTCTTTAAGGAAACAAGAAGTTCTCCGTTGGTTATTGTCCACGCGCTTAACGTATAGGTTTTCTTAAAATAAAGCTGACGTGAACCTCTTTCTTGTTCGCTTTCCGGTTGCGTAACTTAGGTTGTCGTAATGATATAATTGACCCAATGCCAAAAAGAGGTAGAAAAAGGAAATTTAAGCTAAATTTTAGTATAAAGCCCGATACTATAAGGTCGGTGATAGCACTGACGCTGGTGACTGTGGGGTTACTTAGTCTAATAGCCTATTTTGTCCCTTCCTACTCGGTGAATGCTAAAATAAAGGGTTTCATGACCGGTTTATTTGGAAAACCGTCTATAATACTGCCATTTCTTTTTCTAATCTCAGGTTCACTGTTTATTCAGAAGCTAAAAGTAAAATTAAAAGAACCTAGAATTGTAGCAGGATTGGTGTTAGCCCTACTGGGTTTATCGGGTCTGTCTCACGTTTTTATTAAAAGGGTAGATGCTTTGGAAGCTGCTGAGAATGGTTTGGGAGGGGGAATGGTAGGTTATGAGATAAGTTCTTTCCTGATTAGCGCCGTGAGTATATATGGCGCGGCTGTTCTTCTTATTTTAGCTGTATTAATATCGACAATTTTGTTATTCGATGTCTCACTGGATCAGGTACTGGGGTTTGTGTCGGAGAAGAAAGACCTAATCAAGTCGCCGTTAAAAGGTATGTGGCCGTTTAAGAAAGAGGACACGGGAGAGTTTGAAGAGATTAGTGAGGACGAGTTCAACATCGATGGTAAAGATAGAGGTAACACGGAGGATGCTTCGGCAGAAGCGTACGGAGACGGAGAGGAAACCGAAGAGAACCCCGAGTTTGAAGTAATCCCATCACAATACGAACCTGTTACAGTTCCTGTGGTTATTCCTGAGGGCGCTACTTCGACAATTGCGACTATTTCTCCTCCGCCATTTTTGGTGACCCCCTCTAATAAAATATGGAAAGAACCCCCCTTAGACATATTAATAGAACCTGTTGCCGAATCCAGAGATTCATCTGAGACTAAAGCTAACGAAAAAAAGATAGTGGACACTTTGAAATCCTTTGCGATAGATGTGGAGGTGGCGAATACAAAAGTCGGGCCTTCCGTTACAAGATACGCAATAAAAACCAAGTCTGTCGCAAAAGTTTCTAAGATCGCTTCGTTACACGAGAATCTTGCCCTTGCGCTCGCGTCTCCTAACGGATCCGTAAGAATTGAAGCCCCAATCCCGGGCACCTCGGAGATCGGTATAGAAGTACCTAACATCGTCAGATCGGTAGTCAATTTTAAATCAATAATAACCTCGGAGGCTATGAAAAGCATGAAAACTAAACTTGCGATTGGACTTGGCAAGGACGTTGCAGGGAAAACGTATGTTTATGACATTGCGAAAATGCCCCACATATTGATTGCGGGAGCTACAAATTCCGGAAAATCCATCTTTATTCACAACATACTTTTTTCAATTTTATTCCGTGCTTCTCCTCAGGAGGTGAAGTTTATTCTCGTGGATCCGAAACGAAACGAATTAATCCACTATCAGAACATCCCGCATCTAATTACCCCCGTAGTAGTGGACATGGAAAAGACGCCCGCTGTATTTAAATGGGCAGTTCAGGAAATGGAAAGACGCTTGAAATTGTTTGAGCAGGCCAGGGTACGTAACCTTGATGCATACAACGAAAATTCAGGATTCCAGGCACTACCTTACATCGTGATTGTTGTAGACGAATTCGCTGAAGTTATGATGCAGGACTCAAATTCGGTAGAAAAAGCAGTAGTAAGACTTGCCCAGATGGCAAGATCTACAGGCATTCACCTTGTCCTGGCTGTCCAACGCCCTTCTATTAATATTATTACGGGAATAATAAAAGCAAATATTCCTACGCGTGTCGCTTTCAGTGTTGCAAGTCAGATGGACTCCAGGGTTATTATCGATCAGCCCGGTGCGGAAAAACTTTTGACCCGGGGAGATATGCTTTTTGTCCCACCGGATGCTCAAAAACCTATTCGATTGCAGGGGGCTTACATTGATACGAAAGAAATAGAAAGACTCGTCAACTATCTCACACATCAAGGCGTGGAACCTGACTATTTGGAAGAAGTACTTAGTATGGCAATGGAAAAAGACGGCAAAACAGGTTCCAGTTCCTGGGGAGATGGCTTAGACCCGTTGTTTGATGAAGCGGTAGATATCGTAAGTTCTATGGGTAAAGCTTCGGCGTCCTTATTACAAAGAAAATTATCAATAGGATTTTCACGAGCCGCAAGGATTATAGATGAGATGGAAACCAAAGGGATAGTCGGTCCCGCCGCAGGAGGAAGCAGGGCAAGAGAATTGTTGACAGGTAGCATGTCCTCGTATTCAGATGAACTGGATGATCTGGTATCTTAAATATCTGGTAGAATAGTCCATTATGGGAAACAAAAAATCTTCAAAGCTAAGAAAAAAAGAAAGACGGTTGGCAGAGATAGCGCGTGCGCAGTCTGTTCGTGAAGGAGTTATAACTCCCAAAATTTCGCCTGTAGTTACAGGAGAAAAGACCGAAAAATTTGTAGTCAAAGGGGGGTACCACGAACTTCCGATGAATGAGATTAAGAAGGATATGTTAAAGAACTTTGCGTTTCTGGTATTTGCGATAGCGGTTATTGTAGGTATAAAGATTTCCGGCTGGAGTCTTTAATTAGATTCTGATTTCCGCATCAATAAACTCTTCCAGTCCTCCATCAAGCACATACTCAGGATTGGTTGATTCCACATCGGTTCTTAGATCTTTCACAAGTTTGTAGGGGTGAAGCACGTAATTGCGGATTTGATTGCCCCATCCGGGCATTTTGTAATCGCCCTTTGCCTTCTTTTTTTCTGCTTCTATTTTTTCCAGTTTCAGTTTATATAGTTTGGACTTAAGTATTTTCAGAGCCTTTTCACGGTTTTTTCCTTGAAATCTTTCTTCCTGACATTCGACGATTATTCCTGAAGATTTGTGTTTTAGGCGTACTGCAGTAGATACTTTGTTAACGTTCTGTCCGCCGCTTCCGCCCGATCTAAAAAAATCCCACTCTAAATCTTCTTCCTTTAGTTCAATGTCCTCTATATCCTCGTTTATCAAAGGAATAATTTCTACAAGAGCGAAAGAAGTTTGTCTCAAATTATCGGCGTTAAACGGAGATTGTCTGACGAGTCTGTGAACCCCGGCCTCATTTTTTAGAAAACCGTATGCATACCTTCCGGAAATTTCAACGGTACCTGTTTTTATCCCTGCTTCATCTCCCTGAACAACATGAACCTCGTGCCATTCCCAATCGTTTTTTTCTGCGTAACGTTTGTACATTCTAAACAATGTAGCAGCCCAATCCATAGCTTCGGTTCCGCCCTGCCCTGAATGTACGGTGATGATCGCGTCGTTTTTATCGTGTTTTTCTTTGAAGAACGTATTGAGTTCCAGACGGTGAAGTTCCCGTTCAAAGTTTTCGTTGTCACCTTCCTCGGCCATAAGTTCGAGCATCTCGTAGTCTTCGATGTCTTTTTTTAATGAGGAGAGATCCCGTGTAACTGCGTTGCCTTCCTCCCAGTTTTTCCAGGTGTCTTCATCACCTACCCTTTCTTCGAGGGTTTTGATTTTGGCTCTTTTTTCGTCGATAAATAGGCCTTTTTTAAGTTGTTCGAGTCTTTCACGAAGTATTTCCTGCATAACTATGAGATTATACCACCGGCGTTGTTCAATCCATTGCTTCAGTACCGAGCAGTACCTGGTCTCCGGCGTTTATTTCCTTTTTGAGCATTTTAGTGGCTATGTACGTTTCCACGGTGTCCTCAATAACCCGTGCCAGAGGCCTTGCTCCCCATTCGGGAGAGTAGCCTTTTTTTGAGAGGGCGTCGACCAAATCCTGTTTAAATCTTACGGTAATACCTTTTTCCGATGAAAGTTCCCGTACCTTGTCCAGCATAAGGAGGGTTATTTCTCTTACGTTCTCTTCGGTTAAAGGATTGAAGACTATTATTCCTGAAAATCTGTTCAGAAATTCCGGTGCAAATTTTTCTCTGACATCTGCCATCGCGCGTTCCCTCATTTTTTCTAAAGTTCCGTGCTCTGCAAAGACCTGCTGTATAGATTTTGTTCCGACATTGCTGGTCGCGATAATAATTGTGTTTGTAAAATCGATTTCCATCCCGGAATTATCTGTAAGTTTTCCTTCGTCCAATACTTGTAGAAAAGTGAGGAGAATATTGGGATGTGCTTTCTCAATTTCGTCCAGCAATATTAATGCAAAAGGTTTTGAACGCACCATTTGTGTTAGCAAGCCACCATTTCCTGATGTATCCCCCAGCAGTCTATTTAAGCTATCCAGTTGTTGGTATTCGCTCATATCTAACCGGATCATATTAGTTACATCTCCGAAGTAATGTTTAGCCAGGGCTTTTGCAGTTTGGGTTTTTCCTATGCCTGTTGTTCCTACAAACAAAAAGCTCGCAATCGGTTTATTTTCATCTCTGATACCCGCTCTGGCGCGTCTGAGGGCTGTAGATATCTGCCTAACAGCCTCGTCTTGCCCGATTACCATTGTTTTCATAGTCTCTTCTATAGAAAGGAGTTTTTGTGCTTCGTCCTGAGTTACTGTTTCAACAGGAATTTTTGTCATCTCAGCTATTTCTTCGGCGATATCGGTAGATGTCAGCACCTTTGAATTGCCTGCTACCTTTGTGGAAGTTCTGTTAAGAATATCAACAGCTTTATCAGGAAGAACTCGTTCGTGCATTAATTTTTCAGATAGTTCTACGGTTTTTACGAGTGCGGGATATGTTATGAGGATGTTATTTTTGTCTTCAAGCTTATCTGCCTTTGTTTCAAGAATTTTTATTGTAACGTCCTTAGGGAGCTCATCGATTTGTACTAAATGGAATAACCGCGCGAAAGCCCCGTTCGGCTCTATGTATTTTCTGTAATTTGAAACTGTTGTTGCACCTATAAATTTTATCTTGTCATTTGCCAGATGAGGTTCCAACATGGTGTAGATTTTTGAAGTTTCTGCATCGGAATCTCCTGCACCGGCCACCAAGTTATGTATCTCGTCGATAAAAAGAATGATGTCTCCTGAGCTTTTTACGTCATTCATCACGTTTTTAAGATTTTCGGCTATTTTACCGGGTGACGTGGCTCCGGAAATAAGACCTCCTATATCCATGCTTACGAGCCTGTGGTTGCTAAGAGACTTATAGTCGTTGTTTTCCATAATCCTTTGAGCAATTCCCTTTACCAGGGTAGTTTTTCCACTTCCGGGCTCACCTATAATGAGAATATTTTCCTTAGAACCACTTAATATCTGTGCTATTGTTTTTATGTCGGGTTCCCGTCCAAGTATTTTTTTATACCTTCCCAAAGCTATTTCTTTTGTAAAATCACGTGACACGGCATCCAGATTAGGTGTAACCCTGCCGAGCATCCCTTTTCCGAAACCTCCTGTAAACAAAACCTCATAGTCGTCCTGCCAGATAAATATTTTATCTTTTTCGTTCCTTTTATCGCTTTCCCATTCGATGCTGCCCACCACATTTTTTATCGAGCTGTTGAGGGAGGACAAAATAATATCGATTTTTGGTATGTTGTTAAGCAATGCCAATAAAAGGAAATCAGTTTCAATGTACTTGGATTTAAATTTAACAGCATCCGCGAAGGCCGCTTGACCCAGGGCCTGGATTTGGACAGAAGGAGAAGATTTTAATTTTTCAAAAAGGAGCTCCTTGTTTATTTCCGAGCGCCCGAATATTTTTTCGGATGAGTCAAGGTCAAAAAGCCACTTCATGCCGGTAGCCTGGTCTAAATCCAGTTTATCCATGGCCATCAGCACATTCTTTCTGGAGCTTGCCTGGAAATTTTCTTTTGTATTCTCACGAACTCTAATTCTGGGAGTATCGCGGTTTCTCAATAGATATAAAAGGTAGAGTGCGACAACGTAAGCTAGGGCATACTGGGCACCACCGAATTTATAAATGAACGCCGGTGCCAAATACCAAGCTACCGGAAAAATAGCACAAAGAGGCAAAAGCAACAGATAAAAGACAAGACCAAAGACTATCCACACGACTCTTATGGCAAAGCCTATAAACCTTCCTACCAGCGTGTAGTCGCCGAAGAGAGGTACAAATAACAATCTAAAATTTGTGGTAAAGGATATCTGATTATTTGTAAGTGTAATGATCCGGGAGGATATCTTGAGTATCCGGCCGGGTGCTCTTACGAGCCACCATATTAAAAATTCGTGCGGTAGTCTGGGCAGAGACTTCATAACATAAGAATATCAGAGTTGGGGGGTGTTTTGTAGATAGATTAGATACATGAGACCGCCGAATGTAAAACCCATAATCCAGTAAAGGACAGGTATGTAGTTAGGGTTAAATACGCTGCCGGTAGGTACGACAAAAATAACTTTTCCGAGAAGTTCTTTTCCCGGAATGGGGTACGGGTCGTTAAACTTGTTGCTATCACCTTTGGTCAGAAAGTACGTTTCTCCGAATTCCTCGCGAATTTCCACTACCCGGTGTGTTATAACTACCCCATCCTTTTTAAATGAAAGAATGTCGCCTATTTTTACTTTGCGGACAGGTACTGTTAGGACTATATCGCCTTTCTCTGCAGTAGGTTTCATAGATCCGGTTAAAACGTAGTACAACGAAACTCCTACTGTCTTTGCTGCTATCGTAAGTAACACTATAAAAATAATTAGGTAGTACCTGTCCACAATATTTTTTCTGAACCGCGCAGCTTTAAACTTAAAGTTGTGCCGATTCAAACTCAAAATCAAACAAAGCGGTTTTACCCTGCTTTGTCGTGCTTAGATTTTCCGTAGAGAATCTAAGAACCAAGGCTCTCAGTTGTCCGGGATACATTTGTCCTACCCCCAGCCCCTCAGTTTTCCACTTTACAATTGTTTTTTTACCTAAACTCAGTCCTACCTCGCCTGTGTCCAGAACCCCGTTGCCGTTAGCGTCATTCCACTCGAATATTTCCACGCTAATATCCGATCTAAGTTCTGCCGGATCGTTAGCAGTTTCGTAATAGGCGTGGGAAGTGATGTTGAGACCGGAAGTGCCATTGTTAATTATTTTGATGGGATAATCGGACGACCAGGTTTGTCCTATGTTCCCGAATGTCGGACCCGGAAGTTCGTCGACTAAGTTTGTAGGGTCGGTGCCCATAGGGAGATTGTTCAAAAATCTGATATCAGCACTTCCGATGGAGAAGTTAGACCCCAGAACCTTTGCCTTATCCGTGAATGCAGCAAAAGTTACGCCCGCAACAAGGCTGACTACAACGGCAAGCCCGGCTAAGTAAAATACGAGATTGTTATCTTTTTTCAATTATGTTCACCCCCTCCCAATAAATTTTGTGCCCGCATACTGGAAAAAGAATTGTCACATACGATGAGATGGTCGGTAAATCCGATCCCAACTATTTTGCACGCGTTTTCCAGCCTTTGAGTTACTTTTACATCTTCAGAGCTTGGGTAGGGTTCTCCTGACGGATGGTTGTGGACTAATATTATTGAAACGGCGTTGTGCATAACCGCAATTTTTATTATCTCGCGAGGATGTATGAGTGTTTCGTTTACTGTTCCTACGGAAATCAGGCTTTTATTAATGATATTATTCCTTGCGTTAAGGGCAATTAAGTACAAATGTTCGGTTTCTTTTCCGAACAAACTGGACTTAATATACTCGTAAGCGTCTCCGGGAGCTGAAATTTTAAGGACGCTTTTATTTTTAATGTTATGTCTGGTTGCCAGCTCTCTTATGGCTGCTAGTTTTAATGCTTTGGCTTCTCCCAGATTTTTATAGCTGATGAGTTTTTGAACGGGAAAATTTAAAAGGTCAGTTAGTGTCCCTGCTTCCTTTATGAGACTCTGAGATAGTTCTAGAACAGATTGTCCTTTGCCTCCACTGGACAAGACAATAGAAACAAGTTCGGCGTCCGACATTGTACCCGCCCCGAAGTTTAATAATTTTTCACGAGGACGGTCTTCTTCCGGTAGTTCGAGAATATTCATAATGTATAATCTAGGTTATTGCAATGTACATTTCAATATGTTAAATTCTACCCACGATATATATGTCTGAAATTGCCGGAAAGATAAGAGAAATAAGAAACTCATTTAAACTGTCCCAATACAGGTTTGGAAAAAAGATAGGAGTTTCAGGGAAGACGGTTTCGGCTTATGAAACCGGTCGTGCCGTTCCGCCTGAGAAAATAATCCACGAAATATCAGAGGTCTTTTCTACACCGATTATATATATGAATAAAATGGAAAAGTGTAAACTACGCGATCAAATACTTTCAGTTAAAAATTTTGTAGACAACTTGGAAAAAGTTTTGGCTGAAAATTAACGCTTTGAATACTGCGAAGCTTTTCTTGCTTTATGTAAATTAGGTTTCTTTCTTTCGACCATTCTTGAATCTCTGGTCATAAGTCCCTGTTTGTGGAGCATTACGGAGTATTCTTCGTTCATCCTTGATAGAGCAACGGAAATACCGTGTGCTACAGCTCCCAGTTGAGCCGATTTACCCGAGCCGGCTACTTTAATGCTGGCTTTAAATTTTGCTTTCGGATGTGAAATTCCGAGAATATGGAAGGGCCTTGTCCAGGCTATCTGTTCCTTTTCTGACGGGAAATACTCATTTATATCCATACCGTTAACTGTGATATCGCCTTTGTCATCCCACATAAACACTCTCGCAACTGCTGTTTTTCTTCTTCCGGTGCCTGAGAAGAATTTCGGTTCTATTTTTGCTCTTTCCTGTATTTTTTCTTTTACCATAATATATTACTTTTGAGGTTTACCCTCAGATGTTTTCTATTTAGCCTGCTCCTGAGCTTTATGAGGATGCTCGGGGCCTGCGTATACATGTAAATTTGTTAATCTTTCGCTTCGTAGTTTATTTTTCGGAAGCATGCCTGTTACGGCACGGACTAGTATTTGCGCAGGATCGTTCGCCATTACCTTTTCAATCTTCACTTCCCTGAGTCCTTTTGGGAAACCGGTGTGGTGCATATATACTTTCTTTTTCATCTTGTTTCCTGTTAGTGCTATTTTTTCTGCATTAGTAACTACTACCACCCCGCCCGTGTTCTGGTTAGGTGAGTATTCGGGATTGTTTTTGCCTATCAGAATTTTAGCAATATCTGCTGCTAACATTCCCAATACTTTGTTGGTGGCGTCATAAAAATACCACTTTCTGTTCTGTTCTTTTTTAGCGGCTGTGGTTTTATTTATCATTTTTCTTTTCCTTTTTTTCAGTTTTTTTAGCTGCCGGTTTCTTCTTTTCAGCTTTCTTTTCTACCGCTACTTTTTTAGGAGCCTCTTCTTTTCTTTCTGCAGGTAATAGTTCGATCCTTGCGGTATTAGCGTTGTCCCCATCTCTATTGCCGGTTTTTATTATTCTTGTATAACCGCCGTCTCTCTTCTCGAAACGTCCTGCTACGTTATCCATAAGTTTCCTTACAGCCTCTTCATTACCGATAGTCTTTCTAAGTTCTTTTACCGTGTTAAATACGACTACCTTGTCAGATGAAGAAAAACCTTTTTTTGCTCTTGTGATAACCTTTTCCACGAAAGGTCTGACAAATTTGGCTTTCTCCAACGTGGTTTCCATCTTCTCGTGAATTATGAGACTGACAGCAAGATTCTTTTCGAGCGCCCCTCTATGTCCTGCGGGTCTTCCCATTTTTTTCTTTGCTACTTTATGTCTCATATCTTATTTCCTACCTATCTAAGGCCTTCCTTTTTTAGAAGTTTCTTTATTTCTTCAAGTGACTTTTCTCCCAGATTTTTGATATCGGCAATTTCATCGTCTGATTTCTTTGCCAACTGTTTCAGTGTGTCTATACCGTGCTTTTTCAATGCGTTAATAGTTCTTGTTTGAAGAGGAAGTTCGTCAACTGCTACATCTTCTATATCGATTACGGTAGTATCTTCTTCTTCGGGTTCGACACTTTTGTCTGTTTCAAGTTCCCATTTCTCGAAGGATTCATAGTATCCCTTAAGAATAGCGGAAGCTTTAACGAGCGCCTGCTTTGGAAGTACGCTTCCGTCAGTCTCTACGGTTATAAGTAGTTTATCAAGATCGGTTTTATCTCCGAACCTTGTGGGTTCTACTTCATAAGTCACGTTCAGCACAGGAGAGTACAGGGCATCGAGAACTATCACTCCGACTTTAGAAGTTTGTCTTTCTTCCATAGGGGAGTATCCGACGCCGGGTTCAACGATAAGTTCGATATTCAACTCGCTCTTTGAGTCTGCGAGAGTTGCAATATGAAGGTCCTTGTTCATTATTTCCAGATCCGAGGATACCTCCAGATCTTTAGCTGTCACCGCACCCGCTCCCTTTTTCCTAAGTGTTGCTACGACGGGATTATCGGTGTGTATTTTAAATCTCAGCTTTTTTATGTTCAGTGTAAGCTGAACCACATCCTCTTTTACACCGGGGAGTGTGGTAAATTGGTGCGATGCTCCGGTAATTTTTACCTGGGTTACCGCGGCGCCTTGAATTTCTGTTAACAGCACGCGTCTTAAGGCATTCCCCAGCGTGTGTCCGAACCCTGTAGGGAGAGGTTCAACGGAGTAAGTGCTTATCTCGTTGCCTTCCTTTATCGGGTTTATTTTTAAATTTTCTTTAGTGACTATCATCAATTCCTCCTTTAAAAATTTACCTGGAATAAAATTCTATAATTGCCTGCACATCTACTTTTTCC